>CAYNPJ010000002.1:0-505102 GCA_964399055.1 uncultured Ignavibacteria bacterium
CCTCGTGAGCCCCGGCGAGATCGCGATCGACCGGCCAGCGCAGGGCCACGTCGAAATACCCCCTGCCTTTGCCATAATACCCCCCTTTACGGTTATCATTCAGGGCAAAATCATAAGTAACCTCTAAAACCACCTGCTCATTAAACATAGCGTCCGTGCCCACAAAGAGATTGGGGTTTTCGTCTCCGTCTTTAGTCTCCAGGCTGTAGTTAATCCCGCCATGAAAGCCAATCGGCACGGTACCGAGAAAGTAATTCTTGGTTAAAACAGCATAGAAACCTTTAGATTTTATGGTATACCTCTTGAGGGAATCGTTATAGGCACCGCTTCCCTGAGAGTCAAACCCTAAGGCAAAGGAGGGGAGGGCATAGGTCTCCTCGATTATTCTCAGGCGGGAGACAAATTCCACCCGGGGATTCCAGTTCACTCCTCCTTCACCTAAAATATTTTCACCTCCGTAAGCCACACCTAAATTGAACCAGTTGGTCAACCCGATGTGAACCGCAGCAAAGATTCCTCCCTTGGGATAAGCCCTGAAATCAAAATCAAAGCTCCCCCGGGGAAGCATATTGGCCGTGGGGATATCGATTAACTTGCGGGGCAAAAGAATGGCGGTGGGCCCTTTTCTTTTGGGCTGGTCTGCGGTTTCTTCTTCCTCCTCATTGGAACCCCAGAAACCCTGAGCTAAAACCGGACTGCAAAGAGCTAATAATAGAACAACAATCAAACTTCTTTTCAGTAACATCCCACCCTCCTTGGTAAATTTTTCAAATAGCTGTCACAATATACTCTTTTTTATACTACTTGTTCCCATTTATTGAAAATATCCCGTATCGTAGACTTTACTTTGGCGCAGACCTTCTCCAGATATAATTTGGCTTTCTTTTCCTCGAACTCAGGATATCCTTCTCCGGCTTTGTAGAGTAAGATGGTTCCCGGAGCAGGGACTGTATAAACCCCCTCCTGCATGGTGTGAGCCAGCTTTTTGTTATATCTGATTTTCTTTACCGAATTCGGATGTAACGCCATTACACAGGCAGTCTCATCAACACCGGCATGCCCTCCAGACTGGCTGAACACCTCTTTGGTCACCTCCGCACAGAGCAGCCACCAGTGAATCACCGCGATTTTTACCCTACGAGTTTGATGAACTTTTTGTGCAGCCCGTCTCAGTTCATCTATCTGCCCTCCGTGGCCGTTCATCACCACAATGTTCTTAAATCCTTTTTCTGCTAAAGAATCCAAGACTTCGCCAATATAGTTTTCAAAGGATGTTGAAGTCACAGTCAAAGAGCCGGGGTAAGCCAAGAGCGTTCTGGTGATGCCATAGGGAACCAAAGGAGCTACTAAGGCTTTTAAATCTCCGGCAATCCTTTCAGCAATAGCTACAGGAATAATATTGTCGGTTCCCAAAGGGGTAACTCCGTGCGCCTCCACAGTGCCCACCGGCAGAATCACCGTCTTAATCTTCTTGGGAACTATTTCCTGAAATTCCTGCCAGGTCAGCTCGTCCAAGCGCAGAGAAACTTTATTTGTAGTTGAGGACATAGACGGAGGTCTCTTTGGGCAGTTTGTCCTTTTCCAGAGTTAAGACATTTTTATCCAAGCGGTTGACATTCTTTTTCCTCTCCAGGAATACATCCACCTTGTCAATCGGAAAGTCTTTACCCATAAAGGGCTGTTTGTAATGCATGGGAATCACAATCTTGGGTTTGATTTTCTCTATGTTCTGCCAGGCCTCTTGGGCATCGATGGTATAGTATCCGCCTATTGGAATCATTAACACATCCACTGGCCCAATTTCTTTCAGCTGCACATCAGATAGAATATGCCCTAAGTCTCCGCAGTGAGCCATACGGATTCCTCCGATTTCAAAGACAAAGATGCTATTCTCACCCCGCTTGGCTCCTTTAACTTCATCGTGATAGGTTTTGACTCCGTAAAATTCCATCCCCTTGGCGGTCTTCTTTCCGTAGCCCCTGACCACCTGCGGCTTGCCGGAGACCACCTCGGCTTTATTGTGGTCGAAGTGGTCATGGCTCATCAGCAGTATCTCAGCACTGACTTGGGGATTAGGATATCCCTCTAAGTCTTTAAAGGGGTCAATGGCGATTTTTACGCCATTTGAGATTAAAAAGAAGGCATGCCCGAACCATTGAATCTTGACCTTTTCCATTTTTTCCTCTCCTTTAGCCTTTGTGTGCAAATATGGAATTGATATTAAACTCAGGCTTATTAAAAGAACCGAAATCCATTTCATTCTGACTGACATTTACTTCTTAACTTTGGGCTGGTGTTCCAGCAGGGTCTTGACATGGGCTTTGACTGAAGACGCCAGACTGGAAAGGTGGTAGCCTCCTTCCAAGACCGAGACAATTTTCCCTTTGCAGCACTGCTGGGCTAAATCCATAACCACTTCGGTCATCTTCTGAAAGCCTTTCTCGGTTAAGCGCAGGTCGGATAAGGGGTCGTCTTTATGCCCGTCAAATCCGGCGGAGATAAGAATAAAATCCGGTTTGAAACGCACCGCTTCCGGATATAAAATCATCTCGAAGACTTCATCATATTCCAGGTCGCCGCTGCCAGCGCACATGGGGACGTTTAAGGTGTAGCCTTTTCCCTTTCCTTCTCCCTCTTCTTCTTCCTGGCCGGTTCCCGGGTAATGCGGATACTGGTGGATGGAGAAATAGTAAACCGAGTCATCATCATAAAACAGATGTTGAGTGCCGTTGCCGTGATGAACATCCCAGTCCACGATTAGGATTTTTTTCAATTTATGCTCTCCCTGTAAGTAGCGGGCAGCAATGGATACGTTGTTGAACAGGCAGAAGCCCATGGCCTTTTCTCTTTCCGCGTGATGACCGGGGGGCCGGACCGCGCAGAAGGCGTTTTTGATTTTACCGGAGACAACCGCATCGCAGGCCGCCAAGACTCCGCTGACCGCCAAAAGGGCTACCTCATAGGAATCGGGCCCTACCATGGTGTCGGGGTCTAGGAGGACTGCCCCTTTTTTGCCCGCATTCTGTATCTGCTGTAGGTAAGCTTTGCTGTGAACTTTTTCCACCCATTCTAAGGTGGAGTGTTTGGCTTCTATTTTGTGCAGTTTGTTTATCAGTCCGCTCTTTTCCAGAGAGGAGATGATGGCTTTTAATCTCTGCGGATTTTCGGGGTGCTCTTTGCCGGTGATATGTTTTAAATAGTCGGGGTGATAGACCAGGCCGGTCTTAGACATCTCTTAATCCTCTAAGCTTGAATTTAGTCATCACTCTGTAAACTAAGAAAGTAAATACCACGGCCAAAATCAACCGCGAGAAGAATAAATAAAAGCCGTTGGCGCCTACGGCCATAAAGAGCAAGGTATCCTCCACCACCGCATGGCACAAGGCCAAAAAGACCGCCACCAGGAAAATTTGTTCTTTGCTTATGAGTTTACTGCGCGCTTCCGGGATTAGAACTCCGGCGCCATAGGAGATGCCGAATAAAAATCCTGCCAAGAGCGGGACCAAGGCTTCTTTTGAGAATCCCAGCCTGCTGGTCAGGGGATGGATTCTGTCGGTCAGCCAGCTTAAGGCTTTGGTTTGGCGCATGAATTCTAAGGCAATCAATAACGGTATTAAAATGACAAAGACTATCAGGCAGAGCTTGAGCCCGCCTTTAAGCGCGGTCTCTATGAATAATCCCCAGGCCAATTCTTCTTCCTTACAGCAAAACCAGCTTTAAAGCTATGCCTATCAGCGCAGAAACCATTAGTCTCAAAAAAAGAATGGTAATATATCTGGTTCCCATCTTCTGAGTGATGGTCACCTCCATGGGCAGGGAGTGAGAAATGGCTAACATTATGGCTAAAATGGTGACCTGGGCCGAACTTAACTTCAAGGTGACTATCACTGCTACCGCCGCATAGAGGTTGACCGTATTCCCTAACACTATAGCCAGAGCCGCCCCGCCTGGCAAGCCGAAAATCCGCATATAGGGGGCGAAAAAATCGGCAATGGCAGGCAAGACTGGGGTGAATTTTAAAAAAGTGACGATGAAATAGACCGGTAGCATGATTTTGACTAAGAGCCAGAAAGAGTCCAGCCCCCGGAAAAATCCCTCTACCGTGATTTGACCGTAGCGGTTTTTTATCTGTGATTTAATCCGCAGTGGAAGAGATTGTTCAGCAATGATTTCTTTACTTCTCCCAGGCATTTACATCCGCTCAGGCGCCTTAATTCCCAGCAATCTCAAACCTTCCTGAAGAACAATTTGAATGCAGAACACTAACAACATTTTGGCTTTGGTTTGGGCCTGGTTTTCAGTAATGACGCGCACGTTCTGATAATAAGTATTGAATTCACCGGCTAATTTCAAGAGATAACTAGCCATAATCTGTGGCTCAAACTGCTCGGCGCTGGCTATTACTGTTTCAGGAAAACTCTCTAAAAGTTTTGCCAGTCGGAACTCTTCGGCCCCGGAAATTATTCCAAAATCAATATCCGTCTCAATTTTCTGGCCGTGTTTTCTCTGCAGACTGCACAAACGAGCGTGAGTGTATTGCAAATAAGGACCTGTCTCTCCGTCGAAGTTTAAGACCTCTTCCCATTTGAAGTCAAAGTCCTTCTGCCTCCGCCGGGAGAGAAAGGCGAATACTACTGCTCCGATTCCCACCTGGCTGGCCACTTCTTCTTTATCTTCCAAATCCGGATTTTTCTCGGCAATTATCTCTCGGACTAGCTGAATCGAGCGTTTTAGAACATCCTCCAGTAAGAGCATGTGCCCGCTTCTGGTAGAGAGTATCTGCTCCTGAAATTTTACCCAGCCGAAGTCGACGTGGATGCAATTTTTAGCCCACTGGTAGCCCATCAGCTCTAAGACCTTGAAAACCTGCTGAAAATGAAGCTGCTGAGCGCTGCCAACTACATACAGCGATTTGTGGAACTGATAGGTCTGGTGGCGATATAGGGCTGCAGCAATATCTCGAGTAGTGTATAAAGTGGCTTCATCCTTCTTTTTTATCAGACAGGGCGGGAGATTGAACTTGTCCAGATTCACCACCAAGGCCTCCTGGCTGATTTCGGTCAGCTTTTTCTGCTCTAACTCTTTTAGAACTCCCTCTATCTGCGAGTCGTAAAAAGCTTCCCCGGCATAAGAATCAAACTCAATGTCCAGGATATCATAAATTCTTTTGAACTCATTTAAGCTGATTTCCCGGAATCTCTGCCACAATGGCGTATTTTCTTTGTCGCCTGTTTCTAATTTTCTGAATTCCTCTCTGGCTTGGTCTTCTAATTCAGGAGACTTCTCAGCTTCCTGATGAAAGCGGGTGTAGAGTTCAAATAGATATTCCACCGGGTTGCGTTCAAACTCCTTTTCGTCTCCCCATTTTCTGTAAGCCACCAGCAACTTGCCAAACTGTGTTCCCCAGTCGCCTAAATGGTTTATCCTTGTTACCCAATATCCTAGCTTTTTAAACATGAGATAAAGTGACTGTCCAATGACAGTAGAGCGCAGATGCCCGATGCCAAAAGGCTTGGCAATATTCGGAGAAGAGTAATCAATCACGATGGTTTTATCCCTGCCTGAAATTTCACCCCCAAAATTTTGATTCTCCTGGAAGATTTCAGTCAGAGTAACTTTGACATAATTGCCCCGATTCAGGAAGAAATTAAGATACGGACCTTCAGCCACCACCCGAGACAAAACCTCACCGGCTTTAAACTGTCCGGCCAACTCCTTGGCAATGACCGGCGGAGCCTTCTTTAATATTTTACTCAGTACAAAACAGGGGAAGGCATAATCCCCCAACTCCTCTCTGGGAGGTATTTCTAATAATCTTTCCACTTCCTCTAAAGAAAGGCCTGTGCTCTGGCTGATTTGTCTTTCTATCTCTTTTCTCAGCGGATTCATCCGACCTCTTGCAGGCTGACCGGCTCTTTTTTGAAGATTTTCTTCTCCTCTTTGGCAAAGAATGAATAATACAGAGCCGCGGAGAAAATGTACAATCCAGCCGCCACAATCAAAGGCGGAGCAAAAGAGTACAGTTCGATTAGCTTGCCTCCTAAGCCGGCGCTGAAGACCCAGGAGAGGGTCCAGGCTAAGGCGATTAAACTATTTATCAAAGGGTGCTCTTTTTCCCCCACTGCCTCCATGGCGAAATGAGTTGAAATCGGCTGGGCCATGTTCATCAAAGCCCCTCGAATAAAGAAGGCGCTTACTGCTAAGGCTAAACTCGTGGTGAAGGCCAATATCAGCATGAAGGGAATCGAGGCCAGTTCAGTATAGACGATGGTTTTTATCATCCCTAATTTCTTGGCCAAAACCGGGCCGATTAAGATTCCGGCCAGCATAAAGATTTGCAGCCAGGCAAAGTAAATTCCGATTTCATGGGCTGACTGCCGGAACAGAGTCTTAAAATAGAGATTCAGAAAAGGGATAATCAGTCCTGCGCCCAGACCGACCAGAAAGAGAGGTACCGTCAACCTGAGATAGACCTTCCCTCTTTTTTTGAGATTCTGCCACTTCCAGATTTCAGAAGAGCCTTCTCTTCCGGCTGAGCGCGATTTTATTCGGGCAAAGGGAAGGATGCCTAAGAGACCAATCACTATGGAAAACAAGAGCGCCCATCTCAAACTGTAAAGATGACTGGCGCTGAAGGAGTCGAACAGTTTGACCAGGTAACCTCCGCTTAGGCTGCCGATAATGGCTGCCAGAATCCAGGTGCCGAAATTTAGGCTGAAAAGATAAGTCCGCTCTTTAGGTGTCGAAATCTGCATGAAAAAAGGCGGCCCCACCAATCTTAAACCGGCTGCTGAAGCTCCGGAAAAGAACGCCACCACCCAGAGTGCGGTTCTGTCTAAGAGAATACTCAATAGACCATAGCCAATCGCCGCACAGACCAGGCTTGATATCAGAATTCTGCGGTAAGAGAGCCTGCTCATCATAAACACTAACAGTCCTGAAATAATCAAGGTACCCAGAGCTGTGGCTGAAAGTAGACTCCCGATAAATCCCTCCTTGAAACCTAACTCTTTCAAATAGAGATTTAACAAGAGCTGGAAAACCGCAAAGGGATATGCCGCAAAAAAAGTTCCGATTAAAAACAATCTGGCTTCCGGACTGAATAACGAGAGGTGATGTAAATAATCTTTGATATGAAACAAAATTGTCCCCTGCTTCTTGGAGTCATGCGATGATACGGCTGATTCAGGCCCTGATACTACTTTTTCAGACATGATATAAGAACACACCCTGACAGACCGTCTCAGCCGGACCGGTTATATACAGATTTTTCCTGATTGAATCATACTCAATCTCTAAATTTCCACCATCCATAAGAGCTTTCACCTTATTCTGCAGCTTATCCGTAAAAATGCCCGCCAGCACCGCTCCACTTGCTCCAGTGCCAGAGGACAAAACCGGCCCCACTCCTCTTTCCCACACTTTCACTTCCATTTCTCGCTTGTTGATGACCCTGCCGAACTCCACATTCACCTTGTGAGGCTGAAACACCGGATGGTGTTCTATCAATCTCCCCTGCTCTTTCCAGTCAGAGGGGAATTTATTGACTATTCTGACCGCATGCGGATTGCCGATGTCAACATAAATCACCTCTACCGCTCTCCCCTTTAACTTGATGGCCATTCTCTTTATCTCTTTGACCTGCCTGCCTAAATTGACTCGGACTTGCAAATTCTGCAAGTCCCCATTCAGAATTTCAGCGCCTACCAGGCCGCGCACGGTCTCAATCTGTTTGAATAATCTGGGTGAGTATCCTCTTTCTAAGAGATACCGAGCAACACAGCGGGTCCCGTTTCCGCTGACCTGAGCTTTACTCCCGTCCGGGTTATAGACTTCCATAAAGAAGGGAGCCTTTTTACCTTTGGAGATGGTCAAAAGCGTATCCGCACCAATTCCATAGTTAAAATCGCAGATGGCTTTGGAGAGCTTCCCATAGTTGAAGTTTTTGGGCAGTTCCTTCTGCTTTTCGCAGATGACAAAGCTGTTGCCGCACCCCTGAATCTTGCTGAAGCTGATTTTATAGGTTTTCACGTCAATACTGATTTGAGAGGCTAATCTATATAAAGAATACAAGGCTGGCAAGCCTTTTGGGGACTTGACTGAAGTCAAGTGGGCAAAAATTATTTGTTGCCGGAGGCTGATTGGGTGTTATATTATTGGTGTAAACTATAACAGGGATACGGATATGGTAGAGAAATATCTCAGAGTAATTGTGGTGGTTGTAATCGCATTGTGTGCGGGCGTGAGCGTGAAGGCGGAAGGGGTGTATGAGGCCTGGGTGGCAAGGTATAACGGACCAGGAAATTTTGCCGACTATGCTTATGCTTTAGCCGTTGATAATAACGGCAATGTCTATGTGACTGGGGGGAGTGGTGGCGATTACGCTACTATCAAGTATGCCCCTAACGGAGATACTATGTGGGTCAGACGTTATAACGGACCAAAAAATTATGACGACCATGCTTCTGCTTTAGCGGTTGATAATGATGGCAATGTCTATGTGACTGGGGGGAGTGATGGCGATTACACTACTATCAAGTATGCCCCTAATGGAGATGCCCTATGGGTCAATCCGTATAATGGACCAGGGAATGACTTCGACCAAGCCTATGCTTTGGCAGTGGATGACAGTGGCAACGTACATGTGACCGGTTCTAGTGTTGGCAGTGGCACTATTGAAGATTATGCCACTATCAAGTATGCCCCTAATGGAGATACCCTGTGGGTCAGACGCTGCAATGGACTAGGAAATAACTACGACCGAGCGGTTGCCTTGACGCTGGATGACAGCGGCAATGTGTACGTAAGTGGTTGGAACACGGGGAGTGGATCTTCTCATGATTATACTACGATTAAGTATGCCCCGAACGGAGATACCCTCTGGGTCAGACGCTACAACGGGCCAGGAAATGGCTCCGACCAAGCCAATGCATTGGCCCTGGATCAAAACGGCAATGTGTATGTGGCTGGTTATAGCTTTGGCAGTGGAAGCGTTGATGATTATGCCACCATCAAGTATGCTCCTAATGGAGATACCTTATGGGTTAGACGCTACAATGGGCCAATGAATGGCGCTGACCATGCCTATGCCGTCGCAGTGGATAATAGTGGCCATGCTTATGTGACTGGTAGGAGCGATGGCAGTGGAACTTCTTATGATTATGCCACCATCAAGTATGCCCCTAATGGAGATACCCTGTGGGTCAGACGTTACAACGGAGCAGCATATTATTACGACGCGGCTGTTGCTTTAGCGGTTGATACTAACGGCAATGTCTATGTGAGCGGTTTTAGTTTCGGTTTAGCTTACGATTATGCTACAATCAAGTATGCCCCTAATGGAGATACCAAATGGGTTAGACGTTACAACGCGCCTGGAAATTCTGACGACGGTGCTACTGCCTTAGCCGTTGATAATAACGGCAATGTCTACGTCACTGGTGGGAGTTACGCCAGTGGACGCTCTTACGATTACGCTACTATAAAATACTCACCATGTTTTGGTAAACTTTCTGGCTTTCTGAGTGACGATGATAAACTGAACATCACTGATTTAGTATACTTAGTCAACATCCTCTTCAAATCCTGGTCCATCCCAGGCCCCACTTGCTTGGCCGACGTCAACGGCGACAGCTTTGTATCTATGGCCGATATTATCTACCTCGCCAACCACGTCTTCAAACGTGGCCCAACCCCGGTACAAGCTGGCCCTTGCTGCGACTGATTAGCCAGTTCTAAACTTCCTCAACCTCAGCGAATTCGTCACCACAAACACCGAGGAGAACGCCATCGCCAAAGAGGCAATCATCGGATTCAGCAAGAGCTTGAAGAAAGGATAAAGCACCCCCGCCGCAATCGGAATCCCCAATATATTGTAAATAAAAGCCCAGAACAGATTCCACTTTATCGTCTTAATAGTCCGGTGCGAGAGCTGAATAGCTGTCAGCACTCCTTTCAAATCACCCTTAATCAGTGAAATATCCGCCGCCTCCATGGCAATGTCAGTTCCGGTGCCCAGGGCAATCCCCACCTCTGCCTGAGCTAGAGCCGGAGCATCATTTATGCCATCCCCTACCATGGCCACTTTCTTTCCGGCCCTTTGCAATTTCTTGATTTCAACCGCCTTGTCGCCGGGTAAGACTTCAGCCAAGACTTCATCAATCCCGGCCTCCTTGGCAATTGCTTTAGCCGCCTTTTGATTGTCGCCGGTCAGCATTATCACCTTGGTTCCTTGATTCTGAAGTGCAGAGATGACTTCCTGAGCCTGCGGCTTTAAGGAGTCCTTCAATCCGATTACTCCGGCTGCCTTTTTATCGACGGCCAACAGAAGCGCAGTCGCTCCTTCTTCGTACAGGCTGTCAATCTCCTTAGCCGCCAGGGTGAAATCGACCTCAAACATCCGCATCAGCTTCCAGCTCCCGGCTAAAATCTCTTTCCCTTCGATTTCTGCCTTGATTCCGTGGCCCGGGACAGCCTGAAAGTCGGTCAAATCAGCCAATCGCATATTTCTGGTTTTAGCTTCTTCGATTACTGCCTTGCCTAAGGGATGTTCAGAACCCTTTTCAGCTGAGGCGGACAGCCTTAAGACCTCTTCTTCCGTGAAACCCTTTAGTGCGGTGACTCGATGAACTTTTGGCTTGCCTCGTGTCAGCGTTCCGGTCTTGTCGAACACGACCGTATCAATCTTGTGGGCAGTTTCTAAGGTCTCTCCGTCTTTTATCAAAACGCCTAACTCAGCCCCTCTGCCAGTCCCGACCATTATGGCTGTGGGGGTGGCCAGACCTAGGGCACAAGGGCAGGCAATGATGAGAACAGCTACAAAAGTGACTAAGGCATGATTCAACTGTGGGGCCGGACCCAGCCAGAGCCAGACACCCAAGGTAACTATGGCAATCAAAATAACAATTGGCACGAAAACTGCCGCTATCTTGTCAGCTAATCTCTGAATCGGGGCTTTGGAGCCTTGCGCCTCCTGGACTAATTTAATTACCTGGGCTAAGAAAGTCTCTTTGCCTACTTTGGTGGCTTCAAACTTGAAGTATCCGGTCTGGTTAATCGTCGCGCCGATTACCTCATCCTCGACTTTCTTTTCCACTGGAATCGATTCTCCGGTCACCATCGACTCATCAATCGTGGCATAGCCTTCGATAATCTTGCCATCAACGGGAATCTTTTCCCCTGGTTTGACAATTACAGTATCGCCTTTTTGAACTTCTTCGACCGGGATGACTATTTCCTGTTCGTTGCGGATCACTGTGGCAGTTTTAGCTTGCAGCCCCATCAGTTTTTTTATCGCTTCTGAAGTCCTGCCCTTGGCCCGGGCTTCAAAGAATCTTCCCAATAGTATTAGAGTAATAATGACAGCCGCGGTGTCAAAGTATACCTCTGCCTTACCGGTTACCTGTTCAAAAAAACCGGGGAAGAAAGTCGCCGCGGTGCTGTAAAGATAGGCGGAACCAGTGCCTACGGCAATCAAGGTATTCATATCCGCTGAGAAATGCTTCAGCCCCTTCCAGAACCCGACGAAAAATTGACTGCCGCAGTAGAATAAAACCAGTGTGGTCAGAATAAAGGAGATGAAGAACCAGACCGAATGGTTTATCCGACTGAGAAAAGGCAGCATTTCAGAGAAACTCAATGCCAGCACTATGACCGACAGGACCGCACTGATTATAAGCTTACGCTTGAGTACTTTCAGAGCCTTTTCCCTATGCTCCTTCTCTGTATCAGCCGAAACCTCTTTCTCTCCAACTGCATATGGCCCGGCATCCGAGACCGCCTTTTTAATATCCGATAGAGAAGTCTGAGTCGGGATAAATTCTGCGTAAGCCGATTCAGTGGCTAAATTGACGCTGAAATTCACGATGCCTGGCAGCAGCTTGACCGACTTCTCAATCTTTTCCACGCAGGAGGCGCAGGACATCCCCTCAATCGGCAGAGAGACTCTCTCCACCACCGGATGATACCCGGAATCTTTAATGTTCTGTAAAATCTGGTCGACTGTAACAACTTCCGGGTCAAAAGTGACCGTTCCTCGTTCAGTTGCTAAATTGACACTGGCAGAAAGTACTCCTTCTTTAGATTTTAAATTTTCTTCAATCGTGCTCACGCAGGAGGCACAGGTCATCCCCTGAATCCCGATTTCCAATTTTTCTCCTTCTGAACTTTCAGCCTTTCTTTCTGCCTGCATTACTTGTGAGGGAGCAGAGCTAAGTTTTTTTTCTTCTTTGCTAAGGTATTTCTCCGGATCTGTCATAAATTTCCTCTTACACGGGTCAGAGCAGAAGTAAAAATTTTGATTTTGGTAAGTAAAGGTATGCTTGGCGCTTGATTCATTCACTTCCATCCCGCAAACTAAGTCTTTGGCCATCTTAAAGTTCCTTTAGTTTTTGCAAATCGTCAGTTTTATATTCAAGATTAATACGTATTAATTTTAGCAACATACTTGTCTGACACCCAAGCGCAAGAGTTAACTTCTTAGAGGGCTTGCCGATGAAAATAGAGATACCTGAGGAGTACCCGATGGCCAAGTCTAACCAACTGTCGCATATGAAGATAATCGAGATTGCCTACGGCAAGTTTCCATCTATCAGCCACTTACACAGAAACTTCCAGAATGGCATAAAGCGGTTGCGGATTACCCTGGAAGTCAATAACCATTTCCAGGGAAATGGCAGTTTTTCATTTGTATTCAATCAGCTCTTGACGGTATTGCCTACTCTGGCACAGCACAAGTGCTGTGAAAACTGGATCGGACCTCAGCCTGCTCCTAAGCTCAATTCCGGAATTTCGATCAAGAAGGTGGGAGACAGTACCGATTTTGCCCATTTAATCGAGCATGTGATGATAGATTTGATGTGTAACATCGGGAAAATGCAGACCTGTAGCGGCATCACTTGCGGCTATGAAAAACCGCGCAACCGCTTTGACCTTTTCGTGGAGTGCTCCAACAGAAAATTCGGAATCTTTACGGCCAATCTGGCCGTGTTCTTGGTGGACCGGCTCTTGGCTGAGAATAGACTACCTGAATATACTCCAGAAACTTTGGAGCTGGCCAGATTTCTTTACTCTCAAAACAGAAGAAGATTAAGTCAGGAAAAGGTCAGCAAACAGAATCACTGGGACACTGAGTTGGTTAAGAAACTATGGAACAGACTGGAGATTCTACAGTTTTTCAATCAACGGACTAATTGAGACCTGGTATAAACTTTTCCTGACACCCCACCTCTAAGGCTAATCTGTTTTCCTTCAATATGTTGTAATATTCAGGGCAGTCATATTACAGGATTACTGTCGGGAATCCTGACAAACCGCGATTTTTCCGCGAACATTGCATTTCTTAACCCCTTGAATAGCAACAAGTTTTTATTGGCCCACTCGGTATGACGTTTGCTGCTTAAATACGCGTGTGGAGAATTGCAACCAAAAACTAAATGACAAGGAGGTGATAAAGTGAAAAAAGTATTGACAGTCTTAATGGCGCTGGTTCTGGTCTCCTCGACTGCCTTTGCCATCCCAATGACTCTTTACTTCGACAACAACGACTTGAATCTGGGAGGCAGCACTCAGATTAACCTGACCAACCAGTACCTGCCAGCCTGGGGAGTTTCATTCGTCAATGTTTATAGATACATTGACAACCGCGACCCATTTGTGGACCCGTTCCCGAATGTGTTTGGGAACTTCGGCATCTCCAACGGATTTGTAACCCAGAATGGCGTTGACGCTACCAGCGGAACCATCCTCTTGGCCAACAGCAGTCCTTACTTCAGCTTTGACTGGTGGACAATTGGAGAGAATCTGCTAACCATCGAGGCTTATGATGGAGGCGGAATCTCGCAGGGCATATTCGCAGGTTTGAGTGGCTCCGGTACCAATGCATTCGCCGGGGACATTGCTTATCTGCAGTTCCACAATGACGGCGGATTCGTCCAGCTCTCCAACATCCGTTACGACTCCCCGGTTCCAGAGCCGGCTACCATGCTGCTCTTAGGTTCCGGTCTGCTCGGAATGGGTGGAATGAGCGCTTTTAGATTCAGAAGAAAGAAATAAGCCCTTTGAAACATTAAAGGGGTTTGGGTATTTGTGTGAGGCAGGCAAAAGGACGGCCTGCCTCCTGCTTTACCCGATAATAAGAATTGCGAAGGAGGTGAAATGTGAAAAAGATTTTCTGTACTTTGACGCTGGTTGTGCTAATGACTGTCCCCAGTTGGGGTCTGGTAGTACTGGACTTTGAAGGAATACCGGCCCTGCATCACTATTACAACGGCATTTACGGTGGAGGAAATGTCAACCTGGGAGGCTATTATCCCGGAGTCTCATTCGGAGCCGACGCCACGATACTGGACAACGGATTGTATCCTGGAATTCACAACTCTGCCGGCTTTCCGCCTCATTCCGGAACCGGGGTGTTGTTTTCTTATACTGACCCGCTTATCCGGGTTGATTTCAGTTCTCCGGTCAATCATGTCGAAGTCTGGTATACCAGTTATTCGACTTTTTATTTTGAAGCCTATAATTCCTTAGACGCACTAGTAGGGGGCATTGCCTCAGCCGCTAACACGGACGGCTTTTCGGGCTTGAATTATTATCTCTCGATAACTTCGGCCTTCTTCGACATAGCCTACGTGAAGATGCATGATACGGGTAACTTCTACACCATAGACGATTTCGGCTACAATACGGCGATTCCAGAGCCAGCCACGATGCTGCTCTTAGGTTCCGGTCTGCTCGGTATGGGCGGTATCGGTGCATTTAGATTTAGAAGGAAAAAGTAAACGGGAAATTTACGGTTTGGGTATTGATTAGGCAGGCAAGGATGCCTGCCTTTTCTTTTTATTCTAAAAATCAAATCCTCACCCATTTTGAGGAAACCTGACACCCTCTCCTAAGAGGAGAGGGCAGGGTGAGGTTTTCTTTTCCCAATTGCCATCCATTGGCACCAAAACCCCACCTTAATCCTCCCCTCTTAGGGGAGGAGAGTACCCTCTTCGCCGGGGGTGAGCTGGGCGCTACAAAATTATGGCCACCCTGAAAGTTCTTGATAAAAGAGATGTTAAAGTGTGAAGGCTAAACTTTTTTCTTCTTCCCCTCAGTCTTCAGCTTGGCAATCTCATCTCTCATCAGCGCCGCCCTCTCAAAATCCAGATTAGCCGCCGCCTTCTTCATCTCTTTGGTCAGAATTTCAAGTCGGTCTTCCCGGCTTAATTTTTCCAGGTAACTCAGGTCGGTCTCTTTGACCGCCGGTGTCCTGGAATCGGCAAAGGTAGTGGTTCTCAGAATTTCCTCTCTGGTCTTGTAAATCGTCTGGGGGATAATGCCATGCTTCTCATTATATTCCTGCTGAATCTTTCTCCGGCGGGCGGTCTCCTGCATTGCCCGGCGGATCGATTCGGTGATTTCGTCGGCGTAGAGGATTACTTCGCCGGCTTTGTTCCTGGCTGCCCGGCCGGCAATCTGAATTAAAGAGCGCTCCGAGCGTAAAAACCCCTCCTTGTCTGCGTCCAGGATGGCCACCAGAGAGACTTCCGGCAGGTCTAAGCCTTCTCTCAGCAGATTTATACCCACGATGACATCGAATTCACCCAGTCTTAAGTCTCGTAAAATGTCAACCCGCTCAAAGGCATCTATTTCTGAATGAAGATAGCGCACCTTAATGTCTAACTGGGCAAGATAATCAGCCAGATCCTCGGCCATTCTTTTGGTCAGGGTAGTTACTAAGACCCTCTCTTTTCTTTCATTTCTTATCCGGATTTCTTCGATTAAATCATCCACCTGAGTGGCAATCGGGCGAACCGTAATCTGCGGGTCGATGATGCCGGTGGGGCGAATTAGCTGTTCCACCACCACCCCTTTACTTTTCTCCAATTCATGTTCAGCCGGCGTGGCAGAGACAAAAATCACCTGATTGGTCAGGGTTTCAAATTCCTCGAAGGTGAGAGGCCGATTGTCCAGGGCCGAGGGGAGGCGGAATCCATATTCTACCAAGACTTCCTTGCGGGAGCGGTCACCGTTGTACATACCCCTGATTTGGGGAATGGTCTGATGGGATTCGTCAATTATCATAAGAAAATCCCGAGGAAAAAAGTCTATCAGACAGCTGGGTCTTTCTCCTGGCAGGCGGCCAGACAGATGACGGGAGTAATTTTCGATTCCTGAGCAGTAGCCTATCTCCTGCATCATCTCGATGTCATATTTGGTGCGCGATTCCAGGCGCTGGGCTTCTAACAATCTGTTCTGGGAACGGAAAAATTCTAATCTCTGGGCTAATTCGATTTCAATGTTGCGGATGGCTTCCTCCAATTGAGGGGAGGTGGTGACAAAGTGCCGGGCCGGATAGATGGCAATCTTATTCTTCTGCTCTAAGAGCTCTCCGGTTAAGGTGTTGACCACGGTAATCTTTTCAATCTCGTCGCCGAACATCTCCACTCTGACCGCAGTCTCTTCATAGGCCGGATGTATTTCCACCACATCCCCACGCACCCGAAAAGTCCCCCGGCCAAATTCGATGTCATTGCGGGAATAGTGAATGGAAATCAGCTGTCTTAGAATCTCGTCCCGTTCCAATTTCTGTCCGGTCTCTAAGAAGAGCGTTTCGTCTTTATATTCTTTTGGAGACCCTAAGTTGTATATGCAGGAGACCGAAGCCACAATGACCACATCTTCTCTTTCGAACAAAGAAGCGGTAGAGCGCAGTCTCAGGCGGTCTATGTCATCGTTTATGGAGGTGTCTTTGGCGATATAGGTATCAGTAGAGGGCAAATAAGCTTCGGGCTGGTAATAGTCGTAATAGCTGATGAAAAACTCTACTGCATTGTGAGGGAAGAAGCCTTTCAGCTCTCCGTAGAGCTGGGCCGCCAAAGTCTTGTTATGGGAAATGACCAGAGTCGGTTTACCAACCTGGGCAATCACATTGGCCATGGTGAAAGTCTTGCCTGAGCCGGTCACTCCTAATAGGGTCTGATACTTATCTCCGCGCAGGATTCCTTCACTCAGCTGCTGAATGGCCTGGGGCTGGTCCCCTTTAGGCTCGTAATCGGAAACTAATTTGAATTCGGCTTTAGACATGTTAATCAAGAATTCAGTTTTTAAACCTATCCAAATATAATACGATTTTGACTAATGTGAAGCTCCTTACCGGAAGCGAAACAGGTTTTCTCTAAATCAGCCCAAAAGCTCCCCTATCAAATAATGCGACCCGCACACGCAGATTATATCATCCTTTGAACTTTGTCTGAGTAATTGACTAAAGCCTGATTTGACCGAGCCTACCACTCTGTATTCAATTCCTAATTTCTTGACTATTTCTCGTAAATCGGATGTTCTGGCTGCCCTCTCAATCTTAGGGCTGACCAGCATAATCCTTTCTGCGATCGGCGACAGGATTCTTAACATCTGGGTATAATCTTTGTCTGCCATCACCCCGAAGAGGAAATTGACTTTTTTATCGGGCAGAAGCTCTTGGAAGGTGTTTACCAGCACTTTCATACCCGCCGGATTGTGAGCCGCATCCAGTATGGTCAATGGTCTCTTGCGCCAGATTTCAAAACGAGCCGGCCAGAAAACTGACTTCAATCCATGCTTTACGGCCCTATCTGAAAGACGCCAGCCTTTCTGCTTCAACTGCTCCACAACATTCAGGGCAAAGACCGCATTTTCCACCTGATGTCTGCCAGCCAAATTCACGGATAGATTTGAATATCGTTTACCATCTGTCCTTGCGTCAAACCCTGTCCCCCGCAATCCCATACTGTTTATCTGCCAGCTGGAAGTACTATGAATGGAGACAAATCCGGACTTTCTCTTCTTACAAATTTGTTTTAAAGTTTTTACCACCAATGGCCCTGAATTTCCAATAACCGTAGGAACATTTTCCTTTATAATCCCCCCTTTTTCCCAGGCTATTTTTTTCAAGGTTTTTCCTAAAATATCAGTATGCTCCAGAGAAATGGAAGTAATCCCCACCACTTCCGGCTGAACCAAATTAGTGGAGTCTAATCTCCCCCCTAAGCCAGTCTCAATGACCGCTAAATCAACTTTTTTTTCAGCAAAATTGAGAAAGGCCAAAGCCGAGGTGACCTCGAAGAAAGTGTATTGGTCCCGGTCGATTCTGGTCTTCAGTTGATTGACAAATTCGGTGATGAAATCCGGCTCAATCTCCTTTCGGCAGATTCTGATACGCTCGGTGAAGCTTACCAGATGCGGAGATGTATAGAGCCCAGCTTTGTAACCGGCCGCGCAGAGGATAGATTCCAACATGGCACAGACCGAGCCTTTGCCATTACTGCCGGCGATGTGAATGGTGGGATATTTGAAATGAGGGTTGCCCAGATAATTTAATAATTTGGCCGTATTTACCAGGCCTAGCTTAATCCCGAATTTCTGCAGGCCGTAAAGATAATTCAGACACTGCCCGTAATTCATTCAAGGGAATTGTTGCCAGAAGTAAGATATTGCAGCAAAAGTAAGAGAGTTCTGCGCAAATCCTTTCTATCCACAATCATGTCTAAAAAGCCGTGCTCCAGAAAAAATTCCGAGCTCTGAAACCCGGGAGGCAACTCCTGGCCGATGGTCTGCTGAATCACCCTGGGACCAGCAAAGCCCAAAAGAGCTTTGGGCTCGGCAATTATCACGTCCCCTAAGGAGGCGTAGCTGGCCATTACTCCGGCAGTGGTGGGATTGGTCAGAACGGAGATATAAGGAATCTTCTGCTGGTGCAGTTTGGCCAACAGCGCCGAGGTCTTGGCCATCTGCATCAAAGACAGAATTCCCTCCTGCATTCTGGCCCCCCCTGAGCAGGAGACTATGACCAAAGGGATTTTTTGCTGTAAGGAGCGCTCGATGCAGCGGGCAACCTTTTCGCCGACCACCGAACCCATAGAGCCGCCTATAAAACCGAATTCCATCACCCCGAAGCTGATTTTTATACCACCTACCTGCCCGATGCCGGTGATGATGGCGTCATTCAGCTCTGATTTTTTTATGGAATCTCTGATGCGGTCCGGATAGCGCTTGGAGTCTCTGAATTTAAGGGGGTCGGCGGAGATTAAATTCTGGTCGTATTCCTCTAACTTGCCCTCGTCTAACAGCAAAGCGATGTAATCCCGGCTTCTAATCCGGAAATGGAAATTACACTTAGGGCAAACCCACAGGTTGGTCTCCAGGGCTTTGACATACATTATCTCCCCGCAGTCCGTGCATTTGGTCCACAGACCCCCCGGGATTTCCTTCTTATCACCGGGGGTAATCCCTTCCTTTATCTTCTTAAACCACTCCGCCATTACTCTTTCCTGGTCATGATTAAGGCATCTTCCACCGGAGAATGATAATATCTCTTCCGCCTGCCAGCAACCCGGAATCCGAACTTATTATACAGTGCTATTGCCGCAAAATTGGATTCTCTGACCTCTAAGGTAAAGGTGCCGATTTTTATTTCTCTTCCTTTCTTCAAAATTTCGTTCAGCAAAAATGTTCCAATCCCTCTCTTCCGATATTCTTTTTTAATTGTGAAGTTGTCAATCGCCAAAATATATTCTGGGATAACTGTGTTGCAGGCATAGCCGACAATCTCCTTATTTTTTTCAACCGCCAAATCCAGCGAGCTTAAAGAAGCCAGGTGGTCGGCAAACATGCCCCTGGTCCAGGGGTCAGAATAGGCCTCCTGCTCCATTTGTATGACCGTCTCTAAATCAGCCTGGCTCATTGGCCGGATAAGATATCCACTCATTGGCGATTTTGGAGCGATAAATGGCCTTCTGTAAGTAAATTGGCTCAATGCTCTTTGGGTCTGCGGTCCGTCCTGATTTCAATCTTTCCAGACCCAATACAGCCACGCTGGGTCCTCGGGGAATAATAATCTCATTCTTAATCAGAATCTTTCTGTCAGGCAAGACTTTTTCAAGTATTTCTTCTGTCGGGTTTTCTCCCAATCTCAAAACTATTGCGTCATCAGGTACTAATTGAGCCAGTTTATCCAGGCCACACACAAGATATTCTCCTTTTTGAACAGGAATTGAGCCTTTGTAATCATAGAGACCGCCTAAAATCTCCCCCTGCCTGGACTGAATGATTACGGCAACTGTTGATTCTTTCTCTGAATACTGATAAGCAATAATCTCAAAGGTCGGAACTGCCATTAAAGGGAGTTTATTACTCCAGGCTAAGGACTTAGCCACGGAGAGGCCTACCCGCAGGCCAGTGTAAGAGCCTGGACCAATGGAAATCGCCAGACCGGAAAGCTGGGACAAATTAAGTTTCACTTCTCTGAGCGTTTTATCGATTTCGCCAACAATGACTTCGGCTAACCTGCCTTTAGCTCCTAGGCTTTTTTCAGCCAGAATTTTTTCCTCCTCGATTATTCCTAAGTTCAGTCTCTCCTGGCTAGAATCTAAACCTAAAATTTTCAATTCTTAAGTCCGCTCAGTGACTAAAATTTCTCTCTGGTTTTCATCTACAATCTTCAATTCGATGTCCCATCTCTGAGCCGGAAGGAGTTCTTGGGCCTTTTCGGCCCACTCTACTAAACAGATGCCCTCGCCGTAAAAATATTCCTCATAGCCCAAGTCAATCAATTCCTGCAGGTTTTTCAAACGATACAGGTCCAGATGATAGATGGAGATTACGCCCGGATAATTGTTGACAATTACGAAAGAAGGTGAGCTGGCTGGAATTTCTGTACCTAAACCCTGGCAAATCCCCTGAATCAGGGTGGTCTTCCCCGCCCCTAAAACTCCGGTCAGAGCCACGACCATCCCCGGCTTTAACCTTTTGGCTATGGTGACGGCGATTTTGCGCGTCTCTTCAGGAGAGCTTGATTTAATTTTGAGAGTCTGAGCCACTTTACTGTGGCCGCAGCGTGGCAACCGGAAGAATCATCTCTTCCAAAGAGATTCCCCCATGCTGGAAGCTGTTGCGGTACTCCCGTTCATACTCATGGTAGTTGGTGGGATAGACAAAGTAGTAATCTTCTTTGCAGAAAATATAGGTAGTGGCCAGTGTGTAAGAGGGCAAGCGATACAATTTAGGGTCTTTTACTAAAATCGCCCCTTTGGGGTCGCAGTTTAAGTTATCTCCATACTTATAGCGGAGGTGGGTTGAGGTGTCCTTTTTTCCATAAGCTAAATTTCCGCGGGTGCCTAAGACCGAACCGTGGTCAGTGGTAAAGACCACCACGCAGTCCTGCTTTGAGATATATCGCAGAGTCTCTAACAGCGGGGAATGCATAAACCAGGTCTTCATCAGGGAGCGGAAGGCGGCTTCATCCGGGGCAATCTCTAAGAGAATTTCCGACTCTGAGCGGCCATGCGCTAAGATGTCTAAGAAATTTACCACAATAGAGAGTAAGGGAGTACTGGCGTAAGATGAGATTTTTCGGGCTAAATTCTCCGCTTCAGCCAGGTCCAAGACTTTGACGTATTTAGGCTCGGATTTGAAAACTAAGCCCAGCTTTTTCAACTGGGCATCCAAGAGCTGTCTCTCATTCCGGTTGCGGGAGGCGTCAGTGTCCTCTTTCCCTTTCCAGTATTCGGGAAATCTCTGGGCTAATTCATCCGGGAACAGGCCGGAGAAGATGGCATTGCGGGAATAAGGAGTGGCCGTGGGGAGAATAGAAAAGTAGTAATCGACCTGAATGTTAAACATTTCTTCCAAGATGGGCTGGATGGCGTACCAGTGGTCTAGGCGCATACAGTCTAAGACAATGAAAAAGACCTGTTTTTGAGCCTGCAACAGAGGGAAAAGATGCTTCTTGACTATATGCGGAGAAAAGGTGGGGCCATCCTTAGAATTCAGCCAGCCGGGATAGACTCTTTCCATGGTTTTGCCGAATTCTACGTTGCACTCTCTTTTCTGGCCCTGATGACTTTCTAATAGGCTCTTGTCCTGCACTCCTTCCGTCTCCAGGTCCCATAATGAGAGCTGTTTGTGAATCTCGATCCAGTCCTGCCAGTTAGGTCCGCTCTGTAATAAAACTTGAATCTTGCGGAATTCGGAGACGTAGTCCCGGACCACTCTTTCCCCCCTGATTTTCTTTTCTTCTAAAATCTTTTTAGCCACTGAGAGTATCTGACTGGGGTTGACCGGCTTGGTGATGTAGAAGGCGATTTTCTGGCCGATGGCCTCCTCCATCAGGCTCTCCTCTTCTGACTTGGTCACCATGATGACCGGCAGATTGGGCGAAATCTTCTTGATTTCCTCTAAGGTGGCCAGACCGCCTCTCCCGGGCATCATCTCGTCCAAGAGCATCAGGTCAAAGGGCTTGGACTTGACCAGCTCAATGGCGTCATCCCCGTTTTTGGCCGGGGTGACTTTGTAGTTCTTCTGCTCTAAAAACATTATCTGGGATTTGAGTAAATCTATCTCGTCATCCACCCAGAGTATCTCTTTGGTCTCTTCCTTCATCTGATTTGGCTCATTGTATTACTAAATCAATACGTTTCAGCAACCTTGCGTGTCAACTCGATTCTGGCCAGTGTTCTTTAAGCGCTCAAGGGGAGGAGTATTCTAAATTCAGTCCTGACTCCGGATATGCTTTCAATTAAATGGATTTTCCCCTGGTGGTACTGCTCTACTATTCTTTTGGCCAAGGATAAGCCCAGACCCCACCCTCTTTTCTTGGTGGTGAAGCCAGGAGAGAAAATTTTCTTATGGTCCTTGGCAGGGATTCCTCGTCCGTTATCGGTAATGGTGATAAGCGCGCACTTTTTTCTTGAGTCGGTCTGCAGGGAGACCTCGATAACTCCATTCTTGGGGTCTACCGCCTCCAAAGAATTCTTCAACATATTTTCCAGTACCCAGGAGAGGAGTTCCGCATTTCCGGGGATTTGGCTCTCCTCGTTTAGATTTTCTTTGATTTTCACTCCGGAACCGGCATAGGGTAACCTCTGCTGGAAGTACCCGACTGCATCTTTTATCACTTGATTCAAGTCTACGGTTGTCAATTCAGGCGGCGAGCCGATCTGGCTGAAGCGGGCCGCTATCTTCTCCAGCCTCTGGATATCTTTCTCCATTTCTGAGGATATGTCTATTGAGGCCTGCTCCGTGGAATTATTTTTTTGCTGCCGCAAATGCTCCAGCCAGCCCATCAGAGAGGAGATGGGGGTGCCTAACTGATGGGCGGTCTCCTTGGCCATCCCCACCCAGATGGATTGCTGTTCGCTTCTCTTGATATTCAAAAAACCCAGGAAACCGATCAGGATGAACAGGGTCATAATCCCGATTTCAATTAGGGGGATGTAGTGCAAACGGGCAATCCAGTGTGGGTCCCCGTAGTGCAGGAGATTCAAAAGCCGCTTCTCTTCATCGGCCTCATAATAAATCGGTATCGGCTCGCGAGACTCATCCATCTTCTTCATTATCTTTTGAAGTTTTTCCCTTCCGGCCAGGGTGGTGTCATCTTCCGGAACCTGGGGAATTTCGCGCCAGGCAATGGGATTCCCCTCCGGGTCGGTTATGACTATGGGAAAATTGCTCTTCTGGATCACCTCTTCGAAAAGGATGCTCACCTCTTCCCCGCCTGGAGAGCCGCTGGCCACCAACTGCCATAATTTGGCGTAGGTGGTTAGCACTTTGCGGGAGTCTTCCTTCAGACGGTTAACCACATCCTGGGTGTAATAGAAAAAAACCAGCCCCACCAACAAGAATCCTCCCACTAAGAAAATCTTATAGGAGAGCGAGACCCCTTTGTAGTCCACCGAGAATTTTTGCCGGGAAGAGCGCCAGGGCATTTAAGAAATCTCGTCTGAGCCGTCTAGATAAGGCTGTAAGACGCGGGGAACCCGGACCGTACCCCTTCTAGTTTGGTAGTTCTCCAGAATTCCGACAACCGTGCGGGGGAGAGCCAGACCTGAGCCGTTCAAGGTATGCACGAATTCAAGTTTGGCGCCGGTTTGGGGGCGGTATCTGATATTCATTCTGCGTGCCTGGAAGTCTTCAAAGTTGCTACAGGATGAAACCTCTAAGTATTTGCCCACTCCTGGGGCCCAGACCTCTAAATCGTAACACTTGGCCGCCGCGAAACTCAGGTCCCCGGTACAGAGAAGCCTGACCCGATATGGTAATTCTAACAACTGCAAAACCTGCTCTGCATTGACAACCAGCCTATCCAATTCTTCATAGGAAGTCTCCGGACTGACGAATTTAACCATTTCCACTTTGTCGAACTGGTGAACGCGAATCAGACCGCGGGTTTCTTTGCCATAGGTGCCGGCTTCCCGGCGATAGCAGGGAGTATAGGCAGTATAATAAATAGGCAAATCTTCGGTTTTTAAAATCTCATCCCGATGTAGATTGGTAACCGAGACCTCTGCGGTGGGAATTAAGAATAAATCATCCACCTCGCAGCGATACATATCCTCTTCCAATTTGGGCAACTGGCCGGTGCCGGTCATACTCTGTCGGGTGACTAAATGCGGAGGCCAAACCTCTTTGTAACCGTGCTGTTTGGTGTGTAAATCGAGCATAAAGGAGATTAAGGCTCGCTCTAATCTCGCACCCCGGTCGATAAACAACGCAAAGTTGGAGCCGGAGATTTTGGCTGAGCGAGGTAAATCAATTAGACCGAGCATCTCCCCTATCTCCCTGTGGGTCCGGGGCTGAAAGTCGAACTCAGGCTTCTTGCCCCATTCTCTGACTACTACATTGGCTGAGTCATTTTCTCCAACCGGGACGCTTTCATGCGGGATGTTGGGAATCCTCAAAAGCAGATACTCAATCTGATCTTCAACATCCTTTAATTCACCATCCAATAGACTGATCCGGTCGGAAATCTCTTTCATCCGGGACAGCTCCGCCTGCGTATCTTTCCCTTCCTTTTTCAACTGAGGGATTAAGACCGAGGCTTTGTTACGCTCCTGCTTTAATAAGTCTGCCTGAGAGATTAACTTACGACGTTTTTCGTCTGAATTTAATAGCTCCTCCAGGTCGACTTTTTCATGCTTATGGCGAATGGCTGCAGAGACTTTGTCTCTGTTTTCGCGTATAAACTTCAGATCCAGCATGTAGTTAAAAAATCAGCTTGGTCAAGGGGCGGGCGAGAGTTTTAATGAGGACTCCTAAATCAGAGGTGAACGACATTCTCTCCACGTACTCCAGGTCTGTGCCACCGGTCAGGTGACCTCCATTAGTTTGTGAACCGATGCCATTAACGCCGGGATGTATCAAACCTGGTCGGACTCTTAATTTCTCTTCATGAATAGTATAGAGTAATTTCGGGTTTTCGTCTTTTTCCACTTTTACCCAGCCGGGGCCTATCAAGCTCAAATCACCACTGAGGACTGAAAATAAAGCCGGAAGATACCGCCAGATACTATCTTTTAGGCTGGGATCAAAGCAGTAGACCTTAGCCAGCTTCCCGTTCCGGCCCAGAATCTGGAAGGAAGCTAGGGGTGACTGCTTTTGCTTTATTTTGAGCCACAGATAGATTGCTGCCAAGACTGGTGAGGCCATGAGCAGTATTCCAGCCGCAATGGTCAGGTCGGTTAACCGTTTAGCGCCCCATTCCCAGGCTCTCATCTGGGAGGGATAGACTTTATAGAATGAATTCTCTGCTAAAGGGACTATCTTTCTGCCTCTGACGCGCTCTAAGAGATTATTTCTGATTCTGAAATTGACTTCTAAATTCTGGGTGGTTTCCAGTACTTCACTCAAAGAGCCGGGCCAACTGGGTTCAACTGCTATCAGAACCTCCCTGACCTGATTCTGGCGCAAGGTCTCTTCCAAATTCTCCACCCTTCCCACAACTGGCCGGGGTAGTGTGTTTTTTGTAGAACCGTGATTTTCGTCTATGAAACCGGTAATCTTGAAGGGGAATTTTGGCCTTGTGCTGAATTCCTGCCAGACCAGTTGGGCATTCTTTTCAGTTCCCAGGATTAAAGCCGGATAGTGAAGCTTCCCCGACTGCGCCAGCCGGCGGTGGGCCAGGATGAAAAAACTCCGGTAAAGGCCCATCGCTGCCACAAGACTCAGAATATAAAACGCAAATCCAAGAGTAATTTCGGTTGAAAAGAGGATTTGTCTTCCAACCAAAAGAAATAATATCAGTCCGCCTCCCAAGACAGTTTTGGCCAGAGCCTTCAGTTCTTCCTTAATCGTAATGCCCCAGTAGAATTCGTACAATCCGGCCACCGCGAACAAATTGACCCAGAAAAAGCTCAGCAAAATGGCTAAGGTAAACTGGTCAAAGGGTAGACCGGCCATTTTCAGATTGCTTGGCTGTAGATTTGAAAATACTTGGCCGGGTATAAGAATGGCTAGATTTACCAAAACAATGTCGAAGAGTATCAAAAGCAATTTCTCTTTGAAATGGACGAAGTTGCGGTGCAGGTGAATGCCGAAGATGGTCAGGGCAAAGGCCAGGCTCAAGGGTATCAGAACCCTGACCGGAGAATCGAAAACGTAAAAAGTAAGCACTCCGGTGGCGGCCAAAAAGAGAGAAATCAAGAATATCCCCCTCACTGCCTTCTGAGAAGTGACACCCAAATATACCAAGCGATGGGAAGAATGGTCCAAACCTCCCTGATAAATTTTTTTCCCCTGCTTGAGCCTGGTCAGGGTGACAAAAGAGATGTCAAAAATCGGGTAGCTTAAAATCAGAATCGGGACAATGACTGCATATTGAGTACGCACTTCCGAGACAAACAGCAATCCTAAACTGGCTAAGGCAAAACCGCTCAAGAGGCTACCAGCATCGCCTAGAAAAATTTTTGCGGGAGAGAGATTGTATTTTAAGAATGCCAAATAGCTTCCGGCTAAAGCCAGACTTATGACCAATAGCAAGGTCTGTTGTTCTAAGAAAGCCAATACTGCGAAAGCTAAGCTGGCAATCAGGCTTAATCCGGAACACAGGCCATCCATATTGTCTAAAAAATTTAAGGCATTGACTAATCCCACCAGCCAGAACAATGACAAGAAGAAGCCCAGGGGAAATCCAAAGCCGGTAACGCTGGGGTCATAAAAGGAGAGAAAAATTAGGGCTGCCGCCACCTGTCCTGCAAATTTTCTGAAGGGAGAAAGCCCGGTTTTGTCATCGACCAATCCCAGAATCAGCATTAGGCTGGAGGCAAGATAGAATCCGATTAAAGTCTTAGACAGCTCTATCCAGCCCAGGCTTAAAGCCAGACCTAGTCCCAGACTCAAACCGGTGAAAATTATTGCTCCACCCAAAAGAGGGGTGGGTCTTTGATGGGATTTATGCCCCTTAGGATAATCTAAGAAGTCAAAGTGCCGGGCCAGCCTAATAGCCAAAGGGGTTAAGCAAAGTACTGAGAGAAAAGAAACCGCCCAAACCCAAAGTCGGTTTTCCATAATCATGCCAATATACACTTACTGGCGGTGGTATTCAATAATTTTCTGCAGGCTCACAGACAGAGAGAGCTGAGGTTTATAGCCAGTAAATTTTATGACCTTGCTTATATCTGGCACCCGGCGGTGCATATCCTCGAATCCCCGCTCATAGGCCTGGTCATAAGGGATGTGGATAATCTCCGAACTGCTCCCGGCCATCTCCTTTATTTTCAAGGCCAGCTCTTTTATGCTGATTTCATGCCCATTGCCGATGTTGAAGACCTCCCCTTCAGCCCGAGGATCCTCTGCCAGCTTAATCATCAGAATTACGACATCATCGACATAGGTGAAGCTGCGAGATTGAGTGCCGTCGCCGAAAACAGTCAAGGGATGGCTGAGCAAGGCCTGCTGCACGAAAGTCGGAACCACCATGCCATATCTTCCGGTCTGTCTGGGACCTATGGTATTGAATAACCGCAATATTACCATCGGCAGTTTCTTCTCATGGAAATAGGCCAGGGCCAGAAATTCGTCGATGGCCTTGGAGCAGGCATAACTCCAGCGGCTCTTGGTGGTCGGTCCGTAGACCGAGTCATCATCTTCCCGGAATGGGACTTTAGCAGTCTTGCCGTAAACCTCAGAAGTAGAGGCAATGATTACTTTTTTCTTGTACAGATTAGAAACTTTTAAGACCATTTCGGTCCCCAAGATATTGGTCTCGATGGTTTCCACCGGTTTTTCTATGATTAAACGGACTCCCACTGCGGCGGCTAAGTGATAAACGATGTCGCACTTTTCTATCAGCGGATGGAGCAAATGCTCTTCGGAAATGCTGCCTAAAGTGAAGTGAAAATTGGGGTCTTTTCGCAGGTGGGCAATATTCTCCAGCTTGCCGGTGGAGAGGTTGTCTATCACGTAGACTTCGTCGCCGCGAGTCAAAAGCCGCTCGGCCAGATGAGAGCCGATAAAGCCGGCCCCGCCGGTGATTAGGTTTCTCTTAGCTATTGTATATCTCCTTTATTCTCTGCAGCATTTTCGAAAATATAAATTCTTGTTGGACTCGAAGCTTTGAATTTTCTCCTAATTGCCCTCTCAATTTTTCATCATCCAGGAGACGGTTGATAGCTTCCACTAAAGCCTCAGCGTCAGCTGGTTTAACCACCAGCCCGGTTTTCAGGTGCTGATTGACAAAACTGGTTCCGGTGTCCAATTCCGTGCTAATTACCGGCAGACCACAGGTCATCGCCTCTAGCATGGAGATACCGAAAGCCTCGCTCCTATAAATTGACGGCAGGACAAAAACCTCACTGGCATATAAATAATTGACTAAGCTCTGATTGTCAATCTCCCCCAGGAAGGTCACTTTGTCCTTACATCCATAATCACCGACTAACTTGCGCAATTGCGCATCTTGAGGGCCTTTTCCGATTATGAGGAATTTGGCCTCTACTTCTTTAGCGGCCCTAATTAAGTATTCCAGCCCTTTATAGTAACGCAATTTTCCCACAAAGGTTACCACCCGCGTCCCGAATTTTTCTTTAAGCGCCAAAACTTCTTTCTGGCATGGTCGCAGGAATAAATCTGAATTTATCCCGAATGGTACTATTCTTAATTTGCCTGATTGAACTTTTCCAAGCACAGCTGAGCTTCTGGCGTAGTCCGGACTGGTGGCAATCACATAATCCACCCGTTTTAAGAATCTATCGAACAAAGGCAGGTACAGTCGCATGATGGCCGACTGTCTTACCACGTCACTATGATAGGTCAGGACAAATTTGGTTGAAAATCTGCGATAATTCAGCCAGCCGAACAATTCCCCAGGCGGATAAGGAAAATGAAAGTGCACCACATCCGGCTTAAGTTGCTTTAAATGCCAGTACATAGAGAGACTGACTGGCGTGGAGGCCAATTCAAACATTTTGCCGCACTTTATTACCTCTACCCCGTTGATGACTTGCTTTTCAGTGCTAAAATTCCCGTTGGTCACGACTACTTTCATCTGATAGCCGGGCTCTTTAGCCAGCTCTTCGCAGACTAATTTGATGTGATTTTCAATCCCGCCTAAGACTGGGTGGTAGTTTTTGTAGATGTGGAGGATTTTCATTTCTTGGTTTCCTGGTAAACTTCGTCGTAAATGTCCAGAATCTGTCTAGCAGTCTTTTCCCAGGAATATTTCTTGACTTGCTGGTACCCTTTTTGAATCAAGTTATCTCTCAACTGGGAATCCTCCAGAACCTTCTGCATCCCAGCGGCAATGTCCTCTTCGCTTTCCGGATTGACGAAATATGCGGCATCTCCCAAAACCTCTGGAAGCGACCCGCGATTGGAGGCAACCACCGGCACGCCACAAGCCATAGCTTCCAAGGGAGGCAGGCCAAAACCTTCGTAGAGTGAGGGGAAGACAAACAGGTCTGAAGATTTATAGAGTCTGACTAATTCTTCCTGAGTTTGATATCCGAGAATGGAGATTTCCTCTGGTTTAAACTTCAGCTCTGAGATTAAGGTCTTGATGGATTTAAGATTACGGTCATCTGAGGAGACTAAAATCAGGGTTCCCTGCTTTACTTTGTCTTTGAGAATCCTGAAAGCCCGAATGAGTTTCCACCAGTTTTTGTGAGGCCTAGTTTGACCTATAGTTAAGATTCTTAATTTGGCCTCATCTTTTCTTTTGTCTTCCGGGCTGCTACTTGTTAACACTGCAGATGATAAAGCAGGAGCGTTATGACAAACCCTTATTTTGATAGCAGGAGCAAGTCCCAGATTAACAATATCATTTTTAGTGTTGTTGGAAACAGACACAATACAGCTGGCTTTACTCAGAGATTGTGACAAGGAGAAGCGGATAAAATGGTTTGCATAGATTTTAAGAAGCAGATGGCGTCCCTGAAAAAACTTAGGAAGCAAGAGTGGCATCAAATCGTGGATAGTAGCGATAGTTGGAATCGGCAGATTTGTAGGACAGAGGTTAAAAGGTGAGTGAAAAATTTGTGTTCCTAGCTTAGTCAACACCCGCCTGAGTCCATACAGAGTCCGGAAACTTAAAGGGTAATAGTCAAGATTCACGATCCTGAAGTTATCAGGTAGATTACTACTAAAGCTATTCCTTGCTAAGACAAGATATTGGTTTTGCCTATCAATTCTGGACAGAGCCCTAAGTAGATTCAGACTGTACTGTCCCACGCCGCTGTAGTTTCCGTAGATCATCCTGGCATCGTAAGCGATTTTCATCTCTAATCTCTATCTAATCTTATCAAAATAGGCTCTGGCATAAGCAATCGACAGTCGATTCTGATAGCGAAAACGGTATATTACTTTCTTCCACTTCAATACTCTGGCCAAAGGATAGAGAAGAGTGCTAATTAGTTCGACTAATTTCAAAATTAATATTGATCTCGGACGGCCTACTTTCCTTTGGAGCTCCGGCCACTTTTTGTGCAGGACTATTGCAGATTCAGCGATATCGACCAATCTTCTTTCTAATCGTGTCAGGTCGTAGGTTGCGAGATGGTATCCCACTGCTCTTTTGTTGTACATTATTTTAAGTCCTTGCCGATAAAGTCGGTATCCTAACTCTAAATCGTCAAATCCAAAGTAAAAATCCGGATCGAATAGATTCCTCTGCAGAAACGTTCTTTTTAAGGAGATGTTGCCAGAATAAAAGTGACCGAAGTCTACTTCAAGCTGGTCCGTGATCATATAATACCTGGTTAAAGGCCCGCCGTTTTCACACCACCACATGAATTCGGAAACTTTTACCTCAGGAGACCATGTAACATACCCTAAAATAGAGACCTGTTCAGAAACATAACGGTTATGCCACTCCATGTGCTCTTTGACCAGATTAAGGTCGGCAATTACGTCATCGTCAGTCATGAGAATTATGTCTTTATCAGTGGACGCAATTCCTCTATTTCTCGCCCTAGCTGGTCCCTGATTGTCCTGCCTGAAATACTTTACCTCGATTGGAATGTTTCTGACAAGTTCAGCCAGAAATTGCTCAGTCCCATCCGTGGAACCATCATCTACAACAATTATCTCCATTAATTCATTGGGATAGTTCTGACGAAAAAGAGCTTGCAGACATTTCTGAAGAGTGTCCCTCCGGTTATGGGTGGGAAGCTGAATCGATACAGTCTTACACATATTTAACTGGAATCGAAGTGGAATTTCTCACTAAAGTTCCAGCCGCAAAACCCAGAGCCAAAAATACCCAGAAAAACTGGTAAGTAAAATTTTGGTAGAATATATTGGCTGCCATTAATCCAATAAAGGCAGTTAACAATCCATCTCCTATAACTTCCTTATTATAACCTCTTGAATGTTTTCTAAATTTAATTATTTGCTTGAGCACGAAACCGTAAAAACTCATGTAAAGCACAAAACCAATTATGCCAGTCTCGGATAGAATAGTCAGAAAAGTAGAGTGGGCATTATAATACTCATAACCTGGGTTGAAGAATTTACCGTAAGCAGGGCCGAAGTTCCCTAAGCCCACACCGGTTAGAGGGCTCATTAGAAACAGTTTTATGGCTGATTCAGCTACAAATAAGTGAATTTTGGCAGACCCGGTCTCGGTTAATCTCTTTTCGATCAAGGGGATGATAATTGCGCCAAACTGCCAAACTAATAGGAATACTATCAGTATCCCTGCCACCCAGAACTTCATACCAGTCAAACGTAGCAGAATTCTTCGTTTCAGAATCAGTATGACACCAAAAATAGCCATAAGCCCCAAGCCCCCGCTTCTGGAAAGAGTCAAAATGAGACTTACCAGTACAAAAATCGCGAAGAACCAGAGCAGTAGTTTCAGGCGCCAATTCCCCGATTTGTTATAAGAGAAAAGAGAGCAAATGAAAAAGGGGAGAACCGTAGTTAAATAGCCTGCAAAATTGTTGGCGTCGCCGAATAGGGAATAAGAGCGAACACCCGGATTGATAATTCTTTGAAGACTGAAGGTTTCTGGTTGCGAATATAGTAGTCCGAAAAAAACTTTATCGACATCAAATCCATAAAATGGTCCTACAAACTGCAAGAGGCCGTAAGTACACATAACTACGCCAATGGCCATCCACACTTTTACAAAAAGGGCTAGCTTATTTATATCCTTAATAAAATCTATCATAATAAAAGCTAACAAAAATAAAGTGAAGTATAAGGTTGTGTGACGCATGCTAATAACAGGCTCAAGAGAATTTATTGAGGCTAACAAAAAAGTCATAGTCATGAGAAAGAAAACTGTCAAAAGTTGTCTAACTTCTCTGCTTACGGCAAAAGCAGTCACCAGTGATTTAATAAGCCAGAGGAAAAATGCAATAAATGAAAGTATCATGACTGGCCTTAATGTAAATCCGATTTTCCAGCTGAGCTTTTCTAAAGGTGCGGTGCTGAGAATTAAAATGGGAAGAAAGTAATAGCTCTGACTGGCGAATTTATTCATAGTGACTTTCTTGCCACCATCAGAAATTGATAAGTTAAGAACCTTTTAAATATACCCAAGCTGGCTGAATTTAAGACCTTAACCCATTTTCGCGGAGTTGAAACTCTATCTATTTGGACTATATGATACCCACAATCTTCAAATATCGCTCTTATCGACTTATTAGTAAAAAACCGCAAGTGGGTCTTGTCCAATAATCCTCCGCCACCCTGATATTCCCACCTATCCCTGACAATCAAATCGAATATCACCCTGATATGATTAACATTCGGTATCGAAGCCACCAGCCTTCCCTCTTTCTTCAGATAGGGGCGCAGCTTCTTCAGGCAGCTCCAGGGGTCGATTAAATGCTCTAACACGTCGCCCATTAAGATATAATCAAAATGCTCCTGAGGAAAGGGAAGTTCCAGCTTTTCAATGTCACCCACTATGACCTGATCCAGATACTGGCGGGCTACTCTGGCCGCCTCTTCGACTAATTCGATGCCGATTATTTCTTTGGCTTTACCCTGGCGCTTGAGTTCGGCGCCAGTCTGGCCTTCGGCACAGCCGATTTCAAGGATGCGGTTATCCTTCCCCTCGATTAGAGCGATTAGCTCTTTTCTGATTTGGCGGAAATACTCTTTATCTTTTTCCTGATACAGCTGCACGGCTCAAAATCGAAGCTATTTTCTGGCTGGGTTTGAAGGTCAAACGCAGGGGCTTTGGTTTTCGGGCAGTGAAATTCAGTCTTTCCAATTTATCAATATCTTTCAGCAATCTGAAATCGGAGCCTAACATATCTGTCCACTCAGTTTCTAACCTTAAAATCAGGCAGGGTGTGCCTGAATAATAAGCTTCTCTCTGCACTCCGCCGGAATCGGTTAAAACTAAACAGGCATTTTGCTCTAATACCAGCATGTCCAGATAACCGACCGGCTCCAAAACTTCCATTGTTTTGATGCGTTGTAACTTACTCCATAATCCGTATTCCCGCAAATACTTTTTGGTGCGAGGATGAACCGGGAAAACGGTTTTCCGGTCCAAACGGGATAAGCGGTCAACAAGCTGACTTAATCTTTTCTTAGAATCGGTGTTTTCAGCCCTGTGAATAGTGACCAGATTAAAACTCCGGGGAATTAATTTGAGTTTTTTTAAAATCTGAGATTTTTCTTTAGCTACTTTCACATTCTCGACCACAAACTCCTGCATCAAATCTCCGGTTAAATGGACTCCTCTGGTGATTCCTTCCTTTTTTAAATTTATAACCGAATTCCTGGTGGGGCAGAAGAGTAAATCAGAGAGATGGTCGGTTACCCTGCGATTTACTTCTTCCGGCATGGAGTTATTGTAGCTGCGCATGCCGGCTTCAATGTGGGCTAAAGGGATGTGTAACTTAGAAGCCGCCAGAGCACCGGCTAAAGTGGAATTGGTATCGCCGAAGACTATGATCCAGTCCGGCTTTTCATCTTGCAGGACTTTTTCCAATCTGATTAACATTTCCCCGGTCTGTCTGCCCTGTTCCCCTGAACCGACTTCTAGGTTGTAATCTGGCTTGGGAATTTTGAGTTCCCGGAAGAAGAGTTCGGACATCCCAAAGTCATAATGCTGGCCGGTGTGGATGAGGATTTCTTTATGCCTTTTGCGAAGTTCTCGGGAAAGCGGGGCTAACTTGATGAACTGAGGTCGGGCACCTACAATGCTGGCAATCTTCATTGCCGGTAAAAACAGGTCACACTCTCGGCTATATAATCCAGTTCCGGCTGACTCAGCTCTGGGAAAATCGGCAGAGAGACTACCTCTAAGGCTTTTTTCTCTGCGATAGGAAGTGAGCCATTCCTCTGGGCCAAATCATAGTAACACTCTTGCTGGTGTAGGGGAAGTGGATAGTACGTATCGCAGCCGATTTCTTTCTGTTTGAGATATTCTTTGAACTGGTCTCTCTTAGGCGCCGAAAGGGTGTATTGGTGGAAAATGTGGTACTTATCTTTTTCTTCCTGGGGGAGTTGAACCGGTAGGCCGGAAAAGGCTTGGTTGTAAAATTGCGCGTTTTTCCTTCTTTTTTCAGTCCAGCTATCCAAGTATTTCAGCTTGGCATCTAAAATGGCGGCCTGCAGGGTATCCAGGCGGCTGTTGTAGCCCACGGTCTCATGGTAATATTTTTTACGCGAGCCGTGCACTCTTAGCATCCGAATCTTATCAGCCAATTCGGAATCATTAGTCACCACTGCGCCGGCATCTCCATATGCCCCTAAGTTTTTGCTGGGGAAAAAGGAAAAACAGCCCAGGTCTCCCATAGTTCCGGCTCTTTTGCCTTTGTAAGTCGAGCCAATGGCTTGTGCTGCATCCTCTACTACCCGCAGTTTGTGCTTTTTAGCAATAAACAGAATTTCATCCATATCCGCACACTGGCCGAATAGATGCACTGGCATAATGGCTTTGGTCTTTTTGGTAATTTTCTTTTCAATCTGCCTGGTGTCGATATTGTAGCTCTCCGGCAGAATGTCCACAAAGATTGGCGTAGCTCCTAAACGAGATATTACTCCTGCCGTGGCAAAGAAGGAGAAGGTGGAAGTAATGACTTCATCTCCGGGACCTACTCCGCATGCTCGCAGGGATAGAAGCAGGGCATCTGTGCCTGAAGCACAGCCGACGGCATAACTACTGCCGCTGTATCTGGCTAGATTCTCCTCGAATTGTTTGACTTCCGGTCCTAAGATGAACTGGGTGTGAGATAGAACACGCTCTAAAGCAGAATCTATGTCTGTCTTGATTGAGGCATACTGTCTTTTCAAATCCAGAAAGGGGACTTTCATTATTAAACTCCAGCTATTGGTTTTCTAACAACTGTTCCGGCGGTACCTCTCTCCATCCTTTGGCAGGATGACCTTTGACGATTTTGCGGGGAGGAGTGTTTTTGGTTACAACTGAGCCGGCTGCCACCAAAGTATCTTCTCCAATCACCTTGCCTGGTAGGATGGTTGAATTGGCACCAATTCTTCCCCCTTTTTTGACTGTTACTCCTTTGAAATGTTTAAATCTCTCCTTGGTCCGGCCCACGAAATTGTCGTTAGAAGTAACTACTCCCGGGGAGATGAAAACTCGATCCTCTAAAGTGGAATAAGCAGTGATATAAGCATTAGTCTCCAACTTGCAGTAAGAGCCTATTTTGCAGAAATTCTCAATCGCCACTCCCCGGCCCACAATGGTGTAATCGCCGATAGTCACATCTTCCCGTATTGTCGCTAAGTCGGCAACCAAGACTCCTTTGCCGATTGTGGCTCCCGCATAGATTACAACTCCGGTTCCTATGAGACAATCTGGACCGACAACTGCCGGTGCCAGTATTTTTTCTGAAGTTGTGGCCGAAATCTTAGCTTTCATGGGCAACTTGCCGAGGACGGCATGGTCGTCTATTCTGACATTATCCCCGATTTGCGTGCCCGGATGAATTACAACCTGATGCCCGATTTGACAGTTGTTGCCGATTATCACATTCTCCCGGATGACGCTGTATTTGCCGATATGAGTGCCAGAGCCGATTTTAGCCGTGTTATCTATGTAATTTTCTTTCATCCTCTCATTAATTTGTAATTTCAACTGGCGTCCCTCCTGATTTGAGCGATTTTTGCGCGGCCTGCAACACCTTCAAAACTTTTAACCCTTCCTGGCCGTCTGATAAAGGCTTTTGACCATTCTGGATACATTCTATAAAATGTTTGCACTCTAACTCCAGAGGTTCGGTGGACTCAATTTTGGGAATGAGTATATCACCGCTCCGCAAACTCAGATATTCTCCGTAAGTGCTGTAGTCGAATTTCGAGTCCACCCCTTTGTCATACAGCCAGATTTTTTCCGAAGCCTCGGTGTCATCGAAGACCGCCATTTTCTTGCTGCCGACGATGGTCACTTTGCGGTCTTTGTGCGGGTCCAGCCAGGAGACGTGAATGTGAGCCATGACCCGGTCGGCAAAGTGCAGGCTGACAAAGACCACGTCCTCGATTCCATCTTGCAGATAGGAACTGCCAGTGGCAGAGACCCTCACCGGGGTTTTATCCAACAGGTAGCAAACTAAAGAAATATCATGCGGAGCAAAGGAAAACAAGGCATTCTCATTATTGCGCACCTTACCCAAATTTATTCTCTGAGTGTAGATGTAATAGACCTCCCCCAATTCACCCTTCTGAATGTACTCCCGCAATTTCCGAGTGGCTGCATGATACATCATAATATGCCCCACCATAATCATCTTCCCCTTTTCAGAGGCTATTCTGCACAATTTTTCCCCTTCTTCCAAGTTTAGGACCAGAGGCTTTTCCACAAAGACGTGCTTGCCGGATAAAAGTACCTCTTTAGCGATTGAAAAGTGTGAATCAGGCGGCGTGGCAACCACTACCGCATCCACTGAGTCCTGGCTTAAGGCTCTTTGATAATCCTTGCTGACTTCGAAATGGGGGAACAGGGCCGAGGCTTTCTTCAGATTTTTCTCGTCACTATCGCAGACAAAGGCAATCTGGCACTCTTTCAAGCGGGCGAAATTGCGCAGCAGATTCCTCCCCCAGTCCCCTACTCCCACGATTCCTATTTTGACTTTCTGACTGACCTCAGACATAAGCTTTCATATTGATTTTCGGTAAAGAATGAAACCGGATTAACCCTTACTTGCGGCCAAAAGGGAGCCGGCGTTTGAACTTGCGCCAGTCTTCCTGCAGGGTGGTATAGACCAATTGCAGGCGACTAAATTCCTGCGGATTCTTCTCTCTGGTATGTTCTAAGAATTCCCGGAAGAAGACGAAGAAAATGGAGAACAAAAGCGAGAATCCTCCCGCGAATATGACCATAAAAGAACGCTTGGGCTTAGACTTTCTCTCCGGCGGCACGGCGCGGTCTAAAATCTGGATAGTGGGCGTATCTTTTGACTCTTCAATTTTGGATTTTTCAAATTCAGCAGTGAGCAATTCGAATACTGTCTCCTGAATCTTTAATTCCCGGTATAAACGGGCATATTCTAAAGCCACATCCGGCACTCTTTCAAAGGGAACGCTCAGCATACCGGTCTGCTTCCCCTTCCCTTCTCCCTTTTCTAATTTCTCCAACTGCTTTAGAATTTCCTGGCGCTTTAACTGTAATTGCCGCAGTTCAGGAGTATCTTCCACATTCTTGCTAAGCACGTTTAGTTCTAATTCGGTTAACACCAGCTGCGCCTGCAGATCAGCCGCTGCTCCGATAGCCGCCTTGGTCTGTTCGTCAATGGCGATGGCTTTGTTCTCCTGCTGGAATTTTTTGAGATTCTCCTCGGCTGTGGCCAAATCCTTTTTGGTCTGCTCCAATCTCTCTTCAATAAAAATCCGGCTGTTTTTGGCCCGGGAGGTGAAAGTGCGGCGGTTGACCTCATCTAACTTTAAGGTAAAGGTATTGGCTATAGAGGCAGCCTTCCGGGGATTTTTGTCCTCATAGGCGATGGTGACTATGCCTTCGTCGCCAACGGAGACGTTCAGATGGCCCCAGACCTCTTTTAGAGTCTTCTCCAAGCTCTTTAATTCATAGTGATTCATCAAGTCTTCAGCCTGGATTACCTCTTCGGCCACAGTCCTGCTCTCGGCAATCGCGGCATAGACATCCGATGGGGTGGCCATCAGGGGCAAAGACATTCCTCCCCCGCCCACTAAGGAGGAGAGTCCGGAGAGGAGCGAGGAAGACAAACCCAAACCCACCCCCGGCTTTTCCGGAGGCAAAATCGTCGTCTTGGCCGTGTACCAGTTAGGCATAAGCAAAGTTATTCCGGCTATGACCACACAGATGGTGATGAAGTTTAAAATGATGAACTTGCGGTATTTGACCAGAACCAAAAGGTACGAAGCCAGGTCGACCTTATCGCTCTCCGGCTCCGGTTGGATTTGCTTATCCAGACTGCTATTTAGATCTAAATAGGTTTTCTCTTCATCCATTTATCTAGTGGCCTGGTCGATGACAAAATAGGTGGTGGCGATGCTCCCTACCGTCAGGACCACATCCTTAAAAGTATTCCAGAAGCTTCTATCCCCTCTCATCGGCACCCAGATGGCGTCCCCCGGCTCAATCTTCTGTTTGCCTCCTAAACGGGTCCACTCTCCGCTGCCTCGTTTCACTAAATAAATTTTCCCTTTGTCCGCCTTGCCGGAATAGCCGCCAGCCAAATTGACGTATTCTCCGGCAGAAGTGCCTTCAGAAAAAGGGACAAAGCCTGAGCGCACCACCTGACCGGCTACATGCACCACCATACTGGGAGGGGGAATGTAGATAGAATCCCCGTCGTGTAGCACGCGGTCCTGGGTTAAATCATTCTGCTCGAACAGGCGCACGAAATCGACTGAGACTCGACCCGGAACTGCGCTCTGTCTACTCTTAAGGTATGAAAATTCATCTGGTCTGAGACTCCCGGGAGAAGCTTGAATTAGTTTGAAGAAAGCCGTGTCAGGCAAATCAGCCAAGCCGGTGCGATACATCTGGGCCTCGGCTAAACTGGCTGCTGGCGCAAATCCTCCGGCTAAATCGACTAACTCGGTCAATTTGGTCTTTCCTTCCACTATTGGGTAACTTCCCGGTATTTTGACCAAGCCTAAGATGGTGGCTTCCGCCTGAGGATAAGGACTGGGCCTGAAGTGAATGAAGATTCTGTCTTCCGGTTGAAGAGGCAGGTTTTGAGGGCCTGGATTGGCGGCGTATAAATCGGCCAGATTTAATTTTAGGGTAACGGTCTTATTCTCCTCAGGGTTAAATCTGACAATCTCCGCCTCTTCCAGCCAAGCATCATCTCGTAGCCCCTGACCTAATTCGATTAAGTCAAACAGACTGTCCCCCGGGCAGAATTCGAATTCTCCTGGCTGTCTGACCGCGCCATAGATTCCCACCCGGCCAACTTCATTCTGCCGGGCTGGAACAAAAACGACGTCCCCTTCCTGCAAATAAGGATTTCTTTTGTAATCCCCTGCCCGCTCGAATTTCTCAAAATCTACCCAGAGGATACTGCCATCTCTCCGCTTAATCTGAATATTTCTCTTGGAGGCTTCGCCCAAAAGACCGCCGGCCTGGTAAATCAAAGCCACTGCGCGCTGGCTGGCTTTGGCTGAATACATCCCCGGTTTTCCTACTTGACCTACGACCGAGACCATAAATTCTCTTAAGCCGATTAAGGTCACCGTGACTTCCACTCCTTTGTAACGGGTCAAGACCTTGGTGACTATTTTCTCCTTGGCCTCTTTTAGAATTAGACCGGAGACAGTAACTGAGCCAACCGAAGGGATAATGGCAGTCCCTTCCGGAGTGACTGTTATCTGGTAACTGTAGTTCAATTCACCTAACAGGTTTAATTGTAACACGTCCCCAGGACCCACCACATATTGACTCGGGTCAACCTCCCGGTCCAAAAGGGACTGCTCCGGTAATTTTATTTCGCCCTTTTGACCAGGCGACAGGTTCAGCAAATCCGAGGTAATCTTGCTCAGGGATTGCGACAAGGCTGCTGAAGACAAAAGCGCCAGAACAGAAAGCATCAGCCCGCCCCGGACCATAACCTTTGTCATTCTGAGCACTTTTTCCTTTAATCCCTTCTGATTCAAAAAAATAATATCTATCTTCTCACCTAAAGTGTCAAGAGAAATACTCTTTAAACTCCGCCAGTATGCTTCAATATATCCTCCCCTGGAGGGGAGGACTAAGGAGGGGTCATTTCTGCCTTCATTGCGATGACCTGTCTTCAACCCTGATGGGCTTAAACTCCAAGGGAGCTTGTTTACTCTGACTTATCGGAACGAGCCGTAGCCGAGGATCTCTTCCTCGGCTGGGATGAAGAGAGGCGGGGAATGATCCCTTCAGGGTGAACCTTCAGGATGAACCCCGCCTACGAGAAAAGATGTAACCTCACCCCTCCCTCTCCTCTTAGGAGAGGGTAAAAAAACATCCTACCCTAAGAGGGGTTCATCCTGAAGGGATTCACCCTGATGGGAGGATTAAGGTGGGGTTATTCTCTTCCCTCCCCTTGAGGGGAGGGTACGGGAGGGGTCAGATACCTCAACTTGAGGCAAGGTTGGTCTATAGTTTTTTTTGAGGAGGATTAGGAGGGCCGCAAAATTTTTTAACAAACCGCTTGACAAACTGAACGTATGTTCTTAAAATGGGCGCAAATGTTCAGAATACTATCACAAACAGTTCCGTCAGGAGCTACTCCTGACGGTAACAGAAGAGTCAGGACTAGGTCCTGACTCAACCCGACGTGAAAAGGTGTCTAAGTATAAACCGAACAATAGATTTCAGGAGGAGTAAAAAATGGTCAGACAATTTTTAGAAGAGCTAACTTTCAGGCAAAAAGAGGTCCTGGAATTTATCTCTTCTCACATCCAGCAGAAGGGCTACCCCCCTACCCTGCGGGAAATCGGGAGAAGATTCAGGATAGCCTCGACTAACGCGGTTAACGGAATTCTGGAAGCCTTGGAGAGAAAGGGTTACATCAAGAGGAAACCATTCCTCTCCCGGGGGATTGAAATTACCAGTATGCTCAAGCCCGATTTTAAGTTAGTGCCGGTCTTAGGCAGAATCGCGGCTGGATTGCCTATTCTGGCAGTGGAAAACATCGAGAGCCACATGGCAGTGGACAAATCCTTTCTGCCCGGGGGTGAAATTTTCTCACTCAAAGTGGTCGGGGAGAGTATGAAAGACGCCGGTATCTTTGACGGGGACTATGTGCTGGCACGGAGACAGAACGTGGCCCAGCCCGGAGACATCGTAGTGGCAGTAATTGGAGAGGAAGCCACGGTGAAGAAATACTATCCCACCAAGAAGTACATCCGCTTGGAGCCAGCCAATGAGGACTTCGAACCGATAATTGTGGAGAAAGGAGTGGCCGATTTCTACCTGGCCGGCAAGGTGATCGGGTTGATGAGGAGGATGTGAGAGATTTTTGCCATAAGCTTGATTTTATAACTTTCTTAATTATATAGTGTTAACTCATAATCCATTTTGCCTATGAAAGCTTTTGAAGGCACTAGTAAGAATACGACTCCACCTTAGAGGTTCTTAAATCAGATAATCTGCGGTGATAATAACGAGCTAATCGAAGAAGTACCGGACGAGTGTATAAATCTCATAATTACTTCACCACCCTATTATAAGCAAAGAGACTATGGAGGAGGAATTGTTTCAGAGAAAACAGTGGGGGAATACCTCGAACGATTAATTGAACTTTTTAAAGAGTGTGTAAGGGTTTTACGCCCAGATGGTAGTATTGTTTTTAATCTTGGGGACAAATACGAAAATGAGAGCTTGCTCTTCATTCCTTATCGATTCGCTCTTCTGGCAAGCTCTTCGGGCTCTGTGAAATTAGTCAATACTGTCACCTGGGTTAAACTCAATCCGACACCTCGACAGTTTAAAAGAAGACTCGTGAACAGCATACTGGTTGTGTTCCACTTCCACTTTGCTGGGTCTCTGGCTATCCATGTCGTGGAGACTGGAACGGCTCTAACACTGTAACCCTGAGCAACATCGTCCAAGCGGTTAATTTCATTTTCAACAAACCAGGAGGTCCCTGGAACCCACTGCCAAGCGGTGTTTGCTGTCTGTGATAATTTCCGAAGTTTTTGGACTCCAATTCACAAGAGTCAGTAGGTCAAATTTATTTCTGAGTTGATATATGATTTTGACAAAATTTCCTTTATACTCATTTCTTAATGAATGAGCTATTCTCCACCATACCCACTAAAAGCAGTTGTTGCATAACAATAATATGTTCAATAAGTTAAAGGACTCTTTTTACCCCTTTAGGTTACCGATTTTCCCTCTCTTCGGCAATCCTTTTGCTTTAATACTCGTCGCCGTGAGTTGCCCATTGCTTAAACTATTATCAGAGGAGGAAGAATGACCACCTGGACCTTCGCTAAAAGGGCGGCCTCCATGGAGACCTCCGCCATCCGGGACATACTAAAAATCACGGAGAACCCTGAAATCATCTCCTTTGCCGGAGGATTGCCTGCCCCGGAGCTTTTTCCAGTTGAAGGGATTCGCAGGGCTTGCTTAGATGTTTTGAAAAATGAAGGGCCGCAATCTCTGCAGTACAGTCTTTCGACCGGCATCAGGCCCTTGCGACAGTTTCTGGCGCAGAGATTAAAGAAGCGCGGCATAGAAGTTACTGAAGAGAATATTTTAGTGACTGGTGGCTCACAACAGGGCTTAGATATTATCGGCAAAGCCTTCTTGGACTCTGGCGCAGTTATAATAACTGAGAATCCGACTTATCTGGGAGCGATTCAGGCTTTTTCTGCCTACCGACCGGTCTATGCTACCGTGGAGATGGACGAAGAGGGGATGATGGTCGACCAGGTCGAGGAAAAAATTAAGAAATATCACCCCCGCTTAATCTACACTGTGCCTACATTCCAGAATCCGACCGGCAGGACTATGTCTTATAAGAGAAGAGTCCAGCTGGTGGAATTGGCCAAGAAGTATAGTATTCCCATCGTGGATGACAACCCTTACAGCGAGTTGCGCTATTCCGGAGCGGAAGCCCCCTCCATCAAAGCCATTGCCGGCGACTGGGTAATACAGTTAGGGACTTTTTCCAAAATTGTCTCCCCGGGCTTGAGGGTTGGCTGGATTGCGGCTCCCTTAGACCTGATGCCGGTCTTGGAGAAAATGAAACAGGCGCTGGACCTGCATACCAACACTTTCTCGCAGTACGTAATCTGGGAGTACTGCAAAGAGGGGAGATTGGAAAGACACATAGAAAACCTCAAGGACGCCTACCGTAAGCGAAGGGACGTGATGTTAGAGTCTATGCAAGAGTTTATGCCGGAAGATATCTTTTGGACTAAACCGGAAGGCGGTCTGTTCCTGTGGGTGCGTTTGCCAGAGGGAACTAATTCTTTGAAAATGCTGAAAGTTTCTATTGAGAATAAGGTGGCTTACGTGCCCGGCACCGGCTTCTATCCCAATAGCGGCGGCCACGACACCCTGCGGATGAACTTTTCCAATGCCACCGAAGAAAAGATAAGAGAAGGGGTCAAGCGGCTGGCAAAGGTTTTCAAAGTGCACATTGAGAGGCCGGCGGTGATACCCACCTGAGGGAAAGGATTTTTGGCTATGCGGTCAGGTAACAGTTGCGCCAGGCAGGCCTGACCGCTTTTTTATAGGGTAAAATTATAAAAGATATGGAAAAGAAACTCCTTCTCGGCAACGAAGCCATCGCCTACGCCATTTTTCACTCCGGCGCCTACGGCACCGCTTATCCCGGCACACCCGCTACCGAGATTCAGGAGACCTTAATCCGGCTATACAAGAAGCATCCGGAGGCCGATAACTTAGCCCGCTGGTCCATCAATGAGAAGGTAGCTTTTGAGCGGGCCATCGGTTTATCCTTTTCAGGGCGGAGAGTGGCGGTCTCCTTCAAGCACGTCGGCTTAAATGTGGCCATGGACCCCTTCATGAGCGCTACTATAGTGGGAACTCCGGGATTAGTGGTGATATCTGCAGACGACCCGGGCATGCACTCCTCCCAAAATGAGCAGGACAGCCGGGTCTTAGCTGATTTTGCCCAGACTTTCTGCTTGGAGCCGTCTAATTCCCAGGAAGCCTATGACATGACCAGGAGGGCTTTTGAGATTTCTGAAGAATTAGAGCTTCCGGTTTTAATTAGAATGGTCACCCGCACTTCACATGTGAGGGGCAACGTCACCTTGGGCGAGAAATCAGAAAAGATTTTTCAGAGACAAATCAGCCGCGATCCCAAGAAATGGGTGGTCCTGCCAGCCTTTGCCCGGCCCAATTACCAGAAGCTCCTGGAGAAGAAACTGCCACTGCAGAAAAAACTATCGGAAGAATCGGAATTCAATCAGCTGATTTTAAGAGGCAAGAAAAGGGGAATCATTGCCTCCGGTAATGCCCATAACTATGTAATGGAGAATGACGACGGTGATTTTTCCTATTTGAAAATAGGGACTTATCCGGTTCCGGCTGAAAAAATTAAGAAGTTGGCTGATTTCGTTGATGAACTGGTAGTCGTGGAAGAAGGCTATCCTTTTGTTGAAAGGCAGTTGCCTTCCATACTTTTCAAAAGCAGACCCATACTCGGCAAATTGGACGCTTCTGTCCCTAGGGTCGGAGAGCTTCAGCCCGGCTCGCTCTTTAAGCTGTTTGACGGAAAAAAGCCGGCTGAGCCCAAAAAGGTTCCGGTCCGCCCTCCGGCTTTATGCAAGGGCTGTCCGCATGACGATACTTTTTATGCGATGGAGGATGCCTTAGATGGAAGAGAGTATTACGCCTTCAGCGACATCGGCTGCTACACCTTAGGACTCTTGCAGCCGCACCACATTGGCGACGTGGTGGTCTGCATGGGGGCCTCTATTTCTGGAGGAATCGGCGCAGCAGAAGCCGGCTTGAATAATGTGGTTGCGGTGATTGGTGATTCGACCTTTACTCATTCCGGACTGACCGGTTTGGCTGAGGCAGCCAATCATAACACCAACCTGACTGTTTTCATATTGGATAACTGCGGTACGGCCATGACCGGAGGCCAGCCCACGCTGACACCTGAGCAAACTTTGGAGAAAATGGTTCTGGGCCTGGGGGTAAGCCCGGAGCACTTAAAGGTGATTACTCCTCTCAAAAGACACCGTAAGGAAAACTCAGAGATAATTCAAAAAGAGCTGGATTATGCCGGTCTCTCGGTCATAATCGCGCGCCGGGCCTGCGTCCAGTTAAAAAAGGATAGTAATGATTGACCAGGCCAACCTTGTCTTAGCCGGAGTAGGGGGGCAGGGAGTAATCTCCTTGGCGCAACTGCTGTCACTTCTGGCGGCTGACAACCGACTCTATGTCAAGCAGTCCGAAGTGCACGGCATGGCCCAGAGAGGCGGTTCAGTCTCTTCGCACGTCAGATTCTCTAAAAAGCCAGTGGCCAGCGCCATCATTGCCGAAGAGGATGCCGACTTTATTTTAGGCGCTGAGCCTTTGGAGAGCCTGCGCAATCTGGAATTTCTCAGAAAAGAAGGTGTGGTAATAAGCAGCATCAACACTTTGGAGAATCCTCATCAGATTCCCGACTACCCTAAATTGGAGTATATTTTACAGGATATCAGAGAGCGCAAACACGTTTTGATTGATTCTTTGAGTCTGGCCAAAAAGGCCGGCAATCCCAAGACCGAGAGCATGGTTTTGATGGGAGCCTTAGCGCCATTTTTAAAAATTGACCCGGCCGAGATTGAAAGATACATTCACTTAGCTTTTGACCGCAAAGGAGAAGCCGTGGTGCAAGCTAACCTGCAGGCTTTAGAATTAGGCATGCGAGAGAATGCCTTCTATCAGATTGAGCAGATTTTACAGCGTGTAAAACAGGAGGGCCGGGAGACCCTTTTGGAGCCTGAGACTTACCAAGTTCTGACACTCTTGGAAATTCAGATGCCTCGGCATCACTTCATAAAGGCGGAGGAGATTCAAAAACGTAATCTGGAGGAGATATTAAGTGGGGTTTTGGGTCAGTTCACTTCTGAGAAAATAGTTATAAAAATAGTCTCTGCCGACATCAGCCACAAACAGGATGTGGGCGGAGTAATATTCGTTGAGAGAAATTCACGGGTGGTTTCAGAGAAGGTGCAGTCTTTGTTTAATAACCTCAAGCTTAAGTCCCCTCAAGCAGACTTACGCGGAGTCCTGATTACCGAATTTGTAGCACACTCCCCGGAATTCGGGCATGAACTTTTGATAGGCATTAAGCAAGACGCCGCCCTGGGACCAGTAGTAACCTTCGGCGCCGGCGGTACCTTGACTGAGTTCTATGCCCAAAGATTTGAGAACCAAGTTAGCGCCATCCGCTCCACTTTTAATCTGAACCGGGAACAAATTCTAAAGATGCTTCAAGATACTGCCTTGGCGGACCTGCTTTTTGGCCGCGCCCGAGCTAAAGAACCTCTGATATCTGAGGAAACAGTGGTTGATTACATTGAGAAGTTCTCCGGCTTAGCCGAGCATTTCTCTGAATCCGGCCTCTGCTCTGATGTGGTTATCACCCAGGCTGAAGTAAATCCTTTTGCCGTTGTTAAGGGACAGCTGATTGCCTTAGATGCCCGCCTGCAATTTGCGGTAAAAAAAAACTTTACTCAATCCCGTCCAGTTTCTAAGATAAAGCATCTGCTTTATCCCCAATCAGTTCTTCTGGCTGGAGCTTCCGCAGAAAAACTTAACCCGGGCCGGGTCATTCTCCACAATCTTCTGGAAGGCGGCCAGATTCCGAAGGATAAGATTTTTCTGCTGCACAAATCGGCACAACAGATTGATGAATGTCAGGCCTTTGCTTCCCTGGATAAGACTCCTCAGGTAGATTTGGCCGTTCTCAGCTTGGAAGCCCAGGCTGCCGGAGAGATTCTAAAACAGATTGTTGAAAAGCGTAAAGCTCAAGCCGTAATTCTAATCCCTGGCGGATTCGGTGAAACTGAGGCAGGCCGCAAATTGGAAGAGGAACTCAGAGAACTAATAGCCAGATCTCATCAAGACTCTGACGGCGGAGTAATAGTCAACGGCGGGAATTGCCTGGGAATTCTGTCTCCCTTTTATAACAGTTTCTTCATCGCTAAATACAAACTTCCCCTGATTGAAACCAGGTTCCTTAGCTTAGCCAGCCTCAGCCAGAGCGGAGCTTATCTAGTCAGTCAGATTTCCAATCTGCAGGGAGCAATTTTACCCAGATATGCGGTCTCGATTGGCAATCAGATTGATCTGACGGTCAGCGACTATCTGGAATTCCTGCAGGATGACCCGAAGATAAAGGTTTTCAGCATTTACTTGGAAGGTTTTCAGCCTCAGGATGGCAGAAGATTCTTACAAGTTGCTCAAAAAGTCATCCAGAATGGCAAGAGGGTCATTTTTTACAAAGCAGGACGAACCCAGTTAGGTGAACAAGCTGCCTTCTCTCACACTGCCGCCATTGCCGGAGAGTATCGCACACTGGTGGCGGCCTTAAGACAGGTGGGAGTCAAGGTCGGCCAGAATTTAGAGGAATTTGAGGATTTGACCAAGCTTTCTGTTTTCTGGAGCGATGAAAAGATTACCGGCAACAGAGTGGGCATAGTCAGCAACGCCGGCTTTGAGTGCACGGTCTCTGCTGATAATTTACAGAATCTAAAACTAGCTGGCTTAAGTCCAGCCACTTATCAGAATCTGAGGCAACTTCTGCCGCCCGGAATTGTCGACCTCCATCATCCCATCGATGCCACTCCCATCACCAATTCGGGAAATTTCGCCGGCATAGTAAAAGCCTTGCTGGATGACCCGGAGGTGAACCTGGTCTTAGCTTCCCCTCTACCCCCTACCCAGGCTTTGGAAAACCTTGCCCCGGGAACGGACCATCCTGAGGATATTTATCGACCGGAAAGCCTCCCTTCCCGCTTAATTGAATTGAATCGACAGTACTGTAAGCCCATCCTGGCCTGCATCGACGCCGGGCCTCTTTATGACCCTTGTGTAAGACTGTTAGAGTCGAATGGAATCCCCTGTCTGCGTAAGATTGACCGGGCGGCTAAGGCTCTGAGTCTATTTGTAAGTTGATCTTATAGAAGGTGTTTTCCCTACAGTAATTTAAGGTTTACACTCGCCGGTCTGGGTTCAATAAATTCCCGGAACTAACCGCTTCGTTTTCTTGCAATATTCGGTGTATTCATTCCCAAAAACCTCTGTGAGGGCTTTTTCTTCCACTCTTATCCTGTTCAGGAAAGCCGCTAATACCGGAATGAATATCACTAGCATACTCAACCAATTTGAGTACGAAACTCCTAAGCCCAGAAAAGAGAGTAAGCTTCCGGCATAAGCCGGGTGACGAATGATTTTGTAAATTCCCTGGCTGATAATTTGCTGACCGCTGACTATGGAGACATCAACCGTAAAATACCTCTTCAGGGTAAGAATGGCTGTCCATCTGACGGACAAGCCCAGCACAATCAAGACCAGGCCCGATACTGAAGCGAGGCGACCTTTCACCGGTGTGAAGCCAATCCCCGATAACCCCACTAAAATCCCGAGGGTGACCGAGGTGAGAATGGCCATCCATAAAAATCTTAAAGAGGATTTATCTCTTTCTTTTGAATCTATTTGTTCTGAATGTCTTACCCGGGCTAGGATAATCTCTGAGACTATCCAGACTAAACAGACGAGAATGACCGCTATATTGAGAGTCATTGCCATGGTCGTCAAATTAGAGAAAATATTCTACTTGACTCATTCTCTCAGGAATCCAGAATATTTTTCAAATTTAGAGGAATTGAAGCGACCGGCTGGAATGCCCACGCACGTATTTTTCAATCTGAAATTCTCACAACTGGGGGACAGGGATTCGAACCCCGATCTTGTGGTCCAGAGCCACACGTCCTGCCGTTGGACGATCCCCCAGTGAGTAGATTTAGGCTCCTCAATAGGGCACATTCTTCAAAGAACCCAACCTTATAATACGATTTAGAATATCCTTGTCAACCCAATCCCTGCACAATCAGGAAAATTCCAGAGATACTTGTGAGGGAGATAGTCGTCAAAATACCCCAGGATTAGGCCGAGTACTATCAATGACTTTTCTCTGGCGTATGAAACTATCAGATGATATAATAACCAAGTTAGCCCCTTGGAAATAATGTGTTAGAATCACCAAGAGAAACCTGGTCGGCGTAGGACAGAAGAAGCCAAACTTGGAGAGAAAAAGTAGAATGAACAGAGAGTATGAGCAGGAATAACCCGGACAGGCCTAAAGACTTCATTCGGGAGATAATCGACCAGGACCTAAAGACCGATAGATTCGCAGGCAGGGTGCATACGCGCTTTCCTCCGGAGCCGAACGGCTATCTGCACGTAGGGCATGCCAAATCTATCTGTTTGAACTTCGGGATAGCCGGAGATTATGGCGGTCTCTGTAACCTCAGATTTGACGACACCAACCCCACCAAAGAGGAGGCTGAATATGTTGAATCGATTATCCAGGACGTGCGCTGGTTGGGTTTCGATTGGGAAGACAGGCTTTACTATGCCTCGGATTACTTCGACCAGCTTTATGAGTATGCCGTAAAACTGATTAAAGACGGGTACGCCTATGTGGACAGCTTAAGTGCGGACCAGATAAGGGAATTCCGCGGGACTTTGACCCAGCCTGGTAGAGAAAGTCCTTATAGAAATCGCTCGGTTACAGAAAATCTGGAGCTCTTTGAGAAGATGCGGGCCGGCCTGTTTCCGGAAGGGAGCCTGACTCTCCGGGCCAAGATAGATATGAATTCTGGCAATATAAATCTACGCGATCCGGTCATGTATCGTATTCTTTATGCCTCGCATCACCGGACCGGTGACAAATGGTGTATCTATCCCACCTATGATTGGGCCCACGGGCAGTCTGATTCCATAGAGGGTATTACTCATTCCATCTGTACTCTCGAATTTGAGGACCACCGGCCCCTTTATGATTTCTTTCTGGATAAGCTGGGCATTCATCATTCCCGTCAGATAGAATTCGCACGACTTAACCTGACTCATACGGTTCTGAGTAAACGCAAATTGTTACAGCTGGTTCAAGATGGAGATGTAAAGGGATGGGATGACCCCCGGATGCCGACCATATCTGGCCTGCGCAGACGGGGCTACACGCCTGAAGCAATCCGTGATTTCTGTGAGCGCATAGGGGTTGCCAAAAGCGACAGCATCGTGGATATCGCCCTTTTGGAACACTGCCTGCGTGAGGATCTGAATAGAAAAGCTAAAAGGGTGATGGCAGTTTTGCGACCGTTGAAAGTGGTCCTAAATGATTACCCGCCTGACCAGGTGCAGGAGTTGAAGTCCCTGAATAACCCTGAAGACCCGGGCATGGGTACCCGCCTGATACCCTTTAGTCGAGAACTTTACATCGAGGCCAGCGATTTTAAGGAATCCCCTCCCAAAGGTTTTTTCCGGCTTTCGCCTGGAAATGAGGTCAGATTGAAAAATGCCTACATAATCAGATGCGAGAGAGTAGTCAAAGACCCTGAAACCGGTGAAGTAACTGAGCTTCACTGCAGTTATGACCCGGAGACCATTAGCGGAGGCCCGAAATCCGACCGCAAGGTCAAGGCCACTCTGCACTGGGTCTCTGCCCGGCACGCCCTGGAAGCAGAGGTGCGCCTGTATGACCATCTTTTCTTAAAGGAAAATCCCAGTGAGGTCGAAGCAGAACAGGATTTCAAGGCTAATCTCAATCCCGATTCCCTGCAGGTTCTGACCGGCTGCAAAATCGAGCCAAGTCTGGCTAATGCAAAACCTCAGGATAGATTTCAGTTCATGAGACTGGGCTATTTCTGCGTAGATTATGACTCAACCGAAAAGCGGCTTGTCTTCAATCGGACTGTCACTCTACAAGATGAGTGGATTAAGATAGAAAAGGCGCAAAAGGTCAAATAGTTCTCGACTTTGAGGCTGCCTTATTTGCAGGAGGGCAGGCTGACTTTACATCTGACTTAGGACTGGTGACTTAAGTCTAAACGTCCACCGCCTGAACCTGACCGGATGAACTTCAGAGCTCTATCCAGCCTTCTGACCACTTCTTCTCTTCCCAAGATTTCTAAAATGTCAAAAAGCGGAGGCCCGGCAGAAACTCCAGTTACAGCCAGCCGGAGCGGATGAATCAGCTCGGACGGTTTTAGGTGCAGGCTTTCAGCTAACATCCTCAAAACTGCATCGGTTTCCTCTTTAGAGAAACCATTCAGGTTCTGGTACTCTTCTTTCACAGCTGCCAGGCGGTAGGCTGATTCGGGATTGAATAGTTTTTTTGCTTGCTTAGGGTCGTAGTCGAACTCCGACTTAAAAAAATAGCTGCTATTTTCTGCAAAGTCGACCAGCTTGCGGCAGCGCTCTCGCAAGAGCCCAAGGATTCTTAAGATCTTGCTACGCTGGGAGGCATATTCGGCTTCAACTATCAGGCCTGACTTTAGCATGAAAGGTCTGACTAAATCGAATAACTCCTCTTCAGACTTCCGCCGAATATACTCCCCGTTCATCCACTCTAACTTCTGCAGGTCGAAAATGGCATTGGCTTGGTTAATATCCTCCACGGTGAACTCTTGAGCCATTTCCATTCCACTCATAATCTCTTTTTCCCCTTTGGGAGTCCATCCCAAAAGGGCCAAAAAGTTTACCACTGCTTCTTGCAAAAAACCCTGCTCCCGGTAGTCCGTGACCGAGACTGCGTTAAAGCGCTTGGAGATTTTGGCTCGGTCCATACCTAAGATTAAGGGAAGATGGGCAAAGTGAGGAACCGGCCTATCCAGAGCCTGATATATCAAAACCTGCTTGTAGGTATTGGCGATATGGTCATTACCCCGGATGACATGGGAAATATTCATTTCAATATCGTCAACTACACAGGCTAAATTGTAAGTGGGAGTGCCGTCCGAGCGCAACAGGACTAAGTCATCTACATTCTGGTTCTCGACTGAAAGCTCGCCGTAGACTATGTCATTGTAAGTGGTCTTTCCCTCTGGCACTAACAGCCGTATAGCCTTAGGCGCACCTTTTTTCTCTAATTCACTAATTTCATTAGCGGAGCGCTGCAGGCAGCGCCGGTCATATTTCCAGGCGATTTTCCTTTTTTGTGCCTCTTCCCTTCTGACCTTTAATTCTTGAGGAGTACAGTAACAGTAATACGCTTTCTTCTTCTCCTCCAAAAGGACTTGGGCATATTTTCGGTAAAGTTCTCCGCGCTGGGATTGATAAAAAGGACCCTCATCCCAGTTCAGCCCTAACCAGGATAAGCTGTCCAGTATAATATCCACCATTTCCGGAGATGAACGAGCCACATCCGTATCCTCAATCCGCAGTATAAACTTTCCTCCCTGGTGACGGGCGAACAGCCAGTTGTAAACCGCGGTCCGGGCTGTTCCTACATGCAGAAAACCGGTCGGGCTGGGGGCAATCCTGACTCTGACTTCACTCATAACCGTAAGGCGGCGGAGTAGTCGTTCCCGGCGATTGTGCGGCTTGTCCGGCAACTACTATCTGCTGTTCTAAGTCTACTTTAATTCCTCCGGCAAACCTGGCCACCAAATTGTAAATCCCCACGATTATGCCGGTGACAATCACTCCATAAGTCACTGCCATGAAAAAAGCCATAAACAGAGGCATGAAGATGACCATCCCGGCGCTGGAGGCCGACTGCAGCTCTCCTACTTCCTGTCCGCTCATGGCCACAAAAGGGGCCAGAAATTCACTCATGGCGGCCATCATTATGGCAATCAAAAATCCCAGGACAAACCCTAAAACCGCATTGGCCACAAAGGAAATCTTTATGGCTGACCACAAATCTATCCTCTTTATCTCCCAATTCATTTTCCCTCGCTGGTTTATTTCTACGAAATAAGGTATAAGCCGGGCTGAAAATCAATGAATTTCTTAAAGCACCAAGAAAAAAGGCTGCCTGTAAAAGGCAGCCTCCACTGTACTTGAGAATAATCTAAATCTCGATATAGACCCAGATTTTCCTCTCTGCGGAATATCCTTGTGGGTCGGTCACTTTTAGGGTAATTTCATTCAAGCCAGCCACGCAGCAGTAAGCCGAATTAAAACTCACTTTCTCGCCGGTACCAATGAAATATCCCGAAGCAGCAGACCAGTGATAGGTTAAAGCCTCATTCTCCGGGTCAAAAGCCTGAGCCTGGACCTCTATTACACTGCCCAAAGCAGCAGTTTCAGGATTCACCGTCAGACCAGTAATCACCGGAGCCTGGTTTCGGGGGTTGGTCATCTTATTGTCGGAACAGCCGGACGTTAGCATGATGATTCCGGATAGAAAGACAACTGCTAAGATTTTCAACATACCGGATTCGTCGTCCTTTTACCTGGATTCCGTTACCTGGACTTTTTCCTTCTTTTCCATCTTCTGGACTGGCTCTCCCACCACTGCTTTCAAGTTAGTCTTGTCATCCGTGCAGTGTCCGGCCGAGCTATAAATTTTCTGACAGGCGGGGCATTTGAAAGTGACCTGGTATTCTACTAAGTCCGAGCTGCACTTGGGACATTTACCTGCCGCACCGGTAATGTAGCTGTCTTTGCTGCAGGCAAAAGTGTGGGTCTCTTCTATTTTGGCTAATTCCATGCCACAGGAGGGGCACTTCCCCGGCTCGGTCTGAGTGAGCTTGCAATGACTGCACTGGTAGGTAGCGGCTTTAAAGAATTTATCCTTTTTGACTTTATTGTTACCGCTCTTGTTCTCAGTCGAACTGGAGGAACTGACTGCAGCCAAATTAACGTTAGCTAAACTGGCCTTAAAAGGGGTACTGTTTAGCGCCGCGACAAATTCCTGAGCCTTGGCGTCATCCCCTTCGAACTTCACTTCTGCCTGGCCGGACTTCCAGTCTACCTGGCACTCTTTGACACCAGAGACTGAGGTCAAGGTGGACTTGACCTGTGAAGCGCATCCATCGCAGGTCATGCCTTTCACATTCAAAAGGGCCACGTTAGTCGGAGCGGCATTTTCTGTTCCTGACAGAACAGTTCCCGTTAGAATAGCAAGAACCGCAGTTAACATAGTGGCTACGAACTTAGACTTCACTTCTACCTCCTGTCTTTGCGGGTTATTATATTTTTAACCGTCAGCAATTTTCATGCTCTAGGGGGAAATACGCTCTGACTCTGGCTCTGTTGGCAGTAGCTCTTAAAAAATTAACCTTCCAACAATTTTAGAGCCCGCTCTAATTCTATTGGATTATAACCCTTGACTATTACCTCGCCAATTATGGCGGTCGGAATCACAAACTCCCCTATTTTTTGAACTTCAGCTAGTTTGACCCTCTCTTTGCTTGTGTCTATCTCCTGATAAGCAAAGCCGCGCTGGGAAAGAAACTCTTTCACCTTCCTGCACTCCTCTCAGCCCGGCTTGGTGAAAAGTCTTATCGAGGCTACCAAATCTTAAATGGACGGAGATTAATTCTTATGCAGGTCTATGAATCTGCTCACTCCTAAAACGATTCCCCAGTCTAAGGAGAGTTCATCCCGGTACCCCTTGTTGTCAGAGCGGAGTCCTTTTTTCAGGGCAATATCCCAGCCCCATTCCCCTTTCTGAAAGCGCACCCCGCCGGAGACCTTGGAAAATCTGAAGCGGGCCTCGGCTCCCTGTTGACTGTAGAAATCAATAAAACATTTCCAGGAAGCAGAGATATCAAATAAGCTGGCTAGAGCGAAAGTCAACATATCCTGCTGCCCCTGCAACTTGAAGGGGTCATCCAAAATGGCAATACCCAGATTGAGGCGACTTTCAAATCTGCCGATTTTTTTTCCGGTTAAAATCGATGCGTAAAAATCGGTCTGGTCGGTTCCTAAGCCGTCATTGGAATTCGCATTGGGCAGTTTTACTCCGAAACGCAAGCCCAACCCGGGAAAATTCTCCTTCTCGGTAACAAATTTGAGTTTGGTCCATAGCATTAAATCCCCGCTTCCATAAATAGTTGTTCCATTCCTGGTGAAACGATATAAAAAATCGTAACTAGCCTGCAGGTCTACGAATGTGCCGGCGGCATAACTTATGCCTAAGGAAGGGAAGGCTAACAAATCCTGGCGGGAGTCGATATGGGAGTAATCTAAACCAAAGTCTATTCGGAGTTCATTCTCGGACTTGAATCCGACCATTTCAGTTTCAAAAGGCCTCTCGCCTCTGCTGATCTTCGGGGGGGTAAAAGTAAGAACGACCGCTAACAACAAAACAGATAGAAAAAATCTCGGCTTGAGAAAAAAACAAAATCTTGGGGTAGTAGTCCGGTAGCCTTTATCAGATTTCGGCCGGCTGTTTTTCCTCTGGCTCTTTACCATTCTCTTCGGTCTCGGTAATCACGCTCTCGCTGAACTCATCCCGCAGGTCAATGCCATGCTCTAAGACTGATTTCAGGTTGAGCAGATAATAAGTCCAGCCGGAGTAAGTCATGCCATAGTATCTGGTCCAGGCATCCCCCAGGCCAAAACCTAAGTGCTCAAGCTCTAAAAGAGTTTTGTCATCTTCTGCGGGGTAGAAACGGAATTTGACTATGGTACTGGCATTGGGAGTACCGGCCGAGCCATTAGTGGGCCAGGAGAGGGTGAGCTTTTTGTTTAATTCCAGTTTGAGAATCTTGCACTCTTGCGTGTAACCATCATTCCAGACCATCTTGATTTTTCCGCTCCTTCTAAATTCTACCTCGGCCTCCTTTAAAAACCACTTGGTCAGGCGCTGGGGCACGGTCAGGGCCTGGAAGACCCGCTTGGGCTTGGCGTTGTAGAGATACTTTTGCTTGATGACCAAGGGCCCGATTCTGCCCCGCTCTGACCGCTGGCTGACCACTTTACGTCCTATGCGGGGGTCATTGCCGGTTTCCACAAAAGTCTTCAGGTCATGCAAAACTTGTTTCCATCCAGCCTCTCCGCTCCGGTAAAGTTTTTCCCACAGTCGGCCCCTCTTCCAACCGGCCTCAGTGACTACCACCTGAGTCTGCTCTCCCTGAGGCACAAATTCTATGGTGACTTCTCGGGAGACGTTGGGAAAGTCTGTGGACTCAGAGGAGTATTTCAAAAGCTGATTGGGGATAATGCGCAAGAACTGCCCCCTCTCCGTGGATTCCAGGTAGGGCTCGAAATTCCTTTTGAACCCGCCCCCTTCCCGCAGGTCCACCTCGGTCTGGGTGGGCCACCATTTGAGCAATTCCTGCTCTTCGGTCAGGGCCGCAAAGACTCTGACCGGAGAGGCTTTAATCTTCAATTTTTGGACTAGGTCATGCTGTCTGGGAACCATATACACCTTTCTAACTTTATATTCTTTTCCCTTTTCAAAGTTGTTGAATACTGTATCCTGCAAGTCTTTATCCTTTTACGGGTGTCCTTATCATCAAACCATCCTGAAATATTATGGGGTAATTTCTGTAATAGCCTGCCAGTCCGGAGGTTAATATAATGCCTTTTGTGAAAATGTCCACAAGGATTTTATTCTTCAAAAACTTTTTAACCCGTTTTAACTGTTACTTTGCCGCCGGTTTCCCTCATAGACCACAGGGAACCCCGCTTTCAAATTTTTATACGCACCATTCCTTAAAAAGTTTCAGGGCAGAGCAATTTTTATTTTGAACCAGGCATTGACCTATTTAAGCAGATAGCGGTTAGTAATCGGCAGGCGCCGGTCCTTGCCAAAGGCCCGCGTGGTTACCTTGATTCCCGGGGGCGCCTGGCGGCGTTTGTATTCGCTTCTATCTACCATCTGAATCACCCAGGTAATGGTCTGGGGATTAAAACCGAGTTTGGCGATTTCCTCCGGGCTTTGGTCGTCCTCCACGTAGGCTTTCAGGATGGGGTCTAATATTTCATAAGATGGTAAAGAGTCAGTGTCTTTCTGGTTTTTGCGCAGCTCTGCCGAAGGGGCTTTTTTGAGCAGACCATCACTGAAGATTTTTTTGCCGGTGGCTTCATTCTTAAAGCGGGCTAATTTGTAGACCGTGGTTTTGAATATGTCCTTGAGAACTGCAAAACCGCCGGCCATGTCTCCGTATAAGGTGGCATACCCGCAGGCTAACTCGGATTTATTGCCGGTGGCTAAGACCAGCCAGCCGAATTTGTTGGAGAGGGCCATCAGAAGATTGCCGCGAATCCGGGCCTGCAGGTTTTCCTCAGTAGTATCGAATTTTTTTCCTTGGAAAACCTTTCTCAGGTCGGATAAATAACTTTGATAAGTTTTAGTGATGGAAATGTCCAGCAATTTAATCCCTAATTTCCTGGCTAATTCTTTGGCATCTCTGTAACTGGCTGGCACGGTGAATTCTGAGGGCATAAACACGCATTTCACATTTTCTTTGCCCAAGGCGTCCACCGCAATGACGGCTACCAGAGCGGAATCTATCCCCCCGGAAAGGCCGATTACCACTTTTTTGAATCCGTTCTTACGGACGTAATCCCGGCTGCCCAACACTAAAGCATCGTAGATTTCTTTGATGGGGTTAGGCTTAAGGATTGAAACTGCCGGAATTTTCTTTTTCTTGGATTTAGAAGGAGACTGGTCAATTGTTATGACCGGAACCAAGTCCTTTTGTTCATCTGTCTGGTCAACTTCCCGTCGACTGCGGGGGTCATGCAGCCGGGTCTTTAGGGCGGCATCTAAATCTAGGTCCAGGACGATAAAATCTTCTTCGAATTGTTTGCCTGAGGTGATTAAATTTCCGGCCGGGTCAAAGACCATGCTGTGTCCGTCGAAAACCAATTCATCCTGTCCGCCCACTAAGTTGAGGTAAGCCACGTACAACTCATTGTCAAACGCCCGGGTAGAGAGCATCTTCTCCCTGGTCTTCCACTTGCCTAAGTGGTAGGGTGAGGCATTGATGTTAATGATTAACTCCGCCCCGCCGTAATTGGCCTGATACCAGGCCGGACCTTCCGGATACCAGATGTCCTCGCAGACATTGATGCCGATTCGAGCTTCTTTGATTAAATAGACCGGATACTGACTCCCCTCCTTGAAATAGCGGTACTCGTCAAAAACGCCGTAATTGGGGAGGAATTTCTTATGGTAGACTGCTTTTAGCCTGCGATTGTGAATCAGGGCTGCGGCATTGTAAATATCAGAGTTTTTGTCCACGAAACCGACCACTGCAGTAATGCCGGTGGCGCTTCTGACTATCTGATCTAAGGCTTTAAGATTATCATCAATGAACTGGGCTTTTAGAAGCAGGTCTTCTGGCGGATAGCCGGTTACAGCTAATTCCGGGAAGGCGACTAAATCGGCCTGAAAAGTCTTGGCCTTCTGGATGTATTGTTTGATTTTCCTGACGTTGCCTGATAAATCGCCGACCGTGCAGTTAATCTGGGCTAAGGCTAAGCGGAAAGGGCGCATCTTCTCTTAAGAGTTGCCCGCAAGCTATTTAGAATCCGTTCCTTTGTCAAGAAAATGAGGAAGGTTGGACAAGTAAATGAATTATCTCTTAAATAGTCTTCTTATTAGTGTCTTATAAACAAACTTCGACTTTTCCATTCTGTCCCAGCCGACCTTCCACCTTTATCTTTAGCGGCAAAAACTTCTCCACCACCCACACATTCGTCTGCAGATGCGAAGTAATCTTACTCACCGTAAAACTTGATGGCCTCTTAGTCAGCGCCAGAAAAGGCAAAATCTGGTCTGCCAGATGTTCTTCCAGAGCCGCTTCCGTCTTCAGAAATTCCAGCAGACTCAGGCAGGCCTCCCGTGCCACCTTTTCCGCCGGTTTGCCCCTCTCCCCTAAGGCCGAGAATCCGGCTAAATTATTTTCAAAATCAGCTAACAGAAACACATAATTCCCTTGCCCTTTTGAGTCAACTTCTCTGATTTCAATTTCGCAGTTCAAGTTTTCTTTACCAAAAATGCTTTCTATTTCAGCCTTCTCCCTTTTGGCAACCTCTACCGGCAGATTTGAAACAGCACAGGTCCCGTTTATCCTGATTAATTTTCCTCTGCTCTCCAAATTGACAGGATTAAGCTCTCTAACTGGTTTTACGTTCAGTCTAATTTCCCCGCCCCCTTTAGGATAAAAGCCATATTTGATAATCTCCGCCTCAGCTTCAATACCTAGTTTTCTCAGAAACGGCAAGAGCACTCTTGCCACATAATCAAACGGCGGACTAAAAGGCACCTGCGTGCCGCCCTTTATGGTAATCTCACTTTTGTTTTTTGCAAACAGGAGCGGAAGCAGAACAGATTGTAATACCAGTGAGACCGAGCCTGCTGAGCCTCTCTCTTCGGCTACATTGAATTCATAATTACCGCTTTTAAGCTCTCCGGGTATGAACTTCAACTCGGTTGAACCAAGTACGCCTCCTTCAACTTCAGCAGATGAAATCTTAGCGCAGGCTTTCACTCCGGCCAAGTGCTGTGGCTGTAAACCGGGGTTCCTTCTTCTTTTTCTGATGTTGTAAATTTCAATCGGAGTCCTGGTAACGCAGGACAGGGATAGAGCAGTACGCAAAATCTGCCCTCCTCCTTCGCCATAGCTTCCGTCAATCTTAAGCATAAAAAATCCCGCCTCTATTATAAAGGCGGGATTTCAATAGGCAATCTGTTTCTACTTCTTTTCGGTCGAAACACTCTCCTGTTTCAATTTATCCAGATGCTCCTGGGCATAGTCCCGGTCATCCCCATCCGGCCAGGCATCCAAGTATTTCTGGTAAGCTTCAATCGCCATCTGGCTCTCTCCGGCTTTTTCGTAGGCTACGGCGATGTAAATGTCATTCTCCTCGACCCAGGGAGATTCTGGGAACATCTTACTGGCTGCGGCGAAACGCTCAATGGCTTCCTGATAATTTTTCTGCCGGTAGGCGATGTAGCCTAAATAATGAGCCGCAGTATCAGCCCTACCGGTCTCATTCCCTTTATCCTGGTCGAGAACCTTGCTGAAGGCCGCTTCTGCCTTATCGTATTCTGCCTTTCCCAGATATTTATCTCCAATTCTGAAGGTCAAAATTAAGTCATCCGGCTTTTCCTCTGATTGTCTTTCCAGGTCAGAGAGAGTATTTCTGCCGGCCAAGTAATCTTTTACTGTTGTGGAAAATTCCTCAGCCGGATAGTAACCGACTATGCGGTCAATCTCCGAGCCGTCCGGATTGGCAATCAATGCCGTGGGGAATCCAGCAATACTATACTTCTTGTATAAAAGAGTATCTTCTTTGCCATTTACCTTAGTGAAAACCACCTCTTGGGACAGAACCACCACCCGCTCATCCGGGTAAGTTTCTTTGTCCATTTTAGCGCACCACTTTCAGGTGGGAGAGAAGAAATCTATCAGCAGTTTCTTATTTTCCTTCTGGGCTTTCTCCATGGCCAGGTCAAAGTCTTTCACCCATTCCACTTCAGCCGCCCAGACTGCGCCGCCGATGACTACCAGGACCAAAGCAAACAATAACTTTTTGAGCATCAATCCTCCTTGTCTTTGCTTGAATTCATAATAGTTTAAACCTCGGGCGTCGGCCAGAAGTTTCGGTCAATAGTTACTTTCTTCCTTATACGATTTTATCCTTCAAGATCTTAACTGGACTTAGGCCATTTAATGAGAAATGCCAGAAAGCCAAAATCAGGGGCAGCCGATTTTAGGCTGAGGCCCTTTGTTAGAGATATAGTTGACCAGATAAATCACATCCGACAAAGACAGGTTACAGCTTCCATCCGTATCCGCCATGGCTAAAGGACTGGGTTGAGGCCCGTTTTTCATCAGAAAATTAACCAGTAAAATCACGTCCCCCAAGCGCACAAATCCGTCTCGGTTTATATCCCCAGGCACCGCCGGATAGGCGGCCTGAGTCTGAACTCCCAAGAGCCAGTTGTCCGGATCCATAACCAGACTGATGGGCTGGGAGTCTAAGATTAAATGATAGTCCTGGTACCGGGAAGAATTGCTGAAATTCAACCGGCTAGTGCCTGCACTGGTTTGTAAATCGAAGTCCACCGGCATCCTGTAGAAAACGGGATTGGCCTGCTCCTGAACCAAGGAAATGTCCGTGTAATACTTTCCTCCCAGGGCGGTGTAAACCCAACTGTATTTATATCTGGGGAAATTAGGTGAGTAGATCCATTGGTTGAAAAACCAGTCCAAGTCTTGACCGGAGTACTGCTCCATCACATTCTTGAAGTCTTCGGTGGTAGCAGTACTGTATGCATAGGTCTGGGCATAAGCTTTCAAACCGGCAAGGAATTTCTCATCCCCCACTACCTTTCTGAGCATGTGCATGACCCAGGCTCCCTTGCGATAGACCGCCTTGCCGAATAAATATTCACCGGGGGGATTGTAAACCGGATAGCGGACCGAGCCCAGGGAGTCATTGAGGACATGCCACTCCAGTCCCTCCATGTGTCCTTTCAGACTGGATATCCCATAGAAATGCTCTTTCCACAGGGCTTCACAGTAGGTGGCAAAGCCTTCCTTGAGCCAGATATTGCCAAAATCAGCAATGGTAACCAGATTCCCCCACCACTGATGGGCAATTTCATGGGCCGCGACCCATTCATAGGCATAATTACCCTCGATGTTGAAACCCCAGGAGACACAGGTCTGATTTTCCATGGCTCCACTAAGCCCGGCCTGGGCTATGGAGAATTTTTCGGTCTGGAAGGGATAGTCTCCAAAAAGCTCGGAGAAAAACGTCACCATCTGCGGAACTCGTTCGAAATCGTAAACGGCTTTGGCCGCGTCCTGTGGATAGACCCAATAGGACAAAGAAACCTGCTTCTCTCCCAAATCTGCCCAGTTTTGAATCTTGGTAAATCCGGCCACTGCCAAGGAAATCAGATAGGTGGCAATGGGATAGTTCTCCTGCCAATGAAAAGTAACGGTATTATCCGGATTCTGGGTGACCTGAGCCAAGACCCCATTGGAAATCACCTCGTTGCCGACCGGGACGGTGCAGATGATTTCAGCCAAGGCTTTATCCGAAGGGTGATCATAGCAGGGGAACCAGTACTTGGAACGATCCGGCTCGGCATGGGTGTAGTAAATGGGAGAGCTATATTTGTTGTGGCTTAAATACAGCCCGCTTTGAGGATATCCCTTGTAAAACACCTCAACCTTGAATGTCTCCCCGCCACCGTAAGTGCGGTCAAGGACTACATTAAGCTTGTCGGCGGTGCGATTGAAGGAAGTCAATTTGGAATTGACTCTGCAGGAATCGACCGTGAAACCAATCAAATCCAAGCTAAGATTGCTTAGATTGAGAAGTTCGCTTTCGACTTGTAAGGTGACATGCCCTTTGAGCTTGTTGAATGCCTCAGCCGGACAGAGCTGGATGTCCAAAGTATACTTTATGACGTTATAGTCATGTCCGACATCTGCTACCATGGCTGAGGGAAAATTCTTGGAAAGCTCTACCTGATGTAAGAGCTGGTAGTTTGGCCCCAGTTCTTTTATAACTTCTGGGGGTGGCTGTTCTGGGCTGTCGCCAGCGGGTGAACTTGCTGTAAGTAGGAAAATGATTGCCATTCCCTTAACAATTGACTTGATCATCTTATTGACTCCCTCTGTTAGTGGTTCATGACCTCTGCTTTTCTAATATTAAACTTTTTTACATATTTAAGGACAGCCGATTTTTGGATAGGGACCGTTATTGAAAAAACGGTTTACTAAGTAGACCACATCTGCTAAACTGATTTTGCAATCGCCGTTAACATCTGCCAGGGCAGTCGGAGTGGGTAAAGGCTGGCCGTTAAAAAGGATGTTTACCAGGTAAATCAGGTCCCCCAAGAGGACCAATCCGTCTTTGTTTAAGTCTCCGGCCAAGGCGGGGTAAGTAATTGTAGTGTCAGCGCTTAATACTTTATAGTTGGGATCAAATGTCATGCTCACAGGCGAGGAATTTAAGACCAGAGAATATTTCTGCTCTCTCAGAGTGTCAGATATGGTAAAGAATGTATCTTTTGAAGCTGTGGCGAGCTTGAACTCCAGGGGCATTTTGAAAACCGCAGGTGTGCTTTGAGTCTGATTAATAATCAGATCCAGATAATACTTCCCACCAACACTGGTATAGACCCAGCTCCACTTGTAAATGGGATAATTGGGACTGTAAACCCACTGGTCAAAAAACCAGTCTAAATCCTGGCCTGAGTAAGTCTCCATGGCTGATTGGAATTGCTGAGTTGTGGCTGTGCTGAAGGAATAAATCTGCCCATAGTAAGCCAGGCCTTTGTGGAACAAACTGTCTCCCAATAGATTTCTTAGCATATGCAAAACCCATCCCCCTTTTTTATAGACGGCGGTACCAAACAGATAGGTCTCTGGAGGGTCATAAATGGGATATTTTACTGAACCATTCCGAGAGGCAAAAATAGCCCCTTCAAAGGCAATCAAGTGATTTTTGAAAGCAGTGGGACCGTATTCGTATTCCTGCCAGAGCGCCTCGGCATAACTGGCAAATCCTTCGTTGAGCCAGATGTTGGCAAAGTCATTGCAGGTGACCCAGTTCCCCCACCAGTGATGGGCTAATTCATGGGCCACTATGTGTTCGTAGCGGGCATCTCCGGTCATGGGAAAACCCCATGAGGTACAGGTCTGATGCTCCATGGCCCCGGAGAGCTCAGCCTGAACCATGGAGTATTTGTCTTCAAAAAAGGGATAACTCTTCCATAGATTAGAAAAATAAGTTATCATTTTAGGTGTTTTCCTGAAATCTACTAAAGCCTGGCCAACATCCTGAGGATAGACCCAGTAGTTCACCGCCAGCGTTTCGGCTCCAAAAGTCACCTGAGTATCCAGTTGGGTGAAATTTGAAGCGGTAATTGAGATTAAATAAGTGGCAATAGGGTAATTTTCGACCCAGCGGAAAGTCTTAGTCCCGTCGGGGTTGGTTGTCGAACTGACCAAGTGGCCGTTGGAGACTACGAAATTTCCCTGCGGTACTGTACAAATTATTTCACAGCGGGCTTTATCATTGGGGTAGTCATAACAGGGAAACCAGTAGCGCGAATTGTAAGGCTCGGTGAAGGTATAATAGACCGGAGCGCCATAGTCATTAGTCCCAAAATAAAAACCTGCCTGGGGGTTGCCGTGATAAAAAACATCTACGGAAAAGGAGCTTCCCGGATTATACGAACCCCCCAAATCTATCGCCAGCTGGCTCAGTCCATGAGTAAACAGGACCGTATTCCCGTTTACTTTGCAGGAGTCTACAGTTAAGCCAATAAAGTCCAGCAAGATGCCTCCCAGATTGCTTATCTGGCTCTTGGCTTGAATGGTGGTCTGTCCGATTAGTTTGCTAGTCAAACTTGCTGGATTAACTTTGAGATTGATGATGTATTTAGTGACGTCAAAATCATGAGCGCTATCAGCCGGCAGTGCATAATAGTGATAAAAAAGATTGGCGCTCTTTCCTTCCTCAGGAATAGCGTATGGCTGGGGTAAACCCGTAACCTCTCCATCTGGTTCCTGCGGAGGAACGTGGCCAAAGGAAAAAACCGGGAATGAAAGCAATAGCACTAATACTAAGAGAACTCCTCCAATCCTCAGCAACACCAAATCCTCTTCACCCAAACCTCTTCAACTCCTCCCCCTACACGTCCAAACCGCTCTCTCTTACAATATCAGTCTAAATATAACCCTACATTTGATTTTGTAAAGTATTTTCTGAGGAGACGGAATGATTGATAAGATAATTTCTGGCAAGAAGTTAGATTCCACCCTGGGCCTAGCCTTAAGACTCGGTTTAGGTTATGGATTGAGAACTCGCCCTGTTTAGCCCTGGGAGCCTTGAGCTGAATTGAGATGAGTCTTAGGCTCGGGGTTTTTGGCTCTCTAAATGGTGCCGGATGTCTTTCCCTTCTACCAGGTAAACCACATCTTCGGCCACGTTAGTGGCGTGGTCGGCAATCCTCTCTAAGTGGCGAGAAATCATAATCAATTGCAGTGCCCGGGAGATTGAATCTGGGTTTCTGGTCATATGAATTTGTAATTCTTTGCAAATTCGGTCTTTGAGTTCATCTATCTGGTCGTCTCTCTGTAAGACGCTGCGGGCCAAATCGCTGTCCTTTTTGACAAAGCTGTCTAAAGCATCCTTGACCATAGCTTGGACCAATTCTGCCAATCTGGGCGTGTCGACCAGTGGCTTCAGCTCCGGTTTCTTAATCAGGTCCAAGGCAGCTTGGGTGATGTTGACCCCTTGGTCCCCGATTCTCTCTAATTCTGAGCTGATTTTGAGGGCTGAGACCAAAAGTCGTAAGTCTGCTGCTACCGGCTGGTGTAAGGCGATTAACTCCAATGAGAAGTTGTCGATTTCTATGTGCAGAGCATTAATCTTTTGTTCCTGGACAAAAATTTGCTCGGCCAGGCTTTCCTCTCGGTCGATCAGAGCCTTAATAGAGAGATAGATATTAGAGACCGCCAGGCTGGCCATCAATACTAATTTTTCTTTTAACTGATTTAAATCTTGCTCGAAGTGTCGGACCATTTTCAGCCGAATCTGCCGGTGACGTAATCTTCTGTTCTCTTATCAACCGGATTGGTAAAAATCTTTTTGGTGCTGTCGAATTCCACTAACTCGCCTAAATAGAAGAACCCCGTTAAATCGGATATTCGGGCCGCCTGTTGCATGTTGTGAGTGACAATCACAATAGTATAGTTTTTCTTGAGTTCAAAAATCAGCTCCTCAATCTTGGCCGTGGAAATGGGGTCCAGGGCCGAAGCCGGCTCGTCCATCAATAGCACTTCCGGTTCTACGGCTAAGGCCCGGGCAATGCATACTCTCTGCTGTTGTCCGCCGGACAGCTTCAAGGCCGAATCATGGAGGTTGTCTTTGACCTCTTCCCACAGGGCGGCTTTCTTTAAGCTTTCTTCCACTATAGATTCCAATCTCCCTTTGTTATTCAACCCGGAAATCTTTAAGCCGTAAGCCACATTCTCAAAAATGGACTTAGGGAAGGGGTTTGACTTCTGAAAAACCATCCCCACATTTCGCCGCAGAGCGGTTACATCTATATTTTTGCCATATATGTCAACACCTTCTAAATAGACTTTGCCCTCCATTTTAGTGTCCGGAATCAGGTCGTTCATTCTATTCAAAGCGCGCAAAAAAGTCGACTTGCCGCAACCTGAGGGCCCGATAAAAGCCGTCACCTGATTCTCGGGAATTAAGACCGAGACCTCCTTTAGTGCCTGACGAGGTCCGTAGTAGAAATTCAGCCTTTCAACCTTGATTTTTACAAGAGAATTGTCCTCAGGCTTAGCTCGGGGCTGCCCCATCTCCGGCGCCAGCTGAACCTTATTGGATAGGTCTTTTTCCATCGGCTCCAACACCTGGCTCTCAGCGGCTGACATTTTAGTTAACCTGTCTGTACTTAACTCTCATCCGGTAGCGGATAAGAATAGCTACGAAATTTAGCAGCAAAGTCAAAATTAGCAAGACTAAAACCGTGCCATACAGAATCGGCTTGGTGGCCTCTACGTCCGGCGACTGGGTGGACATGACGTAAATGTGATATCCCAATTCCATGAACTGGTCAGTGGGGCTGGTCGGCAAATAGGGCAAATAATAAGCCGCGCCGGTGAACATAATCGGGGCAACTTCACCGGCCCCGCGGGAAATGGACAAAATCGCTCCGGTTAAAATTCCTGGCAAGGCCTGAGGCAAAATCACCCTTCGAATTGTCTGCCATTTGGTGCCGCCTAAGGCTAAGGAGGCTTCCCGGTGTTCTCTGGGAACGGTCCGTAAAGCTTCTTCGGCTGAGACTACTACCACAGGCAGATTAAGCAAAGCTAATGTCAGAGCCGCCCACATCAGACTGGGTTGGCCCCACAGCACATCTGCCCCGACTGCTCTGTCTAAGTTCCTCCCCACAAATTGAATGAAGAATCCTAAGCCGAACAATCCGAAGACAATCGAAGGAACTCCGGCTAAGTTGTTTACTGCAAAGCGCACCGCCTTGGTGAAAAACCATTCCGGCTTGGCGTATTCCTGTAAATAAATGGCGGTCATGACTCCGATTGGAATTACCGCAATCACCATTAAGATTACCAAAGCCACAGTTCCGAAAATAGCCGGAAAAATGCCCCCGGCAGTCATTCCCTCGATTGGCTCTGAAGTGAGGAATTCAAAAGTGACGGTCTTATAGCCATGCATTACTATATTCCCTACAATCACTGCCAGGATGGCTAAAATCAAGAGCATGGCCAGGCCGGTCAGAGCAGAGAAAAACCAATCTGATGATTTTATTGGAGTGAGTTTCATCTGCCTGCCAATCTTCTCTGCAGCCGGGTAACCGCCAGATGTGCCAGCACATTGAAAAGTAATGTGATGATGAACAAGACCGCGCCTATGAAAAACAAGGTGTGATAGTGAGGAGAGCCGAAGACCACTTCGGCCAATTCTGCTGCGATGGTGGCTGAAAACGTGCGAACTGAATCAAAGAAACTGCCGGAGACCAGAGCCGCGTTACCGGAAGCCATCAAGACTATCATGGTTTCACCAATAGCCCGGGCCACGCCTAAGATTACCGCAGCCAGAACTCCGGGCAGAGCCACTGAGAGAACTACCCGGTAAGCAGTCTGCCAGGGACTTGCTCCTAAGGCTAAGGAAGCCTCGCGCAGAGAGCGCGGTACGGCATTCAAGGCGTCTTCAGAAACTGAATAAATAGTCGGTATGATGGCTAAGCCCAAAGCGATTCCGGCATTGAAGGCATTCAACCTAATGGTGTAGCCAAAAATATTCTGTAAAAAGGTGGCCATCACCATCAGCGCAAAAAAACCCAGAACTACCGAAGGAATTCCGGCCAAGATTTCTATGCCCGGCTTCAAGAATTCTCTTAATCTGCGGGGTGCGAATTCAGTGGTGAAAAGGGCGGCCAAGATGGAGAGTGGAATGGCAAAGACAGAAGCCACCGTGACAGCTTTGAATGTTCCGATTAACAAAGGTAGAAAAGCATAGCGGGGATGGTCGGAGACCGGCTGCCACTCTTTCTGCTGAACAAACTTGCCTAAACTGGCTTCCTCTTGGACTTCAGCTGAGGTAAAAAGCGGCAGAGATTCCCTGAAGATGAAGACGAATATCAGAATTACACCCAAAATCGCGGCGAAGGAATTCAGGAAGATGAATTTCTCTATCAGAAACTCTTTTAATCTGAATTTCCTCCTGATTGAGATTACTTCTTTTTGAATCTCTGCCTCAGTTACCTTCATAGTTTACTTGGTGGAAACGGCCGGACCCTGGTTGACAGGAAAGTAACCTACTTTGGTGACAATCGCCTGACCTTCCGGAGAGAGGACGTAGTCCACAAATTTCTTTACATCGCCGGTAGGTTTGGTCCGGGTGTACCAGTTGAGATATCTCCAGATAGGATAGCTGCCATCAGACACGGTTTCCAAACTTGGTGCCACGCCAGGCGAGCTGGCATCTTTCTTCACTTTGGCATCTTTGATACCTTTGGCATAAGCCGCACCGCCGTAGCCGATTCCGTTTTTATCCTTGGAGACTGCATTGACCACTGCGGCTGTTCCAGGCAAAGTCTGAGTGGCCGGAGCATAGTCTTCACCCTTTAAAACGTTGTCTTTGAAAAAAACGTAAGTGCCGGAGTTATTCTCTCTGCCATAAAGAATAATCTTGGCATCCGGCCCGCCTACTTCCCTCCAGTTAGTGATTTTGCCGGTATAGATGTCTTTAATCTGAGCCAGAGTAAGCTCCCCTATTGGGTTGGCTTCGTTCAAATAGACCGATAGTCCATCTTTAGCCACCGGAATCTCCACTCCTAAAGAATTGAAGCGGTCTCTGAGCTTTTCCTTTTCGGCCTGCTTCATGGGCCGGGAGGCCTGGGCAATGTCAGTAGTGCCGTTGATTAAAGCCGCAATGCCGGTTCCAGAGCCGCCGCCGGTCACCTGTACGATCATATCCGGGTAGGCTTTCATGAATTCCTCGGCCCATCTCTGGCCTAAAATTACCATTGTGTCCGAGCCTTTGATTGTGATGGACTTCTTTCCCAGGACTACGCTGGAAAATATTCCCAGCAATCCTAATCCTGTTGCCAGTAGGATGTAAAAAATTCTGCGCTTCATTTTAATTCCTCCTTTTTTTAAGGTTTAAAAGACAAATAAGGTTTGCACTCTGAAAATGTTATCTTTCCGGTCTTCATCCCCACTAACCGACGGGTCCAACTCATCTTTGGGAATGATATACTCTAAGGAAATTCTGGCGTGGCTATCCCAGTAGTAATGAAAGACAAAGTCATGCTGGTCCATCCTGTCTCCTTCGACATTCGTTCTGGCATTCGGGTCCCAGCGGTCGAACCGATAAGCAAATCCGAATTTGGTGGTAATCTGCTGAGAAAGCCAGGCATAGAATCCCTGAAATCTACTGTCATTGCTGCCCACTCCAAAGCCTTGATAATATTCCCCTCGTAAAGCGGTCCCGCCAAAAGGCAAGAAGTCAAAGTATAACTGAGCATCCGCCCCGCGCCTGACTTTATCGAAGAGCTTAGAATTCTTAGCCTGAGTATAGGTGACTTCGCCGGAGTCGACCACCAGGTCTTGATTTTTGTCAATCCAAGTAGAGCTGAAAGAGACTGGCTCGACATAAGTTTCTCCCTGGTAGTAAGAAAATCCCAGGTAGTAGCTTTTGTAATTTAGCCTAAGGCGGCCAATCATGTCCTTCGGCTTGGTGAAATCCTGCCAGTCCGAAGAGCCGGTGCCGATTCCTTTGCCCTGTAATACAGCAAAGTTAGCTTTCCAGGCGAAGGGGAAATTTGGATTGCTGAAATCGAAATTAAGATTAATCCCTCTATCTCTTTCCCCGGGGAAAAGGGCATTCTCAGCCTGGCTCCTCTCCCCGAAATCTCTCTTCGAAGAAGAGTACTCGATTTCATAACCGAAAGGGACATTGAACTGTCCGAAGGTCAAGTCCAGGACATACTCGTGAGCCGGATTCAGGGGCTTGAACAATTGCACGTAGGCTTCTAAAATAGTTGGAAACCCGGAGCGCCCGAAGTTGAAGTAGAAGACATACTTGCTGGTCAGAGGCGAAGGCTCGTATGTGACCTTTAATCTGGCTCTGCGGATGTAGAAGTTGTTGCCAAAAGATGAGATGGCAGAGTTTTTGGCTTCGTTATAAAGGGCGCTCTGCGAGCTATCGGCATAGTCGAACCGCACCTGCATATAGCCGGTCAGCTTGATTTTCTTCAAGCCCGCCACATCACTCTGCAGACCTAAGAAAGGCTCCTCCATTGCTTCTACTTTTCCTTTCACTTCCTCGATTTTCTCCTGAGTCGAATCAGCCTCGTCTGCTAAACTCAAACTTGCGGTTAATACAGACAGCGCCAATAAGCACGTTGCTATTTTAGCTTTCATTCTTCCTCCTGATTTTTGCATTTTCATTACTTTCTTGCAATAATACAATCAGGAGGATTTCCGGATGATTATGGCTATGTTAAGGTTCTGTTAAATCTCACATTTTGATACAACCTCTTGACATTCTAGCAATTACCCAACTTTAGCTGAGTTCTATGACTTCTGCATTCTCAAGTTTATACAGATAGCGTATTACAATCCGGTTTCAGATAAGGTACAGGACGGTAATAAAACCGCTTGTGGCTATAAACGGCGAAGAAGAAGGGCGACTTGGCGTGCCAACAGGATTAATTCAGCCTGACTTCAGGAGTGATTCAATCCTTTCTTTAATCTCATCCCTAATGCGGCGAAAAACCGAAAGAATCTCATTTTCTGAGCCGGTAGCTTCAGCCGGGTCTTCCAATGACCAGTGAAAAGTCTGGATGTGAGAAGGCGTAACCGGACAGCTTTCCTTGGCGTTATCACATAAAGTTACAATTATGTCCATTTGCTTCATCAGTTCATAGTCTAATTCTTTGGACTTCTGCCCGGAAATGTCTATGCCAATTTCATGCATTGCTCTGATGGCGTAAGGATTTACCATCTTCGGTTCCAAACCGGCTGAATATACCTCCCATCTGTTAGCCGACATCTCTCTGGCCAGTCCTTCTGCCATCTGGCTGCGGGCCGAATTGCCAGTACAGACAAACATTATCTTTTTCATGCTGGCAGACTGAAGTAAAAAGTTGAGCCCTTATTCAATTCCGATTCCACCCAGACCTTTCCTCCGTGAGCCTCGACAATGTGCTTGACAATCGACAACCCTAAGCCTGTACCCCCAAGTTCGCGCGAGCGGGCTTTATCCACAGTATAGAATCTTTCAAAAATGCGGGGAATATCAGTGGAGGGAATGCCAATGCCGGTATCCTTGACAAAAACTATTACTTCCGCCTCATTTCTGCTAGTCCCCAGCGTAATCTTCCCGCCATCTGGAGTAAATTTAATGGCGTTATCCACCAAATTGGCCAAGACCTGTAGAATTTTCTCCCTCTCAGCCGTCACTTTGTCTATATCCTTTTCAAAATCAGTCTGTAGAATCAGAACTTTTTGCTCGGCTTTCCTTATGAATTGCTGAACAACTTCTTTAATTAACTCTTGCAAACTGAAGCGGCTTGTCTTCAGCTTGAAGTCCTCAGCCTCTAATTCAGACAAGAGCAGCAGGTCAGAAATGATATTACTCATTCGGTCAGCCTGCCGGGCAATAGTCCGTAAAAAATCTCGGGCTTGCTCGGAATCATTGATAGCCCCGTCCTGAAGAGCCTCTACATAGCCCTTTATGGAGGTCAGAGGTGTCCTCAATTCGTGGGAGGCGTTGGCCACAAAATCCTTGCGAATTTTTTCTAATTTCTTCAATCTGGTAATGTCGAAGCTGACCAAAATCACTGCCACCTGATTTTCCTGGGCTCCCTTTAAGGCCAGCACTTCGGTGAGGAGAATCTTCTCTTCAGGATAACCCAGACTAATCTCCGCACTGGCATTATTCTGAAAGTCCAGCGCCTGTCTGAGTAGCTCATTCAACTGAGGGTGGCGTAGATTTTCGTAGTACATCTGACGACCAATGTTGTTCTCCAAACCAAACATCTTTTTGGCAGACTCATTGGCCAAGAGAATCTTTCCTCCTGAGTTGAAAGCTATAACCCCTTCTTTCATATTGGAGACAATGGAATCCAACTGTAGTTTCTCGCTCTTCAGCTCGGATACGGTCATCCCCAGCTGGCTGACCATCTGGTTAAAGTACTGCGCCAGTTCGGAGACCTCGTCCCGGGTTTGAGGTCTAATTTTCACTTGAAAATCCCCCTGGACAATCTGGCGGGCTGATTCGGCCATACTCTTAATCGGCTTAGTCAGCCTCCCGGCTAAGACCACACTCAAAATCAGTGAGAAAACCATAGCTATCAGAATTCCGATTACTACGACTTCTGTAATCTGCTTTTCTTGCTGCGCCAGCTGAGTCAGAGGGAGCGCCAGTCTGGCAAAGCCCACCCTGGTTTGCTCTTGCCAAATCGGAAGAGCGACATAAAACATTCTCATTCTGACCGTACTGCTGAATCTTACATTTCGACCGTAAGTCGAGCTTATGGCCTGCTGAACCTCCGGACGCAGGAGATGGTTTTCCACTGCCAAAAGCTCTGCGCCGCTCTTGTAGGAATCTCCCAGCACTCTGCCGGCGGTATCTATGATAGTAATCCGGGCGGTGATTTTCTTCCCCAGTAAATCGGTCAGGCTGTCAATGGCCTGCCAGTTATCTGGCTGCAGTGAAAAATCCTGGAACTGGCTGGCTACCAACTCTGCTTCCGAGAGCAGGTTTTCCTCAACCTGCCCTAGAAAGAACTGCTCGGTCTGCCGGGCGGTCAGGATGCCGGCGATTATCAGGGAGACAGCCGAGACCACAAATAGCCCCCAGAAAAACTTCCACTTTAAGCCTAATTTCATTTGCCCTTTAATTTGTAACCTAAGCCCTTTATAGTCACCAGTTCCTTTTCTAACAGAGGAATTTTCTCTCTTAACTTGCGGATGTGCACATCCACTGTGCGGGAGCCGCCGGCATAATCCTCCCCCCAGACGGAGTTTAACAAAGCCTCCCGGGTCAAAACCCGGCCAATGTTCTGCAAGAGAGCCTGTAAAAGCCCAAATTCCTTAGCCGTTAACTCAATTAATCTGCCGTTAACATAGATTTCATGCTTTTCAACGTCTAAGCTCAATCCCTGAAAGCGAAAAGTTTTGGGTAACTGAGATGATATTTCTAATCTTCTGAGCAAGGCTCTGATTCTAGCTAATAGCTCCTTAGGACTGAAGGGCTTGACTATATAGTCATCCGCCCCCAACTCTAAACCTATGACCTTGTCTGCCTCTTCTCCTTTGGCTGTCAGCATTAGAATCGGCAGACCAGAGGTCTGCGGATTTCTTCTCAATTCCTTACAGACTTCCAGGCCGTCTAATTCCGGCAGCATTAAATCCAGAATGACCAGGTTCGGCTTCTGCTTGAGCGCCAGGCTAAGGCCCGACCTGCCAGTTGCCGCAGTGCTAACTTCGTAATTTTCTTTGCCCAGGAAGTGTTTGAGCAGATTGCTGACGTCTAAGTCGTCCTCTATGATTAGGATTCTCCTGGTCACATCGGTAAGATACACGTTTTAGGCCTGGTTGCAAGATTAAGCCTCTCGCCCTGCCGGGTCCTGCTAGCCCAATCAAAAAGCGTCCCCAACGGGATTTGAACCCGTGTTACCGCCGTGAAAGGGCGGTGTCCTAGACCGGGCTAGACGATGGGGACGTCTAAACTCAAAAGTTTAGCAAAATTGAAGGGAAAGTCAACCTTTTTATGCTGGCGGCGACCTCTGATTTCTCTTATTTTACGTAAAGTGACGCCCCGTTAGCTCAACTGGACAGAGCATCGGACTTCGGATCCGAGGGTTGGGGGTTCGACTCCCTCACGGGGTGTTGGCTATATGAAAATGCTCTTAAGCGGCCCGCCTAAGATTGGCAAGACCACTCTAATATGCAGAGTAGCCGAGCGATTGACCAAATCCTATGCCGGATTCTACACTGATGAAATTTTAGCGCAAGGCAGAAGAGTCGGCTTCCAAATCAGGACTTTCTCTGGTAAAACCGGAGTCCTCTCCCATATAGATTTCAAATCCAGGTTTAAAGTGGGAAAATATAGAGTGAATCTAACTGACTTAGAAGAAATGACCCTGCCGGAAATTGAGGAGGGAATTGAGAAAAAAGAAATAATTCTAATTGATGAAATTGGCAAGATGGAGTTATTTTCAGAGAAGTTTAAGAATATGGTCATGAAAATACTCGACTCAGATTTATCTTTCTTGGGAACCATAATCTATGCCAGCCATCCCTGGGCTGACCGGCTTAAAAACAGGCAGGACATTGAGCTTTTTGAAGTAACTGTAGAGAATCGAGACCGCTTAGTTGTACAATTGGCCGCAAGACTGAACTCAGGTTGTAAATGATTTCACTTTCTAACTCCACTCTGAACTTGTTCTTGGAATGCCCCCGTTGCTTCTGGCTGCAGTTGAATAAGAAAATATCCAGACCCAGAGGCATCTTCCCTACCCTGCCGACCGGCATGGACTCAGTCATAAAGCAATATTTCAACCATTACCGAAAGCTGGGTACTCTGCCCCCTATGATAGTAGACAAAATCAGAGGCAAGCTGGCCGAGATTTCTCTCAATTTAAGTTTCATTGATACGGAAAGGGATTTGAAAATCACCGGGCGTTTAGATGAGTGCCTGCAATTGGAAGACGACTATTTAGTCCCATTAGACCATAAGACCCGGGCTTCTCTGCCTGACAATCAGGGATACAGCCGAAACTACTACCAGACCCAGATGGACACCTATACCCTGTTGCTTCAGAAACAGGGATATTTAACCCGGAATCTGGCTTATATTGTTTATTACAGCCCCCAGCCTGGCGAACTGCATAAAGGCATTCCCTTTGGAATTGAAGTACATCAAATCGAGACTAATCCAGACCGTGCGCTTCGCCTTTATACCCTGGCCAAGACCTGCTTGGATGGTGAAATCCCCATGGCTGCTGGAGGGTGTGATTTCTGCCGCTGGCTGAAACAAGCCGATAAGTTTTAGTCCTCAAAAAACTGATATTGCACATTAGGAACAATTCTATTAGCTTGTGGAAACTTTGATATTTAATATTCGTAGAAATTTGTTGTCATACCCGAAAAACGGGGGACAAATCTATAAAAATCGTATGCGTATCAGAGTATCACTATGACCGAAGCCGATGCCAAAAGCGCCGACCTCTCGGCCCTTAAGATTGACCGGGAGCGGAAAGAAAGTGGGCCTAAGAAACGAAAATGGCTCTACCTACTGTGGCTTTTATTGCCGGTCTTACTCTATTTGGCCTATCAGCTGGCTCTTAAGAAAGCCACCCCCAGTGTGCCGGTTCAAGCCGGCCTGGTGCAGTATGTAACCGGCTCCGAGGCTTCGGCAGAATTGGTGGCTACTGGATACGTGGTGGCCCAGAGAAAGGCGGCAGTATCTTCAAAAGCCACTGGCCGCCTGGAAAAATTAAACGTGGAAGAAGGGGACCGAGTCTTGGCCGGTCAGATTATAGCGCAATTGGAGAACAGCGACATAAAGGCGAACCTGGATTTAGCTGTGGCTAATTTACAGAGCGCCCGGGCTGACTCTACAGAAGCAGCATTGAACTTCCATCGCCAGACCGAGCTTCTTAAAACTGGCGCTACCACTCAGGATGTTGTGGATGTGGCCACCGCCAGATATCAGGCCATGATTGCCAATGTTGAAGCCATGAAGGCCGCAGTTAAAGCTGCGGAAGTGGCTCTGGAAAATACCATAATCCGCGCGCCTTTCAACGGAACTGTGCTTACGAAAGAAGCAGATGAAGGAGAAATGGTGGCACCTTTTGCTTCTTCCTCTTCGTCCAGAGGTGCGGTTGTAGCTATGGCCGATATGCAATCTTTGGAAGTAGAGGCTGATGTCTCTGAGTCCAACATCTACAAGGTGAAATTGAATCAGCCTTGTGAGATTATCTTGGATGCCTATCCGGACTTTCGCTATCAGGGCTACGTTAAAAAGATTGTGCCGACCGCAGACCGCTCCCGGGCTACGGTTTTGACCAAAGTGGCTTTCAAGAATCTGGACACCCGGGTCCTGCCGGAGATGTCGGCTCGTGTAAATTTTCTGCCGCTGGAAAAGGTCGCCGCAGAGCAGACTCAGCCGGTTCTGGCAGCGCCGAAGAGTGCATTGACCACCCGCAACAATCAAAAAGTGGTCTTCAAGATTGTAGGAGAATACGTTCAAGCGACACCAGTTGAAACTGGCCGTGAATTAGGTACCATCACGGAAATTAAGAGTGGACTTCAGAGCGGAGATAAAGTAATTTTATCTCCGCCTGGCAATCTGAAATCCGGAGACAGGATAAAGTTGCAAACCAACTGACGAGGTAAGAAATGTCTGAGCCGATTGTAAAATTGGAAAACGTAGCCAAATCGTATTACCGTGACTCTTTAGAAATTCCGGTATTAAAAGACATCGACTTAGAGATTCAGCCCGGCGCCTTTATCGCCCTGATGGGCCCTTCCGGCTCCGGCAAGACGACTTTGTTGAATCTCTTAGCTGGAATAGACCGGCCTACTGCCGGAGACGTGGTGGTGGCCGGGGAAAACATCTCCAGATTGAGCGAAGGAGCCTTAGCTAAATGGCGTTCCCGGCACATTGGTCTGGTGTTTCAGTTCTACAACCTGATGCCGGTCTTGACTGCCTATGAAAACGTAGAGCTGCCTCTGCTTCTGACCAAACTCTCTAACCGGGAACGTAGAAAACACGTGGAAACCGCCCTGTCAATTGTGGGTTTGGCTGACCGGATGCATCACTATCCCCGCCAGCTCTCCGGAGGCCAGGAGCAGAGAGTAGCCATTGCCCGGGCCATAGTCTCGGACCCGACTTTAATCTTAGCTGACGAGCCTACCGGTGATTTGGACAAACATTCTGCCGAAGAGATTATGACTCTGCTTTCCCGGCTGAATTCCGAATTTAAAAAAACCATTATTGTAGTTACCCATGACCCCCGTGCCGCCGAGAAGGCGCACCAGATCAGACACCTGGACAAGGGAGAGTTGAGTTAATGTTTGTCCTCAAGCTGGTCATAAGAAACGCCCTACGCCACAAACTCAGAACCTTTTTGACAATTCTGGGCCTGGCTCTGGCGGTGATGGCCTTCGGACTAATTCGGACCTTTATTACTGCCTGGTATGCCGGGGCTGAGGCTTCTGCGCCGGACCGCCTGGTGACCAGAAACGCGGTCTCGATTATATTTCCTCTGCCTCTGGCTTATAGGGAGCAGATTGAGAAGATTGAGGGAGTCAAGCAGGTGACTTATGCCACCTGGTTTGGCGGCATCTACATTGACCCCCAGAATTTTTTTGCAAATTTTGCAGTCGACCACAACACTTTTTTCGATGTCTTCCCGGAGTATATTGTCCCGGCTGACCAGTTGCAGGCCTTTAAAGACGAGCGCAAGGCCGTGATTGTGGGGAGAAAGCTGGCCGACCGCTTCAGCTGGAAAATCGGAGACCAGATAGCCCTGATTGGCACTATCTATCCTGGAGACTGGAATTTTATCATCCGGGGAATCTATGTGGGCCGCGAGCCGACTGTGGATGAGACCGCTTTTATGTTTCGCTGGGACTACATCGACGAGACCATGCGCCAGAATGCGCCCAGCCGGGCCGGCCAAGTGGGCTGGTATGCTCTGCGGATAGACAATCCTGACCACGCCACAGAAATATCTCAAACGATTGACGCCCGCTTTGACAACTCTCTGGCTGAGACCTTGACTGAGACCGAGAAAGCCTTCCAGCTCAGCTTCATTCAAATGGCCAGCGCCATCATTGCCGGTTTGCAGGTGGTCTCAGGATTGATTATTGGCGTAATCTTGCTGGTATTGGCTAACACTATGGCAATGTCTGCGAGAGAGAGAACACCTGAATATGCTTATTTGAAGACCGTGGGCTTCCGGCCCTTTCATTTGATTGGCTTAATCGTGGGCGAGTCTCTTTTCATTGCCGGATTAGGCGGAATTCTCGGACTAATTCTTCTATTTGTGGTGAGCAAACCAATCGGAATAGCGGTCTCGGTCTTTTTCCCGGTTTTCAACGTGCAGCCAGTAAGCGTACTGTTAGCCGCTGTGGCGGCACTGGTAGTGGGAATGGTAGCTGCCATCTTCCCTACGCTCCGGGCGAACAGGATGCGGATTGTCGACGGTCTGCGTGTGGTGGAATAGGAGAATTTGCAGATGATACCGATTGGCTACAGCATCAGGAGTTTATTCAGCCGAAAGATTACTACCACTTTGACTGTGCTGGGAATAGGTCTGGTGGTTTTTGTCTTTGCTGCGGAGATGATGCTCTCCAGCGGTTTGAAGAAAACCTTAGTGGCCACCGGCTCGGACAACAACGTGGTAGTGATAAGAAAGGCTTCCCAGACAGAATTGACTTCCATAATAATGAGAGAGCAGGCTGAGATTGTCTCCGCTGAGCCGGAAATCGCCCTGGCCGGCGATGGCTCACCTCTTATTGCCAAAGAGATTTACGTGCTGATTAATCTGAACAAGAGAGCCGGCAGCGGTAACGGCAACGTAGTAGTTCGCGGCGTGGGACAAAAATCAATGGAGCTCAGGCCCCAGGTCAAGTTAATCCAGGGCCGGATGTGGACTGCTGGACTTTCTGAAATCATTGCCGGGAAATCAATGGCCGAGAGGTTTGAGGGATGCGGCATAGGAGAGACCGTTCGCTTCGGGGGCCGGGATTGGACCGTAGTGGGGATTTTCGATGCCGGAGCCACTGCCTTCAACTCCGAACTGTGGGGGGACATCGACCAGATGATGTCTGCCTTTGACCGGCCAGTCTATTCCTCGCTTACTTTCCGGATAAAAGATCCGTCTATGTTTGAAGCGATGAAAAGCAGGTTAGAAGCCGACCCCCGCCTGCCCATGGAGCTTAAGCGGGAAAAGACCTATTATGCGGAGCAATCCAGGGCAATGTCCTCTTTCATCGGCATCATGGGGACCGTGATTAGCATTGTTTTCAGCCTGGGAGCAATTGTCGGAGCGATGATTACAATGTATGCCGCAGTGGCTAACCGCACTAAAGAAATCGGAACCATGCGCTCCCTGGGGTTCAGTCGTTTCAGCATTCTGCGAGCCTTTCTGTTCGAGTCAGTCTTGATTGCCCTGTTAGGAGCGGTCCTAGGCTTATTAGCTGCCAGCCTTTTGGGCTTCGTGCAAATTTCGACAACTAACTGGGATACTTTTTCAGAGCTGGCTTTTAGTTTTAGCATTACTCCCCAGATTATTATTTCTTCTCTTATTTTTGCGGTGATTATGGGACTTTTGGGCGGATTCCTGCCGGCGGTCAGGGCTTCGCGGCTAAAGATTGTGGAGTCGCTGCGGGCAGTCTAGTCACAAGCCGAAAAATCGAAGAGCAGGCCTGTTGAGTCAGCCTCGATTAACTGCCAAAGGTTGGAGGATTCTCAGTCAGCACAAATTCAGTAGCCCTCTGACCTCTCGGCTTTCTAACCAACTTATTAGAAGTAGCACCAGAATCTTGGGGAGGCTGATTCTTGCTTAAAATCCTTCGAAACTCATTTCTCTATCTGGCCGCTGCTGGTGTAGTACTTTTGTTCCTGATTGCCTTGAATCTGACCCATTTCCGCTGGGTCGAAATAGAGCGTTTCCGGGAAACAACCTTGGCTATCTACTTCTGTTTGGCCATGTTTGTCATTCTGAGAAAAGACAAGTCGTCCTTCATTACAGAATGGGCCTCCCGCCTTCAAGCTGTGCTGAATCATCCTCGCTTTTTCCCGGTCATGTCGACCTGCCTGTTAGCACTATACCTCCTGGCGGCCCTTACCCGCCATTTATCCTTCCATACCTTCTCGCATGACTTTTCCATGATTGACGAGGCCCTCTATAACTCCTATCACGGCCAATTCATGTACTCCCCGGTTCTGGGCAGGAGCTTTTTCAGCGAGCATTTCTCGCCGATTTTGATTCTGCTGATTCCCCTGCATTACATATTCAGGACACCTTATCTGCTGGTGTTGCTGCAACCCTTAGCCCTCTGGTCAAGTGTCCTTGTACTGAGAAAGATTCTGGCTCAGGCAGAGACCTCCCTGGCGGTGACCAATCTGATTTGTCTGTTATATCTGAACAATCCCGTAATGATTTCGACCCTCAATTACCTCTTTCACATGGAATCTTTCTTGCCGCTCATCCTGTTAACCATGTTCTACTATTACCGCTCAGGAAAAACTTGGCAGTATTATTTGGCCTTTCTCTTAGCTTTAATGGTCAAAGAAGATGTCGGGCTATATCTGTTGGGATTTTCAGCCTATGTAATTCTGGTGGACAGGAAATATATTCAGGGTTTGGGGACGGCCTTGGTCTGCATTCTCTGGGTCATATTGGCCCTGAAGCTAATAATACCAAGTTTTGGAGGCCCGGAAGAAAATTACAGATATCTGAGCCGCTGGTCACACTGGGGCGACAGCCCGGCCAACATTCTGCTCGGATACGTCTCGCATCCCTTAGAATTAGTTAAGGCGCTCTTTTCTGAGGCACCAGTGCGTCTGTTCATTACTCTTCTATTAGTTCCATTTTTCACTCGTTGGGGTTGGCTGATTTTCCTGGTTCCCTGGATAATTAACAGCACCTCCTCTTTCCCGCTGCAAAATGGATTCTCTCTCTATTATGGTATTCCGGTGTTCAGCCTGGCGGTAATCGCTGCTGTGCAGGGAACAACCACTCCTTTTTTTAAGACCTTGACCCGCTCTAGTCGAGCTGCTCATTATGTGGCCGGGTTGGCTGTAGTTCTAAATCTGGCTTATTTTACTTTCCCTCTCATACCCCGGCAGAGACCGGAATTCCTCATAGAGCTGAAGAGTATTCCCTCCGGGCATAAAGTACAAACTATGTCCTGCTTCTATCCGGTCTTGGGGTATGCCAGGGACAAATCGGTCTTGCTGCCGGAAGACAAGCTCACCCGGGAATTTGTCATAGTCCGGAACGAGTCTACTATCTGGCCCTTTACTCCTCAGCAGGTTCAGGAGCTGATTAGTACTACTCTGAACTCGGGAAAGTACGAGAATCTGTCCAAGGTCAAGGGTTTCTATATATTTCGCCGAATACAAACGCCGGACCGTGGAGGGCCCTGATAAGGCCGCCCAAACTTGCCTGTATGACAAAGGCCTTTTGGAGTTATTTATAGCTCCCCGTTTCAGAATCTTCCAAAATGATTGGAAAACCAAAGGTGCCAGGTTATATTTTTATCTAAATGAAAATTTTGCCCCTCTACATCCTCCGCGAGCACCTCGGCCCCTTTCTCTTCGGCCTCTTCATCATCACCTTTGTTCTGGTGATGGACTTCATCTTGGAGATACTCAACCTGATTATCACCCGGGGACTCAATGCCTACACCGTCCTGCAGATGTTCGGCTTGAACTTGGCCTGGATGTTAGCCCTCTCGATACCCATGGCGGTTCTGGTGGCAACTTTAATGGCCTTTGGGAGGATGTCTGCGGATAATGAAATCACTGCCTTAAGAGCCAACGGAGTCAGCCTCTATAGGCTGGTGACTCCGGTAATCATCGTTTCGGTAGTAATAGCCTTCGGCCTGGTCTGGTTCAATAATAAGGTTTTGCCGGACGCCAATTACCAGGCCCGATTGCTGATGACCCAGATATATCAGAAAAGGCCTACTCTGAATATAAAAGAGAACGTCTTCATTGACCAGATTCCCGGCTATCACATCTTGATTAAAAAAATCGACCCCCGCTCCACTAAGATTGAGGATATTCTGATTTACGACCAGAGAGAGCGGATTATCCCCCGGACCATCTTTGCCAAGCGGGGCAATTTAGAATTTTCAGCTGACGGGAATACTTTAATCTTAGAGCTCTATGAAGGGGAGATTCACGAGAGCGATGAAAAAGACCCCACTCAATACCGCCGGGTCACTTTTGACAAGCAGGTTATCTTTATTAGCGAAGTGGGGTCTGAGCTAACAGCTTCTGGGTCTGACTACCGAACTGACAGAGAAATGTCAGTGACTAAGATGAGACAGGAAGTCAAACTGATTCAGGAGCAGATAGCCCCTCAACAGGAGAAATTAAGAGAACTAGCCACTACTCTGGACACTTTTCCCGACCCGAGTAAGGACAAGGCTGTGCGCGAATTTACCCAGACCGAAAGACAGCTTTTTCACCAGAGACAGAGACTGCTGCGGGATAAACTTCAGGCCGAGCAAATAATCCAGCAGAGCCAGCACCGGATTAACTCTTATTTGGTGGAGATTCACAAGAAGTTTTCCATTCCAGTGGCCTGCCTGGTCTTTGTTCTGGTGGGCGCCCCTCTGGGGATTATGGCCCGAAGGGGTAATATAGTTATTGGACTGGGGCTCTCGCTTGGATTTTTTGTTCTTTACTGGGCATTTTTAATAGCCGGGGAGGAACTGGCTGACCGGATGATAATCTCCCCTTTCTGGGCTATGTGGTCGGCTAACATTTTGATTGGTGCGGCTGGAATCTATTTGATTATTAAGTCTGCCCGGGAAATAAAGTTCTTTTCTTGGGCCTGGCTGGAAAGAATCACACCGGCCAAGATCAGAAAATATCTGGGGCTGTCTTGAAAATCCTCGACCGCTACATCGCCGACCGCTTCCTGAAGGTATTTTTAATCAGCCTGGGGGTACTCTTAATCATACCCGTATTAGTGGATATCATCGAGCATGTGGACTACTTCGTGGACCGTGGGGCTAACCCGCTGGCAGTGGCAAAATATTATTTTTTTTATCTGCCTTATTTTTTAACTTTCACCATTCCGGTTGCCTGTCTTTTATCGACCCTCTTTTCTCTGGGTATACTGAATAAAAACAACGAAATCACCGCCCTGAAAGCCTCTGGCACCAGTCTCTACCGGATTTTCATCCCGGTTTTTGGCGCGGCAATATTGATTTCGATTTTAGCCTTTTTGAATGAAGAGGCCTTGAAACCGCCGGCACTGGAGGTCAGAGGCCGAATTAAAGAGGAACAAATCGAAGGGCAGAAAAAAGTGGGGACAGACCGTTTTTACAATATTTTCGCCCAGGGAGAGGGGGGCTGGATATTCCATTTCAATATCTTTGACAGCCGAGAAAATACCGGCTACCAGGTTTTGCTGCAGCGCTTCGAGAAGGACAAGCTCAGGGAACAGATTGAGGCTGACAAAATGGTTTGGCAGGGGAATAGCTGGGCCTTTATAAACGGGCGCTATCGGGTCTTTCTGGAAGACACTCTTTCTCCTCAGGTGGAAGAATTTCAACCATTTGACCGATTAGTCCGGTTTGATTTGAAGGCTAAGCCGGAGCTCTTTGTCCGCAAGGCCAAGCACCCGGACCAGATGAACTTTCAGGAATTGTATGATTATGTTAAGACGAAGAGCAAGAGCGGAGTGGAGGTATCTCGGGAATTGGTGCAACTGCACATGAAGATCGCCTTTCCCCTGGCAAGTTTCATCATCGTCTTATTCGGCGCCCCGATTGCCTCTTTGCCCAGAAGGAGTGGATTGGCCTTCAGTTTCGGAGCGACCCTGATTATCTCTTTTGTCTATTATGTGCTTATGAAGTTCGGGCAATCGCTGGGATATAACGAAAAATTACCCCCGGCTCTGGCAGCCTGGATGGGGAATATTGTGTTCGGGGCGCTGGGGTTGTTTATTCTATTTAAATCGCGCAAATGAACTGTACCCGTTTTACAAGGAATGACTGGAAAACGGGCTAAGCTGTAGCTGAAATAAGTCAGAAACCCCAGCAGGCAGAGCTGGAGGAACACTTAAGCTATTTCCCTATTCTTGGCAACTGTTGATTAAGTCCCTAATTCCCAGGAAGCCAGATATTTCTTCTGTTCCGCAGTCAGTCTGTCAGTCTTAATCTTCATCGCCTCTAATTTTAGGCGGGCGATTTCCCGGTCCAGTTCTTCCGGCAGGGAGTAGACCTTTTTCTTCAAATCCCGGCTGTGTTTGACAATGAACTCCGAGGCCAGGGCCTGATTGGCAAAGGACATATCCATCACCGTGGCCGGATGTCCTTCTGCAGAGGCTAAGTTTATGAGACGACCCTCGCCCAGGACATTGATTCTCCTGCCATTGGGTAGGGTGAATTCCTCCACAAACTCTCTGACTTTTCTTTTCTTTCTGGCAATTTTTCTCAAAGTATCTAGGTCTATCTCAACGTTGAAGTGCCCGGAGTTGGCTAAAATGGCTCCGTCTTTCATCTTCAGGAAGTGCTCTTTGCGAATGACGTTGACATCTCCGGTGAAGGTGACAAATAAATCACCATAAGTTGTGGCTTCGGACAGAGGTCTGACCTGATAGCCGTCCATTACAGCTTCTAAGGCTTTCAAGGAGTCAACTTCGCAGATGGTCACGTCAGCAGACATCCCTCTGGCTCTGGCGGCAAATCCTCTTCCGCACCAGCCATAGCCGCAGACTACGACTTTGAGTCCGGCAAAGAGAATATTGGTGGCGCGCAAGATGCCGTCCACAGTTGACTGCCCGGTTCCATAGCGGTTATCGAACAGATATTTGGTTTTGGAATCGTTGACCGCCACAATGGGAAATTTCAAAAGCCTCTGATTTTCCAGTGCGCGCAGACGAATAACTCCGGTGGTGGTCTCTTCGGTACCACCTTTGACGCCGTTGACTAAACCGGTTCTGTCAGTATGCAGGGTGGAGACTAAATCCGCCCCGTCATCCATAGTCACTTGCGGCTTCTGAGCTAAAACAGCCTTAATGTGCTTGTAGTAGGTCCGATTGTCCTCTCCTTTGATGGCGAATGCCGGCACACCGAAATCCCTAACTAAAGAAGCGGCCACATCGTCCTGAGTTGACAGCGGATTGGAGGCACACAGTGTTACCTGAGCTCCACCGACCACTAAGGTCTGCATTAAATTGGCGGTTTCCGTGGTAACGTGCAGACAGGCAGCCAGTCTGATTCCCTTTAAAGGCTTTTCCTTTTGGAATCTCTTCTGAATCAGTCTTAAGACCGGCATATTCCTTTCCGCCCATTCGATTCTGAGTCTTCCCTGTTTGGCTAACTTTAAGTCTTTGACGTCGTATTTCATCTTATCTCCTTTACAGTTCTCTTAATAAATCTTTAGCCTTATCGGTCTTCTCCCAGGTGAAATCATCTTCAGTCCGGCCAAAGTGCCCGTAAGCCGCGGTCTGCCGATAAATCGGTCTGCGCAGTTTAAGCATCTCAATGATTCCCTGAGGAGTTAGTTCAAAATGTTTCTTAATCATCTCTAAAAGCTTTTTATTGGGAACGTTCTTTCCCCCTTCTGTCTCAGCAAAGATGGAGACCGGCTCCCGCACTCCGATGGCGTAAGCCAACTGAATGGTGCATTTCTCGGCAATACCGGCTGCCACGATATTCTTGGCAATGTAACGCGCCATATAAGAGGCGGAGCGGTCGACTTTGGTGGGGTCCTTGCCGGAAAAAGCTCCGCCGCCATGAGAGCACATCCCCCCGTAGGTGTCGACTATGATTTTTCTGCCGGTCATGCCGGTGTCCGATTGCGGTCCGCCGATGACGAACTTTCCAGTGGGATTGACAAAGTATTTGGTATTTTTATCCAGAAGCGATTTGTCGATGACCTGGTAAACGACTCTTTCTACAATCTCTTCTTCCGCCTGTTTGGTGATTCTCTTGCCGGTCTGATCTAAAATCTCCTCAGTATGTTGACAGGAGACAACTACGGCTTCCACCCGAACCGGCTTGCCGTTCTCATAGCCGACTGTCACCTGGGATTTGCCATCCGGACCCAAATAAGGAAGTATTCCCTTCTTGCGCACTTCTGCTAAGCGCCGAGTCAGCTTGTGGGCCAGCATGATGGGCATGGGCATCAATTCCGGTGTCTCTTTAGTGGCATAGCCGACCATCAGGCCCTGGTCACCAGCACCGCCGCTTTCGACTCCCTGGGCAATGTCCGGTGACTGATTGCCGATGGCATTCAATACCGAGCAAGTCTCATAGTTGAATCCGTATTTGGAGTGAGTATAGCCGATGTCTTTGACCACACTGCGGGCTAAATTGCCGATGTCAACGTAACCACTGGTGGTGATTTCCCCGCCCACGATTAAAAGACCCACGGTTACGAAAGTTTCGCAGGCGACTCGTCCTTTGGGGTCCTGTTTTATCACTTCGTCTAAAACCGCGTCGGAAATCTGGTCGCAGACTTTATCCGGATGTCCTTCGGTTACCGACTCGGAAGTAAAATGAAAATCGCGATTGTTCATAGCGCTCCTCTTACACTCCTATCTCTGATGAATCTCCCAGATTGATGCTTTTAACCTTTCCATGCACCCGTGCATTCTGTCCTATCAGTGAATTCTCTAAAACTGCATCTTCTATTCTGCACCCTTCTGCCAAGATACTATTTTTGACTATCGAATTATGAATTAAAGCCTTGTCCAAAACCGTGACGTATGGCCCCACAATTGAATTTTTAATCTCTGCGGACTTGGCTAAATGGACCGGAGGCACCAGTAGGGCATCTCTTAATTTCGGGATTCTGGTGCTATTCTTTTCTAACAGCTTTCGATTAGTCTCCAGAAGAGTCTCCACCTTGCCGCAGTCGTACCACTCCTTGACCCTGACCGGTCTGAATTTAACCCCCTTATTTATCATTAATTGTAAAGCATCGGTCAGCTGATACTCTCCTCTGGTTTGAACTCCTCGGTGTATAATCTCTTCCAGGCTGGCCCGGAAAATATCGACCGATTTGATGTAATACAAGCCCACCAGGGCTAAATTGCCCTGGGGATGCTCCGGTTTTTCCACTAATTTTTTGACCATCCCTTGCTTGGTCTCAGCGATGCCGAAACGTCGGGGGTCGTTTACTACCTTGACCCCCAACCAGTCAGTTTTTCTCGCCATCCGGCGGAAGAACTCCGGCTCTACGATGGTATCTCCTAAAATAATCAAGAGCGGCTCTCGGCCAAACTCTTTCTTCGCCAGGGAAACTGCATATCCCAACCCCAAGGGTTTGTCCTGTTTGATAAAGCCGGTTTTGAATCGGTAGTGCTCCCTGACGAAGTGAGCTATCTTTTCTCCGTTAGTGCCCACGATGAAAACCACTTTGGTTGGTTTCAACCGCACTAATGGGTCGAGGATGTGGGCCAATATCGGCTTGCCGGCCACGTTGAGCAGGACCTTGGTGCGGGTGTAGGTATGAGGCCGGAGCCGGGTTCCCTCCCCGGCGGCTGGGATGATGATTTTCATAAACAAAGTAGTTTAACTTTTTCTGACCAAAAATCAAGCTAAATCTAAGTGACAGAAATTGACCTTGACAGGTGGTTAGGAAGGGACTAAATTTGTAATAAGCGGGCAGAGTGAAGATGAAAGAGAATAAACTTCTCTATCTAATTATTTTCCTCTCACTTGGATTGGGTTGTAGTGATAGCAGAATTACTTCATCCTACTTCCTTTGGCACCCTTTTCCTCTTCAAACAGGAATGTTTTGGGAATACCAAAATGATGATTACGATTTACACAAAAGGATAATAACAGTTCGGGAAGGTCCGGACGGCAACTTGTGGTATCAGATGGAAACGACTCTAATGCGCAAGAATGACCCTATAGTCGCTGTAATACACTTAACTTTTGTAAGATACGAGGGGGGCCAACTTAGAGAGTACGAATATAATGATTGCACTCAGATTTATAATGTTCTGTTGCAGTCGCCACTCTCTCCTGGCAAGGCTTGGTTAAAATATCCTTCAGGCACATGCCCCCTGGGTCCTTGTGATTCTCTAGGGCCGTGTCCCATAATCATACGAATTAATGTTGATACTAGAGACTCGATTCTGTCATTCAGTAATTTAGATACGCCTGCAGGATTTTTTGCTAATTGTATAGAGATTCATGAATCAGGGAAGAATTTCGAATTTAGGCAAGCCTGGTTTAAGCCTGGGATTGGTTTTGTAAGCTACAAGGATTTTAATGTGGAGCGTTTTTATCCGGATCAAATAGAAACAGTAGACCTTCTACTAACGAGTTTTGGCAAGATTCCAGGGCTAAAGCTAAGGGATTCTACCCCTTCACCTTCTCCAGCTCCTCTTTCAAAAGCTGGATAATCGTCTCCGGTTTCAACCGGCTGGCCAATTCCTTGGCTAATCTCTCGGCCAGTTTCGTAGTCAAATCCTCATAGAGTCGGCTATAATCAGTTTCCCCTCCTGCCATCACCTTGGTCGTCTCAATCTTCGGAGGGGGAGGCTTAGGCAGGTCTTTCTTCCTGAAAGTATTCTCCTCTTCAATCACGATTTGAGGGTTAAACTCCGCTTCCGGAGAGGTTTCCTTCTTGACAACCTCGGTAGTCTTTATCTGAGCTGCTATCTTTTGAACATCCAGCTTGCTAGTTCCCATCTCTTCGACTTCAATCCTCTCCGGAGACTTCTTGGTCGGCTGGCTGGGTGGCATAGGCTCAGGCTCTGTGCCGCTTAAGGGTTTTGAGACTGATTTTTCTCCTTTAGCTTCTCTCTGCATCTCGCCTAAAAACCAGCTGTAGTCATGCTCGGATTCCTTGGGCTGAATCTCCGGCTCAGAAGTCAAATCCATCCCCCAGGGTGTGGCCTCAATTGTTATCTGGTCGTCAGCTGGGATAAGCAACTCCTCTAAATTTTGAGACTCAGCAGCTTTCTTACCCTCACTGAGTATCGAATCAATATCTAAACCTTCCTCGGCAGCAAATAGTTCACCCAGTTTATCGGATGGTTTTGGGGCATGATTAATGCCTGTAGAAACATGTTCCTGACTGCTGGTAGCTTCCTTCTCCAGAAGATATATCTCCACCTTTTCCAGCAATTCCCTGGGGTTAAAGGGCTTGACCAGAAAATTGCTGGCCCCGGCCTGCTTGAGCCTTTCGGATTCTCTCATTTCTTCTAAGGTCAACAGGACAATGATGGGCACATTGGTCATTCTCTGGTCCTGTCTAATCTTCTGACAGACCTCCAGGACAGTGGGGTCGGTAACCGCATAGTCAATGATGATAAGGTCGGGCTTGGAGAGCAAGAGCCAATCCAAGCTCTTTTGAGGGTTATCAAAGCAGACCACTTCTAAGCTTTGCTCTTTTAAGAGGGATTCCAGCATACTGCGGATGGTAGCCTTCTGCACTATCACTAAGATTTTGCCCCGCATCTTCCCTCCTCTCTTATTTAAGATTCGGACTCTTGTTTTCTGACAATATGTGCGAAGCCTGGTCCAACTTTTTCTTCTCTTCTTTGGTCAGGCTTTCCATCCCTTGCCTGTTAATCTTGTCCAGGATGCGGTCCACTTCCTCCATTAGTCTCTGCCTCTGTTCTTCTTTCTTCTGTTTGGACCGCTCCTTACGCTCAGAGCTCATCTGTTGGAATTTTCGGAAAAAACCTCCGATTCTCCAGTCGAATTTTAGGTAAAGATAACCGATTAACATCCCCCCTAAATGGGCGAAATGAGCCACTCCGCTCTGCTGGGGATTCCAGGAGGCGAAGAACTCCACCGCGGCAAAGAAAATAACCAGGTATTTGGCCTTGACCGGGAAGAAGAAGTAGACGTAAATATAACGGTCCGGAAACATCATGGCAAAAGCCACTAAGATGCCGTATATGGCCCCTGAGGCTCCTATGGTAGGAACGATGGATGACAGAGAGGTAAGAAACGTTAGAATGCCGGCGCCGATGCCGCAGATGAAGTAATATTTGGTAAACTCCCGGGTTCCCCAGTATCTCTCAATCTCAGTGCCGAACATCCACAAGGCGAACATATTAAACAGGATGTGGAATATCCCCCCGTGCAGAAACATATAGGTGACAAACTGCCATAAGAACCCTTTGTGAATAACCAACTGAGGCACCAAGCCGAAATACATCACCATAGTGTAGCCGGAGACCAGTTGCAGAACAAAGACCACCCCATTGGAGATCATCAGCCATTTGACCGCCGGGGTCAGGCCGTAACCAGGACCGAAAGAATAATGGCCGTAGCGCATAAGGAAAGGTTATATTTTCAGTATCGGACTCTGGGCCTTGAGACTATAGACTGTCAGGTCTTACGTTATCTAAAACTGTCTTATTTCTTGGCACTAATGCAAGACCGCTTCAATTTTATTGAGCAACTGCTGTCTGGGTACCGCCCCGATGATCTGATCTACCACCTTTCCATTCTTGAAAATTAAAAGAGAGGGGATGGAGCGAATCATATAATTTAAGGCAGTCTGGTTGTTGGCATCCACGTCTACCTTGCCTACTTTTAACTTACCGTTATAGGTCCGGGCTACCTCTTCCACTATCGGTGCAATTTGTTTGCAGGGGCCGCACCATTCGGCCCAGAAATCGACTAAGACCGGCACTGGAGATTCTAATACCTCGGTTTTGAAGTTGCCATCAGTCAATACCACTGGTTTTCCCATCTGTCTTTCCTTTCCAATTAAAATACGCAGAGGCGTTGGTTGGGTTCAATTTTTATTTTTGAGTTTAGCCAAATCTTTTTCTAATTTCTTGATTCTCTCAATGTAATCTGGCAAGCGGTGTAGACAGGCTTCAATCTTCTTGGCCTGGCTATGTTCCCGAGCTGGGTAACCGGATACCGTAGTGTCGGCAGGAATGGATTTGGTTACTCCCCCTTGTGCTCCTACGGTGACCTTATCTCCGATGTTTATGTGTCCTACTAAGCCTGCTTGCCCGGCCAAGGTGACGTACTTGCCTAACTTGGTACTACCGCCTATTCCTACCTGAGCTATCAGCAAAGAATTTTCGCCGATTTCCACGCTGTGGCCGATATGGACTAAGTTATCCAATTTGGTACCCCGGCCAATCCTGGTACTCCCTAAGGCGGCCCGGTCGATGGTGCAGTTAGCTCCGATTTCCACTTCATCCTCAATGACCACGTTACCTATTTGCGGAATCTTATTATGCTTGCCCTTTTCAAAGACAAATCCAAATCCATCCGAGCCGATGACTGTGCCGGAGTGAATAATGACTTTATTACCAATCCTGCAGTCGCGGTAAATTGTAACCTTGGGATAGAGGTAAACTTCTGTCCCCAGTTGAGAATTCTGTCCTACGAAACAGCCGGCTAAGATGGTACAATCATTTTCTATGACTACCTTATCTTCGATGACACAATAGGGTCCGATATAGACGTTTTCCCCTAATTTTACATCCTCTCCTAAAATCGCTGTTGGATGAACACCTGAGGCGTAAGCCGGTTTTTCCGGATGAAAGAGCTTAACCGTGCAGGCAAAAGCAAAGTAGGGATTGGGGTGCAGAATGACCGGAATTTTCAAATTATCTTCAAACTTGTCCGGTAAAATTACCGCCGAAGCTTTAGTGCTTCCCAGGAACTGGCGGTATTTGGGATTGGAGAGAAAAGAGAGCTGGCCTGACTGAGCTTCTTGCAGCCCTGCCACGCCTTCGATAAGAATATCCCCTTTACCTTTTAACTTCCCTCCTATCCGCCCGGCAATCTCCTCCAAGGAAAGACGCATTATTTCTTCAGTTCCTCTAACACCCGCTCAGTTAAGTCATATTGCGGCCTGGCATAGGCAATGTTGGCATTGACCGCATCAAAAATATAGGCGTAGTTTTCCTGGACTGCTATTTTTTCCAATACCGCATTGATTTTGTCCAAAAGAGGCTTGGTCATCTCGGCATTCTTTTTTTCCAAGACGCCTTCCGGGCCGAAGGTATCTTCAAAAAATTTGCGGTATTCACTCTTCTTGGTCTCTATCTCGGCCTGTTTTTCTTTCTTTTTGGCTTCAGAGAGCAGCAGGGACTGCGTCTCGAATGCCTGGATTAGACTGTCCAATTGCATCCTTTTTTGCTGGTCTTGTTTCTGAAATTCGGCCACTTCTTTGTCGAATTTGGTCTGGGCCTCGGCGAATTCCGGAAATTCATCCCGGATGCGCAGGGAATTTATATAGCCGATTTTCAATTCTTCGGCAGCTGCCGGAGCCGGGCTTAATCCGGTCCACATTCCGTTGATAAAAGTCGCCAGACCGAAGACTGCCAACCACCTCTTCATTGATTCTTCCTCCTTAGGTTTTAGAACTGTTGTCCGAATTGAAAATGAATTCTACCCTTGTCTGAATAGGGGTAATCAAAACCATAGCCGTAATCGAATCCGATCATTCCCAGCATGGGAACGACCAGACGAACGCCGAACCCTGCCGAGCGATACAGGCCCCCGGAAAATGAAACCAGCTGAGCCTCTTTGCCGGTCAGCCAGGCATTGCCGGCATCGGCAAAGAGTATCCCGTAAATCTGCTGCTCGGCGATGGGAATCTGCAACTCCAGGTTATAGACTGCCATGGAACGGGCTAAAGGAAAGCCCTGTAGGTTACGAAGCCCAATCCAGCTATCCGGATAGCCCCTGACCAAGCCATCCGGGTCAATGCCGCCTGGTGTGAATCTCTCCGTGTAAGAAATATTGGATTCAATGTTTTTCTTCCAGCTGTCGACTATCCCGTATTTGGCCCGGCCATAGAGCACTATCTTGCCAATTAATCGAATGTACTTTTTGAGGTCTATTACTTCTTTTATGTAATTCCAATTCCCCCCGATGAAGCTCCCACCGATCTCGGTGTTGGCAGAGACTACTGATCCACGGGTGGCGAACTGGATTAAATCCCGTGAATCTCTGACCAGAGTAAAGTCAATAGCCGATGTGAAATTCGGGTTCCGCAATTTCCCCAACTCTATCTCCCGCAGGCTATCTAATCTTAAAGAATCTGAAGATAGTGTGCTATCTGACCTTATGAGTGAGGCATCAACCCCGGCGATGAATCCGTCTGAAAAATCATCGTAATTTATTCGCTCAAAACGATATCTGCCTACTATTCGGAAGTAGTTGTCCGGCCAAGTGAGCCGCCTGCCTCCTCGTAGGCCGACTCCCCGGCTCTTTTCGGTGTAGTCATTACTGTAACCCCTCCGGTCGATGCTGAATATGTCCAATCCGATGGTGGTGGGCGTATCTCTAAACCAGGGGTCGGTAAAAGAAAAAGAAAAGGAGTTTCTCCGTTTGCCAAAGTCCCAGTTAAAATCTGCGCTTTGTCCGTTGCCGAACAGATTCGGTATGCCTAAGGCAATGGTGCCGACCAACTTATCGGTTTCTGAATAGCCGGCTCCAAAGGAAATCTGCCCGGTGGGCTTTTCTTCTACTTTTAAAACTAAATCCACATCCCCATTGGGTAAGACTTCAAAATTGGGGGTGACATTGGCAAAGTAGTTTAATACCATCACGTTACGGATGGAGCGCATCAGAAGAGAGCGCCGGAATAAATCTCCAGGCCTTAAAAACAGCTCCCGGCGGATGACCTTTTCTTTGGTCTTGGTGTTCCCTTCGATGCCAATCAGGTTGACATGGGCCGGAACGCCTTCTACTAAGCTCAGGTGGAGGTTAACCCTCTGCTGGTCGGTCCTTAACTCATCTCTGACCTGCAGGTAGATATGCCCTTCCTCAAAATAGAGCTCAGATATGGCCTGCAGGCTCTCCTCGTATTTCTTTTGGGAGTAGACCTCTCCGGTCTTGAACTTCATTCTTCGTAAAAGTGCCTCTTCTGAGAAGAGTTTTTCTCCTTCGACACTTACGTTTCCGAAACGATACTGAGGACCTTCACTGACCGCCAGCCAGACGTTCATCTCTTTTTTATCCGGGCTGTACCAGACTGACTCGGCCACAATGGTGGCGTCCAGGTAGCCATTATCTTTGTAGAAACTGGTCAAATTCTCTTTTCCATCCTGGAATTTCTCTTCGAAATTGTCCACCTTCAGTTTCAGCTTGCCTTTGAGCTTGGAGCTCTTGAAAGCCCGGTTGCCGGTGATGAGGACACTTTTGAGCTTGACTTTGGGACCTTCCTTGATGATGTATTTGAGGACCAGCTCCCCGGAAGAGTGCGGGACCGGCTCGCTCTCCACCTCAGCCAAGGGGAATTTTTTCTGGTGATATAAGTCCAAGATTTTATTCAAACCGTTCTGTACCTGGGAAGGGGAGGCGATTTCTCCCTCTTTTAAGGTGAGCACCTCTAAGATGTCGTTCTTCTTAATCTTGTCATTCCCCTCGATTAAAATCTGACGGATGCGGGGGTATTCAGCCACTTTGACGGTCAGGTTGATTTTATCCCCTTGTTCCTCTCCCCAGATTTGCACGTCAGAGAAAAGGCGCAGCCCGTAAATGGCCTTGATGGCATTCTGGATTTTTTCAAAATCGATGCTCTCCCCGGAGTGCAGACCGGCCACTGAGAGGATTAGATTTCTATCAGCCGATTGGTTCCCTACCACTTCGACTGTGCCAATTACCCGGTTTTGAGCCCAGCCTAAGCCGTATAAAAACAAAAGCACCAGGAAGCTGAAAAAAATCTTCCTAAACAGACTGGTCATTTAGACTCAAACTGACGGTTACCCCTTTTTGGGGGCAGATATCTTCCGGATTAAAAGCTCGGTAAATTGCTGGCGGTGTCCTTTGGTGCGGCGGTAATCTCTTCTGCGTTTCTTTTTGAAGACAATAATCTTGGGGAGCTTTCCGTTTTTGGCTACTTCGGCCTCCACGGTCACATTCTCTAAATAAGGGGTGCCGACCCAGGATTTGTCGCCGTCAGCGATGAGCAAGACTTTGTCCAATTTGAACTTATCCCCTTCTTTAGCAGCAATCTTGGGGACCTTTACCTTATGGCCTTCCTCTGCTCTGAACTGAAGGCCGCCAGTTTCAAAGACTGTGTACACTCATTTCCTCCTTTACAACTATGTATAATACACCTAATCAGAGAGTTAAGTCAAGTCCTTCTCAGCAATTATTCTACAGCTAATCTGCTTTAAAAGTTGGCAATTTATTCATTTTTTGAGTGACGGGTCTTCCTACTGTAATTCAGAGAGCTAGATTTTTTTCGGCGGAGACTTGCGCAATTTTCCCAATTTGGACGCCTATTGACAGATGGTTAAAAGCTCTGATAAACAAAAAGGGCGGGTTTGAACCCGCCCTCCGAATATGAATGATAGTCGGAACTATCTCTGCCCTACCGGAACGTAGTGCTTGTTCAAATCGCCGGTGTAATGACAGCGGGGCCGGTAAATCCTGTTATCTGCCAACTGCTCCAAAATCTGGGCGCACCAGCCGGAGATTCTGGCTACGGCGAAAATCGGAGTGAAGGTGTCTCTCTTGAATCCCATGGCCGTGTAGATTATTCCGGAGTAGAAGTCCACATTGGGATAAATCCCTTTGGCCTCGCCCAAGGATTCAATCATCATCTTCTCCATCACCTTGGCCATCTCTAATTTCTCCTGAATGGAGGGATTTATCTTGGCATACTGCTCGGCAAATGATTTCAGAATGGCGGCCCGGGGGTCATAATATTTGTAAACCCGGTGTCCGAAGCCCGGCACTTTGACCTTGTTGGCCAAGGCATTCTTCATCCAGCTCTCTACGTTCTTCATCCCCCCCACGGTTTCTAAGGTGTGCATCACTTCCTCGTTGGCTCCACCGTGCAAGGGTCCTTTTAAGGAGCCGACACCGGCAGTTACGGCAGAGTAAATGTCAGTCTGGGAAGAAATCACCACCCGGCAGGATAATGTAGAAGCGTTCATCTCATGGTCGGCGTGCAGGATTAAACCTACATCCATGGCTTTGGCGTCTAATTCAGTCGGCTTGGTCCCTCTGAACATATACATAAAATTGCCGGCATGAGTCAGATTGTCATCAGGCGCGACAAAGGGCTTTCCCTCCCGATGTCTCTCAAAGGCGGCCACAATGGTGGCAAACTGGGCAATCAGTCGGATGGCCCGGTCAATGTTCGCCTGGGCGGAGTGGTCTTGCGGACGAGAGTCGTGCATTCCGATGGTAGAAGTAGCCGTGCGCAGAGCTTCCATGGGATGGGCGGTTTTGGGAAATTTCTTGATGCACTCCAGCACCTCTGGAGGCAAGGCCCTAAAGGATTTTAGCTTCTTGTCAAATTCCTCCAGTTCGTTCTTCTTGGGCAAGTGCCCGAAGAGAAGAAGAAAGCTGGTCTCCTCAAAACTGGAGTGTTCGGCTAAGTCCTGGATGGGAATGTCCCGGTAATAGAGTTTGCCGGCAGTTCCGTCTACGAAACTGACTGCAGAATCACACAGGATGATTCCCTCCAAACCTTTGGGATAGGAGACCGCCTCTTGAAATTTGGCGGCTTCCGATTTGTGCTCTGTATATGTTGCCATATCAACCTCCCCCGATTAATCGGGGCTATGTTTAGACGTTTCTTGTGAACTTATTCACTTACATAAGATATCGTCATAATTGGAACCTGTCAACAGAAATCGAAAGAGAAAAATTAGATACTTATCTCTCCTTTTTTACTGAATCGAGAGTAAACCTTAAATCCTCCCCTTGAGAGGAGGGCAATGCAGGGGTCATTTTCCTCTAATGTTTAAAAAAGAACCTGGTTTCAAATCTGGCTGATTTAGGGGAGTCGCTGGCATGCACCGAGTTCTGGGTCAGGGATAGGGCAAAATCTGCCCTAATCGTCCCTGGCTTGGCATTCTTAGGGTCAGTGGCCCCTATCAGTTCCCGCAAATCGGCAATGGCATTGGTTTTTTCCAAAAGTACTGGTACGCAGTGTCCGGACGACATATAATTGACTAATTCGGGAAGAAAAGACTTGCCTTCATGCACATAATAAAATTTGCGGGCTTCTTTTTTAGTCAATTTCAGGTATTTCAGATTCAAGACTTTAAAACCTGCCTCTTCCATTCTGGATAAGATTCGTCCGATTAAATTACGTTTAGCCGCATCCGGCTTGATGATTAAAAGAGTCTTCTGCTTCCTGGGCAATCTATTCTCCTTATTTATATTTATTGGGTCATGGCGAGGAGGCTGCAGGCCGACGTGGCCATCCCGCCGAAAAGGCTCCGCCCTTTAACATCGGGATTGCCACGCCCCGACAAGTCGGGACTCGCAATGACTGCCTCATATTATTTCCTTTTTTTTCTTTTGGATACGGACTTCTTCATTTTTCTCTTAGGTTTCTCGAACAATTTCTTCACTAGAACTGCCACTTCTGCGGGCGAAGAGGCCACCTTCACCCCCACTTTATTGAAGGCGGCAATCTTCTCTGCTGCAGTCCCGGTTCCGGCAGAGATAATCGCTCCGGCATGGCCCATGCGTTTGCCTGGAGGGGCGGTGCGGCCGGCAATGAAAGCCACCACCGGCTTGGTGACATACTTCTTGATAAACTTAGCCGCTTCCTCTTCGTCCGTGCCGCCGATTTCGCCAATCAAGACAATCGTCTCAGTCTGTTTGTCATCCTGGAACATCTGCAGAGTGTCAATGAAATTTGTTCCGATAATCGGGTCCCCGCCGATTCCCAGGCAGGTCGACTGCCCCAGGCCATTCAGGGTCAGATTCCAGACCACTTCATAGGTCAAAGTGCCAGAGCGGGAGACCAAACCGATGTTCCCCTTTTTGTGAATCTGGCCCGGCATAATGCCGACCTTAGCCACACCCGGAGTAATGACTCCGGGGCAGTTGGGGCCGACTAAACGGGAGTCGGTGTGCTTGAGATAGTTATAGACCTTGAGCATATCCGTGGTCGGTATCCCTTCAGTTATGCAGACCACTAATTTGACTCCGGCATCTGCGGCTTCTAAGATAGCGTCTGCGGCATAGAGGGCGGGAACATAAATGACCGAAGTGTTGGCGCCGGTCTTTTGCACGGCTTCGGAAACGGAGTTGAAGACCGGCACCCCGTCGAATCTGGTGCCTCCTTTGCCAGGGGTGACGCCGGCTACGACTTTGGTGCCGTAATCGAGCATCTGTCTGGTGTGGAAAGAGCCGTCCCGGCCAGTGATGCCCTGGACGACTAAACGGGTGGTTTTGTCAACTAAAATGGACATAGGTATCCTTTCTAAGGACGTTATTACCTAACTTTGTTTAGTAACATAGTACATTCTACTTTCAATTAGGGGACCAGCAGCAGCGCTAGGCTGTACTTCTAATATCTTTGCTCCACTTAGAATGAGTAATTTAGTTACCTCCATTTCCGAAAGGTGATTCATGGAAATTGGAAAAAGTCCCAGCTTCCAATAAAGTAACTTATCGCTAAGTCCTAAATTCCTAAGCATTGAGTAGAGTCGCCTTCTAGGCTGTATCTTCTTTAGGATTGGAATACGGCAGGGAAGCTGAAAGACCATAAGGCCATTGGGCTTGAGAATCCGTACAAATTCACGAATATAAGCCTCAATTACTCTTTTGGAGGGGATATGCTGGAGAACAATATTTGAATAAATCAAGTCAAAATGATTATTGCCGAAGACTTGCAAATCTCCCTTAGGGTTCCAAACGAAGTTGCAGTTAAGAAATGACTGGTTGAGTTCCTTGGCTTTGGTGAGCATGACTTCGGAAATGTCCACTCCGTAACATTGCTGAAAATGATGGGATAGAGCCCGTGTAAGTCTTCCCAAGCCGCAGCCGAAGTCCAATGCAGTCTGGCGTCCTTTGGGATGGCCCAGATTCTTGGCCTGCGCCATCATTCGGTCAATCTCTTCTTGTCCGGTCCTGTAGAATTCATCACTATCCCATTTGCCATATTTTTTTGCCGGATCAGCTAAGACAGCCCAGTAAGCGTCTAAATCACTGAATTCATCCCAGGCCCTCTGATATTTATTCCAGTTGACTTTTTTCACGACCTGCTCATCTCAATCACTTTCTTCACCACTTCTTCCATCCTTGACCTCACCCCAGCCCTCTCCCCCAAGAGAAGGTTTTTGCTCCCTCTCCTTTAAGGGGAGGGTAAGGGAGGGGTCAGTCATCTTTTCTTAAGTATTTAATAATCTCCTGTATTACTCCCTGAGAGTTGTTCAACACCTCAAGATTGTTAAAACGCAAAATACGATATCCTCTTTCCTTAAGAAAGCTTGCTCTCTGGATGTCCTTCTGGACGTTTATTTCTTGAAGATGCTGGCTTCCGTCCAGTTCCAAAATTAATTTGGCGGGCCGAGAATAAAAATCTGCTACATAAGGTCCAATGGGAACCTGCCGGCGGAAATGTACTCCCAGTTTATTCTGACGGATTTGCGACCAGAGCTTTCTCTCAGCTTTGGTCATCTCACGCCTCAGCTGGCGAGCAAACTTCAGACGTGTATTTGAACTCTTATCCAACATATGCTCTAAGAGTAAGGATACTTACCTCTCCCCTCCCTCTCCTAAGAGGAGAGGGTGTAAGGTCTCCTCCCTTATCAATTCCTGCTTGCCTCAATCGCCCTCTTCACCACTTCCTCCATCGAATTGGCCGTCATCAGATTCACTTCTTCCAGAATCTTCCGCGCCTTGTCCTCATTTGTGCCTACCAAGCGCGCCACAATCGGCACCTGCGGCTTCAATTCCCGCACTGCCATCACGATTCCATTGGCAATATCATCACATCTGGTAATCCCGCCGAATATGTTAAACAGAATCGCCTTCACTTTATCTGAGCGCAATATGATTCTCAGAGCAGAAATCACTTTTTCCGGCGATGAGGAGCCTCCCACGTCAAGGAAATTAGCCGGCTCCCCGCCGAAGTGCTTGACCAAATCCATGGTGGCCATAGCCAGACCCGCTCCGTTGACCACACAGCCGATGTCCCCCTCCATTTTCACGTAGGATAAACCAGACTCTTTGGCCTCTAATTCATCTTTCTCTTCTTCATCAACATCACGGAGAGCCTGTAACTCCGGATGCTTTTCCAGGTCATTGTCATCCAAGACAATCTTGGCGTCCAGGGCCCAGACTTCATTTTTGTCGGTTACCACTAAGGGGTTTATCTCGGCCAACGAGGCTCCGGATTCAAAGAAAGCCTGGTAAAGCTGTCTGACAATGTTGGTAACCTGCGCCGCAATTTTGGGCTCGGGGTAGACTCGGTAAGCGACTTCTCTGGCTTGAAAAGGCAAAATTCCCAGTAATGGGTCAATGGCAACTTTGACGATTTTCTCCGGGGTCTTAGCCGCTACCTCTTCGATGTCAATGCCTCCGGCAGAGGAAGCCATCAGGACTGGTTTTTTGCTGGCACGGTCAATTATGACTCCGAAATAAGCTTCAGAGATGATTTCCTTCTGCTCGGTGACCAAAACTTTTTTAACTTTTAGGCCCTTGATATCCATGCCTAGAATTTGGGAAGCAACTTGAAAGGCCTCTTCTGGATTACTGGCCGGTTTGATTCCTCCAGCCTTTCCTCTTCCGCCCACATGCACCTGCGCTTTGACCATGACTGGCTGGCCTATTTTGGCCGCGATATCTCTGGCCTCCTGGGGTGAGAAAGCCACATCTCCCAAAGGGACCGGAATGCCATATTTTCTGAAAATCTCCTTGGCCTGATATTCATGAATCTTCATCTATGCTCCTTATTAAAAGTTTCTTAACAAAAGTTGTAGTCCCAGCTTGCCCTCAAGGTGGGTACGTGTCCCAATCTGTAGCCCCACCTTGTCCCCATAGTTTATGGTGAGCGAAGCCGAACCAAGGCGGGAAAGTCTCCCAGGTTGAGGACAACCTGGGTCTACCGTTATGATAGGGGTGAAAATTCTCATAGCAGTTAAACCTCATTCTGAATCTTCAAGAATTCCTGGGCTTCCTGCAAAAGCAATTCTTCCTGGTTGAATTCCGGGTCGTCTAAGACTTTTTCCAAAAGATGATTCAGGACTTTGCCGATTATTGGACCCGGAGAGAGCTTAAATTTCTGCATGATTACATTGCCGTCTATTTTCAGGTCTGACAGGCTGAAAGGCGGCTTCCTTTCTATCTCCTCTTTGACTCTCTTCTCAAATTCCTCAATCTCTTTCACTCCGATTAAACCGGCTTCGCCTCGTCCTTGAGCGATAATATCCGCCTTGCGCAGTGTCAATAAGTCGAAGATTTTTCCTTCCGCTTTTTTAATCAGTCTGCGCAGACCTTTGTCGGTCACATTGGTGGTGAACATGTGCTTTTCCACCAGCAAGTGGACCGCATTCATGGTCTCATTGGAATATCTTAAACGGGACATCACTTTTTCAGCAGTCCTGGCGCCGAAAATCTCATGTCCATAGAAAGTGGCGCCGTCTTCGACCAGGACTCTGGTCTGGGGCTTATTTATGTCGTGAAATAAAGCCGCTAGTCTGATTACCAAATCTTTAGGACAGTTCTCGATAGTTAAGAGGGTATGTTCGAAAACGTCATACCTGTGCCAGCCGCCAGGCTGGTCTATACCAACGCAAGCCTCCAATTCAGGCAGAATATACTTAAGCAAGCCGGATTCCTGCATCAGGCGAAATCCAAGGGAAGGTTTGTCAGCCTTCAGGAGAAGTTTATTCAGCTCTTCTTGAATTCTTTCCGGGGAGACCGTGGAGATTAAATGCGCATTCCTTTTTAAAGCATCAAAGGTTTGTGGCTCGATCTGGAACTCAAAGCGCGCGGCAAACTGAATTGCTCTCAGCATGCGCAGAGGGTCTTCTAAGAAAGCCTCCGGGAAGACCTGGCGAATCACCTGCCGTTTCAAATCGGCCTGGCCTCCGAAGGGGTCGATGATCTTGCCGGAAGGAATTTCCCGGGCCATGGCATTGACTGTGAAATCTCTCCTTCCTAAGTCATCCTCCACTTTCAGAGTATGGTCGAATTGTACTTGAAAATCTTTGTGGCCTGAACCGGTAGAATATTCCTTCCTGGGGATGGCAATGTCGTAAGTAATCTTCCCTGTCTTATTCAAAGGCGTAAATTTTATCACTCCGAATGACTTTCCCACTAAGTCCACTTTGCCATAAATCTTCAGCAGTCCGGTTAAATCTTCTAAAGGTAATCCGGTGACCAAGTAATCTTTCTCTCCGCTCTCCTGGCCGGTGTAGAGAAATTCACGCACTGCTCCCCCTACTTCGTAGAGTTTCCCTTGTTTTAATATTTCAGCAGTCAGCTTTTCCGATAGACCAGGCATATCAGTCAGGATGAATGTGAGTACCGGCCTTCCCCTTAATGGCTTCGTAGCCTTTTTCAATTGACGTTATTATGACTTCTTTCCCCCCTGCCTCCAAAAAAGTGATGGCTGCTTCAATTTTTGGGCCCATTGACCCGGCTGGGAAATGTCCCTGGGCCAAATACTCTTTGGCCTGGCCCAAGCTCATTTGGTCTAAGTACTTTTGCAAGAGAGTACCGAAGTTTAGAGCAACTTTTTCCTCCCCGGTCAGGATTATCAGCAAATCTGCCTCAATATCCCGGGCTAAGACTGCCGAGGCTCTGTCTTTGTCAATCACAGCGTCCAGGCCATGCAGTTGGCCGTCTTCATTGTAGTAGACCGGCACCCCTCCGCCACCGGCGGCTATTACCACGGTTCCGGAATGTACTAACTTTTTGATGGTTTCTTTTTCAACAATCTCTAAAGGGATGGGGGATGGAACCACTCTCCGCCAGCCACGGTTGGCATCCTTTTTCACGGTCCAGCCCCGCTCTTTGGCAAACTTCTCCGCTTCCTCCTTGGTGTAAAACTGCCCGATGAATTTGGTGGGATTCTTAATCGAGGGGTCTTCTTTGTCCACCACGACCTGCGTAATTATCGTAACCACATCCATCTCTATTTTTTGTTGATGTAGCACGTTTTGCAGTGATTGCTCTATCATGAAGCCGATGCCCCCTTCGGTGTCGGCATCGCAGATATAAAGAGGCAGAACCGGCGCCTTGTCCCGGGCCAGCTCGACTCTTAAAACCGCATTCCCCACCTGTGGTCCGTTGCCGTGCGTGATGGCCAGATGATAGCCGTCTTTCAACAGAGCCACCACGCTGGAAAGCGAGGCCTGGGTATTCTCGAACTGCCGGGAGATGGTATCTTCCTCTCCTGGCCTGGTGATGGCATTTCCCCCTAAAGCCACCACCGCAGTCTTTTTCTTCATCTATTTTTTCTTTCGCATCAGGCCGGTAATTATGCTCTTCAGATTAGGCTGGCCGATCTCGGCCAATTCATAGCGCACGCGCACCCAGGGCTTGTTGATTTTCAGAAGCCGGCCCAGGTCAATCGGAGTGGCAATCATCACGCAGTCGCAGTTGACCGCATTAATGGTCTTCTGCAGCTCTTTCATCTGTTTCTCGCCGTAACCCATGGCTGGCAGCAGGTCCCCCATCTGCTCAAACTTTTCAAAGACTCTCTTTATGCTCCCTACTGCATAGGGCCGCGGGTCGATGATTCTGGCGCGATATTTTTTGGCGGCCACGATGCCGGCTCCGTAAGACATCTCCCCGTGGGTCAGTGTTGGTCCATCCTCGACCACTAAGACTCTTTTGCCTTTCACTAATTCAGGATTCGAAACTGTTATAGGTGAGGCAGCTTTTACAATAATTGCACTGGGATTGGCTGATTTCACGTTCTTAATCACTTCCCGCACATTTGCCGGCTTGGCAGTGTCGACCTTATTGACTACGACCACATCTGCCGCGCGTAAGTTGACTTCGCCCGGAAAATAGAGCAATTCGTGGCCCGGACGATGCGGGTCTACCACCGTGATATGTAAATCCGGCTCGTAAAAGGGCAAATCGTTATTGCCGCCGTCCCAGAGAATTACGTCTGCCTCTTTTTCCGCCTGTTTCAGAATCAGGCCGTAATCCACCCCGGCATAGACGATGCTTCCTCTTTCCAAATGAGGCTCGTATTCTTCCCTTTCTTCTATAGTACAGTCAAATTTGTCCAAATCGGCCTTGGTCTCAAATCTCTGGCAAACCTGTTTTAACAGATTGCCGTAAGGCATGGGATGGCGAATTACCACGATTTTTTTGCCTGAAGATTTCAGAATGTCGGAGACCCGGCGAGTGGTCTGACTCTTGCCGCTTCCGGTCCTGACCGCGCAGACCGCAATCACCGGCACCTTGGATTTGAGCATGGTGCCCTTGGAACCTAAAAGCACGAAATCTGCGCCCGCGGCCATGACTACTGAGGCTTTGTGCATCACGTACGCTTCGGACACGTCGGAGTAGGAGAAGACCACCCGGTCTATCTTATGGTTTTTGATTAAATCGACCAGGCCGTCTTCCGGAAAAATCGGAATCCCCTTGGGATAGAGCCGTCCGGCCAGTTTGGCCGGGTATCTCCGCCCGTCGATGTTGGGTATCTGGGTGGCGGTAAAAGCAATGACTTTAAAATGAGGGTTGGAGCGGAAGAAGACGTTGAAATTGTGAAAATCTCTTCCTGCCGCCCCCATGATTAAGATTTTGGTAACCTTCATAGACCTCCAGAATTTAAGTTTGCTGGCATAAATTATTTCACCTTCTCTGGTTTTATCTCATCCACGTCGATCTGGGCTTTTTGTAATTTGCCGGAGAAGTCCACGTAGATTGACTTCCATTCCGAAAAGACGTCCAAAGCCGCGGTTCCGGCTTCTCTGTGGCCGTTGCCGGTCTGCTTGGTCCCGCCGAAGGGGAGATGCACTTCCGCGCCGATGGTTGAGGCGTTGACATAGAAAATTCCGGTGTACACATCCCGCATGGCTTTGAAAGCCTGGTTCACGTCCTGAGTGTAAATCGAGGCAGAGAGGCCGTAGATGGTGTCGTTACATAAACGAATCCCGTCATCTAAGTCGTTGCAGGGCGTAAGACCTACCACCGGCCCGAATATCTCCTCCTGGAAAATGGTCATCTTGGAATCGACGTCGCCAAACACAGTCGGCTCATGGAAAAATCCGTAGGCATAATCTCCAGAACTTAAGCGATTGCCGCCGCAGAGGAGTTTGGCCTCCTTCTTGCCAATTTCCACATATTTCATTACAGTTTTTAACTGAGCTTCGTTGATTGAGGGCCCCATCTCCACTTCCGGCTTTATTCCGTTGCCGACTTTGAGCGCTTTGGCCCGAGCCACGAATTTATCCGCGAACTCTTTGTATACTTTCTTGTGGATAATCACTCTGGAGGCGGCAGTACATCTCTGGCCGGTTGTCCCGAATCCTCCCCAGATAGCCCCTTCTACGGCTAAGTCTATATTGGCATCATCCATTACCATGATGGCGTTCTTGCCGCCCATCTCTAAGTTGCAGTGCTTGAAATTGGGCGCGCAGGTCTCTGAAACGGTTTTCCCGACGGCAGTCGAGCCGGTGAAAGAGACTAACTTCACATCCGGGTGCTTCATCAGAGGCATACCGACTCCGGCGCCAGAGCCGAAGATGATGTTGACCACTCCCTTGGGGATTCCAGCCTCTTCGCAGGCTTTGATTAGGTTCAAGGCAGAAAGAGGAGTGTCCGTGGCGGGTTTAAAAACTACTGTATTTCCACAGATTAACGCCGGCATCAGCTTCCACGACGGTATGGCCATGGGGAAGTTCCAGGGCGTTATCAAGGCGCACACCCCCATGGGCTGGCGGACCGACATGGCGAATTTGTTGGGCAGTTCTGCTGGCGTGGTCTGGCCGAACTGGCGTCTGCCTTCTCCGGCCATGTAGTAGGTCATGTCAATGGCTTCCTGCACGTCCCCGCGGGTCTCTTTCAGAACTTTTCCCATCTCCTGGGTCATCTGGCAGGCCCACTCTTCTTTTCTCCGGACTAAGATTTCAGCGGCTTTGAACAGAATCTCGGCCCTTCTGGGGGCCGGGAATAACCGCCATTTGTCATAGGCAGCCTTGGCCGCGGCCACGGCGTTATTGACGTCTTCCTCATTGGAGAGGGGGAATTCGCCGATGACGACGCGGGTGTCAGCCGGGTTGGTGTTGGGGAAGAAGCGGCCGGATTGGCTGCGGACCCACTGGCCGTTGATGTAGTTGAAATATTGCTTAATGGGCATTTAAAACCTCCTTATGTGCGATTATGAATATATTTTCAAGGGATTGGCAAACAGCAGATACCGGTACTGACAGGAGTCCAGCAGTTACCTGCGTCTGCCCCATAACAGTTGTTTGAGAGACGATCTTTGTCAAACACATAATTAACTAAGTAGATCACGTCTGTTAAGCCAATCGGCGACAAACCATCAACCTCTCCCCGACAGGGCGGGTCTGGAGTCCAGCAGTTGTCAGGGTCAGAGCTAAGACAGCTAGTGGCGGGGCGGTCTTTGTCAAAGACATAGTTAACTAAATGAATTACGTCTGGCAGGCTGATGGGAAGAGTACCGTTCGCATCTCCGGCTTTTGCCACGCAGGCAGTACACCCTGAACTCAATGCGCCTACGAGTCCGCAGTTCGTAACATTTAGACAGGGGGAATTTTCCAGCAAGTGAAAGTCTGAGGATTCAGGTAAGCAGAAGAGGGGGTCTGCGGAGAAGTCATTGAGTCCATAACTGGCTCCATTGATGTGGTTGAGGATTCCATTAGCATAATTCTCATAGAAATTATTACAATCTAGAACTACGGAAGTTGAACAGGTAATTGCGCCTCCACCGACAGAATTAGGGACGCAGAGTGAACCGTCAACACAATCATAGCCTGACAAACACATGGAAGTATCACCGCAGAAGCCATCAGTCCGATTGTTTGTAAAAATGTTGTTTGTGACGTGCGCCTCAGTAGCAGAACAGAATATGCCGCCGCCTTGGGCATACATTGTCCAATTGGATGGAGGGCCCCCGGCCTGCCCCAATGCCTGATTCCTATAGAAGGAATTATTGAATACAACCGAGGAATCCCCTGAAACGTAGAGCCCTGCACCCTTTGCTCGAGCACCATATTTGGCATCTATTGTATTGTAGGCGATTAGATTGTCTGCAATAGTAGCCGACTGACCTGAAGAGAAAATCCCCGCACCTTCATTTTCGTTATATGTACACGAAATTTTGTTGCGTATGATAGTGTTACCGACAATCTCATTATTCAGACCTTGAGAGTAAATTGCGCCGCCATTTGCAGGTCCAGAATAACTTTGTGCAATGTTTTCCTGAAACTGGTTGTTCCTAACTACACAGGAATCAGATATGACGAATATGGCACCACCAAATGCTGGTGATACGTAGGAGTCTACTATATTGCCTTGAAACATATTGGAGTCTACAACGCTATTCTTACTATCAATAAAAATACCTCCACCACCGCCAACACGATAATTTAATCTAACCAAGTTGTTGACGAAATAGTTACCTCTTACTCTGCTATAGCTGCCTTTACACACTACAGCGCCTCCTGGACTGCCGCCGTCTCCGTAATTTCGATTATTGTAAAAAGTATTAGCCTCAATCAAGCAGTCTTTTCCAGTTATGTGTAGCCCAGCGCCACCTATACCCCCTCCACATTCATATGGCTCAAGGATATTGTCCGAAAACACATTATCCATTATGATAACGGAATCTCCGATAATGAATGCTCCCACCCCCCCACCAACACAAGTGAGAGGACATTCGTTATCCATTATTTTGTTATCTCTTAGTTGTAAGAAATCGCATCCCGTACAATTCAGCCCTCCCCCTTTATATAAGGTAGGGTAATAACCATAACATTCTCCGTTCTTCATTGTGAAACCCATTATTGTCAAGAAATCGCAACTATCGCACCTTAACACTGGATAATATGTACTATCACCATCAATGACTGTTGAATCTGCCCCTTTCTCACTCACCAGTGTTATTCGAGCCTTCAAAGTATCATTCTCATAGTAAGTTCCCGGTGCTACAAGCACTGTATCCCCATAGTTTGCTGCGTTTATGCCCGCTTGAATAGTCGGCTGGTCAGCCGGCACGTGGATTACTGTAGCCTTGCTTACTCCCACCCTCATCACAAATAGGATACCTAGAAATATCACAACTTTTTTCATAAAGCCTCCCGACTTAAATTAAAATTGTTAATTAAAGATATATTGTTCACTTCACCCTCCTCCCATCCTTCGCCAGCCTAAAATTCTTCACCCCAAACTTCTTCGCCTGCGCCATCAAGCCCTTCTGTTTCTTCTCTAAGCCCGGCATAAAGTGCGTCAGAATCGTCTGCTTCACCTTCCACTCCGCTATCTTGGCAAACAGCTCCTCGGCCTTTACGTGCAGCCCCTCCACAATCAAGAGATCAGCGTTATGCGCGATATTCTCCAAATCCGCAATCGAGCCCAAATCAGATGAATAGACAATCTTCTTTTCGCCTACCTGCACTGTCATAGAATAGCACTGCATCTGATTCAGATAAATGTTGTCGCTGATTACTTTTTGATAATATCTCAGGTGGCTGTTGGGGTGGGCGTCGATGAAGAGGCTGTCTGTCGAATAATTGGTGTGCTCATTCAATTTGTGCAGATGGTACTGAAAACTAACAAACTCCGGAAAGAGATAGCACTGCCACAGATAGCGCATAGTAGCGTCTATCGCCTCTTCTGGCAGGTAAATGGTCAGGGGCTTCTGTCTCTTGTTCACGTGCATGAGCTGAAGTAGCAACGGCAAGCCGGCGCAGTGGTCGGGATGTGTATGAGTTATAAAAATCGCTTCGATTTCTAGATAGGGGAGTTTATATTTCAGAAGGGCATTAGAGACTCCTTCGCCGCAGTCTAGCAGATAGGACTTTCCGTTAGCAGAGAGATGAATCGCCGAACTGAACTTGTTCGCTACCGGCAGACCGGAGGCAGTCCCTAAGAAGAGAATTTCGAATGGACTAACATTTTTTGATTTTTTCAGCATAATACTTCAGTGTCAGATTTAAGCCGGACTCCAGATTGAAGGCGGGCTTCCAGCCTAAGTAATTCTTAGCTTTGGTATAATCTATGCAAGAGCGCTCCTGTTCGCCAGCCCTAAAAGGAGCATAAACTGCTTTGGATTTACTGCCTGACTTAGATTTCATCATCCGATAGAGCTGGTTGACCGTGGTCTCCTTGCCGGTGCCTATGTTAAAAGGGCCGCTGGCTTTGGAATCAAGCCCTTTTAATGCTGCGCTAACTGCGTCCATCACATAGAGATAGTCCCTGGTCTGCTTTCCGTCCCCGTAGATTGTGACCGGCATATTCTTGAGTAATTTTTCCGAGAAAATCGCCACCACGCCTGAGTCCCCTTTGGGATTCTGTCTGGGCCCATAGACGTTGCTGTATCTGACTGCCACATAAGGGATTTTGTAGATTTCCTTGTAGAAATGTAAATATTTTTCCACGGATAATTTAGCCACTCCATAAGGTGAGATGGGCATTTCTACATGCCTCTCATTGGCCGGGACAAAATCCTGCTCACCGTATATCGCCCCGCCGGTGGAAGCGAAGATTATTTTCTTGACCCCGTATTTCTGGCAGTTCATGAACAGATTCAGCGAGCCGGAGATGTTGGTCTTAACGTCTAAGATGGGATTCTGCAACGACTTGCGCACATCCACCTGGGCCGCATAGTGAAACAGATAATCGATTTTCTCTTTGCGGAAGACCCACTCCACTGAAGGCGAGCAGATATCCATCTTGTAGAATTTGGCCCGGGGATGGAGATTGGACTTAAACCCTGTGCTCAGGTTGTCGATTACGACCACCTTGTGCCTTCTGGCAATCAGGGCCTCCACTAAGTGGGAGCCGATGAAACCTGCTCCGCCGGTAACTAATATCTTTGCCATTTTGTGAAAATTTTAGCAAATATAGTCAGTTTTGCTTCTTTGGTCAACCCCCTTCCTTTCTCATAAAAGACAGAGTGTTCACTGGGTCATTGAATGCGAACCTCGTAGACGGGGACCCTTCCCCGCCTCACCCTAGCCGAGGAAGAGATCCTCGGATACGATGATACCGCGTAGCGCAAGAATCAATTCACCCTCTCCTAAGAGGAGAGGGTTTGGGTGAGGTTCTTTGTCTCCTCCCCTAGAGGGGAGGGTTAGGGTGGGGTCAGTGTCGAGAAGTCACTGCGAGTCCCGAGCGAAGTCGAGGGGCGTGGCAGTCCCAGAGTATAGATGCTGCTTCAATAATCAACGGGATTACCACGTCGAGCCCCGATAAAAATCGGGACTCTCCTCGCAATGCATCGGAGATTATACGGTTGTGTCAGGACCCAGTTCTGACACTGCTAGGCCGTCAGGAGTGAGCTCCTGACGGAACCGCTAAACTACTCTACTTCCTGCTCGGACTGTTGCTCAGCCGGAGCAGTGATTCCACTCCTTATCTCCTGATGAATAATCTTCCCACCGTAATTGGCAGTGATGAGCAGGATTATGATGTTTAAAACCAGCCAGAGGACCGTTAGACTCACCAGGGGCTTGTAAAGTTTCTTGCGGAAGGAGTCGTAGAACAGGCAGACCAGGCCCAAGAAGCCGGATATCAGGGTCGCCAGCAAGGCATACTGCCCCCACTCCTCATGAGTCTCCTGAATCGGCTTGCTGAAATGAGGAAAATGCTCCACAATCTCCTCGGTCGGCTCACCGGCCCAGTAAGTTGGTACGGCAGCTAAAGAGACTAAAAGCAAGACCCAGCAGCCGGCCATGAAAACTTCATGAGATTTTTTAAGCCAGGCAATGATGAAAATCAAAAGGACTAAAGGGATGCCGACTACGGCGACGTGGCTGAAGATTAAATGGATGTGGGCGGCGTTCATGGAGGGGATAGAATAGTTTGCTTGAAATCGGTTGTCAAGATGTCATCTGCTAACTAATCCTTCCCCATCCCTTCAGAGTGAGCCTTTTAATCTGGCGAATCGGAACGAGCAGGATGAACCCTGAAGGGTTCACTTACCCCCTCTTTTTCAATCCTGGGGAGAGGTTTTGATTTTGTAGCGTCCGAAGCTTGTCTCGGACGTTTACTTGTTCGCCCTGGGCAAGCCAGGGAGTCCGTAGACCCACCTTGTCCTCAAGGTGGGTCACAGTTACCCCAGGTTGAGAACCACCTGAGTCTACCGAACATAAAAACCTAGCCCCTCCTAACCTTCCCTGAGAGGAGAGGGTAAGAAAAATACTTTTCCCTTGACTTCCCCCTCCCCCGCCTCTATTTTGCATTTCCTATTATGGGAGAGTTCAAGCTCCTTAACCAGAAGTTAGTCAACGGGTTCTTGTCTCTTATAGAGCCTCTGGAAAAGGGCTTAGTATCGCTAAAAGTTCACCCTCACGCAGTAACCGGAGCAGGTTTGCTGCTTTCCATCCTGGCCGCATATCTCTTTATTCAGGGAGAGTTTCTGCTGGGAGGCATTATGGTCATCTTTACCGGGGTGTGTGACATCTTGGATGGCCAATTAGCCCGGGCCACTGGGAGGGTCAGCAAATACGGGGCGCTGATTGACTCGACCATAGACAGGTATTCGGAAGTGATAATCTTTCTGGGAATTGCCACCTATTTCCGCGCAGAAAACTCTTATGTGCATGCCCTGATAATTCTGGCCATTGCCGGCTCTTTTTTGGTCAGCTATACCCGAGCCAGGGCTGAAGGGCTGGGCATTGACTGTAAAGTGGGGATTATGCAGAGGCCGGAGCGGATGACCATGCTGGCCGCAGGTGGAGTTTTAGGCGCGATTCCCTATACCAGTCATTTTATGATGATTTTCTTTCTGTGGGTAATTGCTATTTTGGCTAACGTGACCGTAATTCAGAGAATAGTCTACATCAAAAATCAGCTGCGAGGTGCGCAGACTTAGAAGAAGGAAAAAGGAGCAAGGATGAGCAAGAAAGTTAGAGTAGCTATTATCGGCGTGGGGAACTGTGCCTCTTCTTTAGTGCAGGGAGTGCATTACTACCGGAATGCCAAACCAGGCACTTTTATCCCCGGGCTGATGCACGTGAACTTAGGCGGCTACCATGTCTCGGATATAGAATTTTCAGCCGCCTTTGACATTGACATTAATAAAGTGGGTAAAGACTTATCCGAGGCGATTTACACCAAGCCCAATAATACCTATGTCTTTGCCAAGGTGCCTCATTGGGGCGTGAAAGTGGAGCGGGGCATGACCCATGATGGATTAGGCGAATATCTCTCCAAGATAATTAAGAAGGCGCCCGGTCCCACGGCTAACATTGTCAAGATTTTGAAGGATACCGGAACTGACATCGTGGTCAACTACCTGCCGGTCGGCTCTGAAGAAGCCACTAAGTGGTATGTAGAGCAGGTTTTGGAGGCCGGCTGCGGTTTTGTCAACTGCATTCCGGTCTTTATTGCCAGAGAAAAATACTGGCAGAAGAGATTTCAGGAAAAAGGTCTGCCGGTCATCGGCGATGACATCAAATCCCAGGTCGGCTCGACTATTGCCCACCGGGTTTTGGTGAGACTTCTGCGTGATAGAGGTATCAAGCTGGATAGAACTTACCAGCTAAATGTGGGCGGAAACACCGACTTCTTGAATATGTTAGAGCGAAGCCGCCTGGAGTCTAAGAAAATCTCCAAAACCAATGCGGTGACTTCGCAGCTGGATTATGACTTAGGCGAGGGGAACATTCACATCGGGCCTTCTGATTACGTGGCCTGGCTTTTAGATAGAAAATGGGCTTACATCCGCCTGGAGGGAAAGGGCTTTGGCGACGTCCCTCTGAATTTGGAGGTAAAAATGGAGGTGTGGGACTCCCCCAACTCTGCCGGTGTGGTGATGGATGCTGTCCGCTGCTGCAAGTTAGCTCTGGACAATGGCCTTTCCGGCGCCATTATCGAGCCTTCGGCTTATTTGAAAAAATCTCCGCCAGTGCAGTTTACCGACGACGAAGCCCGGGAGAAAATGGAGGAGTATATCGCCAAGTATGGACAGAAAAAGACGGCACCTGCTAAAAAGACCGCGCCTAAAACTAAGAAGTGAGGAGGTTGTAGAATTTCATTGAAAAGGTGGTTTTAACCAGGCCACCTTTTTATTTTTATGCAGGGAAAACTAATCACCTTCGAAGGGATTGATAACTCCGGCAAGAGCACTCAGGCCAAGAGGCTGGCTGCTTATCTGAAGCGCAGAGGGCATGAAGTTCTTTTAGTGCGGGAGCCGGGCGGAACCAAGATATCGGAAAAGATTAGAAAGATTCTGCTGTCGGCTAAGAACGATAAGATGTCTGCTCAGACTGAGCTCTTGCTGTATGAGGCGGCCCGGGCCCAGTTAGTGGAGGAGGTCATTCTTCCGGCTCTGAGACGAGGAATGACAGTCATCTGCGACCGCTTCTTTGATTCTACGACCGCCTATCAGGCTTATGCCCGGGGATTAGATTTGAATTTAGTGCAGAGATTGAACCGGCTGGCAGCAGGAGGAAGTATTCCTAATTTAACCATTGTCATAGACCTCCCCCCTCAGGTTGCTTTAAAGCGTATAAAAAATAATCGCAAGAAGCCTGACCGTCTGGAAAAAGAGAAGCTCCGATTCCATAAGAGAGTCCGCCACGGCTATCTGGCCATAGCTAAAAAACAGCCGGCAAGAGTGAAAGTCATTGACGGCCAAAAGGAGATAAAAAAAGTCTGGAAGAAGGTGAAGCTGGTAGCCGATAAGTTTCTTAAAAAAGATGAGGTGTGAGAATGTCCGGTAATCCGAGGGCCGTATTAATACTGGGATTTCTGCTGATAGTCTTATTCTTAGGGGGACTCTATCTCACTGTCCGGGATATCAACGTGGTCCGGCTGGGGAATCTGGACCAGATAGCAGCCAATATCTCCAACCGCTATGTGGACAAATTAGACCCTAAGGAATTGACCCAGGCCGGAATTAAAGGGATGTTAAAGGAATTAGACCCTTATTCCGAGCTTCTGGAAGCCAAGGCTTATTCCGGGCTTCTGGAAGAGACTTCAGGAGAATTTCAGGGCCTGGGAATCGAAGTGACGGTCAAAGATAACTTTCTGACCGTTATTTCCACTCTGGAAGGGACTCCGGCCCATAGAGCGGGTCTGATGCCCGGAGATAGAATTATCAGAATTGATGGGATAAATGCCGTGGGAATAAGCGCTGACCAGGCAGTGCGCAAACTGCGCGGAGAAAAAGGTACTAAGGTCAAAGTGACCGTCTCCCGTCCCGGGAGTCTGGCCCCTCTGGAGTTCAGCATCATCCGGGATGTGGTGGAGATTAAAGCGGTCCCCTTTTTCGGGATTCTGGAAGGCAGAATCGGCTACATCCGTTTGAAAAGGTTTTCGGAGAAATCCAGCCAGGAAGTGGCGCAGTCTATAACTGAACTTGTGCCGCAAAAAATCTCCGGCTTGATTCTGGATTTAAGAGGCAATCCCGGGGGCCTGCTCTCTGAGGCGGTTAACGTATCCGGGTTATTCCTGGACGGAAAGAAATTAATCATGGAGACCCGGGGCCAGGACCCTTATCAGAATCAGAAATTCTATTCCGAGCGCAAGGCGCTTCTGCCGGATTTGCCTCTAACAGTTCTGGTGGACGGCGGCTCGGCCTCTGCCTCTGAAATAGTGGCCGGCGCGATTCAGGACTGGGACAGAGGCGTGATTATCGGGGACACTACCTTTGGCAAAGGGATGGTACAGTCCATCCTGGAATTGGAAGATGGCCTGGCTTTGAAATTGACCACGGCCAAATATTTCACCCCCTCTGGACGATGTCTGCAGAGGGCCGACGGGCAATCCGGCTCGGCTCTGGCTTCCATAGCCGGGCATCCTGAGGTTCAGCCTGAATCTCTTACTCCGGTGGAATATTATACGACTCAGGCCGGCAGAAAAGTGCCGGGCAGCGGCGGGATTGTTCCGGATATCATTCAGCCGGGGATGAATATCTCTGGCTTGGAATATCAGCTTTCCCGGGAGGGTATCTTCTTTGATTTTGCCGTGGAGTTCTTGAGCTCTCATCCGGATATCGGGCCGGAATTAGAGACCAGCGAAGAGGCTTTCCGCCTTTTTCTGGATTTTGTAAAAGGCAAGAATTTCCACTATGAGAGCGCCTCCAGACTGGAGTTGAAAGATTTGACTCTTCTGGCCGGCGAGGAATTCGAATCTCCGGGATTGACCCAGAGGCTGACCGAACTCGACCGCCAGGTAGAGCAGGAGGAAAAGGAGATTTTTGACCGGCAGAAGGAAGCCCTGAAATGGAGGATCAAGGAGGCCATCCTGGTCAACCGTTTCGGTGAAAAAGCCCGCTATGAAAGAATCTGGCTCTTATCCCACCCGGAGATTAAGAAGGCTCAGGAAGTCCTTAAGGATAAAAACGTCTATAACAGCATCCTTTCCGCTCGTTCCGATGCCTCAGAGTAAAGATGATTGAATACCTCCTGATGGCCGCAGGAGGGGCTCTGGCAGGCTTTATCGCTTCACTTTTGGGCATCGGCGGAGGATTGTTCTTAGTCCCGCTTTTGAATTTGGTCTTCGGGATACCTCTACACCAGTGCATCGCCGCCAGCCTGATTGCCATCATCGCCACCTCCTCAGCCGCCTCTGCTAATTTTTTCAAAGAGGGTTTGACCGACCTCAAGTTAGGGCTGAATCTGAGCCTGGCCACTGCTGCAGGAGCCATCTGCGGAGGGTTCTTAGCCGGCTACCTGAATCCCAGCGTTCTCTCCCTTTTATTTTCTGGAGTTTTGGTCTATGCCGCGGCCAACATGCTCCGGAAAAAGGCCCAGGCAGAAGCCGGGCCGGAGAGCCACAAGGAGTATTCGATCGGCAATTATCCTTTCGGCTGGAGCGCCTCTTTTCTGGCCGGCAACATCTCCGGGCTTCTGGGCGTGGGAGGCGGAATCGTGAAGGTGCCGGTGATGTATCTGGTTATGGGCGCGCCCTTGAAAGTGGCCTCTGCCACCAGCAGCTTTATGATTGGGATTACCGGCTGCGCCTCAGCCTTTCTGTATTACTTCCGGGGAGAAATTGATTTTGCGGTTACCGGTTCGGTGGTGCTGGGGATATTCTTCGGCTCCTATTTAGGCTCGAGTCTGATATTCAGGGTCAAGACTTCCTTTCTGAAACCCCTCTTTGTGGTCATCCTCCTGTTTATGGCGCTAAAGATGTTCGCCAAGGGCCTGGGCTGGAGATTCTTGTAAAGTGGAGAAACTCTACCGGAAATTGGCTTTAGTGTTTAAGTACGGCTCGCTTCTGTCGATGGCGGTTCTGGGCCTGGGCTTAATCTGGTTTTTCCTTCGGCCCTCTGAATCTCCCTTTTTGAAGAACGGCAATATTAAACAGTTTTTCCATCATCTCCTGCCCCATGATGCTTTAAGTCTGCTAAACTTAGGGATTCTGATTTTGATGTTTCTGCCGATTGTCAGCCTGTTTGTCAGCTTAAGACACTTTGCCTCAATTCAGGATAAGAAATCGAAATTGGTTGCCCTGGGGGTGATTTTAATCCTGAGTTTGGGAATCTTTTTGGGGATAATGCAGGTTTAATTACTTAGACCTTTTTCTATCATTTCAGTACTGATTTGCTTGTAGGTTTATCAACCTAGGAGGAATGATGTTTGAATTCAAAGTAAGACAGGCCCCTCTGGGATTCAAGCTCTTGGTCACGGTTTTTCTCATCGGATACTCTTTAGCCCAGATTTTAGGGTTGACCATGGCTTACTTAGAGACCAGAGTAGTCAATCCTTCGGCTGAAGAATATTTTTTCTATCTGAAGCCGACCAAGCTAATCTCATTGTCCCATCCACATTTTTTCGGCTACGCCACCTTATATTTTCTGACCGGCTTGCTCTTCTTATTCACCGAGCGGGGAAGATTTTTGAAAACCTGGCTGCCGGCGGTAACCGTGTTAGCGGCTCTGTTGGACATCTGCACCTGGTGGGGGATAAAGTACATTTCGCCTAAGCTGGAGATTCTGACGGCTCTTTTCGGGATAACCTTTACCGGCGGATTTGCGATTATGGCTCTGACCGTTCTGTATGAGATGTGGCGAATGAAGGAGGAGGCCGGTTAAATCAAACGCAACGCATAGGCGGGGTTCTATTACCCCGCCGGATTGAGCAGGGCCTTTCATTCCTCTGCAAGGTAGAAAAGTCAATTTCATGACCACTCCTTAATCCTCCCCGGTTTTATGGTGAGCGAAGTCGAACCAAGGGGGGAGATTTTATTCCCTCTCCTGCAGGAGAGGGTGGGGTGAGGTCAATCTTTTCATCTTCTCCACGAAGTCCTTCTGCCGGGACAGGCCCCAAATGTAATAGTAGGGATGCAGCACCTTGTGAGTCAGCTTTTCTCTGGATAAGTAACCCAGGGTCTTCCTCAAAGTCTGCCAGTCCCCCAAGCCGTACTCTTGTCTATCTTCCACAGAACCGTAGACTAAGATGGCCAGTTTATTGAAGTCTATCTGACTTTTCAGCATCTGTTCGTAGAATTTAGCACACTCCCCGGCCAATTCTTTTTCTTCCTCACTTAATTCCTCATAGCCTTTCTTGGACTTTACAAATTTTAAAATGTTTTCCTCTTTTTTGTTATCATTGTTTACATGGTTAACCTTGTTGTATATTTCTTTTTGATTTACCTCTGAATTATCTTTGATTTGTTTTTGATTTTTCCCATCCTTTTTATCCATAGGTCTATCATGAGGTTGACCCCACTGATAATCAGACCAGCGACTGATTCTTATACGGGTCATCTTGTTGGTAGTGTGATACTCCAACTCACCGGCTTTGTGCATCGCGTCAAGGAAATTATAGACTTTGGTAACTGACCATTTCCACTCCCGGCTAAGTTGTTTTAAGGAGGTGATTATTTCCCCTTCTTCTACGGTCAGGTAACCATTATCAAAGTTAATATCATGCTTTTCGTGGGCCGCTGAGAGCAAGAGATAGACAAAAGCCGAGCGGGTATCAAAAGGTCGGTTAGACCTCCAGAAAGACCTTTTCTGGATAATCCGGGGTAATCTAATCCACCCTTGCACGACGAATGTCCCTCCATAAATAGGGCCTCCCCTCCCCCCTGGTGGCGATTCGGTAGCAGGGTTAAGTTCAAGATATTGAGAAAGTAAGCTTGAAAAGAGCCCTTTTACGGCAGATTCTTGTGCAGGCTAAGTCGTTAAACTACAGAAAGTTAATTTTCATTGACCAGAGCCCGCGGATGAAAATGCTGTTACTTAAGCCAATTCTATTAGAAGATTTTCTTGATTGTGAGGATTAACTCGTTGTAATCCAACGAGCCTTTGAGCGAAAAGTTATTCCTGGGCAGTTACCTTTGAGGCGCTCTTTACCCCCACGAAGGCGGCCACGAACTGCTTCAGCTGAGCCGAGACTTCTGCGGCTGTCTGGTAACGTTCCTCCGGGTCTTTCTTCAAGCACTTCTCGCAAATCCGGTCAAAGATATTCGGCGCTCGGTTGTTCATCTGTGATGGAGGCGGGGGGTTGTCATTCAAAATACTGTAAATCAGAGAAGAGATAGTCGGTCCCCGGAAGGGTCTCTTGCCGGTTAGAAGTTCATAGGTCATAATCCCCAGAGAGAATATATCACTCCGCTTGTCGGCGATTTTCCCTTTCAGCACCTCCGGAGGCATGTAATTGGGTGTCCCCATGGCCATGCCGGTCTGGGTCAGGTTGGCCTGGCCGAATCTGGCGATTCCGAAGTCCATCACCTTGACCTGAAAGTTATCTAAGACCATAATGTTGGCTGGCTTGATGTCCCTATGCACGATGCCGTGGGAGTGGGCGTAATCTAGGGCGTCGCAGACTTGAATTAAAATTTGAGCCATTATCTTGAAGTTAATCTCGGTCTTCTTGCGGATGTATCTTTCCAAGGTGGTTCCTTCCAGATACTCCATGGCGATGTACTGATACCCTTCCTCCTGGCCGGCGTCGTAAATGGTGACGATGTTGGGATGTGATATTTTGCCGGCGGCCCGGGCTTCCCGCAGGAGCCTCTCCTTCATCTCTTCTAATTCTTCCGGATTGGCGGCAAAATCCAGGCGGATGGTTTTCAAAGCCACTAAGCGGTCAATGGCCGGGTCTAAGCCTTTGTAAACCGTACCCATGGCGCCTCTGCCAATCGGCTCTAAGACCTGATAGCGGCCAAATTGCTTGACGTGAATGTCCACCGGGATGGGAAGGTCAGTAGAAGTGGTCTTCTTCTTGGGCTCTTCTGGCGGAGCCTCTTCTTCCTCCGGCTCAATCGGCACCTGACTTTCGGTCATGTCCACTGAGGCAGTCAAAGATTCTTCCTGCTCGCTGTAACGTGTTGACCTGGCCGGCTCCCAGCGCCGGGGAGCCTCCGCGCCCAGGCGGACGATGCGGAACTTAAACAGCCCGCTTAATTTTTCTGCCAGCCTGGACTTTTTCCTGGTTACTAACTCTTTCTGCGGCTTGATGGCCGGGCTGACTAAAAGAAACAGGAGAATCTCCAAGGTGGGATAGAAAGTCTTGGATATTATCCCCATGGAGCGAAAGAGGAAGAAATTGACATTGACCAGGGCAAACATTAGGGCCAGAAGTAGCATGAAGCGGTAGATCAGAGTAACCCTGGGCAGAAGGAAGGCCGAAAAGACCCCGATGCCGATAATCCACAGAAAGCCTAAGAAATTCCCCCGATCGGTGCGGATGAACTTACCGGAAATGATGTTGGCCGCCACGGTGGCAGTCTTCTCCACCTCGGGCAAATCTTCTTCCAGCGGGGTACTGACCGAGTATCTGGTGCCGGTGGCAGTCAGCCCTACTAAAGCGATTTTACCGGCCAGTTCCGCGGGATTGTAACTGCCGCTGATAACGTCTGCGGCTGAGACATAGCGGAAGGTCTGCCTGGGCCCGTAGTAGTTGATCAAATATCTGCTCTTGCGGTCGACCGGAACCTCGACTCTGCCTATGGAAATGTCCGTGCCGGGATTAAGTTTGATGGCCTCGGTATTGATGCCCATGTAAAATTTGACGGCCTGCACCGCCAAAGCCGGGTAGTAGTTCTCCGAGTAGCCAATCACCAGAGGCTCTCTTCTCAGTTTCTGGTCGGGGTCGTAGTCATTCAGGACAAAACCTATATCGGCTGCAGCCCTGGCGAATTCCACAGGGGGATATTGCATCTGGACGGCCCACAGGGGAGGGTTGGCTCTCAGCTTGTGGAAACTGTCATAGGTGAAATAAGAAGATTTCAAAACTTCAGGAGGAACCTGGTCCCCGGCAGCAGGTATGTCGGTCAGGACCAGCTCCACCGGCAGAACCACATTGCCTGCTGCAGACAGGTTGTTAGCAAAGACCTTTGCGGCAGAATCGGCCCGAGCGACCTGAGGCAGGGGAGTCTGGAAGACAATGGCCCTGGGATGGGCTTCGGCCAAGTGATAAAGGAGCTGGTTAAGTCGGGAATAATTCCAGGGCCAGAATCCGACCTGATTAAAGCTTTTGTCGTCTATGGCCACAATTACCAATTCCGTGCCCGGGTTTTTGCTCCCTGACATTTTGGAGAGCCAGTCCACCAACTTCTGCTCATAGCGCTCCAAGGCGGCGTGCCGGTCCACGTACAGGGAGAGGACCAGGACCGTTATCAAAATGTAGAGCAGAAAGGCCGAAATCTTGTTGTACATTTATCTCCCCACGGCCAAGCGCTCGGCTAAATACTGAGACAGGCCCGCCTTTTTCATCTTCTTCTGGGCTTTCTTGACGTCGTAGGGAACCCGGCGCAGCTGGGCTATTTTGGTCTCGGTGTCATAGATTAAATAACTGGCATCCGGATTGCCGTCCCTGGGCTGGCCCACTGAGCCGATGTTGATCAAGTAACGAAAATCCTCTTCCAGGCCGACTTGGGTATCGTTGTGAATGAAGCAGTGCCGGTCCCCGTATTTTTTGATGATTACCGGCCGGTGGGAATGGCCTATCAGACAGACTCTCTTGGTGAAGTAGTCGAAATTCTCCTCGGCTTCGCTTAAATTCAAAATATAATGCCAGGCCTCCGGCTCTTTGGGGGTGGCATGGACTAAGTGAAACTGGTCGAACTTATAGGTCAGATAGAAACTCGACATGACTTCATGGCTGCCGTTCTGGAGGATGGTCTTGGTCCACTCGATAGACTCCCGGGCGTACTGGTTGAAGTAGTCGGTCTCCATCAGGCCTAAGGCGGCGTAGTCGTGATTTCCCATCAGGCTTTTGTTGGCTAACTTCTGAATTAACTCCAGGCACTCATTTGGAGAAGCGCCGTATCCGACCGCATCTCCCAAAAACATTAGTTGGTCTAATTTCTGCTCCTGGAAATCGGCAGCCGCGGCTTCCAAGGCTTCTAAGTTGCCGTGCACATCCGAGAAAAACCCGTAGCGCACTAAGCTCCTCCGTCTAAGAAACGGAAGACCGATTTCCCCACCTGGATTAGGTCGTCATTCTTTATCGGCTGGCGGTCTGAGACGTTTTCGCCGTTGAGCCTGGTTTTGCCTGATTTGCCTAAGTTGACTATGGCATAGCCGTCCGGCTCTTTGACTATTTTGGCCTGCAGTCCGGAGACGAAGAAGCCCTTGACCTTGATGTCGGCAAAATCGGCCCGGCCTAAGGTGGTGACCGTCTTGGCCAATTTGTATTCGCCCAGTTCAGTGCCGTCTTCACCTAAGAGGACTGAGGTGCCGGCCCGGGTGACAATCTCGGCGGCTATTCTATCTTTATCCATCAGTTCTTTGTGTTTCTTGGTCTTTAAGACCATGGTCCCTTCCAGGCTGGCCGCTTGCAGCTCCTCCTTAGGGGCGTCCTGGTGGTAGACTAAGGTGAACTTGCCGATGTTGATGACGTCGTTGTCCTTTAAAACTTCTTCGCTAATCTTGCGGTTGTTGACAAAGGTGCCGTTTAGGCTCTCGTTGTCAATGATTAAGGCGGTATTGTTGTTGAATTCTATCTGGGCGTGCTTGCGCGAAACCCCCCGGTTGTCTAAGACAATGTCGTTGTCCGGAGTGCGCCCGATGGTGATGCGCTTTTTCTCGCTCACCACCCGCTCGATTATTTTGTCCTCGAATTTGACCACTATCTCTGGCATAGTAACGCTCCTGCCTGTTTAAGGCAAATGAATTTCGCTCTTCTTTAGCAAGGGCCTGTCCTAAAAAAACTTGTCTAAGTATTTTGACTATCTTATATTTCGACTCAAGCGTAAGAAACTTAAGCGCCCCGCCTTAAGGGGCTATGAGTCAATGCAGCCGAGCCGATTGTTAAGACTGTTACAGCAAGTGAAATCCGGCACTATCTCGCCGCAAAGGGCTTTGCAGGATTTGAAGAAGCTCCCCTTTGAGGATTTGGGTTTTGCCCGTCTGGACCACCACCGCCACTTGAGAAAAGGATTTCCGGAGGTAATTTATGCTCCGGGCAAATCTCTTCAGCAGATTGTCGGCATCGCCAAGGCTTTAAGAAAGAACGGCTCCACTGTCTTAGTGACCCGGGCCGGAAAAGAGGTCTATCAAGCGCTGAAGAGAAATTTCTCTGCTGCCAAATATAATGACTTGGCCAGAGCAGTGGTGATTAAGGGCAAAGAATTGCCTAAAAAGGTCGGCTTAATTGCCGTGCTCTCTGCCGGCACTGCGGATTTGCCAGTGGCTGAGGAATCTGCTTTAACCTGTGAGATTTTGGGCAATAACGTGGTCAAGATATATGACGTGGGGGTGGCCGGCCTGCACCGTCTGATGGCGCACTGGGAGCAGATTCAGAAGGCTAAAGTAATAATTGTGGTGGCTGGTATGGAAGGGGCTTTAGCCTCTGTGGTGGCTGGTCTGGTGGATAAGCCGGTAATTGCGGTGCCGACTTCAGTGGGATACGGCACCAGCTTCGGGGGGGTAGCGGCCCTTTTGACTATGCTGAACTCTTGCGCAAATGGAGTAACAGTGGTAAATATAGACAACGGTTTTGCAGCCGGCATTTCCGCCGGCATGATTAATAAACTTTAGAGGGAGGATGTGTGTTTAAAGCTTTATTCAGTATGGTCGGCAATATGTTTCTGGGCCTGGGAATGTTAGCCCTGGCTATCTTCGGCCTGGTGGCTGTTGCTATAATCGCGGCCCTGCTCTTTGCCGACCAGATTTTGAAGCTGATTTTTTAGATGAGAATCGGCTATTTCGACTGCTTCGCCGGAATCTCCGGGGACATGATTTTAGGAGCCTTATTTGACGCCGGCTTAGACCAGACATCCTGGCATAAGGAACTGGCTAAACTTAAACTATCCGGCTATGAAGTGGAAATCAAGAAAGTCGAAAAACAGCATATCTCAGCCACTCAAGTTAAAGTAAAAATAAAAGAGGGCCATCATCACCGTAAGCTCTCGGATATTTTTTCACTGATTGACACCTCTGGGCTTAATTCAGAGGTCAAGCAGAAATCCAAACAGATATTTGACCGCTTAGCCTCAGCCGAGGCTAAAGTTCACGGAACCAGCAAAGAGCAAGTCCACTTCCACGAAGTCGGCGCAGTCGACGCCATTGTTGACATAGTCGGCTCAGTAATCGGATTGGAACTTCTGCAGATTGGAGAGATTTACGGCTCTAAACTCCCTTTGACTTCCGGCTTTACCAAAACCGAACATGGTAACTTTCCTGTTCCTGCGCCAGCCACTCTTGAGCTTATGACAAATTGGCCCACTCAATCCAAAGATATTGAGGGAGAAATTGTTACTCCGACTGGTGCCGCCATCCTTACTACATTGGGCAAATATGCACTCAATCTTGACTTTGTCCCAGAAAAGACCGGCTATGGCGCCGGACAGAAAAACTTCAAGGAATCCCCCAATGTCCTGAGAATATTGATTGGAGAAAGGGTCGGCCATTTTGAACAGGATGAGGTCGCCGTCTTAGAGACAAATCTGGACAACACCGAGCCTCAGCTCTTGGGCTATCTGCTGGAAAAATTGATGGACAAAGGAGCCAAAGATGCTTTCTTCACTCCCGTGGTGATGAAGAAGAACCGCCCCGGCACTCTTCTGACAGTCTTAGCCGAATCAGGTGACCTATCCCGATTATCCGAAATCATCTTCCGTGAAACCTATACCTCCGGTCTCAGAATACGCCGGGAATCCAGAGTGAAACTCCCCCGGCGCATCGTGGAAATTCAGACCGACCTGGGAAAGGCTAAAGTGAAATTATTAGGAGAAGATTCTAACCTGGAGGTCCTGCCTGAATTTGAGGATTGCAAAACTATTGCTCAACAGCATAATCTTCCGTTAAAAATAGTCTATGAGAGAATCAAAGCCGCTTACCTGAACCAGAAGGAGAAAAAATGAGCGCAGTCAACATAGCTGATTACAAGAACATCTGGGTTTTTTGCGAACAGAAGCAGGGGAAATTGTCCAATACAGTGTACGAGCTGATTGGCGCCGGCCAGGGATTAGCTCAGAAAAGGAAGTGCCAGCTCTGGGGAGTCCTGATTGGACACAATCTGGAACAGCAGGCCTCATCACTCTTGGAATACGGCCTGGATAAGGTCATTTTAGCCCAGAATCCGAAATTAGAAAATTTCATCGATGGTGATTATGCCAAAATCTTAGCTGAGCTGGCTGCCGAATACAAGCCTGAGCTGATTTTAGGCCCGGCAACTTTTTACGGCAAATCTTTATTCCCCAGAGTAGGCATTAAGCTGAAGACCGGCATTGCTGCTGATTGTATTAAGATAGAGATTGATGCGAATTCAGGAGACATCACTGCCATCCGGCCCACTTATGGCGGCAACGTCTTAGCTGAAATTACCTTTGCCCAGGTCAGGCCACAGTTGGCAACCTTAAGACCCAAGGCTTTCAAGGAGGCTGGCAAGAATACCAACAAGAGCGGTGAAATCATCAAGAAAGATATACCTGATGACAAATTGGAAGGTAAATCTCAGGTCAAAGAGGTGGTCAAAGAGGCATCGACCATGGCCAATCTGACTGAGGCAGATATAATTGTCTCCGGCGGCAGAGGCTTAAAGGGCCCGGAGAATTTCCACTTAGTGCAGGAATTAGCGCAAGTTTTAAGCGGGGCCTGGGGAGCCACCCGGGCCGTGGTGGATGCCGGCTGGGTTCCTTATGCCCATCAGGTCGGTCAGACCGGAAAAACGGTCAATCCTAAATTATACATCGCCTGCGGAATTTCCGGAGCGATTCAGCACTTAGTCGGAATGCAGTCCTCCAAGGTGATTGTGGCCATCAACAAGGACAAGGACGCCCCGATTTTTAAAGTGGCAACTTACGGCATCGTGGGAGACGTGTTTGAGATTCTGCCGGCTTTGACCCAGAAGTTGAAAGAAGTTTTGAAGAAGTAATCTTATCCAAAGGATTTATTATTTGCAAGGAGTGCACTGATTGGCAAGGTCAGTGCCTTTCTTTTATTAGCTCGTATGGGAAGAGTTTATCTGAAACAAAAGGAAGAGCGCCGGATTCTATCCGGCCACCTTTGGGTCTTCAACAACGAAATCGCCAGCATCGAGGACTTACAGGAGAACGGCGAAATCGTCGACCTTTTCACCTGGGGCCAGAAATTCATCGCCAGAGGCTATTACAACCGCCATTCCCTCATCTCGGTCAGAATCCTCACTTACCAGAAAGAAGAGATAGACTCCGCTTTTATTGCAAAGAGAATCCTCCGGGCTTACCAGTTTCGCCAGCAACTCTATCCTGACCTGAACTCCTATCGCCTGCTCTTTTCTGAAGCAGACCTCCTCCCCGGACTGATTGTGGATAAATATCAGGACTATCTGGTAGCACAGTTTTTGACTTTAGGTATAGAAAAGCTCTCTGCCCAAATTATCGAAGCCCTGGCAAACGTTCTCAATCCTAAAGGCATCCTGCTCAGAAACGACTCTCCTGCCCGTGAGCGGGAAGGCTTGCAGCAGAAAGTAGAACTTGCTTACGGAGAAATACCGGATAAAGTAGTCATTGACGAGTACGGCCTCAAATTTCAGGTCGATTTAAAATCCGGCCAGAAAACCGGCTTCTTCTTCGACCAGAGAGAGAATCGCCGGACAGTTAGAAATATGTCCAAAGATAAAAAAGTTCTGGACTGCTTCTGCTACAGCGGAGGATTTGCCCTGAATGCCTGTCAGGGAGGTGCAACTTCAGTATTAGCGGTGGACGAATCTGAATCAGCTCTGCAATTGGCCCGCACTAACAGTGAGTTAAATGGCTTTGGCGGTAAAGTGACTGTTCTTCAGGCTGATTGCTTTGAAAAGTTAAGAGATTTACACAAGAGAGGCGAAAAATTCGATTTGATAATCTTAGACCCGCCCGCCTTTGTGAAGAGCAAAGAAAAACTCGGCGAAGCACTCAAAGGCTACAAGGAAATAAATCTGTCGGCCATGAAACTTCTGACACCTGAAGGGATTCTGGTCACCTGTAGCTGCTCCTATCAGCTCTCAGAGCAAGAGTTTCTGAAAATGTTGCGCTCTGCAGCCAGAGATTCTAAGCGCAGTTTCAAACTTCTCAAATTCACCTCTCAGGCCCCTGACCATCCGGTTCTTTTATCCATGCCGGAGACTAAATATTTGAAAAGCGCCTTCCTGCAGGCTTTGGACTAAAATGAGAGCTGCCGCCATCGACGTAGGCACCAATTCAGTCCTGCTGACGGTTGTAGAGATGAAGCCTTCGGGTGAGCTATCAGGCATATATGAAGCTCAGAAAATCACCAGGCTCGGCAGAGATACACACACCACCAAGAGACTTGCAGCAGAACCAATTCGTAAGACCATCCAGGTTATAAGTAACTTTCAGAGAATTGCTCAGAAATTTGAAGCTGAAAAAATCTGGCTGGTCGGCACCAGCGCCCTCCGCGAGGCAAGAAATAGAGCAGATTTTGTAAAACAGTTGAAGGCTGAAACCGGTCTGAAAATTAAAATCATCTCCGGGAAAAAAGAGGCAGAACTTGGACTACTCGGCGCTTTATCTGATTTAAAACTTAATAGGCGGAAGATTACTTTGTTAGACATCGGTGGTGGCAGCACTGAAATAACTTTGTCTGAAAATAAAAAACTTCTGTCCAGCACCAGCCTCAATTTAGGCGCAGTCCGCCTCACCGAAAAATTCTTCCCTAAAAACATTGTGACACAGCCCGGACTTCAGGCGCTTTTGAAATCTCTTTCTTTCCCTTGGAAGAGTCTTAAAAACTGGAACTTTGCCAGTTCAGAATTAGTCGGTACCGGCGGTACCGTCACCACCTTAGCCGGTCTAGATTTAAACTTGAAAAAATACCAGTCCAAAAAAGTGCATGGTCACATTCTTAAGTTGACTGCTCTGGAAAGAATTTTGCAAAAAATTAGTCATCTTAATCTTGCTCAGAGAAAGAAATATCTCAAAATAGACCCAAATCGCGCAGATATAATCACCGCCGGCGCAGCCATACTTTTGTCTTTTATGCGGCATTTCGGTTTTGATGAGATTAAGGCATCTGATAAAGGTCTTCGCTGGGGTTTACTCTATTCAAGAATGGGTCAAAATTAAACTTGACATAGCCTGATTCTGTGCGTATATAGACGCAGGAGAAAGCCTATAAAACTATAGCTAAAGGTGAACCAAAGACTTGGCAGGTTTTGTAGGCACTTGGCCGATGCCGGGTGTGAAACTCGGTTTTTTATTTGACTAATGAGAAAAATACAGACGCTCATTTTATTCTTACTGACGGCTAAGTTAAGCTTGGCCGCTCTCCCCTTATCCTTTCAGGCTCAGTCCAGCCAGAGAATCTCCGGCAACAGCATCGTGGAGATTATATTTGACGGCACAGCTCTCTGGGTGGGAACCAACAACGGGATTAGCAGGACCACTGACGGCGGTTTGACCTGGGAGATTTTCAACAAATCCAACGGCCTCACTTTCGAGGAGATTTCTGCGCTGGCATTTAAACCCGGCTCGATTTTAGCTGCCGGCGCGCACACAGAGATAATCAGCGGTTTTGAAGTACCGGTGGGAGAAGGTTTCAATATCTCTACTGACACAGGACAGACCTGGTTTGGCTCCCTACCCTTTCAAGCCGCCTCGCCGGGAATGTTAGCCTACGACCTCACCGCAGCAGACACCATTTTTTATGCCGCCTGTTTTTTAGGAGGGTTGATTCGCTCCTTTGACAACGGCTCCACCTGGGAAAACGTCTACGTGGACACTTTAGCCCAGATAGATTTTGAAGACAGCCTTTTTGAAGATTACCGCAACCGCTATTTCGCCGTGGCAGCAGACTCCCTGAATCCTGACACCCTGTTCCTCTGGGCCGGTACTGCCGCGGGAATTGAACAATTTATCTACACTGACAGCCTTAAGTTCGACCAGGTGGTCTATTATCAACAAATAGACACCTTCACCTGCATCAGACAGAAATCCTATCTCTGTACCCCGGCTGATTCAATTCTGGGGTATCATCTGGAGATAGATACCTTCTTTTGCGGCAATCGAGTAATAATTCGAGAAGATACTATCTACTGTCCTACAGCAGACACGGTGATTGACCGCGACTCAGTAGTGGTTTATCCGCAGATCAGCGGTAATTTTGTGGTGGCATTGGGCGTTCAGAAATGGCCTAACGGGCGGGCAATCTGGGCTGCTGCCAGACCAACCTTCAGCGGGACTATGGCGGTCAACTTTACCCGGGATGAGGGCAACACCTGGGATACTGCCCTGACTGACGAGCTGGTCTGGGATTTCGCCTTTCAGGACACAATTGTCTGGGTCGCTACCAGCTCAGGACTGAAACGCTCTTCAGACTGGGGTCAGACCTGGCAGAATTTTGTTGGGATGGAGGATTTTTCAGATACCTGTGAAAATAAAATCTTCAGCCCGGAATTTTTCGCCCTTGAAACAGTGGGTGAAACTCTCTGGGCCGGAGGGGCGGACGGTCTGGTCAGGACTACTGATGGCGGTTCGACCTGGAGGGTCTATCGCGCCTATCAGCCGATTGGAACTCCCGGCTCTACCTCTGCCTATGCCTATCCTTCTCCTTTTTCTCCCCGGATTGGCGCCGGAGTTACGCGCATTCATCATAAGCCCTTGCAGACCGGCAGCGTGACCGTGGAAATCTTTGATTTTGCCATGAATAAGGTTGTAACGCTGGTGAATAATGAGCAGAAAATCGGCGGCCAGGAATGTGACGAGCCCTGGGATGGTCGTGACAAAGATGGCAATGAAGTGGCTACCGGCGTTTACTTTTTCAAAGTGCAGAGTCCGGGCCAGACTCAATGGGGAAAAGTGGTGGTGCTGAAGTAATATGAGAAGAATCTTCCTTATCTTGACTCTGACTGTTTTAATTCTTTTGGCCTCCCAGAGCAAGGCTGAGACTGAAGGCGGCGGTATGGCCGGCGCCTTCTTGCAGTTAAGCTACAGCGCCCGGGCCGCCGGCATGGGAGGAGCCTTTGTGGGGGTGGCTGACGACGCCGAAGGAGGTTTAATCAATCCGGCTGGAGTGATAATTCTGGATAAAAAGTATGCCACCGCCTCTTACCGTAAGATGGACCAGGATCGCAAATTGAGTTTTGTCTCCTATGCCCAGAACTTAAAAGATAAAGATGCCGGCCTGTCGGTCTCCTGGATAAATGTAGGGGTGAGTGAAATTGAAGAGAGAAATTCCAACGGAGAGGTAACCGGAGACATCAGGTATTATGAGAATCTGATTGCCATGACCTTTGGCAAACGCATAGGTCAAAAACTTCTGCTCGGCGTGAATCTGAAATACGACCAGGCTAACTTAGCCAATGTCTCGGCCAACGGCCTGGGATTCGATTTCGGAGTTCTGTGGGGGGAGAATACCCCCTATCGCTTCGGACTGGCAGTGTATAATGTCGGCTTATCGCACAAATGGACCACTGGCGACTACTGGGTGAATTTCGGCTCCAGCGGCTCCAACACAACTGACCAGTTTCCCATCTCGGCCAAATTAGGCGGCTCGTACCGCTTTTATCAGAATAAGATTTTAGTGGCGCTGGACTTAGAAAAAAGAGAAAAACAGGACCTTCTGCTGCATGCCGGTGCCGAAGGCTGGGTCAATCAGTATCTGGCACTCAGGGCAGGCTACAACCGGGACGTGGTCACTATTGGAGCGGGAATTAAGGTCAATTGGCAGAAGAAGGTAGCTTTTACCCTGAACTATGCCTTTAACGCCAGCTCCCAGGATTTGGACCCGGATAACTTAATCTCTGTTTCGGCTGAGTTTTGATGTACAGGTTTATCAACCTACTTATCTTAATCTTAGTTGTTGCCAATACTGCCTCAGCCAATACCGGCTTGCAGTTTCTCACTTTCAGCCAGTATCCCCGGGGAACTGCCTTGGGCGAAGCCTTTACTGCCGGGTATGGAGATTTGACCGCCTCTGCTTTCAATCCAGCCGGTCTGGCCAAGATAGATAAGATCCAACTGGCCATCATGCACAATAGCTGGTTTTTAGACATCTATTCCAACCAGGCAGGAGTAGCTCTGCCGGCCGGAGAGAACGTCTTCAGTCTGGGACTGACCTGGCTGACTGTGCCGGGAATTCAAATCAGAGATGCCGCCTCTTCCCAGCCTCTGGGTGAAAGCGATGCCCAGGACATGGCCTTAAGCTTGGGCTGGAGCCGGGTGATAAAGGGTTTCAGTGCAGGACTGGCCGGAAAATTCTTATATGAGAAGATTCATCTCAATTCTACGACCAGCTGGGCTGCTGATTTAGGGGTACAGTATCAGCATAAGAATTATACTTTTGGCGCCTCAGTTCTCAACTGGGGTCCGGATTTGAAATTCGTGACCGAAGATTTTTCCATCCCCACCCAGTTCAGAGCAGGCGTAGCTTATCAGCCCCAGAAAGAATTTTTGCAGGCGCACTGGCTGCTTTTGGCTGATGCAGTCAAGCCGAAGAGTTTTGACGCCTATCTGAACTTCGGGGTTGAGGCCGCTTTCCAGCAACAGTATAAAATCCGCCTGGGCTATAAATCGGCCAAAGACAACCAGAGCAACTTCAGCTTCGGGGCCGGAATCAAGTACAAGAGATACCTGGTCGATTACGCCTTTGTCCCCTTTAAGGAGAATTTAGGCTCCAGCCATCAGATAGCATTGATAGTGGAGCTGTAGAGTGCATATCTCCCCAAATAATGTCTTCCTCCCCTAAGAGGGGAGGATAAAAGGAGGGGTTTTGTATTTCTCACCAAAAGTACAAAACAAAACCTCATCCCTGCCCTCTCCTTTAGGAGAGGGTGACCAGTTAGCCTGCTTATTACGGATTCTAAGTTTTTCTATTCTTCAGCCTCTCATAATTAGCCCCCACCTCAGCGCCCACAATCAATATATAAGAAGAGTAGTAAACCCACAGCACTAAGATGACAATTCCAGCCAGAGAGCCATAAATCTTATTCATATCCCCATATTCCTTCACATACAGGTCGAACAGAATCTTAAAAATCTCCCAAGAGATAGCGGCAAAGCCTGCTCCTACAACACAGGCAGTAACTGAGGGCTTGTGGCTGGGCAAGACCTTGTAGATGAAGAAAAAGAGAAGAAAACTCAAGAAGGCTGGAAAAAAATACGGGAAAAATCCGGTAAAAAAGAAGGTCTCCCCTAATTTCACTTCGGCAATCGGGAGGGTGGTCTCTTTAGCCAGGCTATTCAAGGCGGTCCAGCTGAAAGAAAAGACCAGTATTACGGTTGAGAAAGGGACTAAACCGAAAGTTAAGAGCCGGCTCTTCCAGTAGGGTCGCCGCCTCTCCGGCTTCCAGATGATGTTCATAGCGCTCTCAGCCACGTTGAAGATGCGGGAGGCCGACCAGGCCAGGGCTAAGATGCCGATTATCCCGAACAGATGTCTCTTGTTGATGATTCCGGAGATGAGCTCAAAGGCCTGAGCAGTCGTGGCCGGAAAAGTCGTGTTCAACAGAGTGAAAAGCCCTAAGGCAACTTCATCTGAGGAACGAACTACAAAACTGGAAATGGAAATCAGCACCAGGACTAAAGGCACAAAAGAGAGTATCGAGTAAAAAGAAATAGCCGCCGCCAAAAGGGCGGCATTGTCTTTGTAAAAAGTATGCGCAAAAACTTCTTTGGCCAAAAGAAAGAGAAAATCTGCTTTTTGTTTGAACCAGTTCAACATTTATTCAGTGGAAATTCTATCCGGAAGTGTAAATTCAACTAGATCGAAATACTTCAAGCTTTTTTCCCGCCTAAAAGCAGTCCGATTGGTTTTAAGGTCTCCACGTGGTCGCAGAATACCTTTATGGCCGCAGTAATAGGAACAGCCAGGACCACTCCAATACCTCCCCACAGCCAGCCCCAGTACATCGATGCCACGATGACGGCTAAAGGAGAGAGATTGACCTTATCCCCCATTATTTTCGGGGAGACTAAGTTGCTTTCAATCAGCTGAATGACGGTGAAGAAGACCGCCACTAGAATCGGCTTTAACAGCCCCTCGCTGGCTATCCAAGCCATGATGATAGGCGGGACTGCGCCCAAGACTGAGCCCACAAAAGGAATCAGATTTAATGCTCCGGCTAATGGCCCCCAGATGTAGGGATAGTCCACCCCCAGTAAGAGTAGTCCCCCAGTAAAAACTATGGACAGCACTACCGTGATCCAGAACTTGACCTGGATGAAAGTCCGAATTTGACTGTTGATTTCAGTGATGATGTTCTGAGCCGCCTCGCTCTGGCCTGAGCCGAAAGCCTGAGTGAGCTTATTTTTTATCGTTTTCTGGTCATTGAGAATGAAAAAGGCGATGAAGAAAATCAGAAAGCTGGCAAACAGAAAGGAGAATATCGAGCCCACCCCTTTGAGTGCATACTGTCCGGCTTTGGTCAAAAATTGGGGGTCTATCTGTGAAGGCTGAAGCTGGTCTAATTGCTGGCTGAAAAGACCCCCGGCAGTCCCCATCAGAGCCGCTTTGGCCTTCTCGACCAATTGCAGCACCTCTTCCCAGTACTGGGGCAGATTCTTAGCCAGATCATTTAACTGCAGAAAGATTAAGTAGCCGACTCCGACCAAGATTAGCAAAGCCAAGAGCAAGACAATGGCCACGGAAAGAAAATGGGGAATCTTGAGACGATTTAATAACAGGACAAAGGGATTCAAACTGTAAGCCAGAGTCACCGCAATGATGACCGGGACAACTATGGGAGCCGCATAGTAAAAGAAAGCGGTCGCGCCTGCCACAGCCAGCATCGGCAGTGCAACCGACTGTAAAGTTATCAGTTTTCTTTCCGCCACTACTTTATTTTGAAGAATTTCAGAAACTTCTGCAAGGGAAAAGTATTGACCACGTCCTTTTTCTCTAACCATCCCCGCCTTCCGTAAGCCACCCCGTAGCGCATCCACTCTTGCAGATGCACGGTGCGGTGCGAATCCGTGGCGATGGAGATTTTAATTCCTTTATCTTTGGCTTTTCTGACCCAGATGTCGGGCAAATCTAATCTGTCCGGACTGCCGTTTAATTCTAAGACCTTGCCGTTGGCTAAAGCCGCATCAATGACCTTATCCAAGTCGACTTCATAGGGGTCTCTTTTGCCTAATAACCTGCCAGTCGGATGCCCTAAAATGTCCACTAACGGATTTTCTAATGCTTTGACAATTCTCTTGGTCATTTCATCCTTAGGTAGATTGAACCGGCTGTGCACTGTAGCGACTACGATGTCTAACTCTCTCAGAATTGATTCCGGCAAATCCAATTTGCCATCGCCCCGGATATCTACTTCTATGCCGGAGAGGACTCTGAACTTTTTGAGTTTTTTATTCACTCTTTTAATTTCTTCAATCTGTTTTCTTAATCTTTTTTCATCCAATCCACCGGTAATTCCTACCAGAGGTGAATGGTCTGTAATAGCAATGTATTCATATCGCAGAGCTTGGGCCGCTTTAGCCATCTCTTCAATCGTATCCCGGCCATCTGACCAGTTGGTGTGCATCTGCAGGTCCCCTTTGATGTCTTTTTCCTGAATCAAACGAGGAATCTTATGCTTGGCTGAAAGCTCCACTTCCCCCCAGTCCTCCCTGATTTCCGGCGGCATCCACTGCAAGCCTAAAGCCTCATACATGTCTTCTTCTGTGCGGCTGGCTAAGAGCTTCTTACCTTTCCACAAACCATACTCATTGACCGAGAGCCCTTTCTTAACTGCCAGAGTTCGCACTTTGACATTGTGACTTTTCGAGCCGGTAAAATAGTGCAGAGCCGCGCCCCAGGATTCCGGCTTGACTACTCGCAGGTCTACTTGAAAATTGTCTTTGGTTATGATGCTTGATTTTGTTTCACCGTGTGATAAAACTCTTTCCACCTGCGGCAGTTTGACAAAAGCCTCCATTATCGGCCCGGCTTTGAGCGCTGAAACTAAAATATCCCCGTCAGCAATAGTCTCTTTCATTCTTCTGAGACTTCCGGCCAGGGCAATATTTCTTACCTCCTTGACTTTTTTCAACTCTTCGACAATCATCTCCGCTTTGGGAAGAATCTGTCCTAAGGGAATCCTCTCTTTATGCCTGAACAGTGCGGTTATACCTTTTAAAATATTCTCTTCCGACTTAGCCCCCATTCCGGGCAGGTTTTTTATCTTCCCCTCCTTAGCCGCCTTCTCCAAATCAGTAACAGTTTTGACTCCTAATCTTTCATACAGCATCCGGGCATGCTTGGGACCGACTGAAGGAATCTGCAGTAAATCCACCAGAGGAGCGAATTCGGATTTTTTCAGTTCCTCGTAGTATTCTAATTTCCCAGTGGTAGCCAAGGAGTGCACTTTCTTAGCTATTGCCTCGCCAATGCCGGGAAGCTCCCGCAATTCTTCTTCCGCCATAGTGGAAATCTCTTTAGGCAGATTGGCCACCGTCTCCACTGCCTTACGGTAAGCCCTCACCTTAAAGACAATTTCCCCCTGAATCTCCAAGATATCTGCAATTTCTTCTAAGATTGTCGCAATCTGCTGATTGGTCATTTTAAAAGGGATTTCAGCCGGTTAACTTACTTTCTTCCAATTAATTTTTTGAACTCATCCTCATCAATTATTTTGATTCCCAATTTCCGCGCTTTTTCTAACTTTGAACCCGGGTCAGCGCCAGCCACCACATAGTCGGTCTGTTTGGTCACTGATGAGCCTACATTAGCTCCCATATCGGTAACTATTTTGCCCGCCTCATCCCGGGTAAAAGAGTCCAAGCCGCCGGTGAAAACAAAGGTCTTGCGTGAGATAGCTGTTTTCTTCGTAACTTCCTTGAGAACTGGAAATGTCACCCCGGCCTTCTTTAGTTTTTCTAACACTTTCAGATTCTTTGCGTCGTGAAAGAAGTTATAAATCGACTGTGCCACTATCGGCCCTATTTCTTTAACCTGAGTAAGCTCCTCCACTGACTGCCGGGCTAGATTATCTATGGATTTAAACTGCCGGGCTAAAATCGCAGCCATATGCTCCCCCACATTCCTGATTCCGAGAGCATGAATCAGATGCGGTAAATCCGGTTTTTTGCTTTTCTCAATCGCATCTAATAAATTCTGAGCCAACTTATCCCCCATCCTCTCCATTTTCAATAAATCCGCTTTGGTCAGAAAATAGATGTCTGCCGGATCCTTGACCAAGCCTAAGTCTGCTAACTGCTCTAACAACTTATAACCCAGACCGTCAATATCCATTCCTCCTTTGGAGACAAAGAAAGCTAATCTTTCTTTGAGCTGGGCCGGGCAAGCCAGGCCGGTGCAGCGGTAGGCCGCCTCCCCTTCTCCTCTTTCAACTTTACTGCCGCACACCGGACACTTGTCCGGAAATTTGAATTTCCTCTCTTTGCCAGTCCTGGCAGAAGTTATTACCGAAACCACATCCGGGATGACATCACCGGCCCTCTGGATTATCACCGTATCCCCGATGCGAACATCTTTCTTCAACATCTCATCTTCGTTATGCAGGGTCACCCGCCTGACTTCTACGCCGCCTACTCTAACCGGTTTTAAGAGAGCTACTGGTGTTAATGCCCCGGTCCGGCCAACATTAACTTGTATGTCTAAAATCTTTGTCTGCTCCTGCTGGGGCGGGAATTTCCAGGCTACGGCCCAGCGGGGTGAGCGGGAGAGCTCCCCTAATCTGAATTGCAGCGCCAAGTCGTCTAACTTTATCACAATCCCATCCAACTCATAATCTAACTTATCCCGCTTCTTGAGCATTTCCTCATAGTATTCTTGTACTTCCTCTATCTTATGACACAGTTTGGAATCTGAATGCACTCTAAACCCTAAAGTTTTCAGGTATTGCAGAGTTTCCCACTGAGTGGCAGGTTTCCCGTTTTCAACCCGACCGACTCCGTGCGCAAAAATCTCTAAAGGACGTGAGGCGGTTATTTTCGGGTCTAACTGACGGACAGAGCCTGCTGCGGTATTCCTGGGGTTAGCGTACAGAGGCTCTCCTCTTTTCTCTCTCTCCCGGTTCAGCTTGGCGAACTCTTCTTTAGGGAATATGACTTCCGCCCGCACTTCTAAGAGTCCGGGCACCTTTTCCTTTTTGGAAATCAGTTTTAAAGGAACAGTTCTGATGGTCTTCAGATTTTGGGTGACATCCTCTCCGGTCACTCCATCCCCTCTGGTGGAGCCTGATTTGTAAACTCCGTTTTCATAAACCAGCTCCACTGCCAAACCGTCAAACTTCGGCTCCACCGTATAGGCAATTTTTTTCTCCGAGACTTCAGACAGCTCTAAAACCCGGCGGTGAAAATCCAGAAACTCATCGGCGGTATTGCACTTGTTCAAAGAGAGCATGGGCAGGGAGTGTCTGACCGTCTTGAATTCGGTCTGGGGGGCCGCCCCGACTCTCTGACTCGGAGAGTCCGGAGTGACTAATTCCGGATATTGCTTTTCCAGTCTGACCAACTCATCAAAGAGCCGGTCATACTCGGCATCCGTGATTTCCGGCGAGTCTAAGACGTGGTAGAGGTAATTATGTCGGTTGATTTCCTGCCGGAGCTGTTCGATTCTTATTCTGACTTCGGCTGGAATCTTAGGCATGCCAAACTTAACCGCCTCTTCTCCCTTTGGTCCCGCCTAAAAACTTATCCTTGCGCCTCCGGTCGAAGATGTGCTTTCCCTTCTGCAGAAACTGTCGGCGGTAGTCTTTGAGTTGCTCCCGGCGCTGAATTTCCAGTTCCTTTTCGCGCAGAAGGTGTTTCTGCTTCTCCTCTTCGGAGAGATGATGATGCTCTTTTTTCTCCTCGGGCACCTCTGAGGAGGACTCTACCGGTGGTTGAGAATCTGGTGATTTTTTATCTTGAGGGTTTTTGGGCATAAATACCTCGCAGTTTAATCGAAATCTACTAAATGGACTTATAGTGTCAAATAGAAAAAGCCCGCTTTAAAACTAAAGGCGGGCTTCTGTCTATGCTTCGGCTTACTTTAGTCTTATTTGGTCGTATCCTGCACGGCCGCCGCGGTGTCGGTCATGGCCGCACCGGTGTCAGCCGGCATACTCTGCTCAGCCGGAGGTGTGGTCTCCTCCATGGCCGGTTCCTCCTGCTTCTGTCCGCCGCAGCCGGCTAAAAGAGACAGAGCCAATAGACCCACTAACACTAAAACTACAAAACGTCTCAACATTTTCACCTCCTTACACGTCGAGTCTGTACACTTGTTCGTGATTTAGATTGCTTGAATCTTGAGGACGTAATAAATGACTGTTCTGTCGTGTGTCAAGAGAAAAAATTAACTTTTTGAGATTGTCTATCTTTCTGGGCTTCAATGTCTTATTGCGATACACTCCGGTTTTTGTGACCTTCCACCTCCTTAACTTCAACTCTATTCATCTCTTAGGGATTTGCCCCCTCACAAGCTGCGCCAGATCCGAACTCCATCCCAATCTTCCTACAAATGCAAAAGGGCGAGACAATTCCAAGTCTCGCCCTAATAATCTAAAACAAGATAAAATTAGGTACTCCCCTTTTTAACCTTCTTGTCAGCACAGCAGGCTTTGCCCTGGCCGCTGGTCATCTGGCCCGTGGCGTGGGGGCAGACCTTGGCCGACATATCACAGGCCTTCCCCGAGGAGGTCTCGGTCTGGGCGGTTACCTCTTTGACGACCGTAAAACCTGTGGTCTGGGCGGTGGTGAGAAGCTGGTCGGAATTGACCTTTTCCGGATTGTATTCCACTAAGGCTCGGGAATCTTCAAAGGAGACGATGACATTCTGCACTCCTTCTACTTTGGAGAGGGCTTCCTTAACGTGCGTAGCACAGTTGCCGCAGTGCATGCCGGTCACCTTAAATGAGGCAGTAGAGCAATTGGCCGAGGCCATAGACATCTCCTGACTGGCCTGTTTGTCCTTGCCGCAGCCCAAAGCCGCCACTGAAGCGATTAACAGAATCATCCCCGCCATCAGCATCACAGATTTGAATCGCATTGCCAAACCTCCTCTATATGGTTTTAAGGTTAAAATTTATCTACCGCTGCCATTGGTCGAAATCCCGAGAGGGGGGCTAGGGAACTCGAAATCTCGATGCGGCAACGGTAGAAATTGTAATATAATCTTTCCAATCTAAGTGTCAAGATAATTTCCTTAACTTTTCCCTTTTTTCTGCTCTTTTTCCTTGATGTACTCATCCAAGCGCATCTCTTTTTCGTAGGCCTTGTCTTTGACATAAGATAGAACATTGACAAAGTGGTCAGGTCCGGTATAGCCCGGCAGACAGGCAATTCTCTCGCCGTTTGGTTTTAAGAAACAAGTGGTGGGATAGCCGCTTACCTTAAAGTCCTGAGCTACCTGCCGTTCGGTGAGGCTCTTGCCGTTGACGCTTAGGCTCCGGCTGGACTCGGCATTCAGCTTTACAGTCACGTAGTTGTCAGACAATAATTTCTTGACATCCTTGTTGGCATAAGTATCCTTATCCATCTTTTTACACCAGCCGCACCAGGTGGTGTAAAAGTCCACCAAGATATGTTTGTTCTGCTTCTTGGCAGTTTCCAGTCCCTGGTCATAAGATACCCAGGTAACCTCGCCTGATTTAGGGCCCTGGCTCCAGGTCAAAACCGGTGTCAAGATTAAGAGTGCCAGAAGGTAAAAAACCATCGACTTTTTGAGCATACTTACACCTCTTTGCGCTTTTGTATTATCCTACGAGGCTTTATCAGCACTGTTTGCCGATTATATTCATTTTTTTTCTGGTTAACTTTCTGACTTCCTTGAACATTGTCGGCTCTAACTGTGACGCCTGAAGCCGTTTTTAGGATTAATCTCCAGGCGGACGTTTTCCTCCCCTAATAAGGCGCTCAACCGGTTATACAGAGTCCGATTAGGGGTGATTTCCGCATCTTTTAACTTTAAGGCGAGCTTATTCTCTAAGCTATTTACGTGCAGGACCACCGGCATCTGGCCGGGATATTCCTTTAAGGTCTCTTTAAGATTGCTGATGGCAGCAGAATCCAGCTCTCCGGAAGAGAGCTGTAAATGCAGACTCCCGCCGATATTTTTCCAGGCTTCTAGGAGCGAAATGACTTCCTGAACTATGATTTTGGGCTTCTCCCCTTCCCGGGTTGAGCTGTTGCCTTTGACCAGTACCAGAGAATCAACCAGGATCAAAGACCTGAAGCGCTCCAAGACATCCGAGAACAGAATCAACTCCACCCGTCCGGTAAAATCTTCCAAAGTGGCAAAGGCCATCTGTTTACCTTTGCGGTCTATATTGGTTTTGACGGCAATGATTATTCCTCCCATTACTACCTGCTGATTATCGGGAATTTCTTCCAAGGAAAGGGAGTCTTGGCTGGCAATCTGTTTCAGCTCAAACTGATAATCTGCCAAAGGGTGTCCGGAGAGATAGAATCCTAATGTCTCTTTTTCGCGAGAGAGAATATCATAGCGTTCCCAGGCAGGAACCTCTGGCAGAGTGGGCTCAACTGAAGATTCCTTTACTCCTCTGAGACTGAAAAGCGAAGTCTGCCCTCCAGCTTCCTCTCTTTGTTTGGCCTGACCATACTGAATGGCCATGTCTAAGCCGGCCACTAAAGCGGCCCGGTTAGGATTAAGGGAGTCAAAGGCTCCGGCCACAATCAGGCTCTCCTGGGCCTTGCGGTTGACCAGGCGTAAATCGACTCTGGAGCAGAAATCGAACAGAGAGACAAAGGGGCCGCCTTTTTCCCTGGCTGTAACGATTGATTCTACCGCCCCTAGGCCGACATTCTTGATGGCGCCCAGGCCAAATCTGATTCTATCTACCACCACTCTAAAATCGGCAAAGGATTCATTCACCTCCGGAGGAAGAACTTCAATTCCCATCCGTTTGCATTCATCCAAGAGGACTACAATCCGGTCGGTATCTGTAACTTCCGAAGTCAGGGTAGCGGCCATAAATTCTAAAGGATAATGAGCCTTCAGGTAGGCGGTCTGGTAAGCAACCAAGGCATAGGCCAAACTGTGGGACTTGTTGAAGCCGTAGCGCCCGAAAGTGATTATCTGCTCGAAGATTTTCCCGGCAGTCTCTTTGGGTATTCCGCGCGACTTGGCCCCTTTGATGAACTCATCCTGCTGTTTTTTCATCAGCTCGGCTATCTTTTTCCCCATGGCTTTGCGTAGAATGTCGGCCCTGCTTAAGGTGTAGCCGGCTATTTCGGAGGCGATGCGTATCACTTGCTCCTGATAGACTATCACCCCGTAGGTCTCTTTGAGAATCGGCTCTAAAGAGGGATGCTCATATTTTATTTCTTTGAAACCTCGTTTGCGGTCGATGTATTCATCCACCATATGGGCGTCTAAGGGACCCGGGCGATACAGGGCGTTCATGGCGGTCAGGTCATCCAAGACTTCCGGCTTTAATTTTTTGAGGTATTCCCGCATGCCCGGAGATTCAAACTGGAAGACCCCTATGGTTTCACCCCGTGAGAAAAGATGATACACTCTCTGGTCATCTGAAGGAATCTGGTCTATATTGATATCGACCCCTCTATCTCTTCTTAATCGGGACAAAGCGTCATCAATCACCGTGAGGGTCCGCAGGCCCAAAAAATCAATTTTCAAGAGTCCGATGTCTTCAATTCCGACCATGTCGTACTGAGTGGTGACTTCATCCTTGTTGGATTTGTACAGAGGGACAAAGTCGGTCAGTTTGGAAGGAGCAATCACCACTCCGGCGGCATGTGTGGAGGCATGCCGGGATAGACCTTCTAACACTTGCGAATAGGAAATCAACTTTCCGACTGTGGAATTTGAATCGACCAATTTTTTTAACTCCGGCTGGACCTGAAGCGCCTTTTCCAAGGTCATTTCCACTTCCGCGGGAATCATTTTAGCGATTCTGTCGACTTCCGAGTAAGGCATGTCCATTACCCGGCCAACGTCGCGGACCACTGCGCGGGCTGCCATGGAGCCGAAAGTGATTATCTGGGACACATTCTCTTTGCCGTATTTGTTAATTACATACTCGATGATTCTGTCGCGGCCTTTGTCAGAAAAATCGATGTCGATATCCGGCATGGAGATTCTGTCCGGATTCAAAAAGCGCTCGAAGATTAAGCCGTACTTTATCGGGTCAATACTGGTAATCCCCAGCGCGTAAGAGACCAAACTGCCGGCAGCCGAGCCCCTGCCCGGACCGACGGGAATTTCTTTGGAGCGGGCGTAATCTATGAAATCTTTCACAATCAAAAAGTATCCCGCAAACCCCATCTGTTTGATGACCGAGAGCTCGTAAGCCAGACGCTCTTCTATACCTGGAGTAACTTTGTGATAACGACGGGTTAACCCTTTCTTGGCCTGATATTCCAGATAATCATCCAAGCTTGTGAAACCCGATGGGATGGGGAGATAGGGGAGGTGCAATTTACCGAATTCCAACTGCAGATTACATTCTTCCGCCACCCGCAGAGTATTCTCGATGGCAGTAGGAAACTCCGCAAAAAGCTCCTTCATCTCCAGCGGAGACTTGAAATAGACCTGGTCGGTACCGAATCTAAGGCGGTCAGTGTCGGAAATCGACTTGCCGGTCTGAATGCAGAGCAAAGCATCATGCGCCTGGGCATGCTCTTTTTTAAGATAGTGGCAGTCATTAGTGGCGACCAAAGGTATGCTTAACTTCTGGGATAGCCGAGCTAAGAGATTCTTAACCCTTTTTTCATCTTCTAAGTTGTGATCCTGCAGTTCAATGTAAAAATTCCCTTCCCCGAAAACGTCCAGAAACTGCCGGGCAATCTCTTCTGCCTCTTTTTCTTTATTGTCGAGTAAATTGACCGGAATCTCGCCACTTAAACAGGAAGAGAAGGCAATCAAACCTTCCGCGTGTTGTTTGAGTACTTGCTTATCAATGCGCGGGCGGAAGTAATAACCTTCCAGATAGCCAATCGTAGCTAATTTTATCAGATTTTTGTAGCCGGTCAAATTCTTGACGAGGAGGACAAGATGATAGCCGGTATCCGGCAGCCCCTTGATTTGCTCTTTGGTGTGCAAATCATGCGGGGCAACATACGCCTCCATCCCCAAAATCGGTTTGATGCCGGCCTGAATCGCCTTCCTGTAAAATTCAATCGCCCCGAACATGTTGCCATGGTCGGTGATGGCCAGAGCCGGCAGTTTGTACTCCTTGGCTAAAGCCAGAAGGTCATTCACCTTGCAGGCGCCGTCTAGGAGGGAGTACTGGGTGTGGTTGTGTAAATGGACGAAGTCAGCGTGTTGCATACTAGGTTTTGTTTATCTCTCTTTATTTGCCCATTCGCCGCATTCTCTATCTACGTCAAGCTCTTGTTCTAAGTAATCTAAAAAAGGGCTCTGAACGATACTCCTGAATATCCTGACAAATTTCTTTTTCTCTCTGTCCGTTACTTGCCAGGTTGTCTCATGAAATCTTCGCTGATTAAGGTCTACTCTAAATTCCGATAAGATAGTATTAAGGTTATTGATATGAGAATGCCTTTTGGTTCTTTTACAAACCGCGATAATCGTAAGGGAATCCTTTTTAGTGTCTAATCTGAATATATAACGCTTTCCAGCCAGTGTCTGCACAGACGATCCTCTTAAATGTCGCTTGCGTATTCTCTCCTAAACTCTTCGTATACCACGCGCAATACCTTTTCTCTGTCTTCTCTATCTTCAAACTGTGAGGCCAATTTAAGCAAATCATTCTTATCGATAGACTGAATTTTCATATCTATTAGGTACTTTTTGATTTCCTTGCTGATATCATCGATTATCAGAATTACCTTTCCATCATCCAGTCTCTCCTTATCGAAGTTGGTTTTAAGTTCCTTGTAGATGTTCTTCGCTGCGCTGAGATTCGTGACCTTCAGCTTTTTAATTTGATAAACCACACCAAAGTTGGTTGATAAATCAACTCCTGCGTCGTGAGCAGAAGTACGAGTGTCTCTATATATCTTGCAGGCAAACTTTTCTAAGTGAACTCTAATAATAGCAAATCCTAAAATTTCGAAATTGGCTGCACTCGTGTCTATGTGTGCTCTGATAGCTCTCACAAAATCTGACGGGCTATCTGCTATTTTCGCTCTTGTCTCTTGCGCTGCCAACTTTGTTACAATCCCTAGCTTCGAGTCGATATAGTTCCTTATTCTCTCTACCAGCCAATGTTGTAATTCCTTAGCACAATCTTTGAACAGAGGATTTAGCTTATATTTTTTCTCTCCCAGCACTTGTACGACCTTGTGCGCCGGGAGATTTCTGGAAGAGTAAGCGTCATAGTATTTTCCACCTATATGAAGGTCATGACCGAGTAATTGCTTTAACTCTTGAACAGATTTCTCATAGATGCGTCTGATTTCTAGGTCAGAAAACACATCCTTGTCATCCTTTACATAAGATTTAACTAGTCCCCACGTAATTACTGGAAAGAGAATCTTAGTTTGAGATCGTTTCAGCATCCTCTCAACCGCATTTGCCACTGCTGGTGGTATCTTGCTTGACTTCTCAGTCATGACTTTAATCTCTTAAAAGTTTCATCACCTTAAACAACCCCATCCCCGCCACAAACCCTCCGATATGCGCAAACCAGGCCACCCCGCCGGTAATATTCGCCCCAATCGAAGGCAGCCCATTCAACAGCTGAATAATAAACCAGAAACCCAACACATACAGCGCCGGAATCGCCACTATCCTAGCAAAAAAGCCAAAGAAAATCAAAGTCAAGACCCGGGCCCCAGGGAAGCGAATCATATAGGCGCCCAAGACGCCGGCAATCGCGCCAGAAGCCCCAATCATCGGAACCTGCGAACTCGGATTCGCGGCAATATATGTGAAAGAAGCGATCAGACCGGAGAGAAGATAGAAAATCACAAACTTGAAATGCCCTAACTTATCCTCCACGTTGTTACCGAAAATCCAGAGATACCACATGTTGCCGATCACATGCATCCAGCCCCCGTGCAAGAACATAGCCGTAAACAAAGTCAGAGGAATCGGAAAGGCGGCCTGATAAGTCACTTCCTGGCCGTGAGTTATCTCAAAAGGAATGGCGCCATATTTGAATAACAGGAAGTCAAAGTTTTCTCCCATCGAAAGCTGGTAGAAGAAGACCAGCACATTGGTCAGAATAATCGCCACCGTGACGACCGGCTTCTTATCTGTGGCAATGTTGTCTTTGAGCGGAAACATACTTCAATTTGGATTGAGAGCATAATAGAGACAGGTTCAATCTCTGTCAACCTGTGTTTATAAAATTCTTCTAACCCCTCCCTACCCTCCCCTAAAAGGAGAGGGTAAAAAGTACTCTCCCTTCTTAAGGAGGAGAATTTTCACCCTGTCCTAGAGGAGAGGGTTGGGGAGAAGTCACATCTTTTCTCGTAGGCGGGGTTCTTTACCCCGCCTCTTTTCTTTTTGGCCGAGGAAGGGACCCTCGGCTACGGCGGTGCCGTTTGATTTGGCCAAAAGCATCGGTATCACTCTCGCATAACAGGAAAACATTGGATTTGAGCTCCTAAGCCGTTATAAATCCTGTCCAAAATGTACTTGCAAAGATGGCTCTAGACGATATATTTACAGGTTGAGTCAGTCTACCCTGAAGTAGATAAAAATAGATATTAGGAGGATTATTTTTTTATGTTAAAGACCATGCGCAAGATGACCAAGCCCATCATGTGGTTTGTGGCCATAATCTTTGTAGCCTTTTTGGGTTGGCAGGGAGTATTCACCGGCCCGAATACGGGCAATACCATCGCCAAAATCAATGGAGAGGATATCTCCTATCAGGTTTATGATGTCTTTTATCAGCGCAGTTATCGCTTGGCCCAGCAGGAATTCGGGGATACGGTCGAATTCGATCAGTACATCGAAGAGCAAATTCGCAACCGCACCTGGGAGGATCTGGTAACTCAGATTCTTCTGACTCAGGAGGCCAAGAAAAGAGGCGTGGTGGTGACTGACAGAGAAGTATTCGAGTACCTGAGGCGTTTTCCCCCTTTTGACATTCTCGACATGAGCGCCTTTCAGACTGACGGTAAGTTTGATTACAACAAATATGCCCAGGCCCTGGTGGACCCCCGCCTGGCTCAGGCCTGGGTGCCGGTGGAATCTTATGTCAGAGAAAGACTCCTGATGGGGAAGTTGCAGATGATGGTCACCTCTCTGGTACGGGTTAGCCCGGACGAGCTGAAACAGCAGTGGCTCAAAGAAAATTCTTCCCTGGACGTAAAATTTGTCCGCTTCCCGGCAGAGCGCTATCTGGACGCTATCCAGTACACGCCCCAGGAGCTGGAGCAGTTTTATCAAAACAATAGGCAGCGATTTCCCAAGCCGGAGAGAGCCGAACTCTATTACGTCGAATTCTTGAAAAAGCCTCAGTCCTCAGATGAGCTGGAAACCCAGAAGAAATTAGAAGAAATCAAGGCTCAGATTAAGACCCAGGACGACTTCGCCAAAATGGCCCGGCAGTACTCTGAGGACCAGGCTACTAAAGAAAACGGCGGAGACCTGGGCTGGGTGGAGACCGGCAGTTTTATACCGGCTTTCGACGATGTTTTAAAGAAGATGCAACCCTTAGAGATTTCCGAGCCTCTGCGGAGCAGCTACGGCTGGCATCTCTTGAAGTTACATCAGAAATCAATCGGCGGACCCAAAGTGCAGTTTCACATCAGCCATATACTTCTTAAACCCAAGCTGAGTGAAAAGGGATTAAAAGAGCTCCAGGAGCAGGTTAATCAGCTCTACCGCGAGGCCAGAGCTTCAGACCTGGAAAAGGCCGCGGCTAAGTTGAACCGCTCCGTGGTCCAGACCGGCTGGTTCAATAAAGGAGGCTTTATACAGGGTCTGGGCAATAATCAGGATGCTCAGAAATTTGCCTTCAGTGCCAGTCAGGGGCAGGTGAGTGAGATTATCGAGACTCCCAATGCTTATTATGTTCTGCAATTGAAAGAACGCCTTCCTGCTGGTCCGGCTACTTTTGAGGAAATTAAAGCTCAGCTAGTCTTAGAATACAAGCGGGTTAAGGCCTTGGAGAGATGTAAGGAGGAGGCCAGGCAGTTTTATCAACTGATTCAAAAGGGACAGAATCTGGCTCAAGCTGCCAAAAGCGCCAAAGAGACTGTCGTTTCCACTGGCAAGTATAAAGCCAATGAGCCACTGATTCCTCAGGTAGGAAGTATTCCTGAATTCACTGAGGCAGCTCTTAAACTGACTAAGCCGGGCCAGATTAGTTCCCCGGTGGAGACCCCTATCGCGGTCTTTGCCCTGGAGTTGGTCTGGCGTGAGACCCCGGCAGATACGCTTTACACCGCGGTTGAAGATTCCCTTTATCAGACCGCCTTGCAGCAGAAGCAGAGCCAGATTTATAGCCAGTGGTTTGCCCAGTTGAGAGACAGAGCCAAGATTGAAGACTTTCGTAAGGAGTTTCTCAGAGAGGAAGAGCCTGCCGAGGAAGGATAATCTCTATATAAACTGACGCAGAGTTTTGCAGGGGATTTTCTCCACAGGTGAAGAGGAAATCCCTTTCTTTTGAGGGGAAGATTTTTCTCCTGTTTAATTGGCTGAGATTTACACACTTCACTATTTCATTTTCCATCAAGAAGCTAACCGCAACTGAAACCGATTGCGCACGGCGAGGCACTTTTCTTGCTCAAATGTCAAAGTAAACAGGTTGCAAGGAGAGAAGATGACGGTGCACAGAAAATTAGCAATTTGGTCGGCAGTAGTAATCCTTTTGACCCTGGCACTCATCTCAGGCTGTGCCCAGCATAATCCGCTCGGTCCTGATTACTCAAATCCTCAAGCACAGCAAAGACCAACTCCGGGCAGTGCCGCCTCCTCGCCTGAACAGGCGGAGGGCCAATCCTCTGAAACCGATCTCAATATGACTCAGGTTGAATATGTGGGTCCAAGGATTTACCGTCTCCTCGGAATATTAGGCGGGACTATTTCAATTCCTTGTAAGGACTATCTGAGTTACTTCTATGTCCCCTCTTTGGCTCTGGAACTGAACCTTACGATTTCAGTGCAGGCCATACAGGGGAGAAACAGCCAAGGGGATTTAATTACTGAATACGACTTCTGGCCGGACGGTCTGATTTTTGAGAAGACCACATATTTGGACCACCGCACTTTGGCCAAGGATGGAACTCTGGCCCAGCTGTGGTGGTTTGACCCGGATAAGGCTGAGTGGACACTGATTCAGCAGGGGAAGATAAGAGACGGTAAGTTTACTTTCCCCATTGAACATTTCTCCAAATACCGGGTCTATGAAGGCTCGGTCTCTGCCAGCGGACAATAAAGAGTTTTGCCTCCCTCACCTCCTTTTAAGGATAAAGGCCGTCAAGATGACGGCCTTGTTTTTTGGTCCTGAATCCGATTTAGCTACTAAGCCGAGAGGCCGGGATGATTTTTCTGCTGGCCGGTAATCTGGCTCTGCAGAAATTGCAGTTTTAACTTTCCGGTCTTGTGTCGGCAGGCCATAACTCTTTTATACTTTGCCGGCGAATCTGCGAACAGCTCCAGTTGATGGCTCAATTCCGGGCCTAACTGCTTGAAGTCTAAAAGCTTTTTCAGGCGAGGGTTGAATGAGGAACTTTTCTCAGGCATGGCTTACTCCTCTATCATTTTAAGACAATCTAAGTATCGACTAACCAGGAGCCGAACTTGAAGAATTTATGCTATTTTTTTATTGACATTTAAGAAAAAATTCACAAATTGGAACTGTTTTAACATGCTCGAAAAAAGAACAACCCGGGGAGTCTATGGCTGGCTCTTACAGCGTCTCACCGGGCTTTTTTTGGCCTTCTTCTTAATAGTGCATCTCAACGTGATGCATTTCTCCGAGGGGAGCTTAGAGATTGACTTTCAGACCGTGGCTGAACGCTTGCAGAGCTCTCCCTTCTGGGCGGTGTTCTATTTCCTTTTTGTCCCCTCAGTGGTCTTTCACGGGCTGAACGGTATCTGGGGTATCTATATGGACTATCAGCCCGGCCCCAAAGCTAAGAAGGGCGTTTTAATTATACTCTGGTTAATAGGAATCGCTCTCAGTCTTTATGGAGCCTGGGGTTTAGTCCCCTTGTTTTACGCTTAAGAGTTGAATATGAAGGTAAGCGACTTCTGGATGAGCCTGATCAAAGAGTGGAAGAGAAATCCCAATGTGGGGACTTTCTCCTGGATACTGCACCGGGTCACCGGCGTGATTCTGGTTCTTTATCTTTTCCCTCACTTCTGGTCTATTGCTTCTTCAAGATGGGGAGCCGAGGCCTTCACGCATAAGATGCAGTCTTATGAGACTCCGCTTTTCAAATTTTTGGAGATGGGCTTGGTCCTTTTGGTGGCGATGCACATGCTTAACGGCCTGCGCATAACCATAGCCGACTTTTTCTTCCTAACCAAATCTCAAAAAGCCCTCTTTTGGGTGGCAGTGATTTTGTTTTTAGCTGTGCTGATTGCTTCAGTAATTGCTTTCTTCCCCAAGATTTTTGTATGACTATTCATCACGACATAATTGTAGTGGGGGGCGGCTTGGCCGGCATGCGGGCCGCCTTGGAGGCTAAATTCCGTGGGGCTGACGTGGCCTTGATTTCCAAGGTGCATCCTTTGCGCTCTCATTCAGGGGCGGCTGAAGGTGGGATTAATTCGCCTCTAGCCAACCATCCGGATGGCGCCCAGGACAATCCGGAAGCGCATGCCTATGACACGGTCAAAGGGGCTGACTTCTTGGCTGACCAGGATGCAGTAGATATTTTAACCGGAGATGCTCCGGAGATTATCTATGAGACCGACCACTGGGGTTGCCCTTACTCCCGATTTGAGAATGGCAAGATTGCCCAGAGATATTTTGGAGGGGGAAGATATCCCAGAACTTGTTATGCCGCGGATAGAACCGGACATTTTCTCCTGCACACTCTTTATGAACAAGTCTTGAAACATCAGCTTAAAATTTACGAAGAGTGGATGTGCCTGGCTTTAGCTGTGGAGAATGGCGTCTGTAAGGGTCTGCTTGCTTACAACATCAGAGAAGGCGTTCTGGTGCCCATGAGTGCCCAGGCAGTAATCATGGGGACCGGCGGCCATGGCCGAATTTATCGCAACACCACCAATGCACATATCAACACCGGTCTGGCCATGTCAATTGCCTATTGGGCTGGTGTGCCTTTAAAGGATATTGAGTTTGTGCAGTTCCATCCTACCAGTCTGGCCCGGACTAACATCTTGCTGACCGAAGGGTGCCGCGGCGAGGGCGCCTATCTGATTAACAAAGACGGGGAGCGCTTTATGAAGCGCTACGTCTCAGAGAAAGTGATGGAGCTGGCGCCCAGAGACATAGTCTCCCGCTCGATTATGACTGAAATCGGGGAGGGCCGTGGAATTGACAATGCCTACGTCTATCTGGATATGCGCCATTTAGGGCAGAAGAAAATTGACGAAAGACTGCCCGGCACGCGCGAGCTCTGTCTGGAATTCATAAATTTAGACCCGGTCAAAGACCCGATTCCCATTCAGCCCGGCCAGCACTACACCATGGGAGGAATCGACACTGACTCTTGGGGTGAAACCAAGATGCCCGGCTTTTATGCTGCTGGCGAATGCGCCTGTATCTCTGTGCATGGCGGGAACAGATTAGGCGGCAATGCCCTTTTGGAGACCTTGGTATTTGGCAAGAGAGCCGGTCAGAGGGCGGCCGAATTCATCAAACAGAAGTCTAATTCTCCATCGCCCAAGGCCCTGGATGAGGCCTTGAAGAAATTAGAGGCCAAACAGCAGGAGTTATTCAAGGGTAAAGGGACTGAAAATCACTTTGACATTAAGAATCAGCTGGCTCAATTGATGGTGGAAAAAGCCGGCATATTTCGTACCGAAAAGGATTTACAGGAAGGCAGAGCTAAGTTGCAGGATCTCAAGCAGAGAGCCAGAAATCTAGCTCCGGTGGCGCAGGAAAAGAGGTTCAACTTTGATTTCATCTTTTCAATGGAACTGCAGGGTAATCTTGAAATCTCTGAGGCGATATTTACTGCCGCTTTGGAGCGCAAGGAATCCCGGGCAGCTCATTTCAGAAAGGACTTCCCCAAAAGAGACGACGCCAACTGGCTCAAACATATTCTGGTGAACTGGTCGCCAGAGGGACCCAAACTCTGCTCGGAGCCGGTTAAGATATTAAGATATCAGCCGGAAGAGAGGAAATATTAGAAATTGAACCAGATTACCTATAAAGTTCAGAGATTTAATCCGGATAAAGATTCCAAGCCCCACTTTCAGACTTATACCTTTCCTCTGAAACCTGCCATGACCGTTCTGGAAGGGTTATATCACATCTTAGAGTATATCGACCACACTCTTTCCTTCCGCTCTTCCTGCCGGATGGCGGTCTGCGGTTCCTGCGCCATGCACGTCAACGGCAAATACCGGCTGGCCTGCAACACCCAGATTACCTCTTTGAAATCAGGCACTGTGACCATAAGGCCTCTTCTGCATCTGCCGGTTATGAAAGACTTGGTAGTCGACCACACCGGCTTTTTTGAAAATCTGATTGCCCTGAAACCCTGGCTGATGGGTAAGGAGCCGCTGCCTGAACAAGAATTTCATCAGACACCCCAGCAGAGGAAAAAGCTCGACATTGTGGCAGATTGTATCATGTGTCAGGCCTGCTATGCCTCCTGCCCGGTGGCCGGCACGGACAATAAATACTTCGGGCCGCATTCCTTTTTGAAGGCTCTCCGCTTCGTGAACGATTCCAGAGATTCTGCAACTATAGAAAGACTGGCCCAGGTGGCAGGAGAAACCGGAGTCTTTCGCTGCCACACGATTTTCAACTGCCAGGACGTCTGCCCTAAGCATCTGGACCCGGCTGGCGCCATTGCCAAATTGAAAATGGCTGCGACTCTGTATAAACTTAAAGGAAAACTGAAAGTCAAAGCCTAAGTGCCCAGAACAGCCTTTATACTTCTCTGCACCACTTTACTCTTCGTTTCCTGTATTAAGAAAAAAGAGGTCGCCTACGTCTCGGATGAGTCCTTAATCCGCCAGCAGCTTACTCATTTCGAAGAGGCTTTAAAACAGATGACTCCTGAACTTTTTGCAGATTATTATGCCCGGGACAATATCAGCGTCTTTCCCTTATGGGAAAGAGATAGCCTCTCTTCCTGGGAAGAGGTGATGAACTACTGGAAAGATTTTTTCAATAATCATCAGCTGACCGAATTCTCTCTGAGTTCAGTTACGGTGAATTCCGCCGGCCGTGTAGGCTGGGCAAATGGTAATTGGCAGATGAAGCTCGAAAAAAAGAGCTTTCCGAAGAAGAAGACTCAATACTTCACCCTGAAGGGGCGTTACACAGCCATATTTGAGAATAAAGAGGGGAGCTGGCAGGCGGTGCATGAACACATGTCTCTGGCAGACTCGAATCTGACTGCTGAATAAGAGAATTCCCTCTCATCTTTTATGCAGCCGTAATTCTCCGTTGATTATTTTGTTAACTATCTCGATGAACTTTTGAGGAGTCAGTTTCTGTAAAGAGAACTTGTGCCAAAGTTCTTTAGCGGGTTTTTTGAAAGGTTTGGGCTTCTTTTTCCTCGGCATCTCAACCCCCTGGCTATTGAGATGTTGGTTTGGGCGCACTTCATAAACAACCTTTTCTTGTATGTAGGTTAAACGAAGGTGAGGAAAAATTATTTGTAACAAATGATGGGACTTGATTGAATATCAAATAGTTGTGAATTCTATCACAATGACCTGTAAGAAAAATACCAGCTACGTCAGGTTTTGGAGAGACAGCAAGTATAGTACATCAACAACACAAAATAGGTCCTAGAATGATTCACAAATAAAAGATTACCCCACTCTTAGGAAAATAAAACTTTCCTTAAAACCCCCTGACCTCCTGCTTTTACTACCTTTGTTCTCCTTTTGAAAACTTTGAAGCCCGGGCCGAGCAAAAACCTTTAGCTATTTGACCAGGCGCAACTCCCCGCGGATTATTCTGTTTACCACCTGGATGAATTTCTTAGGAGCCAGGCTCTGGAGCGAATATTTGTCCCACAGCTCCTTGGCCGGCTTCTGGAAAGGCTCAGGCTTCCTTTCCTTTGACATCTCAACCCCCTGATGTTGAGATGATTGATCGGGCGCACTGTTAATACTGCCAGGCTCTGTCACAAATTAAACGAAGGGGGTGGAAAATGTGTTTGGAAAAAGTAATGGAAGTGATTGAGAATCAGGGGGTTGTGAAAAACGTCACAAATGGCGCGGATATACTGTTCTGATTTCTGAAGCGGCAGCATTAGATTCAGGATTAGGAGGGACAAGTCAACTATGGATTCTGAAATGCAAGCGGACTTAAGACTCTAAAGAAGAGCGGATTAAAATATCAATCTTTGTCAACTCAGGATGGCTTGAACGACCAGAAAAGTATATCTTAAGTTTTGCATATATAGTCAAAAGGATAATGATGAGGTACAATAGATTAAAAAATAGGAGTGTCATATGGCCCAGAATGAAATTAACGACAGCAGTGCCGTACGAACCATAGCGAACCGCCCCGGTTGTTTGGGAAAAGTGGGTTCGATATTGGCGCTGATTACAGATTTTTTTCGTCAGCTCACCAGGGCTTTAAACACCTTAACCTATCAGTATGAATCAAGGCGGAAATTCCTGGGGCTGCCTTGGCTCTCAATAAATTTAGGTTTTGACACTCCAAATGGGAAAATGCGTCATGCCAAAGGCATCATTGCCATCGGCAGCCGGGCCACAGGTGTTTTTTCATTCGGTTTCTTTCTGTCACGCGGGCTGATAGCTGTCGGCGGGGTAGCCATAGGTCTTGGTTCAGTCAGCTTAGTCGGCCTGGCGCTGATTTCAGTGAGCGTGATTGGATTTGGGGTTGTGTCCGTGTCGGTTTTTGCCTTCGGGTATATCGCGATTGGGGTGCTGGCGCTGGGCTACAAAAGCATCGGGATTATAGCCATAGGCAAGGAGGTGGTGGGTATTATTGGAATAGGGCAGGAGGTTAATTCACTTTTCACTCCTTAGAGAGGGGCTTTGGGAGGGAAATCTGTCTCAAAAGAAAGTGATGAAATTAATTGAGAATCAGGGGGTTGTGAAAAGTGTCACAAATGGTGGAGAGGTCTCCCCTCTCCGCCTTTTTCTCTTGCTCGCGGAAAAATCTCTCCCACCCTTATTATCCAGAGTATTACGTATTATTATTAAAGAACCTTATTTTTTCTACCGATTACACTTGACAAGAAACGTTGACTGCGTTTATCTTGCCCTTGGAGGTGAGACCACCTGTGAACAGCGAGATACTTAAACAAGTACAGGAATACCGTAAGCGTCATCCAGATATTGATGCGATGCTCAAAAAACTCCGCATGACCCAGGAGGAATATGAGCGGGCCCTCGCTGCTATCTCAGTGAGAGTGCCTAAGCACGAGCCTACGTTTAGCACAACGCTGAATCAATCCTATAATGCCAACGTTTCAACATCTACTTGATAGCCTCCAAAACCCCCAACAACACAAGCAGCTTCGCCTCCAGAAAATAGCAGCGATTGAGACCATTACTGGCCGCCCGCTGATTGTATATGCAGCAAAAAGGGCGGCTGGCTTTTTTATCCCCAATGCTATTGATGATTCTGATATTACTGGTTTCAGTGACCTCATCGAGGGGATCACCGAGAAAAAGCTCGACGTATTACTGGAAAGCCCCGGTGGTCAGGCCGAGTCTACAGAGCGCATTGTTAATCTACTGAGAGAAAACTTCGAAGAAGTTCGGTTTATAATACCTCACTCCGCTTATAGTGCAGCAACCATGCTGTCACTGTCAGGAGACCAAATTCTAATCGATGACAGGTCAACATTAGGCCCAATTGACCCGCAAATCCTCATCTCCTCTCCTAACGGCCCGACTATGGCTGTACCGACTCAAGATATCCTCGACGCATTTAAAGAACTACGGAAAACACTGAAAAAAGAAGGAGCGGGGGTCTTGCCAGCTTATTATCCCATGATTATTAAGTACGACCTGCATATATTTGAAATCTGTAAGAAAGCCCAACGCCTCTCCACCACACTTGTTCAGAATTGGCTTCAGCGGTTTATGTTCAAGAACGACCCGAAGAGGAAACAAAAAGGAAGTAAAATTACGAAGCGATTCGCGGACCGGCGGAAGAATCTATCCCACAGCAGGAGTTTAGGGGTTACAGAACTCAAGCAACTTGGTCTTCAAATAGACGACCTGCGAAATACTCCTAACCTGCGAGGCACTGTATGGGAACTTTACTGTTTAATTGAACTCTTTTTTGACAGAACTACTGCAATAAAGTTGTTTGAGAACTCGCGTGGAGTGAGCTGGTCAAGAAACTTTCAGCAATTCATATCCATCCCACTGTCAGCTCCCCAACCACCTCCACAGATGCCACAGCAACCTCCGGTTACGCTTCCGCCGGCATCACCCTAATAACTTTATACCTTTGCCAGGCACAAATCTCTCACTTTGGGTAAAGTGAGAAATATTTCCTCTGCTTCTGCATCATTTGTGTAATGTAACCTCGCCCAAAGAGAAATTTATATCGCTGTAAAATCAAACAGTGCAAAACAACAGGTCCCAAATTGAGATACCACTTACTTCAGCCCGTCTCCAGCAAGCTAAATCTCTTCCTCCCCTCCACAAACAAATTCCCCCCGTGACAATCCTGGGCCACAATCACCGGAAAATCCTTCACCGTAAACTTCCGAATCGCCTCCGGCCCCAGATCTTCATAAGCCACAATCTCGCTGTTAACAATATGCTCCCTCAAAAGCGCGCCTGCCCCGCCCGTAGCCAGAAAATAAACCGCCTTATGCTGTTTCATCGCCTCCTGGGTCTCGGGCGAAACTGCTCCTTTGCCTATCATCCCTTTTAAGCCTAAAGCAATCAAACTCGGTGCATACTTGCTCATCCGGTAGGCTGTAGTAGGTCCGGCTGAGCCGATAATTTCTCCTGGAGGAGCAGGGGTGGGGCCCACGTAATATATTACCTGCCCCTTAATCTCAAAAGGGAGTTTTTCTCCAGTTTCAACTAACTGAATCAATCTCTTGTGTGCGGCATCCCGGGCCGTGTAGAGCGCCCCGGAAATTAAGATTCTGTCGCCGATTTTAAGCGAATCTACCAGTTCATTGGTGAAGGGTGTGAAGATTTTTTTGGCTCCGTTAGACATGGCAACCTCCAGACTGGCCTGTGTGCAAGGCTTCTTTATTTTAGAATAATTGATTCTTCTGCAGAAGTCAAACCCTAAAGAAAAACGCCTCTGTGTGGAATAAGACCGCTGCTCCTGTAGCTTATTTGAAACGCCATCTGGCAGTAAGAGAATCAGTCTCAGGCCGGAGCACTGCCCTGCTTGCCTTATAAATAGATTGCTTGCAAACCCGGAAGATTTTATTATCTTGCCATATGAACTTATAGTGAACCTCAATACATAAGCATTGAGTAAAATAGCTCAAAAAAGGAGGTGTGTATGGTTTTAACTATGCAAGTTAGCAAGCATAAGAAGTTGATGGAATGGGTAGAGGAATGGAAACAGCTCTGCCGACCGAATGACGTTCACTGGTGCGATGGCTCTAAGGCTGAGTATAAGGCGCTGATGAGTCTGATGGAAAAAGACGGGCTGGCGGTTAAATTAAACGAAAAGAAGCGGCCAAATTGTTATCTTTTTAGATCTGATCCCTCTGATGTGGCCCGCGTGGAAAACAGAACCTTTATCGCCTCTGAAAAAGAAGAGGACGCCGGTCCGACCAATAACTGGATTGAACCCTGGAAACTAAAGGCCACTTTGCGCGACCTGTTTCGAGGCTGCATGCAAGGTCGCACCCTGTACGTGATTCCCTTTTCCATGGGGCCGATTGGCTCGCCCATCTCAAAAATCGGAATTCAGATTACCGATTCTCCCTACGTGGTGGCAAACATGCACATTATGACCCGTGTCGGCAGCAAAGTTCTTGAGGTCTTAGGTGAAAATGGTGAGTTTATCCCGGCCGTGCATTCCGTGGGTAAACCCCTGGCCCGGGGCCAAACCGATAAAGGTGTCTGGCCCTGTGCCCCGCTTGAGCAAAAATACATTTCCCACTTCCCGGAGACGCGCGAAATCTGGTCTTACGGCTCAGGATATGGCGGCAATGCGCTTCTGGGCAAGAAATGCCTGGCCCTTCGCATCGCCTCGGTGCAGGCTCGCGATGAAGGCTGGCTGGCCGAGCACATGCTCATTCTAAAACTCACCAGTCCGGAGGGTAAGGTAAAGTATATCACTGCAGCCTTCCCCTCAGCCTGCGGCAAGACCAATCTGGCCATGCTTATTCCCGCTATTCCGGGCTGGAAAGTAGAAACCATTGGCGACGATATTGCCTGGATGAAATTCGGCCAGGATGGCCGTCTGTATGCCATAAACCCGGAAGCCGGATTTTTCGGCGTGGCTCCCTATACTTCCCTGGACTCTAATCCCAATGCTATGCATACCATCGCCAAGGATACGATTTTTACTAACGTGGCCCTGACCAAGGATAATGATGTCTGGTGGGAAGGTATCGGCTATCCGGCGCCGGGTAAGCTGATAGACTGGAAAGGTAATGAATGGGAAGAAGGCACGGCTAAGGCCCCTGCGGCTCATGCCAACTCTCGTTTCACCGCGCATGCTTCCCATTGCCCCTCTATTGCCCCGGAATGGGAAGACCCGGCCGGGGTCCCCATCAGCGCCTTTTTATTCGGGGGTCGGCGTCCCAGTACAGTTCCTCTGGTGCATCAGGCTTTTGACTGGAACCATGGCGTATTCATCGGCTCAATCATCGGGTCAGAAGTTACTGCGGCGGCTCTGGATCTGAAGGCCGGCACTATTCGTTTTGACCCCTTTGCCATGTTGCCCTTCTGTGGCTATCACATGGGTGATTATTTTAAGCACTGGATTAACATCGGCCGGAAAACTACCCCGGACAAACTGCCAAAGATTTTCTATGTCAACTGGTTTAGAAAGTCGAAGGATGGCAAGTGGCTCTGGCCAGGCTACCGAGATAACATTCGGGTTCTGAAGTGGATATTTGAACGATGTGACAACCGAGGTAAGGCGGTTGAAACTCCCATCGGTTATATACCTACTGTCGATAGTATCGATCGTTCTGGCCTGGAAGATAAGGTGTCCACTGCCGATATGGAAGAGCTGCTGAAAATAGATAAGGAAGGTTGGCTCAAAGAAGTCGAGCTAATCAGGGAGCACTATGCCAAGTTCGGAGATAAACTGCCTTCAGAGTTACAGGAGCAGTTCCAGGCTCTAAAAAGCCGGTTGGCAAACTATAAATAAGGTTACGAAAGTTTATCTGTTTGCTTTTTTAAGGACTGTATCTTCCATATAGAGAGATATAACAAGAAATCAAACTTCTGTTCTTACAATACTTCAAAGGTTCAGAATCGAAGTAGGGGCTGGATTTGGGCCAGCCGCCATCGGTTATAAACCCATTCAGTTAGGCTTTGTTACTTCTTACGATTCTAATCAGTGCGAATGGAGACAAAAGACTAACGTGCGGGGTCCGAATTCGTTAGATTGGGTGAGCCAAAAACAGGCAGGGAAAAATCCTTTTAATTTACCGCTTCTCTAATTAGGGCTGAAAACCGAAACGACCTTCTTCTCTTTGCCTTTGCGCTCAAATTTCACCACCCCATCGGCTAAGGCAAAGATGCTGTCATCCTTGGCTAAACCCGTATTCCGTCCCGGGAAGATTCTGGTCCCTCTCTGGCGGACGATGATAGTCCCGGCAGTGACCATCTCCCCCCCATAGGCCTTGACGCCCAAGCGCTGCCCCTGGGAATCTCTACCGTTCCGGCTGGAACCTTGACCTTTTTTATGTGCCATCTTCTACTCCTTTACTAGATAATAGTACAGAGCTAATCTATGATGCTCTTTAAATCTTTAAGAGGTTTGAAGTCTGCCGGCTTTAAGCCACGAACTCCTTACTCTGGGGCGGGTGCGCTCCCACCACCACTTTGAAAGATAACTTATCCCCCTGGTCCTTGTCAATCAAAACTTCGCAGTCTCCGGCGAACTGTCCTTTGAGGATTTCATCGGCCAGAGGGTCTTCCAGGTACTTCTGTAGCGCCCTGCGCAGAGGCCGGGCCCCATAGTTGATATCAAAGCCTTTTTGGGCCAAGAATTCTTTGGCCTGGTCAGTCAGAGTGAAGGAGATGCCTCGCTCGGCCAAACGCTTGGCTAAATCGACTAAGAGAATGTCTACAATTTTGAGCACCTCCGGTATGTCCAGCGAGTGGAAAACTATGATTTCATCGATACGGTTCAAGAGCTCGGGGTTAAACATCTTCTTAGTCTCTTCCATAAGCTTCTGTTTCATCGACTCATAGGAAGTCTCGGTATCGGTCTTCTGAAACCCTAAGCTCTTGCCGGCTTTGATCTCTCTGGCGCCGATGTTGGAGGTCATAATTACCACTGTGTTGCGGAAGTCCACTTTGCGGCCAAAAGAGTCAGTCAGATGGCCGTCATCTAACATCTGCAGCAATATATTAAAAACTTCGGGGTGGGCTTTTTCGATTTCATCTAAGAGGACCACCGAGTAGGGTTTTCTGCGCACTCTCTCGGTCAGCTGGCCTCCCTCTTCGTAGCCGACATAACCCGGAGGAGCTCCGATCAAGCGGGAGACCGAGAACTTCTCCATGTATTCGGACATGTCGATGCGGACTAGGTTGCTCTCATCTTCGAATAAAAAAGAGGCTAAGGCCCGGGCCATTTCGGTTTTACCGACGCCGGTAGGACCCAAGAAGATGAAAGAGCCAATTGGCCTCTTGGGATCTGAGAGTCCGGCCCGGTTGCGGCGGATGGACTTAGCCAAAACAGAAATGGCCTCGTCCTGCCCGATGATACGCTTACCTATCTCCTCTTCGATTCGCAGCAACTTCTTGGACTCCGCCTCTTCCAGCCTGAAGACTGGGATGTTAGTCATCTTGGAGACCACTACCGCCACGTCTTCGGGAGAAATTTCCCGCACTTCTTTAGCCCTCTTCTCTTCCCATTCTCTTTTTCGCTGCTCTAACTCTTCCTTTTTGAGCTTGATTTCGTCTCTCATCTGGGCCGCTTTTTCAAATTCCTGATTTTTGACGGCCTGTTCTTTCTCCCTCTGCAGTTCAACTATTTCCTTTTCACTTTCGGCGAATTCCTGCGGTTTGGTGCTGCTCATCAGATGAGCGCGCGAGCCGGTCTCGTCAATCACGTCAATGGACTTATCCGGCTGAAACTTGCCGGAGATGTAGCGGTCGGCCAAATTGACCGCAGTCACGATGGCCTGGTCTGAAATCTTAATATGGTGATGCTCTTCGTATCTGGGCCGCAGTCCTTTCAATATTTTTACCGTGTCCTCGGTGGTGGGGGGGTCGACAATCACCATCTGGAAACGCCGCTCCAGAGCGCCGTCCTTCTCGATGTACTTGCGGTATTCATTTAAAGTGGTGGCGCCGATGCACTGCAGCTCGCCCCGGGATAGGGTCGGCTTGAAGATATTGGAGGCGTCTAAGGAGCCTTCGGCTCCGCCGGCCCCCACAATGGTGTGCAGCTCGTCGATAAAGATGATTACGTCCTTGGCGTTGATGATTTCATTCATGACCGCCTTCATTCTCTCTTCGAACTGACCCCGGTATTTAGTGCCAGCCACTATGGCGGCCATGTCTAAGGTGACAATTCTTCGGTTCTCCAAAATCTGGGGGACTTTCCCTTCCACAATTCTCTGGGCCAAGCCTTCGGCGATGGCCGTCTTCCCCACTCCCGGCTCGCCGATTAGCACCGGATTGTTCTTCTTTCGACGGGAGAGAATCTGAGCTACTCTTTCGATTTCATTCTCCCTGCCTATGACTGGGTCTAATTTTGCTCTGCGAGCCAGCTCGGTCAAGTCCCGGCCAAAGTGGTCTAAAGCCGGAGTCTTGCTCTTTTTTCTCTTACGGGCGTAAGCTGAAGGCTTGCCGGAACTTATGTTTTTCAACTCCTCGTAGACTTCTTTATAGTCAACTTCATACATGGAGAGGACCTGGGCGGCTACCCCCTCTTCGTCTTTTAGCAGGGCCAATAAAATATGCTCGGTGTCGATGTCCTTGGAACGCAGAGCGCGCGCCTCCTGACCGGAGACCTCTAAGGTCTTCTTAGCTCTGGCAGTCAGAGGCAGTTGCCCCATGGTCATGGTTCCGCCGGATGGCTGGACCACGTCCTCGATAGACTGCTTCAATTCACCCAGGTCGATGCCGATGTTATTCAAGATATCAACTGCTCTTCCCTCGCCTAATTTTATCACTCCCAAGAGCAGGTGTTCGGTGCCGATGTAATCGTGGCGCAAACGTGCGGCTTCATCCCGGGCAAATTCGATGGCCCGTCGGGCGCGCTCGGTAAACATCTCATTCATAAATACTTAGCCTCCTTCCAGCCAAGCCTAAACTGTCACTCATTACTATTAAATTTAAGTCAAAAAACGAATTTGTCAATTATCTTTCTCCTGGCCAGGTCTGGGTCTTCTCCGTCTGGAGCCATTCTTAGGGCCGGCCAATTTGTTTCTGACTAACTCCGCTCTTGATACGTCTCTTTCCTGCTCATTCATTTGTTTGTTGTAATATTTCTGTAGATGGGCCGGCTGAGAGAGGAACAAGACCTCATTAATCTGCGGTAAGCTTAAGTCTGCTAATACCTTCCTTCCTACGCCTAAGCGTAAAGCCGAAAGCAGGTTCATTACTTCGGAAGAGGATAAAAGCCGGGCATGCCGCAAGATTCCATAACTGCGCCAGATTTTATCCTCGATCTCATCCTTAGCCTCTTTGAAAATGGCGTTTCTGGCATTCTCTTCATCGGCTATTACCTCCTGGGCCAGTTTATCCAAATCAGAGAGAATCTCCTCTTCGGTGTGGCCCAGAGTGTTCTGATTGGAGATCTGGAACAAATTGCCAGCCACATCGGTCCCCTCTCCGTAAAAACCTCGCACTGCAAAGCCCGCCTTACCGACCCGGGCAATGAATTCATCTATTTTGCGGGTGAGGACTAAGCCGGGCAAATGGATTAAGAGAGAGCCGCGCAGACCGGTGCCCACGTTGGTAGGACAGGCGGTCAGGTATCCGAATTCCCTATCGTGCTCAAAATTGAGATATTGGGACAGTTCCTTCTCTAAGCCGCTGATCTCCTGATAGCATTCTTTCAGCTGAAAACCGGATTTCAAAGCCTGGATGCGCAAATGGTCCTCTTCGTTGACCATGATGCTGACTGATTCATTCTCACTGATGAAAACTCCTTGCCCGTCCTTTTCCCGCATAAAATCAGGGGAAATCAGGTGGCGCTCTACCAAGAAGTCGCGGTCGATTCCCTGCAGCTCGGTCGAACTCACCAGAACTCCCTGGTGATTGGAAATCTTCTTTAAGGCTGCCTGCAGTAAGTCCAGAACTCTTTGCCGCTCTGAGGCAGCCGAACGGGAGGGGAATATCATCCCCTTTAGATTCCGGGCCAGACGAACCCGGGTAGAGAGGACAATCCCGGCCTGCGGTCCGTCACCTAAGAGCCAGGGGGTCGGTTTTTTGGCCAATTCTTCGAACATGCTATTTTTTCTTCTCTGGCTTTGCGTTCTTAATCTTATCTCTCAGTTGAGCGGCTTTTTCAAAGTCTTCCGCCTTTATGGCTTCCCTTAGTTGCTCTTCCAAGCTCTTTTGCTGCTTGACTTGGGTGGCTAAGTCTATCTTGGCCGGGACCGGCATCTCTCCCTTATGCTGGGTAGTGCCGTGTATTTTAGTCAACATCTGTAACAGTTGAGGTCGGAAGGCAGAGTAGCATTCTCCGCAGCCGAAGCGCCCGGTTTTGGGGAATTCGGAAAAGAACATTCCGCAGCGTGGACATTTGAGCGCGCCGGACTGACCCCCCTTCTTTTCGATTATCCCGCTGGTCACGCTGGCCAACATCTCTCCCAAGGGGAAGGTACCTCCTGAAAAGGGATTGTGAAAACCCCTCCTCTCCGCGCATTCCTGACACAGACTTAAGACCACCTTTTGATTGTTTATAATCTGGGTCAGTTTGACGGTCGCTTCATTCTTTTTACAGTCCTGACAGCGCATTTAGTTCAACTCCGCCGGGCTTTTGGGACTAACTCTGCCCTCGGCCAGATGATAGATATAATCGGCTCTTCTGGCTATTTCCAAATTATGGGTCGCCAGCACAAAGGTCAACCTCTTTTCCCGCTTCAGGTTCATTATCAGCTCTACCAATTCTTCGCTGCTCTTTCTATCCAAGTTGCCGGTGGGCTCATCGGCTATCACTATCTTAGGATCGTTGGCCAGAGCCCGGGCTACGGCCAGTCTCTGTTGCTCCCCGCCGGAGAGTTCTGCCGGACGATGGGAAGACCTCTCCTTTAAACCTACTTCTTCTAATAAATGATACGCCTTTTCTCGGGAAATTGAGTTGTTTTCTCGGGCAATCAGAAGCGGAATCATCACATTTTCCAACGCGTTAAATTCAGACAGAAGATGGTGGAACTGAAACACGAACCCTATGCTCTGGTTGCGAAAATCAGACAATTCTACGTCGTTCAAAGTGAAGATGTTGATGGAGTCGAGGTGAACTTCCCCCTCCTGCGGGGTATCCAGCCCTCCTAAAATGTGCAAGAGGGTAGACTTTCCTACACCAGAAGCGCCTATGATAGTGGTTAAAGTGCCTTCAGGGATTTCCAAACTCACTCCTCTTAAAACCTTCAGCTCCTTTGGGCCGCTTTGAAAGCTTTTCTTTATCTCTATGGCCCGTAAAATGATAGGTTCATCCATGACGGCTTCTATTTTCGAATTGAGTCCTTATTCTTATATTCGCCATTTTACCGAATATATTTACTTTTCGCCTGTGAAAACTGTTGGAAAAAACTCATTCATAACGAATGGCCTCCACCGGGCTGAGATTAGCCGCCTTGCGGGCCGGATAGAGCGTGGCGGCAAAGGCTATTATCAGAGCGGCTAAAGAGACTAAGATTAAGTCTAAAGGGCGCATGTCTATGGGGAGGGAATTGATGAAATAGATGTCTGCCGGCAAAGAGATTATCTTGAAAGTCTGCTGTATCCAGCACAAAACACAACCCAAGATAGTTCCCAGGAAAGCACCGATGACCCCAATTATCACTCCTTCTAACATGAATATTTTGCTGATAGAGGCTTTGCTAGCTCCCATTGATTTCAAGATTCCAATCTCTTTTTTCTTCTCCAAGACTATCATCACCAAGGTGCTGACGATGTTGAAGGCGGCCACGGCCACTATCAGGCTCAAGGCCAAAAACATGGCATATTTTTCCAGAGATATCCAGGAGAAGAGATTTTTGTGCATGTGCATCCAGTCCGAAGCCACGTACTCGCTCCCCAGTTCCTTTTCTACCTTTTCTGCCACTTTATCCGCGCGATAGAAATCTTCTACTTTTACTTCTAAGCCGGTGACACTTTCTCCCATATTCAATAAATTCTGCGCTTCCGACAGGGATATGTAAGCTAAAGAGGCGTCATATTCGTACATCCCGGTCTCAAACAGTCCGGCTACTTTAAACTTTGTCGCTCGTGGTGTGGTCGAGATTCCGGAGATAGAATTCTGGTCTAGCGAAAATAAAATGGCAGTATCATCCACTACCAGGCTTAGATTATCAGCTAAAATCGAGCCTAACAGAATTCCGGGAAGGCTGTCCGGCGAAGTTCGGTCTAATTCCAGACTGCCGCGGTAAAGATATTTCTTAAGCTGGGAGACTTTTTCCTCCTGCTCCGGAATGATGCCCCGCAGGACGATTCCGTCGGACTGACTTCTGGAGGCAATCGCGACTTTGGCGTAAATGAAAGGGGCCGCTGCTACCACCTCCGGCACCGCTTCGACTTGGGGAATTAATTCGTCGTAATCGGACAGGCCGACCTGGTTCCAAGGAAGGACATTGACATGGGCCATGGTGCCGATGATTCTCCCTCTGACCTCTTTTTCAAAGCCGTTCATCATGGAGAGGGTGCAGATTAAGGCGGCCACCCCGATGGTGATGCCGGCAATGGAAATGAAAGTGAAAATGGAGACCGAGCCGCTTTTTCTCTTGGAGGCTAAGTAACGCCGGGCTATGAAAAACTCATATCCCATCGGTCTCTGGCTTCATCTGGGGGAACAATATCACGTCCCGGATAGAGCGCTGGTCGCACAAGAGCATTATTAGACGGTCGATGCCCACTCCTAAGCCTCCAATTGGAGGCATGCCGTATTCCATCGCCCGCAGGTAGTCTTCATCTAAGACCTGCGCCTCTTCATCGCCAGCCGAGCGCATTTTCATCTGCTCTTCGAAGCGTTGTCTCTGGTCTAAAGGGTCATTTAATTCAGAGAAGGCGTTGGCGATTTCTCCTGTCCCGATAAAGAGTTCAAATCTTTCGGTCAGTAAGGGATTGGAGCGGTGCTTCTTGGCTAAAGGAGACATCTCCACCGGATAGTCGGTGATAAAAGTCGGGGCGATTAGAAAGGGCTGGACCTTCTCTTCAAAAATTGCCTCGATTAATTTGCCTTTGTTTTTAACTAAATTAGCCCGCAGGTCTAAGTTAGTGGCAATCTCCCAGATATCCTCTGTATTCTTGCTTAAGAGATTCACGCCGACCTTCTCTTCGATGGCTCCCAAAAGGGAGATTCTTTTCCAAGGAGGAGACAAATCAATTTCTTGCTGGTTGTAAGTGATGACATTGCTCCCCAAAGCAGTCTTAGTCACCCAGTTTAACATTTCTTCAAACAAATTCATTATGTCATTATAGTCCCAGAAAGCCACATACAGCTCCAGCATGGAAAATTCAGGATTGTGGTTGCGGTCCATCCCCTCGTTGCGGAAATCTTTGCAGAATTCATATACTTTCTCGAATCCGCCTGCAATCAGGCGCTTGAGATAGAGCTCATCCGCTATGCGCAAGTATAAATCAATGTCCAAGGCGTTGTGATGAGTGACAAAGGGCCTGGCTGATGCGCCTCCATAAAGAGGCTGTAGAATCGGAGTCTCGACTTCGATGAAATCGTGGCTGTCTAAATAGTCTCTTATCGTTTTTATAATCCTGGCTCTTTTAATGAAAACTTCTTTGACTCCCGGAGTGGTGAATAAATCCAGGTAGCGCTGGCGATAGCGCAGCTCCTTGTCCTGCAGGCCATGCCATTTTTCCGGCAGAGGGCGCAAAGACTTGGAGAGCATCACGAAATCAGTGGCTCGGACCGTAATCTCGCCGGTCTTGGTCTTGAAAACTGTCCCAGTCACCCCGATGAAATCCCCCAAGTCGAACAAATCAAACAGTGCATATTTTTCCGGGCCTACCACGTCTGATTTCACATAGACCTGAATCTTTCCTTTGTCGTCCAGGCAGTGGAAGAAAAGTGATTTGCCATGCCCCCGCAGAGTCAAGATTCTTCCGGCAATTTTGACTTCCTGCTCAGGTGAGGAGAGGGCTTCGAAATTGGAGATAATTTCAGTGGAAAAATGAGTGCGCTGGTAGGAATAAGGATAAGGATTTATCCCCAATTCCCTTAGTTTAGCTAACTTCTGCAGCCGGACTTGAATCAGTTCGCTTTGTTCGGACATAAAAGAAATTTCAATATAGAACCCCTCCCAGGCAGAGTCAAGTTTTTGCCCAAAGTAAAACGTCCGAGGCAAGCTCGGACGCTACAATCAAACACTATCTTTTGCGCCTAAATGCTATTTAGCGTTAGGGTCATCTTGATAAATTCCGAAAATGTTCCCTTCTGTGTCCTTAAAGTAAGACAGCCATCCCACCCCTGGAATCGGCATCTTCGGCACCACCATCGTGGCGCCATTCTTGCTGGCGCTCTCCATATACTTCTCTAAATTGTCTACTCCCACGGTACAGACAAAGGCATTCACTGCCTGATTCTCCTGAGGTGCCTGGCCTTTACGCATCATCAGTCCGCCGTTTATTCCCGGTTTTTCATTGGGGCCGGTGGTCAGCAGCCAGTAATCTTCCGGACCTTCCCATTTGTCAGCTTTCCAGCCGAATACGTTCTGATAGAATTTCACTGCCCGCTCCGGATTCTCGGCGTGAATTTCAAAATGGACAACTCTTGACATAGTTGCTCCACTTCTGGTTTGAAGGTTAAAGTGAATTCGTCAGGCTTTTTTTAGAAATACGTCAGTGCCCGAACTTCTGTTTCAGCTTTTTTTCTACAATCTTAGGAACGAATAAGGAGACATCCCCTCCGAAGCGGGCCACATCTTTTATCAAGTTAGAAGAGAGGAAGACATACTTAGCCGAGGGCATCAAGAAGACGCTTTCGGCCCCGTGGTATAATTTCCGGTTCATCAGAGCCATCTGAAACTCATACTCAAAGTCCGAGACCGCCCGCAGACCCCTGATAATGGCCACGGCTTTGAGCTTTCTGGTCAAATCTGCCAGGAGTCCGGGAAAGGAAATCACCGTCACCCTTTTTTTATTTTTGGTCAGCTGCTTGACCATCCCGACCCTTTCTTCAATCGAGAAGACCGGCTCCTTGACCGGATTGACTGCTATGGCCACGTAAAGCTTGTCGAACAAAACTAAAGCCCGGTCTATCAGGTCTAAATGGCCGTAGGTGATGGGGTCAAAACTCCCCGGATATATGGCGACTCTCATGTTTGCTCCTGTTGGGTATATAAGAGAATGGAAACCAGATTGTCTCCGAATTTTCTGCGGCGCACCAATTGTAAATTCTCCCACTCCGATTCTACTCTTTCATTTTGGTGGTGATGCACAATCACCAGGGCTTGATGGGCCAGCAATTTTCCCTCCATTAACTTTTCCAGAGTCTTCTGGCATAAATTGGCCGCAAAAGGAGGGTCGACAAATGCGATATCAAATTTCCGGTTCTCTTGGGAAAAATCAGTTAAAGTATCATTGACCTTGCGGCAGAGAACTGTGGCTTTTTCTTCCTGCTGAAGAATTTTAAGATTTTCTCTCAACAAACGGCAGGCTTTAAAGGAAGAATCCACAAAGGTTGCCTCTTCTGCACCCCGGGAGAGCGCCTCCAGACCGAAACTGCCCGTGCCGGCAAACAAATCTAAGACCTTTTTCCCTCCAATCTCTCCGGCCAACATATTGAAGACCGACTGCTTAAGCTGGTCTAAAGGTGGCCGAATTTTAAGCTTTCCAGGAGATTTAAGCCTTCTCCCTTTCAGGCTGCCGGTGATGATGCGCATCACTCTAAGATAAGATAATCCCTGATTACCGCCAAGTTCTTCTTCCCTATCCCTTTTACCTCCAGAAGCTCCTCTACCCTGCTAAAACCCCCCTTTTCGTAGCGATAATCGATTATTCTCTTGGCCAGGACCGGCCCGATGAAAGGAAGGTTTTGTAATTCTTCTTGAGTGGCGGTGTTGAGATTAATTTTCGCCAGTGGTTGGATGACGTTAGGATTAGAACCAGCCACGTTTTTGTTTCTCTCTGCGTTGGAAGAAGTAACCTGATTGCTATATGACTTGAATTGTTTTGAATCAGAACTCCCCCGTAGCAGTTCTGGCGCAAATTCTGGGTTGTACTTCTGGTAGCTCAGAACGCCGGTGCCTACTATCAGAGTAATGACTACAAAGAGAATGGCTCTTTTCTCAGCAGGTGTGAAAACCAACATATGCCTCTTGGCTCAATCGTAAAGCAGTGCCACTAAGAGTCTTCCGATTTTTTGCAGGCTCTCTGCCGAGCATTTGTCCGGTGTATCCTGGGTAGTATGCCAGTAAGGATAGTCAAAGTCAATTAGATTAGCACAGGGAATCCCTATCTGCAGTAAGGGAACGTGGTCATCGTAGACTATGGGCCCGGTAGAGTCAACCAGAAAGTCCAATTGTAATTGCTTAGCCTTATTCCATATCAGTTCAACCGTAGTTGAGGCATAGCGCTCTGAGAACTGCTCTTTGTAAATTCTCAATTCTTTATCCCCCACCATATCCAAAAGAATGGCAAATTCCGGTCGATAATTGGCGGTGCTCCTGGCAAAATATTGAGAGCCTAAGGCGTAACTTTCGGAGACCCCCTCCTGGCCCAGATCCTCCCCGTCGAAAAAGACCAGATCCACTCCGAATTTAGGCTTGTGCCGGCCAATCAATTCAGCTAAATGGAGCAGAACTGACACGCCGGAAGCACCGTCATTAGCTCCTAAAATCGGCTGGCTATGTTTAGAGCTGTCCGGGTCAAGGTCTGCCCAGGGCCGGGTATCCCAGTGGGCACACAGCAATACCCGCCGCTCTTCCTCAGGATAGAAAGTAGCCAGGATATTTTTCAGTTCCATGCTATCGTGAGTAACCGGATTCTGGACCGTGAATGATTGAACCTTTACCCGTGTGGTATGTTTAGATAGTTCTGATTGTAAGAATTCCTGGGTCTTTTTGTGACCGGCTGAACCGGGAAAACGAGGGCCAAAATCGCACTGTTTTTGCAGGAAAAAAAAGGCTCGCTCTCCTTGAAAATTTGGTTCAGGAACAGATTGACATCCCCAGGTGACAATAAAAACGACCAAGCCCAGCACCTTAACCGAAGCAAGCGACTTTAGAATTTTACCTCCACCCAGAAACCCAATTCCCGGTTGTGGGTCTTGGCTCCGGTGATCCGGTCATGCCGGTCTGACCAGCGGGCCAAAAAGCCTCCATTGATTTGAGAGGAGAAATTGTAACCCCCCCGGGGGGAAATGGATAATTCGGAACTGCTGGCGCTGAGGCTGAAATCGTCAGTGCCGCTGGCTGATTTCCTGGCGCTGGAGCGCCACCGGACGTCTAAGGAGAGGTTAAGATTAGATTGAAACTTAAGCCGGCCAAACAGAGGAATCTTTATCCCGTGCGGCGAGCTAAAACTGTAATTGGAGGCAAAAGACACCGCAGTACTATTAGTGATATAGGCAGTCCGCTTACTGACTTCGGCTCTCAGTTCCCGTCCCTCTTCTTTACCTTTGTCGACCCGGATGCTGGAGTTAATTCCATTTTTCCAGTTCAGAGTTATCCCGGCCAAGGGTGAAAAATTATTAGTCACTCCTCTTTTTTCCACCGCTCCGGTGGCTCTATTCCCCTCCTCTGAAATATCATGAGCGTAGCGGAACTCATAGGACATATTGTTGATATAGCGGTTTAAGAGGGGAGGGATTTTAACTTTGCTCCACTGCAGCGTAAATTCTGGATAACTTTGCAGGCGGCGAAAGCGCGGCTGGTTTGTGCCCTGCGTCATTCCCTGACTGTAAGTGTAGCCGAAGGTAGTACTGATTGTGCCGAATAAAATCACTCCGCTTTTGAGACCAAATCGTTCGGTAATGTTCGACCCCTCCACATAGGACTGGAGCGGGTCGATGTCTGATAGCCGCAAAACGTCGGTCTGGGTCTGAAAACCTAGACGGTACCACAAAGAGGGACGCTCCAACAGCCCGGGCCGGTTGAAACTGCGGTCTTTGGAGTAATTGTAGACCAAGGGGCTTATGTTTTTGGGTATGGAGGCCAACTCCTTGAAAAAGATTTTTATTAAACCGGGTTTCTGTGGAGTTGCTTTCTTCTGAGTCGTGTCGCTGGCAACCTGGCTCTTGGTTGTATCGCTGGGGGGCTTAGTTTTAGTCGTATCGCTGGAAGATTTCTGAGGGGAACCGGGCTTGGGCAGAAGTTTTTGGAATATGTAGGATAAATTGAAGCTGCCGTTTACCGCATAGCCGCTGGAATTGGTGACATTGCGGGCACCTCGGCTGACCTGGTTGCGGTCGGCGTTTTCGCTGTAGCTGGCCTTATATGAAAAACTCTGGGTCATGAATTTGAACCAGTTAGGGCTGTAACTGGTGTTAAAGCTCTCTCTCATGCCGGTCTCAAATCCGAATTTGGCTTTTTTTGGGTTCAAGGAAAATTTGATGTCAGAATCATTTCTGAGGTCGCGGGTGGTGCTGTAATTGTAATTCAGGGGAATGCCGGGGACTAAATCCATCTGGGCGCCTATCCCCCCGCTGAAGCCGCGGGTAAAGTTATCCGTGACTACGCCGGCACTCGTAACCGAGTAAACCTTGCTGCCGGATAAGCCTCCTGAAAAGGTGAGGGTCTTGGGGAATATGCCGAATTTGGTATCGGCTAATTTCTTGGGCACTCCTAAGGCACCGACCCACTTGAAAAAGGGAATCCCCAACTGCTTCCCCGGAGAAGCATTGTAGGCAAAGCTAGTGCTGTAGCTGCTCTTACGATTAATTGGCACGCTTAATGAGTAGCTTTTTTCATCGTTCCAGGAATAGGAAATGCTGCCCCGCTTTAAGGTCAGATTATATAGCCAGTTTTTGGTATTCTTGTTAAATCTAGGTGCAATGGAAAACCCCCGGCGGGTGGATTCGGTTCGATAGACCTGACGCTGGTCTTCCGGCAGTACAATATCAGAACCTGTGACTAAACGGGGAATGGTCAAGCTCCGGCTGTAATTGAAACTAATGGGTAGGCTCATCTCCCAGCTGGGAGGCAAAAACCTATGGGCTTGTAGACTGCCGCTTAATCCAAAGGCTGTGGAAGTCGCGCCTGAGGCTCTGGCAGTCAGATTATGGAACTCACTGTCAATCCGGGTAAGGTTAGTATTTAGAGTTAAGACATCCGCAAAAACAAAATTGGCCTTCGCCTCAGTAGCCCAGCCCGGCTTTTTACGGACATCCGTGGAGGTCATCTCGTCCACCCAGATTTCTCCGGAAAGACTCTGCAGACTGTCTGTATTCTGGATGCCGACCGCCAGCCATTGAACCCTTGAAAAACTGGGATTTCCTTTGACTCGATAATTGCCCTCACTGTATTCATTCAGACTGGTGCTATCCTTCTTGAGCTCCTGCAGAGTCAGCTTCAGAGCCGAGGCAGCGGCAAAATCTAATTCCACCCAGTTACGCTCGTCCCATAACGGATAAATGTTAGTATGATACTCGTAGAAATTAAGAGAGTCATTGCCAATTCGATAGAAAAATCGAACCGGGCCTGGATTGTCAGGCCCATGCACAAACATCTTAATCTTGCCATAGTAGGTGTAGTCCTCGGCCTTATAAAAGGTACGATAGGCGTACAGACTTTTTCCGGGGGAGATATTTTCATAGATTATCGCCAGGGATTGCTCGGCCTCTCTGACATTCTGGTCCGGGTCATAATTTCCGGCTATGCCGGGCGGAGGGACATAATCCGGATGTTCGTAGGTGTTCTTGGTGGCTACGTCAAAGGATTCGCCAAGGGCCAAAGAATCCGAAGGTTGCGTCTCCCATCTGTTCCCTACCAATCTAATCTCGGCGATAGAGATGGTGGTGGTGCTGTCCACTCCAGTCACCCAGATTCTGGCATAATCGATAAAATCCCAGTTTGAGTTTCCGACTGTGCTGTAGTTAAGACTATCTTTCAGAGGAACCCGATACAATCTCCAGCCATTATTTTCGGTGCCGGGGACAAAATAAGTAGAATCATCCAAATCGACTGCGAACGCGAAGTAATCGTTAATCACATCCACGCTCTGATTGCGGTTCAAATCTTCAGTGTCCGGGATATAGCCCCGGTCCGGGTCATTGGCGTTCCTTTCGGTCCCGTTGATATGGCTGTAGTCATCCGGGTTGTTGGAGTCATAAAACCAGTTGTCTCCGTTAGGGTCTGGGTTAGTCACCAGGTCATAGCCCTCTTCTTCGTAATCCCATTTTCCGTCAATGCCTTTATCCTCTTCTTCTTCTAAAACTCCGTTGTAACGTCCGCCTCTTAGGCTGTCTTCAGTATTAAGTTTTCCATCTGCATTGGCGTCCTCTGATATCCGGCCTAAGTCGACATGCAGAACCGGGTTATTCTTATTTTTATTAATTTGCACCCAGATTTCTAAATATTTGCTTCTGCTCTGCTTTTCAGTGCCTGGTAGCATGGCCCGCATTACCCCTCCCCAAGAAGAAGAGCGCGGGCCTGGAAGACTATCCGGAGTAAACCTGAGGCTTAAGACATTGACTCTTTCCTCGCTGCGGCCGGCCTCCCGATTGGGCCAGATTTCTTTGATTGGTATCTGGTTGTAGGGATTGAACCAGATAAGCTTCCCCCGACTGGCAGTATCAAGACCGGCCGGGGGAGAGGAAAACGTCCAGGTGGCACGCCGCACCCCCAGGTCTGTGTACGTCGCCACGCCCTCAAAGTCATCCATATATATTTTATTGCGGGTATTTGGATCGGAAAGACTCTGAGCTATTTCTCCGGCAAACGTAAGCCGGGAGGGTGCGGAAGTGGAGACCATCGGCAGGGCATCAATCAAGCTGGTCATCCATTTCGGCTCGAATTGGCTCTGTAAGTTCACGTCCCACACAAAAGTGCGATTGGGCTCGTTTCCGATGCGGGGCCGGCTCTCATTGGGCTTGACGCTTTTGTAAAGGGCATTGAAGCGCAGGGTCAGCTGTTTGCTGAAGGCTTTCTCCCCCTGAATGCCGTACAGGCTCTTTTTCTGGGACTGGATAAAATCCAAAGATTGATAATCGACAGTGATTTCAGCATTGGGGTCTTGGGCCGCCTCAGTTAGGAAGGTAATCTCTCCAAATTCGTAATTTATGTTGTAATCCGTTCCCGCTCTTAAAACTTGGCCATTTAATTTGACCACTTCCGACCCCTCTAAAATCGCCTGACTCCCCAGACTATAGGTGGTTTTCCTCTGGGTGGTGTGAAAATAGATGTAATAAGTCGTGGCCGCTCTGATATGGTCAATATCGTGGGAATAGTAAATGGAATCAGGCTTAATCTGAAGAGTATCAGCCAGGTTGCCGGTGTAGCTGGTATCGGATATGAAGGGGAGTCGTTCTGGAAACACCAGGTACCCGTCGTGGAGCAAAATCCGGGTCAAATCGACTTTGTTGTCCGGGACACTATCGCCGCTCAAGTCTATGGCATCCAATCCGGTGATGCGGATAAAGGGGATACTGTCCTGGCTGTTTCTATCCAACTGTATGTCCTCTGCCCCTTCCGGCCCTTTGTAAATGTCGATGGTCAGCGCTTCCGGGTCGATGTCTTCAATTCCCAAATTATACACGTTTTTCCACTCATAGTCCCAGGTGACAAAAGGATGGGTCGGGTCAGCTGCATTATTGTAGGTGGGTTTCTCCATCTTCAGCAGCTTCAACAAATAGGCCACCAGCGAATCTTCGAAATCTTTGTAGGTGGTATCCAAGTTTCCTATTGTATCAATTAGCCCGTCTGCCCGTTTCACTTCCATGTAGGCTGCCAGGACATCCAGTTGTGACAATTGACGATTCAATTTTATCCAATATTGTTTGGGTGAAAGAAAATAGTCTCGGTCGGGAATCAGTCTGCGAAATTTTTTCTTTGCCCATTCACCCCTCCGGTAATCCGGCGTAGCGGTATCTGCATCCTGAAAACTGTCCATAAAAATTTTCGGGTCAACCACGGCACGGCCCCACTTTAGGGTGTCATCGCTGTAACTATTCTGTAAGTACTCATCCGCCACATACAGGTCAAGGAAGATGATAGAATCACCGGCGAAAAAATCACTGGTGTCGTGGCCGAAGTTTTTGCTTCTGCCCAAGTAATAGAAAGTCCGGGGAAGATATTGATAGTCCCGGATGGTGTCGCTCAAAGCCTCTGCCCCGGCCCGAAAAGTGGAGACATTGCTGGCTCCCTTTTCCTGGCTCATGATCATGGTCAGATCCAAGCCTCCTAACCTGGCCGTGCTCTTGAAACCGAACAGCCCCTGCAGACTCTGGCTGTAGCCCACGAAGCGCGCCCCTCCAATAGAAAGATTAGTGTTCCCGGCCTCAATGGTCTGGATAATTTCCTCAGGTTCGCCGTTGTAACGGAGCTGAATGTTGTTCTCCAAATCATTCAGGCGCTTGGAGTCCTGGTCTACCTTTACCGTGATTTTGCTGCCTATGTTCCCGTCGATGGTGAAGCGTGAAGTTTGCTTCATATCCAGGGAGGGGAATTTGGACTGCCGACTGGTGGCGGTACTCCTCTGGCCGGAGATCCAGGTGCTCTTGCCCGAGAACTCTATTCTACGATAGCCGGTGACTTTCAAACCCGGACCTCCCTCCCCTATGATGCTTTTAATTAATTTAGGGAACTTGATGGGAATCTCATACTGGAGCAGGCTTCCTTTCTTGGTATCTGCCAGACGTGTTTTGGTAATTTCCTGATTGCGGCTCAGCCAGAGATTCTCCAACTGCTCTCCCCTGGAAACGGCCAAATAGTCTCCCAAACCTAACCAGGCCGGTGCAGCCACCTCCTGAGTGCCGCTAATGGTTTCGATTCTTACTGAGGTGTGATTCTCGTCGGTCTGAATTACTCTTGAGGCAAACGCCTTCACCCTTAGCAACGGAATGGAATCTCTTACGATACTCAACCCGGGATAAGGAGGTAGGAACTCATAGTTTATGCTGGTGGAAATGGAGGAGTTCAACGCAAGTGTTAACTCCGCTGCAGCTGAACCAAAGGACAAGCAATAGAAAACCGCCGTAAGGCAGATTTTAAATTTTGTCAAAGTCAGACTTGCTCCGCACCTGCCCGGGCGGGTATTTGCATTCTTCAAAATTTACTGCTCCTGTCTTACTCCTTATCTATTCGCCGTCTTTTCCTCCTTTCAGTTTTCAATGCCCTGCTCTCCTAAAAAGCGTACTTCTTCTTCTAATTCTATCCCGAATTTGGACTTGACCCTTTCTTTCATAATACGGGTAATCTTCCACACCTGACTGGCCTTTGCCTGACCTAAATTAACTACGATATTGGCGTGCTTATGGTAAACCGAGGCATCTCCCAAATGCAGCTCTTTGGCCTCGATCTGCTCCAATAACATGCCGGCCGGAATGACCTTTTCTCCATTTCTGATATTTTTGAAGAAACAACCAGCCGAGCCTTCCTGGGTGGGGTGTTTAGTCTGGCGTAATTGCTCGATTTCCTCCATCTTGGCCCGGATTTGTTCCTTATGGCCGGGTGATAAATTGAGAGTACAGGACAAAACCACTTCTCGGTTCTTCTTCAGTCTGCTCCCCCGGTAAGCAAATTCAAAATAGCCATTATCCACCACTCTTAACTCTCCCTTAGGAGTAAATATCACCGCCGATTCCACAATCTCCGCTATTGAACGCCCGAAAGCACCAGCATTGCCGTATATTGCGCCGCCTAAGGAGCCTCTTATGCCGGTTAAGCACTCCATCCCGCTTAAAGAGTTCTCTAAGGCCAGGTTACACACTTTTTGTAATTCAATTCCGGTCTCCGCGGTAATCTTGCTACCGTTGACTTCCATATCCTCACATTCGTTTCTGATAATCAGGCCGCGAAATCCCCGGTCATTGATTAAAAGGTTGCTGCCCCCGGCTAGAACGAAATAATTTATGCCTATCTCTTCGGCGGTCAGAATGGCGTTGCAAAGTTGCGAGGAAGTTCTGGCCGGGTAGAAGTAATCTGCTGGCCCACCGATTCTGAAAGTAGTGTAAGGAGCCAGGATTTCATCTCTCTTCAGAGATTCACCTAATAGTTCCTGCAATTTATAAAACTCCTGCGCTGGCTTTGAAACTTGTCTTCTGGCCTGGGTCAAGGGCATACTACCTTATATAATTTAGGTTAGAACCCTGTAAAAGCAAGCGAAATTCTAAGGTTTTCACCGTTCCTATCTTATCTATCGGTCAAAAATTGAACAGATTCCAGGGGGTATGTCGGGCAATCAGGTCAGCCGTGGGCATTCAAGTTATTGAGACCCAGTTTCAGTAGAAGGACTGTTTTGTGAATTCGGAGCAACCTTTGGCTTATTGACCTCTTCCACATAATTCAGGCGCAGTTGCGATAAAACTCCCTCTAAATACCTCTGCTCCTCTGAGGTTAAATTCCCCTTGGTTTTCTCCTCTATCATCCCTAATATATCAATCGAGAATTTGGCCTGCTCCAAATTCTGCTCGGTTTTTCCGGTCAAGGGATTAATCAGCTTGCCCAACTGCTGCAAGGCAGCTGTCTCCAGCATCAGAATAAGCTGGTAGAAATAACCCGGCTCTCTTTGTTCCATCTTGCTTCTCTTTTAACCTATGGCCATAAACCCGAATTTGTGGCGATATTTTTGATTAAATACTTCTGCGATGATGCGGTGCTCAGGTTGAGTCAATGACGGGTCTTGGGTCACGATTATAAAGGCGCTCTCTCTGGCCGAAAACAGGACCTTCATGTCCTTGACTAAATCGGCCACTCTTAGCTCCGGCAAGCCATGTTGTCTGGTGCCGAAGAACTCTCCTGGACCGCGCAGTTGTAAGTCAGTTTCGGCAATTTTAAAGCCGTCTGTGGTGGTGACCATAGCCTGCAATCTAATTTTTGCCTCCTCAGATAAGGGCCACTGGGCAATCAAGAAGCAGTAAGACTGGTCGGCGCCTCTACCAACTCTCCCCCGCAACTGATGCAATTGGGATAGGCCGAATCTCTCCGCATGCTCTATAATCATTACCGTAGCATTGGGAATGTCTAAGCCTACTTCGATTACGGTTGTGGCTACTAGAATATTGTACTCCCCCTGTCGAAATTTGTGCATTATCTCTTCCCGCTCTTTGCGCTCCAAGCGCCCGTGAATCAAGGCGAGCCTGAATTGCGGAAATGTCTCCTTCTTGAGTTTTTCATAGGCCTCAGTGGCCGCCTTTAAATCAGATTTCTCTGTCTCCTCAATTAAGGGATAGACAATGTAAACCTGCCTTCCTTCCTGAATTCTATTCTGAATGAAGTTATAGACTTCTGGCAAGTCTTTCTCGCCTTTTAAAATGGTTTCCACCGGCTTTCTGCCCGGCGGCATCTGGTCAATCACCGAAACGTCCAAATCTCCATAAAGCGTAAGCGCCAGAGTCCTGGGTATGGGGGTGGCAGTCATTATCAGGACATCCGGCATCTCTCCTTTCTGCTTCAACAATCCTCTCTGCATTACGCCGAAGCGATGTTGCTCGTCTATCACGCAAAACCCCAGTCTGTGGAATTTAACCTTTTCCTGAATCAGAGCCTGCGTGCCGACTACCAGGTCAATCTCGCCTCCTGCAATTCCTGTTACAATCTCCTCCCGTTCAGCCCTGGAGACCGAACTGGTCAAAAGGGCTACCTTTACTCCGGACCGCTCTAGCAGGCGGTGGATATTGATAAAGTGCTGCTCTGCTAAAATCTCAGTGGGGGCCATGAAGGCTGCCTGATAACCGGATTCTACTGCGATTAAAACTGCTATCAGGGCGACTATAGTCTTGCCGGAGCCGACATCCCCCTGCAAGAGTCTGCTCATCGGCTTAGAAGAGGTCATATCCGCTCTGATTTCGCGCAATACTTTTTTCTGGCTTTCGGTTAGTTCAAATTTCAGATTGCTGAGGAGTGATTTGACCAGTTCCCCCGGACTTTTGAAAGTTATGCCCAATTCAGGTTCTTGCTGGTGTTTTTTGCGCAAGGCCAACATCAGCTCCAGATAGAACAGCTCATCAAATGCCAGCCTCTGGTGTGCCCTTTCGGCTTCCTCCATACTTTCCGGAAAGTGAACATTTTCCAGAGCCTTCATTAGCGGCATCAATCTTAATTCTTTGAGCAGATATTCTGGCAGAGTTTCCGGAATATATTTCAAGACTTTATCCAGGGCCGGCTTCAATACCCTCCTGAATCCCCGGCTGTCCATAAAGACCTTTTTCAGGCCTGCGGTGGAAGGATAAAGCGGTATTACTCGTCCAGTATGAATCAAGTTTTCGCCGTTGCCGGAGACGATTTCATATTCCGGATGGGCCATCTCTAAGCCGTTGTAGAAACGCACTTCACCGGAGACAATGACTGTGTCCCCGGGTCTGAAAACCTTATGCATGAATCTCTGATTGGCAAACCAGACCAAAGTGAGAAAGCCGGTTTCATCTTTTAAAATCACCCGAAAGGTCAGTTTTCTGCCCCGGACTATCCCTAATGCTTCTACTTCACCGATTACCGTGGCCGGAGAGTTTATTTTTAGTTGATTGATGGGCGTAAAACTGGAGCGGTCTAAATATTTACGGGGGAGGTAGTAAAGCAAGTCCTCGACAGTTTCGACGCCCACCTGGCTTAAGGCATAAGCCTTTTTAGGGCCAATGCCTTTGAAGTACTGGACCGGGGAGGTTAAGACCTCAGCGGCTTTATCAGGTCCCATCAATCATTAAATTAAAACATAAGCTGCCCCTTTTGGCAATCAAAAAACTGCTTGCCTGTCTGACCCCGAATTCATATATTAGCGGCCTGAATTTAGGAGGATAGATGGCCGTCAGCTGTGAAATCTGTGGAAAAAGTTATCTGAAAGGCAACAAAGTCTCCCACGCCAATAACCGCACCATCCGGCGCTGGATGCCTAATTTAAGAAGGGTGCGGGCAAAAGTAGGAAACACAACCCGCTATGTCCGGGTCTGCGCCTCCTGCCTTAAAGCAGGCAAAGTGGTCAAAGCGGCTTAGCCGTTCTTTCTTCTCATAAAGGCCGGCACTTCGTAGTCTTCCCCGTTAGAAGAGCCGGCTGCCACCCGCTGAAAAACGTCTTCCTGGATGGCCGGACCTTTTTTGCCGCTCAGCTTCTGGGTTAAGATTTTCTCCGGATTGAATGTTTCACTGATGCCTTCCAAGGCATCGGGAATCCTCTGCTTCGGCTCTAAGCCTGTAGCGATAACGGTGACTTTGATTTCGTCCTTTAAACTTGGGTCGAGAACTGCTCCAAAAATGATGTTAGCTTCGTCTCCGGCTTCCTGCAGGATAATGTTGGCCGCTTCAGTTACCTCATGCAAGGTCAGGTCGTTCCCGCCGGTGACATTCACCAAGACCCCTTTGGCTCCGGTGATGGAAATGTCCTCTAAGAGAGGAGAGGCGATGGCCTTGATGGCCGCTTCCTTGGCTTTATTCTCGCCGCTGGAGCGTCCGGTTCCCATTAAGGCGTCTCCCATCTCGGACATCACTGTGCGCACATCGGCGAAGTCCAGATTAATCAGCCCCGGTACCGTGATTAAGTCAGAAATTCCCCGCGTGGCCTGCAGTAAAACGTCATCTGCCAGGCGGAAGGCATCGGTGAATAAGGTCTGTTTGGAGGCGATGGAAAGTAATCTCTGATTAGGAATGACAATCAGCGTATCAACTCTCTCTTTTAGTTCCTTGATTCCCTGCAGGGCATTGGCCATGCGCTTCTTACCTTCGAAGTCAAAGGGCTTGGTCACAATGGCGACTGTCAGGGCACCTGACTGTTTGGCTATCTCTGCTACTATGGGAGCGGCACCGGTGCCGGTTCCGCCCCCCATGCCGGCGGTGACAAAGACCATGTTGGCCCCAGCCACTGCTTCAGCCACTAAGTCTCGGGATTCTTCAATGGCCTTGCGGCCTACGGCCGGGATTGAGCCGGCTCCCAGACCCTTGGTCACCTGCTCCCCGATTTGAATCTTGTGGCCGGCTTTATTGCAGTCCAAGACCTGGGCGTCGGTATTGATGGCAATGAAATCTACCCCGGCCAGGCCGGCTTCAATCATCCGGTTGACTCCGTTGCCGCCTGCGCCGCCTACTCCGACTACTTTCATATCCGTGTAATTGTGGTTGTTGAGATCGAGCTCTATCACCTTACCCTCCTGGTGGTTTAAAGATATTCATTTATCCAATCTTTGATTCTCCCCATAAAACCGGGGGAATGTTTTTTACCGTTATGGTTGGCTATTTCCATTTGTTTTTGATTTAAACCGTAGAGGACTAAGCCGACTGCCGTGGCATAGACCGGACTGGCGGCCACCTCCTCTAGTCCTGAAAATCCCTGAGAATTCCCCAGACGGGCGGGCATGTCAAAAATCTGCTCGGCTAATTCCACGCTCCCCTCTAACAGGGCTCCTCCTCCGGTAATGATTACCCCGGCTGCTAGAAGTTGAGACAGGCCGGTTTTTTTGACTTCTCTCTGGGCTAAGCTGAAGATTTCTTCCATGCGGGGTTCAATGATTCCGGCCAGGACCTTGCGGGAGACTTCCTTGGGTGGCCGGCCTCCCACTCCGGGAACTGCGACCATCTCACCGGCTTCAACCAAACCGGCTAGAGCGCATCCGTAATTTTTCTTTAATGCCTCAGCCTGCTCAACCGGAGTGCGCATCCCTATGGCCAAGTCGTTGGTTACGCTATTTCCGCCTAAACCCATTACTGCTGTATGTCGAATAGAGCCATCGTAGAATATTGCCAGATCCGTGGTGCCTCCGCCCAGGTCGATTACAATGGCACCCAGCTCCTTTTCTTCGGCTGACATGACCGCATAGCTTGAGGCCAGCGATTCTAAGACTAACTCTTCCACCTCATACCCGGCCTGCCAGATGGCCTTGTAGATGTTTTGAGCCGAGGTGGTCCCCCCGGTGACGATGTGGACTTCTGCTTCCAGGCGCAGGCCGCACATTCCTCGCGGGTCTCTTATCCCGGACTGGTCATCTACGGTAAATTCCCGGGGCAGGACATGGATTATTTCCCTTTCCTGGGGTATGGCAATGGTTTCGGCTGCCTCCAAAACTCTCTGCACGTCCTTGACTCTGATTTCGTTTTCGGAATTAGAGATGGCCACCACACCCCGGCTGTTCAGACTGCGAATGTGGTCTCCGGCAATGCCGGCATAGACCCGCTTGACTTTGGCTCCAGCCATCATCTCGGCATCTTGCAGCGCCCTGGTGATTGAAGCCACGGTCTGGTCCAAGTTCACCACCACTCCCCTTTTCAATCCTTGGGAAGGGGCGCTGCCTATGCCTATGATTTTGGGTCGGCCCTCTTCTGCTTTGGCAATGATAGCGCATACTTTGGTAGTTCCAATGTCTAGACCGACTAAAAAGTTGTCTTTGGACATCTTAGGACCCTTGTAATTTTTGAACTCTTACTAAACCCATATTTTCAAATCTCAAATCTATGGTGGCTGCAAGATTTTCTTCAGTGACCAGCATCTCCATCAGGCGAGCGATTTTCTGCTCTAAATCTTGTTTTCCCAGGATTATGGTGGTGTTTTGAGTCAGCAACTTTAAGGTTATCTCTCCCTTACCGTTTACCAGAACTTCCGAGATTAATTGCAGAAATTCAACATTCTTCTCTTCAATAGCACGATACACATCCAAAACTTGCCAAAGTTCCGGAGAATAAGGCCTGCTATAGGACTTAAAACTTGTCGATTTAATCCCCTTAACCATCGGCAAAATTGCCCAGGACGAATCAAAAGGCAGAATTTCTCCATCTTCGGTCAAGCCCCACTCTTTTCCCGTCTGTAACACGACGACCGGCTCTTTCTCTGTCACCTGTACTATTATACTGTGAGGCCCGGCCCGGCTGATTTCTAATTTGGCTATTCTCTTGTCGCCGGTTAACTTTGAGCCTGCCTCGGACAGGTCTAAAGCCAAGAGGTTTTGACCGATGAAACTCTGCAGTTTCTGCTGAATTTCCTCTGCGGCTATTTGTTGATTTCCTTTCACTATTACCTGCTTAACCTGTAGTATGGGACTGCTTCCCACTGCGAAGATACTTAGACATAGAATTGACAGAACCGCTAAAAACAGCCAGTCCTTCTTCATAGCTCTTTTAAAAACTGCTCTCCCAATTTGTAAATGTCGCCTGCTCCTAAGGTGATTACCATGTCTCCGCTTCTGCAATTTTTCTTCAGAAATTCCAACAGTTGGCTCTTATCCGGATAATAGTGTACCTGCGGATGACCAGTCTGTCGCGCCGTTTCTACAATCAATTGGGAGGTAACCCCCGGAATCGGTGTCTCTCTGGCTGGATAGATATCCATAAGCACTACCATATCCGAGTTCTCAAAGGAGTGCCCGAAATCCTGGTAAAAATCCCTGGTTCTGGTGAAGAGATGGGGCTGAAATACCGCAATGACTCTCTTGTTCCACCCCTGTTTAGCTGCTGCCAAAGTGGCCCTTATCTCCGAGGGGTGGTGGGCATAATCATCCACTACCATGATTTCTTTCTTTACCCCTTTAATTTCAAATCTGCGCCTGACTCCTTTAAAATTTTGTAATGCCGATTTTATTATTTCCCACTGAATTTCCAGTTCCAGGCCCACTGCCATGGCAGCCAGAGAGTTCTTCACATTGTGGACACCGGGCACTGACAACTGTACTTGGCCCAATTTTTTTCCTTTGACCTTGACTTTGAAGTTACTCTGATTTTCGTGGAAATTTAGATTTTCCGCATATAAATCAGCTTCTGGTGCAAGACCATAGGTGATAATGGGGCGTTTGATGTCCGGCATTAAATCGCTGACACTTTTTTCGCTTATGCATAGCACCACATTGCCATAAAAGGGGACTTTATTGGCAAATTCCAAAAAAGCCTTTCTGATTTCGTTGAAGTCCTGATAGCAGTCTAAATGTTCGGACTCCAGGGTAGTGATAATGGCTATGCTCGGGGTTAATTTCAAAAAGGACCGGTCAAACTCATCCGCTTCGACCACCAGGTATTCTCCCTGACCAACCTTGGCATTGGTGTTCAGATTGACCACTTTGCCGCCCACTACGATGGTGGGATCAAGCCCTGCTGCGGTTAAGATTTCACCAATCATGGAAGTAGTGGTAGTTTTTCCATGAGTTCCCGCCACGGCTATGCCGAATTTCATCCGCATCAGTTCAGCCAACATCTCCGAGCGGGGAATTACGGTGATTTGTTTATTCCGGGCCGCGTTTAACTCCGGGTTGTCTAACTTGACGGCTGAGGAGTACACCACGGTATCGGCGCTGTTGATGTTGCTCTCCTGGTGGCCGGTAAAGATTTCTGCTCCTAATTTTTGCAAGCGCTGGGTGACTTCACTTTCAGCCAAATCTGAGCCAGTTACTTCATAGCCCAAATTTAAAAGCACCTCGGCAATGCCGGACATGCCGATGCCCCCGATTCCCACAAAATGTACTTTCTTGACTCTCTTGAAGCGCATTTAATTCTTGCTCTTATCCAGATAGCTCAGGATGGCGGTTACAATTCTATCCAAGGCCTCTGGTTTTCCCAATCTCTTACTTTCAACACTCATAGCTTTCAGCTTTGATTCATCTCTGAGTGAATTCAGGATCCGTTGAACCAGATTGACTCCATTTAAATCTCTCTCCAAAATCATCTCTGCCGCCCCGGCTTTGACTAGTGTTTCAGCATTCTTTCTCTGATGGTCCGCTGCGGCAAAGGGATAAGGTATCAATATCGCCGGTTTGCCGACTATAGTTATTTCGGAAAGTGTTAGAGCGCCAGCCCGAGAGATTATCAGGTCACAGGCTGCATAGGCCGCCGCCATCTCCTGAATGAAGGGGACTGCAGTAATTGGCAATTTTTTGTCTCGCAGAATCGATTTCACTCGCTCAAAGTCCTTATTACCGGTCTGCCAGATAATCTGCAGCCAGTTATGTCCTTCCAGTTGCGACAGACCATCCAAAACCGCCTGGTTTATGGCAACCGAACCCTGACTGCCACCTAAGATTAGAACAACTTTCTTACTTTCATCGATATTCAGGGCCTTTTTAGCCTGAGAAGTTCCTATTCTAACTAAATCTGGCCGCACCGGATTTCCCACCACTTCCAGATTGTCCTGCCTTCTGAAAAACTTCTTCGATTCATCATAGGCAAGAAATACTCTATCTGCCTTGTGCGCCAACAGGCGCGTGGTCACTCCAGGATAGCTGTTCTGCTCCTGGATAAGAATTGGTATTTTCATCTTCCTGGCGACTCTTAAAGGAGGCCCGGAGACATACCCTCCTGTACCCACCACGACGTCTGGCTTTTCCTCTTCTAATATAGTTTTTGCCTGTCTTAGCGACTTGGCCAAGTAACAAAAGAAAAATAAATTCCTCAAATCTAATCTCCTTCTAAATCCCCGGACTTCTAAGAATCTGATTTGGTATCCTCTTTCCGGCACCAGCTTGGCCTCTAATCCTTTATTTGTCCCTATGAACATAATCTCCGCCTGCGCTCTTCTTCTTTTTAATTCATCTGCTATAGCTAATGCCGGGAAAAGATGACCTCCGGTTCCTCCGCCTGCCAGAATGACTTTGGGCATCTCATTCCCACGGACTCTTATGTTTGGATATGTTCAGAAGCACACCCGCAAAGGTCATAGATAAAAATAGAGAGCTTCCTCCATAGCTTAAAAAGGGCAATGGTATTCCGGTAGTCGGTAAAGTGCCTGTGACCACTCCGATATTCAATAAGGCCGAGGTAACTATGGTGATGGTGATTCCGGCGGCCAAAAAAAAGCCAAAATAATCTGGAGCAGATAAGGCCACCTTCAATCCTCGCCAGGCTATTACCATGAACAAACCTAAGATGGCTGAGAGCCAGATAAATCCCCCCTCTTCCCCAATTGAGGCAAAAATGAAGTCAGTATGAGGTTCCGGCAGGAATAAGAATTTTTGCCTCCCTTCCCCCAGGCCTATGCCATTGAAGCCGCCATTGCCTAAACTAATAGCCGCTTGCTTTAACTGGTAGCTCCCCTGCAAGGGGTCTTGTAACCCTGTGAAATAATCCATGATTCTGTCTCTTTCATAGCCCAGCCCAAAGACCAAAAGCAAGAAACCGGCTATCCCGGGCAGCAGCAGGGCGGCTAAATGTACCAACCGGACTTTAGCTATGAATAGTAGGATTAAAAACATGGAACTGATTAGCATGGCTGAGCCTAAGTCCGGCTCTAAAAGTATTAGGCCTAAAAAAAGAACCAGTATCAAGAAATAGGGGATTAAAAGATGCATAAACTGTTTGATTTTGTTACTTTTCTTAGCCAGAGAGTGTGCCAGAAATAGAATCAGGCAGTATTTGAAAACTTCTGTTGCTTGCACTCCAATCGGCCCGAAACGGATCCAGCGGTGCACCCCTTTGGTTGCCGGCAGAAAGAGAACCACAACCAGCAGGAAGAAACCAATGCAGAGAGCCGGCAGGGCCAGTTTTCTGTAAATTTGGTAATTCAGGCGGGTGCTCAGAATGAAGAAGGGGAGAGCCAGCATGAACCAGATGAGCTGTTTTTTGAAGAAATAGAATTGGTCATCGTACTTGGTCTGGGCCATAAAACCAGAGGCAGAATAGACCATCACCACCCCCACTAAAATCAGAGTCAGAATTGAAAACAAGAGCCAGTAATCCATTCTGCCGCTATTTGCCATATTCTTTGTGCAACTCTAAAATTTTCTGTTTGAAAACTCTACCCCGGTGCTCGAAATTTTCGAACATGTCAAAACTGGCGCAGGCCGGAGAGAGCAAAACCGTATCACCTGGCTGAGCATTCCTAAAGGCTAACTCCACTGCTTCTTCCAGTGTTAAAGCGTCGATTGTCTTGGTCAGTGAGCCTATCTCAGCTCTAATCTTGCCGGCTGCCTGACCGATCAGAATCAGCATCTTTACTCTTTCCTTTACTAATGCCGACAGTGGTCGATAACTGCTTCCTTTATCCTTGCCACCAGCTATAAGGACAATGGGCGCAGGAACCGATTGTAATGCATACCAGACCGAGTCCACATTGGTGGCTTTGGAGTCGTTGATAAATCTTACCCCTCGAACGGTGGCAACTTCTTCCAGACGATGTTCCACCCCTTTGAATTCTCTCAGAGTCTGGGCGATGACCTCCGGCTTTACCTTTAACAGAGCAGCTATTAACGTGGCGCAGGTGGCATTGGACAGATTATGAGGTCCTTTTATTCCAATTTCTGCAGCCGGGCTTATTTCAGTCTCTTTTCTATCTAATTTGACTACTAAATGTCCGTTTTTTACGTAAGCCCCCTGTTCCAACTCCTTTTTGGTGCTGAAGAGCATTACCTTGGAGGACAGATTCTTTCTGATTTTCTCTGTCAGGGTATCATCGGCATTCAAGACTGCATAATCTTCGTGGTCCTGATTCTCAAAGATTCTCAGCTTAGCCGAGATATAAGCCTCGAAATTCGGGTAGCGGTCCAAATGGTCTGGAGATAAATTTAAGATTGCGGCAATGTGTGGCTTGAATTCTGAGATTCTTTCCAATTGAAAGCTGGAGAGTTCCAAGACAGCGATTCCTTCCTCACTTAAGCTATCTGCCACGCTGGAAAAGGCAGTGCCCACATTGCCTGCCACTTCCGCTTTTAAGCCCGCTTTCTTTAAGATTTCACCCACCAGGGTAGTAGTAGTAGTCTTCCCATTTGAGCCGCTGATGCCGACAATTTTAGCCTGACACATCCAGGAGGCCACTTCTATTTCGGAGAAGACCGGGAGGTTTAGACTCCGTGCTTTTTTCAAAATCGGGATATTATCCGGCACGCCCGGACTGACCACAATGTAATCTCTGTCGGTCACAACTTTCTCGGTGTGACCTCCACACTCCCATACGACTCCTGATTCTTCCAAGATTCCAATTTCCTTGCTCAACTGGCTCTCGGCTTTCACTTCACTGACGAATATCCTTGCTCCGTAAGACCTAAGCAGCTTTGCCAGCGCCAAGCCTGAACGCGCCATCCCGACAATTGCCACTTTCTTGCCGGTGACCCGGTCTAATTTCCTCTGTGATTTATTTTCCGTATAAGTCAGATTGGATATGAAGCTGATCATCTGATTTTCAAGGTACTCAAAGTTAAAAGCGCAAAGATTATTCCTGCAATCCAGAAACGCACCACCACTTTGGACTCAGACCAACCGGAGAGCTCAAAGTGATGGTGCAAAGGGGCCATCTTAAAAACTCTCTTGCCTTTAAATCTGTAGGAACCGACCTGCAATATTACCGAAAGGGCTTCCAGAACAAACACGCCGCCTACCAAAACCAAGAGAAGTTCCTTCTTTATCAAGATGGACAAGGTGCCTAAAATTCCCCCCAAAGCCAGAGAGCCAGTATCCCCCATGAAGACCTGGGCCGGGTGGCTGTTGTACCACAGAAATCCTAAAGAGGCCCCCACCAGAGTGCCGCAGTAGACGGTCAGTTCCCCGGTACCGGGCAGGTAGTCAATGTTCAGATATCGGGAGAAATCCATTCGGCCGGTGACATAGCTTAACATTGCAAAAGCGGATGCGCAGATTCCCACCAGGCCAATGGCCAGGCCGTCCAGGCCGTCAGTCAGGTTGACCGCATTCGAGGAACCAATCACTACCAGGGCCACAAAGGGGACGTAAAACATCCCAAAATCCAGGTAGTAGTTTTTCAAAAAGGGTATGTTGGTGGCAGTATCGAAATTGGCGCTGGGGGGAAACTGGTAGAGCACATATCCTAAAATCACGCCAAACAAAAGCTGCCCTAAAATTTTCTGCCTCCCCACTAATCCTTTGGGAAATTTTTTGACTACCTTCAGATAGTCATCCAGGAAACCCAAAATCCCCATCCAGATTGTGGCCAGGAGCACCAGTTGGATGAAGCGATTGGATAAATCGGCCCAGAGAAGAGTGGGTACTGCCACAGCTAAGAGGATTATGATTCCTCCCATGGTGGGTGTCCCCTCCTTCACCTTGTGAGTGGCAGGCCCCACTCCTCTGATGGTTTCTCCTATCTGTCTTTGTCTCAATTTCTTGATAATCCAGGGGCCGATCACAAAAGAGATGAACATGGCCGTTATCGTGGCATAGGCGGTGCGAAAGGTGATGTAGCGGAAGATATTGAAAAATGAAATCTGTTCGGAAAGAGGATAGAGCAAATGGTAAAACATCAGTTTTCGCTCACTTTTTCCTGTATGTACTGCAGGACCTCTTCCATTTTCATGCCTCGGGAGCCTTTTAGCAGCAGAGTGTCGCCCGGTTTTATAATTCTAAGTAAGTAATTGGCGGCTTGCTTCTTGTCTTCCAGACTGCGGATGGCGCTGGCCGGTATACCGTTTCTAACCGCCCCTCTGGCGATATGCTCTGCTAAACTGCCGACGGTGACTAATAAGTCAATCTTTAGTTCAAAAATTTTCTGGCCGACCTGCTGATGCAATTTTACGGTCTCTTCGCCCAACTCTAACATATCCCCCAGGACTGCAATTCTTCTGCCCGAAGTTTTTGAAACCGCTAAGGCTTCCAGTGCTGCAGCCATAGAGGCCGGATTGGCGTTGTAGCTGTCATTCAGAATCTTGGCTCCTTTGATTTCTAAGATTTCCATTCGCAATTGAGCCGGCTGAAAATCCTCCAGAGCCTGACTTATATCTGAAGCCGGGAGCTTGAAGTAATCCGCCACAGCGTAAGCTGCCAGGGCATTATAGACATTGTGCCTGCCTAAGAGACTTAATCTGATGGCATTCTGCTTTATTTTGAAATCTAAATGCCCGTTGCCGGAGATTATTACCTCTATTGCCTGATAATCGGCCCGGGACTCAATCCCATATGAGATGACCTTATGTCTTTCCGTCTTTGCCCGTTTAGAGAGTATCCGGTCATCCAGATTCAGAAAGACCGGCTGGTCTTCAGGTAATTTCTCCAGCAGTTCGAATTTGGCTTTGGCTACATTTTCCAGACTGCCAAAACTTTCCAGGTGAGCCGGGGCTATGTTCAACAGAACTGCCAGAGTGGGCTGTGCCAGTTCTGCTAATTTGTATATCTCCCCGAATTGACTGGTGCCTAATTCCACAACTAAGACTTCTGTTTCAGGCGACAGCTCAAAAATAGTCAGAGGGACACCTATCAAGGTATTAAAGCTCTTCTGCGATTTTAGAACTCTGTATTTCTTGGACAATACACTGGCTATCATTTCCTTAGTGGTGGTCTTGCCGTTACTGCCGGTAATGGCCACGACTGGCAGGTCAAATTTTCTGCGGTAGTGGTAAGCCAATTCCTGCAGGGCGATTTTTGTGTCTGGGACCTGGATAACTGGGACATCCTCTAATTTTATCTTTTCTGCCCGGCCCTCTTGTACCAATACAGCGCTGGCGCCATTCTTTACTGCCTGAGAGACAAAATTATGCCCGTCATTCTTCTCCCCGGGCAAGGCCACAAAGAGATTACCGGCTGTGACCGAGCGGCTGTCAATCGACACTCCTGTAAATTTTACCTTTAAAAAACCCGCCTTAGCGGAGAGTAACCTTCCTTTGACCTGTTCGGCCAGCTCCTGGACTGTGAGGCTTATCATTTTTTTGGGTATCCTAATTTCTGCAAAGCTTCCTCTATAATTGCTCTTTCGCTGAAAGGATATTTCACCCCTTTGATTTCCTGATAATTTTCATGCCCCTTACCTGTGACCAAAATAGAATCATTCGGCTTGGCAATTTTAGCTGCGTATTCTAATGCCTCTTTGCGATCTAAGATTACCTGCACTTTGCCCTTGTCTGAAATGCCCTGTAGAATATCTTCAATTATCTGAGCCGGTTCCTCGCTTCTGGGATTATCCGAGCTCAAGATTATCAGGTCCGCGTATTTTTCAGCAACTTTTCCCATCTGAGGCCTCTTACCCCTATCCCTGTCTCCTCCGCAGCCGAATAGAGAAATCAGTCTGTCTTTAGTGAAAGATTTTACTGTGGTGAAAACCCGCTCCATCCCATCCGGGGTATGGGCATAATCAATCCAGATATTGAAACCCTGGCCTAAATCAATCCTCTCCATCCTTCCTGGAGCGCCGGTGAATTTTTCCGCACCTCTTTTGATTTGTTCATAACTTAAGCCAAGTGTCTGGGCTGTGGCCAAGACTGCTCCAAAATTGGAGAGATTGAATTCTCCGGTCAATCCGAGAGAGTAAGTTTGTTCCCCTGCTGGCGTGGCAAATGTTACCGTGGTTCCCGCCGGGCTGAATTCGAATTTTTTGGCGTAAAATTCAGAGTTTATATCTTTGGTCGAATAATAGATCCTCCTCCCTTTAGTCAGTCCGGCATAATACTCTGATATAGGGTCATCGGAGTTTAGAATAGCAAAGCTATCCGCAGAGAGATTTTTAAAGAGAATCCCTTTGGCCTCTTTGTAATTCTCCATTGTCCCGTGAAAATCTAAGTGCTCCCGGGTCAGATTGGTAAAGATGGCGATTTTAAAATCGATGCCATAAACCCGCTTTAGTTCTAAAGCATGTGAGGAGACTTCCATCACCACTGTCTTTGTTCCAGATTGAAGCATTTTAGCCAAAAGCGCCTGTAAGTCTAAGGACTCAGGCGTGGTTCTGGTGGCGGTGATTTTTTGGTCTCCGAGGTAGTATTTGACTGTTCCAATCAAGCCGTTTTTTTGACCTGCCTCGTCTAAAATGGATTTCAGCCAGTAGGAAATCGTGGTTTTGCCATTGGTGCCGGTTACCCCTATGACAGATAAGGCTGAACTGGGATTGCTGTAATACTCCTTAGATAGCTGCGCCAGAGCCAAGCGACTGTCTTCCACAACGATTTTAAGTGCCGGCTTAGATTTATCCTCCTTTTCGGCCACGATTGAGACTGCCCCATTCTGGATTGCCTGGGGGATGAATTCATGTCCGTCCTTTTGAAATCCTTTAATAGCTACAAACATATCCCCCTGTCTAACTTGTCTGGAATCATACTGCAAGGAGCGAATCCGGACTTCAGGATTGCCTATAGTTTTCTTGGGTTGAATTGCCTTAAGCAATCTTTTAACCGGGACCGTCAGAATAAACTCCTTCTGTCTGGTTTGACTGGCTGGTCTTTCTCTAAGGCTAACCGTCAAATCCTCATCCTCTCCCTCGTTAAATTCTACAGCCATCTTGGGAACAAAGTTTGGCTGTTAGCCTGAATTTCTCTACTCCTCTGAACTCTAGGGCTCAAGTCGATTTTTGCTCTGCTAACGGATTTTTCTGCTTCTTGGCTGCAATCGGAGAGATTCCCGCCCCATCCTCAGCAGGTTTTTCTCTCTTAATAAGCTCGTTAATAGGAACAGAGGGTAGAGAAAGAATATCTCGTACAATCTCTTTGAATACCGGCGAGGCGGTCTGTCCTCCGTACACCATTCCTTTAGGAGTATCCAGGGCGATAAATCCCAGGTAGCGTGGCTCTTCTACCGGGAAAAACCCCACAAAGGAGGAGAGATATTCATCCGAATAGCCCCTGGAACCGGCTTTAACTTTGCGAGCTGTGCCGGTCTTACCTCCGATATCGACCCCCTCCAATTTGGCAGTTACGCCAGTGCCAACCTCCACTACTTGTTTTAAGAACTCACGCAAGGTAGAGGCAGTCTGTGCGCTGATTACCTGTCGGACTGGTAGGGGCAAATTCTCTCGAATCACTTTCCCTTCCGGATTCAGAACAGCTTTGACTAAATAAGGTTTCATCAGCCAGCCGCCATTGGCAATAGCTGCATAGCCGCAGAGCAACTGCAAAGCAGTGGTGGAAACGCCGTAGCCTATTGAATTACTAATCAGTGTTATCTTACTCCAATCTTTGAAAGATTGAAGCATGCCGGAAGCTTCTCCCGGCAATTCGATGCCGGTTTTGAAGCCGAAACCGAAATTCCGAAAATAGCGATATAGGTTCTCAGAGCCAACTGCCAGGCCGGTTTTGGCCAGGGCGATATTGGAGGAGAAAGCCACCGCTTCGGCAAAGGTCAGATTCTCGTATTCATGGATGTCATGTAGGACTCTTTTGCCCACCCCGGTGTGCCAGACTCCTTTCTCGGCGTATATGAGTTCGTCCGGAGTTTTAATCTTTTCCTCTAAGGCCGCTGCGGCCGTAAAGGCTTTCATGGTCGAGCCGGGCTCAAACTGGTCGGTCAGCGGCCTGAGCCTCCCGGAATCTTCCCCCTCCGGAAAATCGGGATGGCTCAGGCTGGCTAACGCTAAAATCTCTCCGGTCCGGGGGTCCATTAAAATTCCGAAACCGGATTTGGACTTGGTCTTGATTATTCCCTCTCTTAAACGATTCTCTAAAATCCACTGCAGCTTGGCATCTAAGGTCAGGACTAAGTTGCAGCCCGGTACAGCTTCCTTCCAGGCTAGTTCTTGTAATTCGTACTCTTTCCCTAAGGCATCTTTTTGAACAACCTCTGACCCGTCCGTGCCGGCCAAAACGGAATCATAGAAAAGCTCCAAGCCGGAAATTCCGTTACCATCAATGTCGGTCAAACCGATTAATTCGCCGGCTAAATCTCCAAAAGGGCGTACCCGTTTGAATTCTTCTCGGCAGTAAATTCCCTTCAACTTCCACCCTTGTACCTGTTCAGCCTGAGGCACTTCCAATTGTCGCACTAACCAGACAAACTTCTTGTCGCTCTGCAAATTTTCCAACAGGGTTTTGAAGCTTCTGCCGGAATAGTGGCTGAACCTGGAAGCCACTTCGGCCTTGTTTTTAAGGCTATCCGGCTCGGCAAAGAAGGACTGTGCAGTAACATTGTAGGCCAATTTTAGGCCCTGCTGGTCATAGATGGCGCCTCTTCCTGCCTTCTGAGTAGCCTGTTTGAAATTCTGTATTTTGGCCCGGGCCTGATAGCGCTCAGCCTGTAAGACTTGTATCTGAAAGAGTCGGCCTGCCAGCACTAAACCGAAGATAATTGACAGCCAGATGACGGTCTTCAGTCTTTTGCTGGCACCCGAACGGAGGGTTTTATCCAGGTGGCTATTCATTTTGTTCCTTGGCCAGGGCTTGAGGCTCAGCTAATTCCCAGGCTTTCTTGCCGTAATGCTTTAAATCTGCCAATAGATTCTGCCATTTTTCGGTAATACTTGGATTGTCCGCCGGGTCGGCTAAGGCTAACTGTCGGTCGATGTCGGTCACGCGAAGACCTAAGAGTTTTTCCGCTTTAGGCTGGATTTCCTGGGGAGAGCAAAGGCGCTGAACTTCAGTGGCTAAATATCCTCTAGTCCTGGTCAACTCTGCAATTCTACTTTCCAGCTTGTTTATCCCCCGAACTAACTGGATGGTCTCCATTCTCTGCCAGATGTAAAGAGTAGCCAGAAGAGCCAAAGCCACAAATCCCAAAAGGACCGAAAGCCGATTAGTTTTTCTTTCTTTCTTTCGAGAGCGTTTTTTGGCCAGCCCATTCTTCATCTTACGCTCTCTAACTTCTCAATTACCCTGAATTTCGCGCTCCGTGAGTTTGGATTGGCTTTGGTCTCAGCCGGAGTGGGGACGATTGCCCTTTTAGTCAGTACTCGCCATTGAGCCTGGCCGCCGCAGGTGCAGACCGGACTATCAGGCGGACAACTGCATTTTCTGGATATTTCTTGAAAGGTTTTTTTGACCAGCCTGTCCTCTAAGCTGTGGTAGGATATTATCCCGATTCTCCCCAGAGGCTCAACTGCCTGCACAGCCAGGGCCAGTCCGGTTTTGAGTTCCTCTATTTCCTGATTTACCTCCATGCGGATGGCCTGAAAAACTCTGGACAAGGTTCTAATGCGGCCTTTGGGGGATATGGTTCTTTCAATGATTCTAGCCAGCTGTCCGGTTGTTTCTATTTTTGGTTTGGCTCTCTTTATTTCCCTGGCAATCCTTTTACCCAATTTTTCCTCTCCATACTCCTTGAAAATTCTGGCCAACTCCTTTTCGCTGTACTCATTAATTACCTGGTAGGCAGAAAGTCTCTGGCCTCGGTCCATGCGCATGTCCAACAGCCCGTCGGTCAGGTACGAAAAACCTCTTTCTGCCTGACTTATCTGCCAGCTTCCTAGTCCCAGGTCAAAGAGAATTCCGGTAAAGCGCTCTATTCCGGTCTGCTCTTTGAGACGGTCTATCTGGCTGAAGTTGAGCTGCAGTAAAATGAGATTCGGATAACCACTCAACTTTGCTCTGGAAGCCTCCAGTGCCTGGGCATCCCGGTCAATTCCTATGAGCTGGCCTGGCGCTCTGAGTCTTTTTAAAATCGCCTCAGCATGGCCACCCAGGCCTAAGGTGCAGTCCAGATAAACTCCTTCGGCTCTGGTCACTAACAGCTGGACTACTTCATTTAAAAGAACTGGTTGATGAAATAATTCCTTCAAAGCAGAACGGATTCGGCTACCTGCTCATAAGTTTTAGGAGAATTTTTCAGGTAATCGTTCCAGACCTTGCTGTTCCAGATTTCTATGCGATTTAGATTCCCGGTCACCAAGGCTTCTTGCTCTTTGCCCAACTGAGCCAGTTCCAAAAGATTCTGGGGAATAGTGATTCTCCCCTGCGTGTCTAAGGTTACGTCTTCTGCCTGGGATAAAAGCATCCTGGTAAAGAGCCTGGTGTCAGCCTGGGTAAAGGAGAGCGCTCTTAATTTTTCTTCTATTCTCTGCCATTCATCTGCTGCAAATAGAAACAGGCAGCCTTCTAAGCCTCGGGTTATGACAAATTGGTCATAGACCGTAGCCTGAGTTGCCCGGCGTAGTTTCGCCGGTAAGCTCAGTCTATTTTTGCTATCTATTACGATTCTATATGACCCTTTAAACGCTGACATTCTATTAAGTTATCTTAAATATCTCCACTTTGACCCACTTCTCTCCACAAGTGCGCCAAAAATACCCTTCCGCCTTTAGGCTGTCAAGAAAAAAATATTAGATAATCTAAAAATCTTTAAGTCTTTTAATGAGTTAATAAAAGGAAGAAGTCAGAAAAAAAATCTTGATACCTAGAAAATATTCTTAGGTATCGGTTATCCCTACCTGCCTACGATTAACTGGAAGATGTAATGCTCTCTGAGAGAACCACTTTATAAAATTCTTTTTCCTAGAAAAGCTCCAAATGGCAGGAAGATAATTCTAATAAGCCCGGTAAAAGTTAATACTATTGCGGATAACACAAGTAATAACTTATCGAGACCTCTCGAATGATATTTTTGCAAGTATTTGAAGAATCCCCAATGAGAATGAATTATCATTAGCGCTTTTCTCTCTTTGGTTGAGCCCCCTAAGTGGTGGAAAACCTTAGCATCAGGATAATAGACTATTTTGAAGCTGGCCTGCTTAATCCGGTAACAATAGTCCACATCATTAAAGAACATTACAAAACTCTGGTCCATAAGGTCGACCTTTTCTGTCACCTCTTTACGGATTAGAAGTGCCGAAGCCATGGGCTGGTCCACTTCTCTTATCCTCTGGAAGTCGAAATCTCCCATTCTCCAGGAGCCGAAGACCGGATGTTTGGGAAATAGCCTGGACAGGCCGGTGAATTCCCAAAGCAATGTCGTATGAGTCGGGAATCTCCGGCAGGAAGGCTGAATAGTGTCATCGAAATTCAAAAGCTGGGGGCCTAAGGCGCCCACTTCTGGGCTTTTGGTCATAAATTCTAGCATAGTGGCCATTGAATCCTCCTGAAGGACCGTATCCGGATTCAGAAGGAGTATAAACTCCCCCTTAGCCTCCTTCATCCCTTGATTGCAGGCTCTTGCATAGCCTAAATTACGTGTATTGGCAATTAACTTTACCTGGGGATATGATTTTGATAGTTTTTCAGAGCTGCCGTCTCTGGAGCCGTTGTCTATGACCGTGACTTCCTTGTCAATTTCCTTTTGAGCATAAATGGAATCCAAGCAGGCAGGCAGGTATTTCCAACTGTTCCAGGCGACTATAACTATAGAAACTTTCGGATTAACCATGAAAATGGGGAATTACGTAGCCAAAAAGGTAAATCACATTACTCATAAAGAGAACTAATGGGAAAAGTGCCGTCCAGTGTTTACTGGATGAAATCTGTGTCCAGCCAATACCTAACAACGCTGATATGGGGAGGAGCCAGACATATAAGTTTTTCCCCCAGGAGGTCATAGTTTCATAAGCTAAAGTGTACGCGATTGAAGCAACCACCAGCACAGCTAGGATTAGAAACATCCACCAGAACAGTCTAAAGAGAGAACTATTAGCCAGCACTTCTTCTTTTCGCTTAAGCAAACCCTCCCAACAGCCAAGACCGGCCACTATGGTTATCCCCCCAAAAACCGACAGGTAATACCATTTCGGCACATGTATTTCATAAACCCTGCCAGATGCGGCCCAAAAACTCCAGAATAGATTACTTAGCGCATGCAAACTATTAGCCGGAGTCAGGAAACCTGCCATTTTCACTCCTGGGTTAACACTTAGGGCCAGGCCGTAAAGTTTTGACGTATACATAATCCAAGGGAGCAGCAGAATTGTTGCAACTCCTAAGATGATGAGCAGACTCTTGACGAAATTTTCACGTTGATATAGCCAAAAGTAGAGTACTATGGCCGGTATTAAAATCAGACCATTGTATTTAGTCAGTATCGCCCACCCCAAGATTATTCCTAATGAAAACAGGTGCCAGAAATTAGCGGAGTTTAAAGTTACTAACCTCATTGTAAAGATGGCACAGAGAAGAATCACCAGGCTATCGTTGGTAATGGCACAGCTGTTAGAGACATAAGTTGGCAGAAAAGCTAACAGGCTCAGGCCCACTAAAATTGCTTCTTTTTTGCCGGGAAGTATTTTGCTTAAGAAAAGATAGCCCGCCCAGAATGTCCCTGCCCAGAACAGAATTGAGAGCCAGCGCAATAATCGGGCCAGAGGGTTTGAGTTCTGGAAGTCGGCGGACTTCCAATCCAAAACCATTTCCTCGCCTGTCGCATATCTGTGAAGGTCAAGATTTGAAAATGGAGTATAAACTCCGGCTGCCAGAAGATAATACATAGGAGGTTGATACCCCTCATAGTAAGGAAAACTTGGTTTTGAAACAGGCAGTTTTTGATAATGATGAATCTGCTGAATATAATAAAAATGCGGGTATTCATCCGCCTGCTGCCAGAGAGGAACCACATATACCCATAATGCTCGCAGTCCAAAACCTGTGACAAAAAACAGTACCATCCACCTTCTGAAGGCTCTATCGCTCATCCAGGCAGCGATTGAATATTTGTGCCAATCTTTGGGTCTGATATTTTCTTTCAAATCTGGTTAAATCAATGGGTGGTCTATGATGGTTTATTTTGCCGGTCTTGAAATATTCGAATAAGGTCAGCAGTGCCTGCTTAATCCCCTCTTTATTCTGAGGGGCAACTATAATTGCTCCGCTATGCTCTCTCAATAATTCTGCGGCCGCGCCCGAGGTGGGAACGATTGCCAGAATGGGCTTGCCGGTTGCCAGATATTCATAGATTTTACCGGTCGAAAGTAGCGGCGAGCCGGTTTTACCACCGGTGGTTAACAGTAAGACTCTTCCCTTTGATAAATAGGCAACGCTTTCTCGATGAGGAATATATCCCAATGAATTTACATGTTTTTCAATTCCGTACTCCTTCAGCAGAGCCTTCCAGTCCCAATCTAAAACCAGCCCTACTTTAGTAAAGGTTGCCTTCTCTGAAAATTCACGATTTTCTTTAATCAATTCCCCAAAGCTTTCCAGAAATGTCCGTGGGTCATTCAATCGGTTAAAGGTGCCCGCATATACGATTTCGAATCTGTCCGTCTGCTCGACTTTTGAATCTAAAAAGTCCTCTGGGTCGAATCCATTGGTTATTATCTCAACTCTTAGTTCAGGATAGACCTTGGAGATTTCCTCACCTATTTGCCGGTTGACTGCAGTAATGTATTGGGCCTTTCCAAATATTTTTCTTTGCAAGTTTTGATTGAATTTCTTATGCAAAGTAGATGGATGTTCCTGCTCTATCAATACCCAGGGGTCGCGCAAATCTATCACCAGCGGTTTGCCCGAAATCTTGCTGAGCCAATAGGCAGTTAGGTGTGCGCTAACCGGCGGAGAGCTGGAGAAAATCAGGTCGAAATGTTCCTTTTTTAAAATTTTCATCCCCTTAAGCGGAGCAAATGGCAGCCAGCCATTCTTACTGTCTGGAATGAAAAACCATTTCAGAAAGCCTAATTTTTCCGGGCGGCTAATACCGGAAGCGGACAGCTTCGTATCTTTCTTTTTTCCAGCCAACACGTTAAATATGTATAATAATCTCTGAGGGTCAAAAGAGCCACTGCGGAAGATTTCAGCCGCTGAGGGGATTTCCTCCAGCAGGGATTCATCTAACGCCGGATAATCAATATCTTTGACAGTCAATACTACCGGTTCCCAGCCAAACTGAGGCAGGTATTTGACAAATTTCAAAATTCTCTGCACTCCTGCCCCACCCAAGGGGGGAAAATAATAGGCTACCATCAGAACTTTTTTCGCAGGCATCGCTTCAGCACTTATATCTATCTACCAACTCTAAAAACTTCCTTCTCAATGTCGACAAATGACCATAAAAATCGGCTTTCTCTTCCACTAACCGGCGATTGTAATCTGTCATTTCCTGCTTGGCAGTTAATCTATTACAAACTTCAATGATTTTCTCGGCTAATCGTTCCGGTCTGTCTATTGGTGCTAAGAACCCATTCACGCCATCCTTAACCCATTCCTTATTTCCAGGTATGTCTGTCACGATAGGTATCAAACCACAGGCAAAGGCCTCCAGAAGTGAGACCGAGGTACTGTCAGAATAAGAGGTAGAAATGTAAACATCGGCAGCGTTCAAGAGTCTGATCAATTCATCCTCACTGACCGCGCCGGCAAACTCTACAATTTCGAAGAGGTTTTGATTCGCCGTCATGTTTTCTAACTCTTTTTTCTGTGAACCCTCTCCCACGATAATGAATTTCACCTTTCTTTGGACTTTGGAAATAACCATAGGAATAGCCAGAATCAGAAGCTTAAGATTGTAAATTGGCTCCAGCGGGCGGGTACTGATTATCGTAAGCTCCTCTTTTTGTTTCAATTCCTTTCCAGGCATATTAAGAAAGATTTGAGTCGGCCCCATTGGAAAAGTGGAGATTTTCTGCCTATCTGCCCCCAATTTAATCATTTCCTCTGTCAGGTAATCCGAGTCTGAAGTCAGCCAGTCAGCTTTTTTAAGCACCCAGCTTGCTCTCTGCCTGTGTAATAGCGACTTCCGGGCTGAGACCAAAATATCCGAGCCCCAGACTGAAACTACGACTGGTTTTAATCCCAATCTGACTCCAATCAGTCCGTAATTGGGAACAAAGTGTGCATTTATTAAATCAGGATATATCTTCTGGGCGAGTTTTTTGATTTCACCAATAGCCAGAAAGTATTTTACAAAATTGAAATTGCTTCTTGGTCGGATGTAAAAAGTCTCGCTAACCCGCCTCTGGGGCTGTTCCAGGCTAGCCAAGTAGGTTGTATCCCCCTGCTGATTGAAGAATTCTATCCAGCGCTGGAGATGAATGGACCGCCCGTCACCTAAAAACAGTATCTTCATCTGCCGCGCAAAAAATCACTCAGTTTGCCGAAAAGTAAAGTCTTCTCGTAGACAAAATATTGCTTAACTTTCCCTCCCCACTGCTCTTTGAAATGAATCAATCCCTCCGCCCCAGGCGGAGAGCCGCCCAGATTATAATCTGTGACCCTATTCTCCCTGCACCATTTTAAACTTTCCCCCATCAGATAATCACTGGCTCTCAGATTCAAACCGTCCGAATCAAAACCGGCATCCCACATAATGAGTAGGTTTCGGTAATTAAAATTGATCTGATAGCCTACGATCTTGCCTTCAAATTCAGCCAGCCACCACAACAGCCACTCTGAATTCTTTCCCTCTTCAAACAAATTCTGATAAAAACTTTCGGGATATTTGGGCCTGCTTTTATGTCTCCTACATGTCTGCAAATACATTTGATAGCAGTGTTTTAAATCAGCTTCAGTCGCGATTTTTCTGACGACCAAACCTTTCTTAATAGCCTGCTGATAGCCCCTCTTATTTAACAAATTCTGCGTGTTGACCTCATCCAGACCGACTATATGAGTCGTAGCCTCCAAGGCTTTGAATCCTAATCGTTTTAGAAACGCATGACTCATTTCGAAATCCACAATCTGAATTCCTAATGCGGTCACCGTTCTTAAAGTCGTCTGTAATTCCTCTAAAAATTTTACAGCCTTTGCCTCTGACCAATTGCGGCAAAGTAATCCTCCATAAGTCCCCATGGGCATTGAAAAATAGCTTCTAAATCCCCTTTTTTTGAATTCTACCAGAGGCAAGCCGCAGATGTAATCGCCTTGCTCTTCCATCACAAAGTATACAGACCTGCAGTAGTCAAAACTCTTCTCCCACATGCTGCACCACTGATAGGTTTGATAGAAAGAGGATGTTTTACAACCGGCTAATAAGGCGTTCCACTTCCCTTCGTTTAGGGTGGAATTATCTAATCGAGTCCAGCCCATCCTCAGACTTACTTCCGGATCAGGGCAATCTTGCCGACTGAGGATTTCTGGCCCGGAGAGGTCACCACAAATAAATAAACGCCTGTGGACACGATTTCTCCGTCTTGGTTTCTCCCGTCCCACTGGTCTGCTTGTCCCAGCTCCTTGATTAATTCTCCAGACATGCTGAAGATGCTTATTTTAGCCTGGAAAGGGAGTTTGGCAAAGGAGACCTTTTCTGTCCCCATATCGATTAAAAAAGGGTTCGGGTAAGCATATACATCTTCAAGGTCTTGAGCCGGCTGAGTCAAGGGAAGAGACAGCCGGGAGAGCCCGTTGTTGGTTCCTGTCCATAGATCGCCGGACGATTCGTCATGCAGGACTTTCAGGATAAAATCGTCCGCCAGTTGGGAATTATCTGTGGTAAAGCCCTCTTCAAATTGGCCGGCTGAATTCAACTTGACCAGCCCTTTAGATGTTCCCAGCCATTTATTATTTCTTCCGTCCACCGTTATAGAGTTTACCTGCGGCCCGAACTCTGGCGGGAAATTCATTCCGGTCAATTGGAAAGTGCTGGGGTCATATTGAAATACACCTATCGAAGTACCTATCCAGACCACGCCGGTTTTATCCACTGTCACGGCTGCGACTAAACTGAAAGCAAAATTTGAGGCAGGAAAATTGGTCACAAAATCGTCGTTCCTATCGGTCAGAGTAAAATTATAGTTTAAGGCGTCCAGACCAGCATCGATGTAGCCTACCCAGACTGTTCCATCCTTGGCAAAACAGAAAGGCATACTGTTAGAGCGCAGGGAGTCACCGTTGATATTTTCATTTTCTTTGTAGCTCACGAAAGTCGATTCTGTCCCTGCTGCCAGTCCGACCAGAGCGGTTCCATCACAGGCATCCCGGTTGGCAAACCAGAGATTTCCCTGTTCATCCACTGCCACCCCGTAAACAGCCACAAAACTGGAATTGGTGCAGACCGGCCTGAGAGGAGAGTTTAAGGGAGAGACGTTGTTGTAGTAGCGCCAGTTTCCATTTCTGTTTCGCAGAACACCCTTACCCCAAGTTCCAAACCAGGCTTGACCTAATGGGTCTACGATTACGGAGGAAAAAGTGGTTCCAAAAGTGTCGAACACAGTCCAAGTAAGGTTATCCAGAACAGACCCGCCGCGATCAAGATTACAGCACCACAGTCTGCCAGATTGGTCTAAAAATAAGTCATTAAAAATATTGCCCGAAGGCCCGGAAACACTCACAGACTGCCAGGTTGAGTTTTCAAATACTGCCAATCCTTCTCCCTCAGTTCCGGCCCACAATTTGCCAGAATTATCCACGGAAATAGCATTCAAATCGGTCGTGACCAGCCCGCTTACATTTATCAGATTCCAGGCTCCTGAGTCATAGCTGTAAATACCGGCAGAAGTGGCAGCATACAGACTTCCGTTAAGATTCTTCAGGTCTCTGATTTCCAACCCTCCCAGACCGGAGAAGCTAAAGGAAGTATCCATTGAATTGAGTTTAAACACTCCGCTCTTGGTCCCTACCCACAAGGTATCCTGCCAGAGTCCCAACGCCAAAACGAAGTCATTGGAGAGACCCTTGCCGGAGTTCTTATCCATGCCGGTCCAATGGGAGGGGTCTAAAAGATTGAAATCATTCTTATCTGCCAGGGCTATCCCCACGCTGGTGCCAATCCAGAGCTGGTTTTGCCAGACCAAGCAGGCTTGGACAGAGAGGGGTGAAATCAGACCGGAAAAGTTTTTATAGTTTTCCTTTATCTCCCCTCCGTTTCTGTCCCGGTCGAAAAGAGCCAGGCCCTGGCTGTGTCCGATCCAGATTCTACCGCTGTCCGGAAAAATGCTCAGGAGGCCCAACTTCTGCCCATTCTGGTCTATGAATTGATTGTAAATAGTCCAGCTCTGATTGCTCAGGTCAAGGCGCGACAGCTTACCGTTGGTGGAGCCGAACCAGAGCGTATTCTGAGCGTCTAATGCCGCAGACTCAATCGAAATCCCACCCAAACCCTCAGTATTGGTAATTTTCTGAAGGCTTCTGTCGGAAGTAGTGACAACTAAAACTCCCCCGTTGGTAGCGCAGTAAAGCTTATCTGCCATAGTAACGATTTCAGCCACCGTGTTCATATTAGTGTAGGTAGTCCAGCTCTGCCCCGGAGTTAAGCCGTAAAATGATAGCACTAGAAGCGTTGGAAGTAATTTCTTCATATTAAATTAGTTTTTTGAAAAACACTGCCACAGCGCATAATAAGGTTAGCAGCAAAGAGAGCTTTCCCACCCAGGGTCCTGCCTGGGTAAAAAAGGTAGTCTCATTTCGCTTTGGAATTTCACTTATTAAATTGGCGGCTTCAAAAAGAGAGGTCTTATCCAAAATTCTCCCGTAGGAATCAACCGTCATGGTGATGCCGGTGTTGGCACAGCGAGCAATCGAGATTCTATTCTCCACCGCCCGCAAGATGGCCATGTTGGCGTGCTGGTAAGGACCGGCGGTTCTACCGAACCAGGCATCATTGGTAATGTTTACGATGAAATCTGCTCCCTTGTTAACAAACCTGCGCACCAAATCTGGAAAGGCGATTTCATAACAAATCAGGGCCGGAAATTTTCCAGATTTGGTTTCGAATAAAGTGTAATCCTTTCCCGGAGAAAAATTAGCCTGACCCAATTCTATCTCTTCGAATCTTCTTAAATTTCCTGTATAAGGGATTCTCTCTGCGAAGGGGACTAACTGCATTTTGTAATACCTGTCTGCTAAACCATTTTCAGGTGATATCCAGAAGGCTGAATTATAAAAGACATATCGCTCCGGGCCTAAAACCCAGTAATCATCCGTTCCTAAGACTATGTCTGCTTTCAGCTCTTTGGACAGATTCTCCACCCTCTCCATATAGACCGGCTCTTTTTCCAGGTAACAGGGGCAGGCAGTCTCCGGCCAGATGATTAGGTCTGGCTGGGCCTCTGCGGCTATTCTGCTCAGGCTGTCGTACACTTCCAAATTGTAGTCCAGGAATTGCGGGTCCCATTTGATGTTCGGGTCGATGTTCCCTTGAATCAGGGCCATTTTGACTTTCTCGGAATTTTTAGTTTTACGCAGTTCTTTCTGGCCGTAAAGATAAGGAATCGCCAGCAGTATGACAATTGCCAAAGCCGTAGCCAGTTTCAAACGGCTTTTACCTGAAATGAGCCAGTAGAAAATCAGTACATTCAGCAAGACGACCCAGAATGAGACACCCTGTACTCCGGTGAATGAGGCAAATTGAATCATAGGCAGATATCCAGCCTGTGTGTACGCCATATCAATCCAGGGAAAACCTATCTGGCCTAATCCTCTTAGATACTCTAATCCCACCCAGAGAAAAGGCGCTAATGCGAAGCCAATCCTCCATCTTGAGTCGAGAGCCATAACCAGCCAGCTCCACACTGCCGGATAAAGCGCCAAAATCAGCCAGGCTAACACCGACGCCGGCAGGACAAAATACTCTCCATAGAAAGTCTGCCAGACAATCCAGTAGAGTAGCAGAAAGTTGGTCAGGACGCCAAAGAGATATCCGAGCTTGAAGGCTTTGAAAGGGGTAGAATCTTTGAGAGCATAAAATAGCGGCACAAGCGAAAAATAGGCCAGAAAACCGAAAGGCGAGGGGGGAAAAGAGAAGCTGAAAAAGAGTGCGGATAGAAGAACTAAGAGGAATTCCCTGCTTTTAAAAAACACCATCAGGCTAAGAGACTGGGCTCATTCATTTCTGCGGGCTGGGGGATGCCTAAGATATCCAGCATAGTCGGGGCAATGTTGGCTAATCTTCCTCCTGATTTTAATTTTCGATTCAATCCCTTCTTCACCACGCAGAAGGGCACCGGCAGTGTGGTGTGCGCGGTATGCGGCCCTCCGGTCTGGTAATCAATCATCATCTCACAGTTGCCGTGGTCTGCAGTCAGAATGGCACAGCCCTCCTGATTTAGTATTGCCTCTACCACCCGACCTGTACATTCATCCACTGTCTCTACCGCTTTGACTGCTGCCGGAATCACCCCGGTATGCCCCACCATGTCACAGTTGGCATAATTCAGGATTATGACCTCATATTTTTTCGATTCAATCTCACTTAACAGTTTGTCTGTGACTTCATAGGCCGACATCTCCGGCTTCAAATCATAGGTGGCCACTTTGGGAGATTGAATCAGGACCCGGTCTTCACCCGGAAAAGGAGTCTCCACTCCGCCGTTGAAAAAAAAGGTGACGTGGGCATATTTTTCGGTCTCCGAAATGCGCAATTGCCTCTTGCCTAAGCGGCTTAAGATTTCTCCTAATATATTGGCGAGCTTCTCCTGTGGAAACGCTATTTCTGCTTCCAGATTGTCGTGATACCAGCACATTGTGGTCAATCTGACCTTCACCCAGGTGGAAAACTCTTTGAAATTTGGGTCAGTTAGGGCAAAAGACATCTCTCTTCCCCTATCTGCTCTAAAATTAAAAAAAATGACACCGTCTTCATTCTTTATGCGGCCGGACAATTTTCCGTTTTGTTTATCCCCTAAAACTATGGGCAGCATGAATTCATCGGTAATCTTTTGGACGTAATAGTCCTGAATGGCTGAAAGGGGTTCATCTGTGTATAAACCTTCCCCGAGAACCAGGGCCTGATAAGCCTTCTGGAGTCTATCCCACCTCTTATCCCTATCCATGGCGTAGTATCTTCCCACTATAGTCGCCAGTTTTCCCGCGCCGATCTCTTCCATTTTATCCAAGAGCTGCTTGACAAAATTGACCCCGGCAGTCGGGGAGGTATCCCTTCCATCCAGATAAGCGTGCAAGTAGACTTCCGGAACTTTTTCCTGTCTGCACATTTTCAACAACGCATAGATATGATTCAGAGACGAATGCACTCCCCCATCTGAGACCAGACCCATCAAGTGCAGGGCTTTCCTATTGTCTCTGGCATAATGCAGAGCCTTCAGCAAGGCTTGATTCTGGAAAAAACTCCCCTCTTGAATAGCCTTATCAATCCTGGTTATATCCTGGTACACGATTCTGCCGGCGCCGATATTTAAGTGTCCCACCTCTGAATTCCCCATCTGACCGTCAGGCAGACCGACATCTAAGCCTGAAGTCTTAATCGTGGTATAAGGATAGGCTGAAAAGAGGCGGTCTAGATTCGGCTTTTTAGCTAAGGCCACCGCATTCCCTTTAGGATTGGGATTTAAGCCATAGCCGTCTAAGATTATCAATATCAGCGGAACCATTCTAATGTACCAGCCTGACGCTCCGTTTAGCTCTTGCTATTTCTCCGATATGATAAACCGTTTCTCCGGCTCTGGAAAGTCTTATCATCGAGTTTCTTAAGTCCTTTTCTTTAACCACTAAGACCATACCGATTCCCATGTTAAAAGTCTTATACATCTCGGTTGATTCTATTTTCCCTAAACGCTGAATCAATCTGAACACCGGCGGCACCCTCCAGCTGTCCGTGTTGACCACTGCCTGCATTCTCTTTGGCAGAATTCTGATTAAATTTCCCTCAATCCCCCCTCCTGTGATATGAGCCATCCCATTGATTTGATTTTCTTCCAAAAGTGACTTCAGACTTGACAAGTAACAGCGGTGTACTTTCAGTAGTTCATCTTGTAAAGTGCATTTTAATTCGGGGATATTCCGGTTTAACTTAAAGCCCGTCTTTTCCAGGAAGACTTTTCTGGCCAGAGTGTAGCCGTTAGTGTGCAAGCCGGAAGATGCCAACCCTAATAATTGGTCGCCTGCCTTAATTTTACTACCATCTATAATCTTTTTCCTTTCGACTACTCCCACAATGAATCCGGCCAGGTCATATTCCCCTTCAACATAGAACTCCGGCATCTGGGCTGTCTCACCGCCGATTAAGGCGCATCCGGTCTGCTGACAGCCCCGGGAAATCCCCTGGACAATGTCAGGAACGAATCGTAGGGTCTTTTTCCCGCAGGCAATGTAATCCAAAAAGAATAAAGGTCTGGCTCCGTGAACTAAAACGTCATTGACACAGTGGTTAACCAAATCTTCCCCCACCGTATCATGCTTGCCGGCCATCAAGGCGACTTTCAGCTTGGTCCCCACTCCATCCGTGGAAGAGACCAGAACCGGATTTTTATATTCCTGGCTTAAGGGGAAAAATCCTCCAAAACCGTTCAGGGAGGATAAAAATTTCGTTGGAACAGAACGGCCTGCTATTTTTTTTATTTTCTGTTTGATGCGGTCAGCCGAGCTTACGTCCACCCCGGCTGACTTATAGGTAAGTTTCATTAAAGCAGCTTGTATCCATTAATCTCTAATTCGAATCTCATCCCTAAGAACAAGGCCGCCCGGCGGCAGACTACCATGCGGGATAGAAAAATCTCAAAATACTCCATCACCGAAGAGATAGTGGTGTCGATTTTTATCTCCAAGGAGACGGTCTTCTTTTCAGCGTCTACCCTTAAGAAGGAGGAGGTCGCCGCATAATTGACCCGGTCATGAATGTCCTGTTTGATGCTGTCCAGGGTCCTGACCCGGGAGCGATGCACGTCCGATTTATCGGCTAAGACGACTGCTGCCCCGATTTCATTGACCGGCGAACCGTCTTTTTCGTCGTGATTACCGATAGCGGCCATGACCTCTATGACATCCTCCTGGGGCATCCCCATTTCACTCAAGAGCTGGTAGGCCAGTACCGCTCCGCTCTGAGCGTGAAAATCACGGTTGATTATATTACCGATGTCGTGCATATAGGCCGCAACCGCTGCCAGCTGGGCCTGGTGCTCCGGCTTTCCCAGGCGGGCCATGATATTATGGGCGATGTTGGCCGCCAGACTGCAGTGCCGTAAACCGTGTTCGGTGTAGCCTAAGACCCCTAAGTAGTAGTCTGCCCGCTCAATCAGTCTTTTTATTTTCTCGTTTCTTTTGACCTCATCGATGCTGACTATTCGCTGATTGTTTTTAACTACGGTCTGAATCTCACGATTGGCCACTTTTCCTCCGCTATCTGGCAAGCTAACAGAACTCTATTCTTAAGTCAAGTTTAATGGCCTGACCCGGCTCTATTGCTATCATCGGCTGGTCTTAAGACAGCTAAAGGTGATACGGATTTGTAAAACAGAAGAGGGGTTCTGAAGAACCCCTCTTCTCTCTAAAGGAGGTTAGAATGCGTTTAAACCCAGCCTCTGAGCTTCATGGCCTCTGCCACCCGGCTGACCGCCACTAAGTAGGCGGCCACGCGGTTATTGACTTTGTATTTCTTGGCTGCCTCCATAACTGAATAAAAGGCCTTCACCATTTTTTCTTCCAGCCGCTTGTGAACAGTCTCTAGATCCCAGTAATAGTTATACATATTCTGTACCATCTCGAAGTAGGAAACGGTTACTCCACCTGCGTTGCATAGAAAGTCTGGGATTACAAATACGCCATTCTTGTAGAGGATGTCGTCTGCTTCCGGAGTGGTGGGGCCATTAGCCGCCTCAGCGATTATTTTAGCCTTTATTCTAGGCGCATTTTCTTTAGTAATCACATTCTCCAACGCCGAGGGATAGAGAATATCCACTTTTAACTCTAATAGCTTTTCGTTGGATATGGGCTTGGCGCCCGGGAATCCTACTACTGAGCCTTTCTTTTCCTTGTACTGCTGTACCTTATCTGCATCCAGGCCATCCTCATTGATTATTCCACCTTTGGAGTCTGAAACCGCTATTACCTTGGCGCCTAGGATCTCTTCAGACAACTTGGCCGCATAGTAGCCAGCATTACCATATCCCTGTACGGCTACTGTAGCCTTGTTGGTCTCGAGATTTAACATCTTGGCAGCTTCCCGAGCCGTGTAAACTGCTCCTCTGGCAGTTGCGTCGCCCCGGCCCAGGGAACCACCTATGGCTAAAGGTTTACCGGTTATCATGCCTGGGTCCTGGTAGCCTTTTATCTTGGAATATTCGTCCACCATCCAAGCCATGATTTGAGGGTTGGTGTAAACATCCGGCGCCGGGCAGTCCTGGTGTGAACCCACAGACTGGGCAATGCAACAAATGTAAGCTCGGGAGATTCTCTCCAGTTCTGTCGGAGAAAGCTTCTTGGGGTCACAGATAACTCCACCCTTGCCGCCTCCTAAAGGGAGGTCCAATAAAGCTGTCTTCCAAGTCATCCAGGCTGCTAGAGCTCGGACTGTGTCGATGGTCTCTTCCGGGTGAAATCTTATCCCTCCTTTACAGGGCCCCCGGGCAGCATTATACTGGACCCGGAATCCTTTGAACATTTGAACCTTTCCGCTGTCCATTCTAACCGGAAAAGAAAGGTGTAATTCTCGCATGGGCCAGCGCAAGGCCTCGTGCACATGGGGCTCTAACTTCAAGGTCTTGGCCGCCTGCCCCAACTGAATCTGCGCTATTTCAAAGGGGTTGCGGTCATGGTTCTGCATACTATCCTCCTTATCTAGGAAATATTATATGTGATTCTCTTTATACTTGCAACTTGAATGCCGAAACCGGACAGAATGGGTCGTCGGATTTGCTTGACTTACAACCAGTTGCGAAACAACTTTTGAGAATCCTTCTCATTCTTTGAAATTATTACAATTATAGCTAATTGTGATTTAGTTCACAAGAACATTTTTTCAACCCAACTTGACTTACTGTCCAGCCTGCGTATTTTGGGGTCTGAAAGGAGATATCAGATGAAGAGAGCCTGTTCTTTAATTGTTGCAGCCCTATTATTGGCTGGGGGTACAATCTATGCCACTGATGAAAAGCAAGCCGTCAAAACCGAGGAAAAGCCGGTCATGAAAAAAAATCCGATTGTCGTGATGGAAACCAATCAGGGAAATATGGAGATTGAACTGTTGTTTGATGCCGCACCCAATACTGCCCAGAATTTTATGGATCTCGTGAATAAAAAGTTCTATGACGGTCTGACTTTCCACCGTCTGGTTAAGGGATTTGTAATCCAAGGAGGTGACCCGAGTGGCGATGGCTCAGGTGGCCCGGGTTATACCATTAAGGATGAGAAATCCAGCCAGCCTCAGGTTCGGGGAACTCTGGGAATGGCCAGAACCAACCAGCCCCACAGTGCCGGCAGCCAGTTTTACATCAATTTGAAAGACAACAGCTTTTTGGATAAACAGGGCTTCTGCGGTTTTGCCAAGGTGGTAAAAGGAATGGAGATAGCTGATAAAATTTCTAATCTGCCGGTCGGTCCTAACGATATGCCGAAAGAGACTGTAAAGATAACCAAAGCTTACGTTAAGAATACGGCCCCGCAAGTTAAGACTGACAAGAAATAAATTCCACTGATTTTAGACCATTAAAAAGCCCCGGGGTATGGCAACCGCGGGGCTTTTCTTTTGGCTTAGGGTGATTACTTCAGAAGGGACATCTTAAATACGTCGCGGTGCTTTCCAGCACTGATGCGGTAGAAATAAACCCCAGAGGAGACATTGTCTCCCTGGTCATTTTTGCCATCCCACACCACCTGCTTGTAGCCGGCTGTCTGCGGCTCATTGACCAGAGTTTTTACCCTCTGACCCAGAATGTTGAAGACTTCCAGCCTGACGTTAGCCTGCTCAGGCAGGTTATAGCGAATGGTAGTAGTGGCGTTAAAGGGGTTAGGGAAGTTCTGGAAAAAGTCATAGCTGGCCGGTAAGACCGAAGAACCCGAAATGGACTGCTCGAATTCATTCGGGATTTCCTGAGCCATAGGCGTAACCAGGGTAATGCCCTCCTGTTTGCCGATTGTAGTAAGTGTGAAGTTTACCTTACCGGTTCCGGCCACAGTTAGATTCACAATCGGTCCGTCACCAGGGGCGATGTTGGCCTCGTTTAAAACAATGCCGTACACGACCACGGTCTTTTCGACGTTGTCGATGATCACTTCCTTGAGCGACAGATTCTCAAGGCGAGTCCCTTCAAATGAGTAACCGGTGATGGTAACGTCGTCGTTTTTGTCAGCAAACTTCAAAGCTACCGCCAGACCAGCTAATTCCTGGTCGGTCGAGAGATTGAAGGTGACATCTGAATCGACGGCTTTGTTTACCACCACCTTATTAGCGGCCCACACTGGCAGCGCAACCAGTGTTAATGCCACAAGTAAAACCCATAATTTCCTCATACGACCCATCCTTTCTTAAAAGATTTATGGGTGAATTTTGATTTAGGCTTAAAAATTTTGGTCAACTCAACAGGCTGCGCTACAACCACCTCCTTGTTGTCTTCTTCAGGCAGTTTCCCCTGGTTTAAGGTTACTTCCAAAATTATAGTACTACCTGCACACTCTATACGCTAATATCCTATTCTTTCTTAATCTTGTCAAGCAAAAAATTCGTTAAAATTGATACCCCCAGGTCAAATAAAGTTCATCCCGGTTTAAAGAATTATAACCATACCCTAACTCCAAGGGTCCCAGAGGAGTAGCTATTCCAAGTTTTAACCCTAAGGCGTGCTTGACGTTTCTCAGTTCGACCTCATCTTCCCAGGTGTCTCCCACATCATATCGCACAAACCAGAAAACTCGCCGGGCGCTCTGTAATCTCAGCTCTAAGCTTAACTCTGCCAATTTATTTCCTCTTTTTTCGGCTATATTGAAGCCATAGAAACTCTCCTTACCCCCCAGGCAGAATTTCTCGTACAGAGGCAGTTTTCTGTCGGCGTAGCCGGCCTGTGCCCGGGGATGAAAGACTATTTTTTCAGTCAGGGGAAGGTAAGTTTCTAGTGAGGATGAGAACTTGCGATAGGACACATCTCCCTCCAGAATTCGGGAGGCGATTTCCAGACTGAGCTGATTGTAGTTTCCGCTCCGAGGATAGGGGTAGCGGTCCAGGTTATCGAACAGGATTTTAAACCATAGGCTCCTCTTATTAGTGCCGGTAGATGTGTTAGTTGCTGAATTATATATGCTGACCCTTTCGGCCAAGACTTCGGCTGAAACTTTTCCTAACTTAGCCAGATTGTGTCCTAAACTGAAGCTCATCCCTCTTCTGATTTCATCGAACTCGCCGATTCTACTGCCCTGGTCGTAGAGAAAATTCTCCTGGTTGCGGTAGTAGAACAATAGCTGGTAGGTCAGATAGGTTTTGAATATTCGATTCGCCTTTAATCTCAGAGAATGGTCTTCTTTTCGTTCGCCATAAAGGCTGCGCAGAAAAATCTGATTTCCGGTTCCAAACAAATTCAGGTAGCCTGATTCCAAAAATCCCTCCAGATGATATTCATCTCTCCAGTGCAGACCCCCTTTCAAGACCGTAAACTTTTTCTCAGTCAGAGACAGGTTGAGTACCGCACCGCCAGGAGAATTGGCCGCTCTTAAACTAACCTGGTCGAAGTAGCCGCTGGCCCGAAGATTATCTATTCCCTTCTGGGCCTCCTTTAGATTAAAGACTTCTCCTTTTCTTAGAGTAAAGTTGCCGTAGACCATCCAAGCTTTAGTCTTTTCATTTCCCTCCAAGTTAATCTGAGCGATTCTCCCGTAATCCACATCAATAATTAACCTCTCTAAAGACGAATCATATTCAACTGAGGTTATCTTTGCTAAACTGGCTCCACTCTCTCTGATACGGTTCAATTCTTTCTTGACTAATTCGTTTAGCCTAGGATAGTCAAAAATATCTTCATGGGGGTCATTTAGGGCCAATACTTTTATTTTCTGCGGGTTTTTGGGATTACCCATTATAACTACTTCTCTAACCGGTGGATTCTCTTCGATAAATATGGTCAAAGTGGCCGGATCTGGGCTGCTGTCAATCTCCGCATAAATCTCTTTAAAAAATCCTCTGCTGTATATATTGGCAAGTCTTTGGTAGATTTCCTCTTCTGAAATTCGGACTGGAACTGTTAGACCGGTCCAGATTCTCAGTGAATCTTCAGTAATCCCCTGATTTCCGTGGAACTCGATTTTTTCTATGTAATAATTTTCTGAAGAGTCCTGCTCTACCAATTGTTTTATCTGTGGCAAAAGTGAATCTGCAGCTTTTTCGCCCAATACTATGAGTGATTCCGCCTGAGCGAAATCCGTGGAGGAAAATCCGGACAGAGCCGGCTCCAGGACTAAGTCCGCCATCTGCAAACTCTTATTTTCCTGCTGAAGAGACATAATGCTTACCGACTGCGAGGCGATGTCTAATGGGTCTTTTATCTTCTCTTTAGAAAGCAGAACCGCAGAGGTATTGACGGCGATGACCTTATCCGCCCCCATCTGCTTTACGACTTCAACCGGAACCGGGTCAACTAATCCTCCATCCACTAAGAGCCTTCCATCATAGGCGACCGGGGTAATGGCTAAGGGGACCGCAATCGTAGCACGTATGGCCATCCCCAGCTCGCCTGAATCCAGCACGACTTTATCACCGGAAACTAAATCGGTGGTAACCGACCGATAAGGTATTTCCAAATGGTTGAAGTTGCCGTTGGATTGATAATCAGCCTGAAAAGCTAAACCAGAAAGAAGATTGGTTAGCTTCTGGGCTGAGGTAATTCCAGATGGAATCTGGGGTTCCAGGCCGTCGAAGCGAATCTGGAACAAAGCCCCTTCTGCCTCCTCTCTCTGGGGCTGGAGCAGGGAAAGCCGGGAAGGCGTATCCGAGAAGATGTCCTGCCAGTCAATCTCCAGTGCCAGGCGCTCTAATTCCGCTGCCGAATAACCGGCTGCGTACAATCCTCCAATGGCTCCTCCCATGCTGGTCCCGGCAATAGCAGAAATAGAAATGTTTTCCCGCTCCAAAACTTTCAAGACCCCGATATGGGCAAAGCCTCTGGCCCCTCCTCCGGAGAGCGCCAGCCCGATTCTGGGCTGGGGAATGACTCTTCTGCCTCCATACTGCTCCAGGGGTGAATTTGGCGCATGAAATTGCAGGCGAATGGTCTTATCCGCAGAGTAAGCGGACAGCATTAGAGAGATTACCATCAGACTCCCCAGCAAGAATTTGAGTCGCATACAATTACTCTATCCGAATTTTAACGCCACGAATAGGCAAAAGCAAGTCCGCTTACTTGACACCCTGTCCCGGAGCAAGTATCATCGCTTCTGGCAAATGCTTACTAAAGCTCAGTTGAAAGAACTCCTCTCCTATCAGCAGAAAAAAGGAAGAAAAAAGAGCAATCTCTTCCTGGTGGAAGGGACCAGACTGACTCAAGAGGCGCTCCTTTCGGTTTGGGAAGTCAAACAGCTCTACTGCACCCATAGCTTCAAAGAGAATCAAAGCAGTGCTGAAATTCTGGCTCTGGCCAAGAAAAGAGGAGTCAAATTTCTGGAGATTCAGGAAAGGGCCCTGCGCAAGATGGCTGAGACCGAGAATCCGCAAGGGGTAGTGGCTGTGGTAGAGAAAAGAGAGCTCAACCTGGATGAATTCTTGAAATCCCAGCCGGAATTAGTGATTGCCCTGGATAATATTAGAGACCCGGGCAACTTAGGGACTATCATCCGTACCGCGGATGCGCTGGGAGTCGAGGGGATTTTCATCTCCAGGGATTCAGTTGAGCTGTACAATCCTAAGGTAGTCCGTGGCACCATGGGCTCTCTATTTCATCTCGCCATTTTTTACCCGGTAATACTTACTGAGCTTATCCAAAAATTGAGAGGCAGGATTAGAATTTTAGGCGCAGTGGCAAAAGGAGGCATTCCCTGTCAGGAGTTTGATTTTTCGGAGCCACTCTGCCTTCTTATTGGTGGAGAGGCTTTTGGCCTGTCAGACGGGCTGTTGAAATTGGCTGATGAGAAGATTTCTATTCCTCAGTATGGCTCAGCCGAGTCCTTAAACGCCAGCGTGGCCGCAGGCATTCTTTTATATGAAATAGCCAGGTTTAAAAAAATGCGAACTAAAAAACCTCTTTTACGTAATATCCCTAAGGAGTGTTAATGACTGGATCTGGAATAATTTTTGTTCTAACTGCTCTTTTACTTCTATTTCAACTCACGGCAGCCCAGCTCTCTCCTCTGTCGAATCCGAATTTGCCTTTTGGCTCGGTCTCTACCTCGGATGACATCTGGTCTCTGCTCTATAATCCCGCCGGATTGGGGATTAACCGGGGCTTTCAGTTTTACTATCTGCACAGCCATAGCGACAGCGCCTTTGACGGAGACAACGGCCTGTTTGCCTCTTTGGGGAAGACCGGATTTGCCGCAGAATGGTTTGGCTATGGCTCTTCAGTCAGTTACCGTAAGTACACTCTGGCTCAAGGAATCTCTCTTTCCAGAAAAGTTCATTTCGGAACCAGCTACAATTGGTTCGGCTCTACCAATAAGGATTATGACAAGCTTTCTTCCTGGAGCCTCGGTCTTTTAGTCAGGCCGGTCAAATACATTTCCTTTGGATTCAAGACCAGTGAGCTCAATCGCCCTACCTTTATGGGCGAGAGAGAGAATATCAAGTTTAATTACGGTTTAGCTGTCAGACCAGCGACTGACCGGGTGACCTTATCGGTTGAAGGTCTTACGCATTCAGACCAGGGCTTTTTCTCTCAGGCAGACTTTCTCTTCAAAGGAGAAGTTGAAATCATTCCCGGTATATACCTGCAAGGTCAGGTCGACGATAAAGGGGATAATTTCTTCATGGGAGGTAAAATAAACTTCGCCAATCTATCCCTGGGGTCGTTCAACTTCTTCAGAGAAAATGGGGGCTTGAAGAATGGAGTAACTTATCTGGGCTTTTCCAGCCAGAGGCACAGGACTATTCTGCAGCGAAAAAATAACTTTCTCTTTATGAGTCTGGGAGGCGCCCTGCCGGAGGAGGCCCGCCGGGGGAGATTCAAGAGTAAAGACAAGACTTTGCATCAGGTATTGGAGACTATAGAAAAGGCTAAAACGGACAAAACCATAACCGGCCTGGTGGTCAGAATTGCTCCTCTGGATTGTGGGATGGCAAAGATTCAGGAATTGCGCCAGGTTTTGCAGAAGTTCAAAGCCGGTCACAAGAATCTGATTGTCTACCTGGAGATCGGTAGGACTAAGGAGTACTATTTAGCCAGTGTGGCAGATAAAATAGTGATGTTGCCCTCTGGTTACTTAGATTTTTCCGGTCTGTCAGCCCAGGTGACTTTTTTGAAAGGTACTCTCAATAAGCTAGGCATAGTGGCAGACCTGGAGCATGTGGGAAAGTATAAAACCGCTTCCGACCTTTTGACCCGAGACAGTATGTCTGAAGCCCATCAGGAGGTGGTAAAATCAGTTCTGGATGACCTCTTCGAGCAAATGGTTACAGAGATTTCCACTGACCGGGGATGGAGCAAAGAAGAGGTTATACAGAAGATTAATCAGGGTCCCTTCACGGCCAGTGAGGCATTTCAGGCCGGCTTGGTGGACCGGCTGGCTTTTCCGGATGAGATTGAGGAGATTATAAAAGAGACCGCGCCTAAGAAATTAGCCTTATTTGATTCTCGCCCCAAGCTCTTGTCTGAAAAAGCCTATTGTTCTCGTGATGAATATCAGACCAGCTGGGAGGACCCGCCTAAGATTGCGGTGATTTATGTGACCGGCATGATTACCAGCGGTGCCAGCAGTGGGGATTTGCTCTTCGGCAATACGGTCGGCTCGCAAACCATAGTCGGCGCAATCAGACTGGCTAAGAATGACAAGTCAGTCAAGGCTATCGTCTTACGAATTGACAGCGGCGGCGGCTCAGGTCTGGCTTCGGATGTCATCTGGCGGGAACTCATCCTGGCCAGAAAGCGGAAACCGGTCATTGTGAGTATGTCTGACGCAGCCGCCTCTGGAGGCTATTTCGTGGCTATCCCTGGTGAAGAGATTTTGGCCAGTCCGGGAACTATTACTGGCTCCATCGGGGTTATTTCCGGTAAATTCAGCCTGGCCGGGCTGTATAAGAAAATTGGAGTCAATATTCAGATTGAAAAGAGAGGGCTGCATTCAGACCTTTATAGCACTACCAGCACCTTTACGGATGAGGAAAGAAAAATAGTCCGGCGCCAGGTAAATGAATTTTACACTGAATTTGTGGGCAAAGTAGCTGAAGGGAGAAACCTGGATACCGCCTATGTTGATTCGATTGCTCAAGGGAGGGTCTGGACTGGCAATCAAGCTCAAAAGAACCGGCTGATTGATAGATTTGGCGGCCTATTGCAGGCCATTCAAATTGCCAAATCTAAGGCAGGACTGAAAAGCGACCGCAAAGTGGAGATTTTGGACCTGCCGAAGTATCGCTCCCCTCTGCCCTTTGGCTTAGACCGGGCTCTCTGGTTCGTAGAAGATTTAAACCAACTGCAGAACATCTGGCAGGGCAATTTTGTTTTTGAAAATGAGCACATTCTCTATTTATCTCCCTATGAAATTGAAGTTGAGTAACCTTTCCTCAATAAAAGTAATTAAATCATCAAGACTTAACCGGAGGTCTTATGCCCAAACCTGGGATGAAGCTTAGTCTCTTAGTCTTTCTGTTTTTTACTGTCTCCATAGCTCTGGGACAGAGCTTAAATTTGGACGTTAAAGAGTATAAATTGGATAATGGCCTGACCATCCTGACCCTCGAGGACCATTCCGCCCCGATTGTCTCCTATCAGGTCTGGTTCAAAGTCGGCTCCAGAAACGAGAGACCCGGCATCACCGGCATCTCCCATCTGTTTGAGCACATGATGTTCAAAGGCTCTAAGAATATAAAGCCGGAAGAGCATGCCAAATTAGTCCAGGCTAATGGGGGTACTTTAAACGCCTGGACTTCTAACGATAATACCACCTATTTTGAGAATCTGCCGGCTGATAAATTAGAGCTGGCCATAAAGCTGGAGGCGGAAAGACAGGTTCATCTCAACATTACCCCGGAGAATCTGGCCAGCGAAAGAGAAGTGGTCAAAGAGGAGCGCAGGCTGCGCACCGACAACTCCCCTTTCGGCGCGGTGATTGAACAGCTCTATGCCGCTGCCTACACTGCCCATCCCTATCACTGGCCGGTGGTGGGCTGGATGTCTGATTTGGATGCCATAACTCTGGAGGATTGCCAGGAGTATTACCGCACTCACTATGCCCCTAATAACGCTACCGTGGTCATTGTGGGGGATTTCAACACTGATGAGGCCGTGGCTCTGGTGAAAAAATACTACAGCGGTATGAAAGCCCAGCCTTCCGGACCGCCGGTCAAGACTGTCGAACCTCCTCAAGCCGGAGAGAGAAGGGTCATGGTGCATAAGATTGCCCAGACTCCCGTGTTTGTAGCCGGTTATCACATCCCGGATATCAATCACGCCGATATCGTCCCGCTGAAGGTTTTGGCCAAGATTTTGTTTGACGGGCAGTCCTCTCGGGCCTACAAAAGATTGGTTTATGATAAGCAGATTGCTGTCAATGTCTGGGGAGGGGCTGACGAGCAGATTGACCCGGGCTTGTTTTACGTCTCGGCCACGGTCAAGCCGGGAAAAAGCGCTGAAGATGTTGAAAATGAACTCTACGCTGAACTGGAGCGGCTGACCACTGAACTGGTGACTGACCAGGAGCTTCAGAAAGCCAAGAATCAACTGGAAGCCGACTTTTACTACGGTCTACAGACGGTCTCCAGGAAAGCCAGCCAGATTGGATATTCCCAGACCATTGCCGGCGACTACCGCAAATTCTTCAACGAAGGGGAGAAAATCCAGGCGGTCACCAAAGAAGAACTGATGCGGGTGGCCAAAGAGTATCTGACTGGAAAAAACCGTACCGTGGCAATCCTAGTCCCTGAAAAACCTCAAGCCGAATCTTAGAGAAGAGGAACAAAACATGATTAAGAAAATTTTCACGCTGATTCTGACATTTACTCTGGGATTGAGCCTATCTGCTCTGGCTCAATCAGCATCAGATGAGATTAAACTCCCTCCTATTTACAAGGAGACCCTGGACAACGGCCTGCAGGTTATGGTAATTGAGCATCATGAACTTCCCATTGTGGCGTTCCGCCTGGTAACCAAAAGCGGCGGCATGGATGACCCTTCCGGAAAAGCCGGCCTGGCCAATTTCGTGGCCGACTTGTTGAGACAAGGAACCAAGACCAGGGCTGCCATCCAGATTTCCGAAGAGATTGATTTTATTGGCGGTTCCCTAGGGGCCGGGGCTGACTATGATTATCTGAACGTCAACTGTCAGGTCTTGAAAAAACACTTTGAAAAGGGACTGGACTTGCTGGCCGACGTGGTGTTGAATCCTTCCTTCGCAGATGAGGAGATTGAACGTCTCCGCTCCAAGCGAATCGGGGAAATCAAGCAGGCCTGGGATGACCCGGAGACCGTGGCCGACCTGAAATTCCGGGAGTTCCTGTACGGAAACAGTCCCTTAGCCTTCCCTCTGGATGGGACCGAAGAGTCAGTGAAAGGTTTAACCCGCCAGGATATTGTTAGCTTTCATCAGGCTCATTTCATCCCCAATAATTCTATTTTAGCTGTGGTGGGGGATGTGACCAAGTCTGAAGTATTGGCCAGGCTCAAGCAGAAATTCGGCTCCTGGAAAGAGCAAACTCTGCCGGCGCGTAACTTTGCCGAGCCCGAGCCGGTTAAAGGTATGCAGGTGCTTTTAGTGGATAAGCCGGATTTGACCCAGACTTATATTAACTTCGGCCATCTGGGTATTCAAAGGAATCACCCGGATTATTTCCCGGTTCTGGTGATGAATTATATTCTGGGAGGTGGTGGTTTCTCCTCCCGTTTAATGCAGGAGGTGCGCGCCAACCGCGGCCTGACTTACGGCATCAGTTGTTATTTTGACATGTACAAAGAGGGTGGCTCCTATTCGGTGGGAACTTTTACCCGCAATGACTCGACTCTGGCAGTCATTCAGGCTAGCTTGGATGAAATTAAGAGGATTAGAAGTGAAAAAGTGTCAGAAAAGGAGCTGGAAGATGCTAAGAACTTCTATTCAGGCTATTTCCCCTCCCGCTTCGAGACTCCTCAGCAGATTGCCACTCAGGTAATCTACGTGGAGATTTACGGCTTAGGGGATGATTATCTGAAGAACTATCGCAAAAATGTGAGCAATATAACTGTGGCCGACATTCAGCGGGTGGCTCAGAAATATCTGAACCCGGAGAATTTGAAATTTGCGGTGGTCTCCAACGCTGCGGATGTGAAAGCTAAGCTGGAATCTTTAGGGAGTGTGAAGACCGTGGCCTACGCTGAGGGCACTAATTCATCAGACTGACCGGCAGCCTGAAAGGGAAAAGGCCGAGTTGTGGAAACGCAGCCCGGCCTTTATTTTTGTTAAGGCTCTCAGTATTTCTGCAAGAAGCGGTGCTGTGAACCAACTGGTTTTATTTGCGCAGGTGCCGGTAGAGAAATAAGGCTATCCCGGCTAATATCAAGATTCCGATTACGACATCCGCCTTGCGGAAATAGACCTTAATATGCTCCCAGTTCTCACCCATCAATTGTCCCACATAGGCTAAGGCTAAGCACCAGGGGAGTGAGCCTAAAAACGTAAGAATAACGAATCTGCCAAATCTCATCTTAGCAATGCCGGCCGGCAGGGAGATGAAGGTGCGAATCACCGGCAGCAGCCGGGATATGAAAATAGACCAGTCTCCATATTTCTGAAAAAATTTCTCTGCATTATTTATGTCATGCTGAGAAATGAGAACATACCTTCCATATTTTTCCAAGAATGGCCTGCCTCCCTTGATTCCCACCCAGTAAGCCGCCGCCGAGCCGACCACACAGCCCACGGCCCCGGCGATTCCGGTCAGCCAGAGATTGAATCTGTCAGTAAAAACTAAATAGCCGGAAAAGGGCATGATGATTTCCGAAGGTAGAGGTATGCAGGCTGACTCAATGGCCATGGTCAGGATAATGCCGCTGTAGCCCAGAGTGGAGATGACCGAGATTATCCAGGCTGCGATAGGGGCTAAAATTTTTTCGACCAAAGTCTAAACTACCTATTCTTTTGTAAGTAGCGTTGTCTTCACTTTGATTTTCTCCAGCCGGTGCCCGGATTTCTGATGGATGATAAAATCCAGGCCGAACAGTTGTAGTTTCTCATCCACTGCCGGAATCCTCTGAACGGTGTTGGTAATCAGTCCTCCTAGAGTATCATAAGGTTTTTCAGGCAGATTGGTCTTGAAAATTCGGTTGAAATCCTCCAACTGAATGGTGGCTTTGACCAGAGCCGAGCCGTCCGGCAAAAAATCAACCTCCTTGGCCTCTTCGATGTCATACTCATCTAAGATTTCTCCGACTATTTCTTCAATAATGTCTTCCATGGTAATAAGTCCGGCAGTCCCTCCGAATTCATCCAAGACAATCGCCATGTGTACTTTCTTTTTCTGGAACTCCCGCAGAATTTCGGAAATCTTCTTGGAATCCGGCACAAAATAGGGCTGGCGGATGATGTCGCTCAGAATTATGAGCCCTTTCTGGGTTAACAGATTTATGATATCCCGGCTGTAGATGATGCCGACTATATTATCGATGCTATTCTGGAAGACCGGAATCCGGGAGTATCCCTCCTGCAGGATTATCTGCATTAGCTTTTCCTGAGGCGTATTTATATCCAGGGCCACGATGTCCGGCCTGGGGGTCATCACGTGCCGGGCTAATTTGTCGGTGAATTCGAAAATCGAGCCGATGAATTCCTCTTCATGCTTCTCGAAAACTCCTTTTTCTGCCCCTTCCTGAATTATGAATTTGACCTCCTCTTCGGAGATAAAGGCGGTATCTGGATTACTTTTGACGCCGAACAGCCTGGCTAAGCCCTTGCTGGAAGCCGTCAGGAGAACCACAAATAATTTGGCGAACTTTGAAAGCAAGTTAACCGGGACCGCAATGGCAGTGGCCACTTTTTCGGGAAAGAGAATGGCCACATATTTGGGAAAGAGCTCGCCGATGACCAGTGATAAATAAGAAATGGCAATCACCACCACGGCGATGGCAATCTCTTCTGACTCTCTTTGAATCCATTCTACCGGCACATTCAAGAGTGCCGATTTTAAAACGTCCACGATTCTGGCTCCTCCCACTACTGCGGCTAAGGTGCCGACCAGGGTGATGCCGATTTGAACCGTGGCCAAGAAGAGATTGGGGTCTTCCTGCAATTTCTGCGCTACTTGAGCTTTCTTATCCCCTTCTTCTGCCATCTGCCGGATTCTGGATTTCCGGGCCGCCACCAAGGCAATTTCTGAGATGGCAAAAAAGCCGTTGGCCACGATTAGAATTAGAATCAGAATTATTTCGCCAGCTATTTCAGCCATAGATAAAAAAAGGCGGTGGCTTTTTCACACCGCCTGAAAGATAATCAATTCATTTATATTCGGGTAGCCATTTCCTGCAGCCGGGCGATGCGTTGTTCCACTGGCGGGTGAGTGCTGAACAGGGAGAGCATGCTCCCTCCTGATAAGGGACTGACGATAAACATATGCGCGGTGGAAGGATTGGCCTGCATCGGGACCCTTAGATTGGCATTCTGCAATTTTCTGAGGGCTGAGGCTAAGGCTAAGGGCTTGCGGGAGATTTTAGCTCCACCCTGGTCGGCCATGAATTCTCTGGCCCTGGAAATTGCGGTCTGGATTAAGACAGCGGCCAGTGGAGCAACGATGGCCATCACCAACAAGCCTAAACCATTCCCCCGGTCGCGGTCCCTTCCGCCGAACATTCCGGCCCACATGGCCATATTGGCTAACATGGAAATTGCTCCGGCAATGGTGGCGACTACTGAACTGATGAGCGTGTCTCGGTTCTTGACGTGGGCTAATTCGTGTGCCATTACTCCTTCTAATTCATCGTCATTTAGAATCCTCAAGATGCCTTCTGTGGCTGCAACTGCGGCATGCTGGGGATTCCTGCCGGTGGCAAAAGCATTAGGGGTCGCGCTGGGAATGATGTAAACCTTGGGCATCGGTAAACCGGCTGACTGTGCGCCCCGGCGGACAATTCCCACCAAGCGGGGATCTTCGGCTTCCGTCACCGCTTGAGCGCCGTACATCTTCAGCACAATTTTGTCAGAGAACCAGTAGGCGGTCAGATTCATCAAAGCGGCAAAGACTAAGGCGATAATCATCCCGCTGTTGCCGCCTAAGAGTTTGCCTATGATAATGAAAAGGACGGTCAGCAGGGTTAATAGTAAAGTGGTCTTCAAGGTATTCATTTACTTCAAACTCCTTTGTTTTCCATTTGGGTAAACTTAAGTTTACTTAACCTCTTCGGGCTGTCAAGCCTTTTATGATACTTCTGGTAGATTTACGGCAACGAGGGGTCCAAGTTTGGAAAATCGAATAAGACCATAAACGACAGGTGGTTGCGAGTCTATAACTTAAACCAAAAAGAGGTCTAACAACGCGTAACTCCCAAACGCTATCAAAAACGACCCCGGAATTGTCAGCACCCAGGCCCAGACAATATCCCTGGTAACCCCCCAGCGCACCGCGGAAAATTTTGTAACCGACCCTGTCCCTATGATTGAACCCGTGATAGTATGAGTAGTTGAGACCGGAATCCCGAACCCTGTGGCTAAGAAGAGACTGATTGCCCCGCTGGTTTCCGCGCAAAATCCACCAACCGGCTTAAGCTTGGTAATCCGCATTCCCATGGTTCGGACAATTCTCCATCCCCCGAAAAGAGTTCCCAGTCCCATGGCCGCATGACAGGCTAAGACCACCCAGAGCGGGACATGAAAAGTGGGCCCTAACATTCCGGTTGAAAACAGCAGTACGGCAATTACGCCCATGGTCTTCTGGGCGTCATTCCCTCCGTGCCCTAAACTATAAAGAGAGGCAGAGAGTAACTGCATTTTGCGGCTGATTCTATCAACTGTGGAGGGATTAGCCCTGAAGAAGATAAGGGTGATAACGGTCATCAGAGTATAAGCCAGCAAAAATCCTAACAGGGGAGAGACCACAATGAATATGCCGATTTTAATAAACCCTTTGGCGATTAGTGCGCCAAAACCTGCCTTGGCTACTGCCGCTCCCCCTAATCCTCCGATTAAGGCATGCGAAGAACTGGTCGGGATTCCAATATACCAGGTAAAAATATCCCAGACAATTGCTCCGGTTAAAGCGGCCACAATCACAAAAGGGTCCACTATGGCCGGGTCTATAACCCCTTTACCAATGGTATTGGCTACGTGCAGGCCAAAGAAAAGAAAGGCGATGAAGTTAAAAAAAGCGGCCCACACAACTGCCCACTGTGGCCGCAAGACCTGGGTGGAAACTACCGTGGCAATGGAATTGGCCGCATCATGGAAGCCGTTGATGAAATCGAAGACCAGGGCGACCGCGACTATGACATAGATTAGAAGAACACTCTCAAGCATGCTTGACGACAATGCCCTCTATGATGACCGCCACGTCTTCGCATTTGTCTATAGCCTGCTCGATGTGTTCATAGATTTCTTTGAGCTTGATGACCTCCAAAGGGTCTTTGTTGTTGGAAAAAAGCTCGGCTAAGGTGGCCCGCAGCAAATCGTCCCCCTCATTTTCCAGCCGGTTGATTTCTATGCAGTAATCCAGAGTGCGCCGGGTCTTCTTACTGTCCCGGAGGCTGCCGACCGCTTTTTCCACCTCCTCCACTCCCCGCCTGAGGATCTCAGTCTGCTTTACAATGGCCGGAGTGGGATGGCTCAACTTGTAGAGGTTCATGATGTCGGCGGTCTCATGGATCAGGTCCAAAACATCATCGATGCTGGAGGCAAGAGAGTGAATGTCCTCCCGGTCAATAGGCGTGACAAAAGTGCGGTTGAGCTTGTCCATCAAGGAGTGGATGAGAATGTCCCCTTCTCTTTCAAAGTTCCCGATATTTTTAGCCCCGTCTTTGGATTGGCCGAAATTACGGACGTATTCCTCAAACTCCCAGGCTGCTTTTTTCAGATTGGTGGCCGCATCGGAGAGCAGGTCGAAGAACTTTTCTTCCCTGGGCAGGATTCTGAACATAGTTAGGCTACCTCAATGACAAGTTTGTTACAGTCTTGCAATAAATATGTGAAAAAAATAACTTTCTCGCTGTCCAGAATAGGGCTGGAGCTATGAATTGTCAAGCTGAGTTTGAATTTTCTTTTAGGGAAGAATCAGGTCAATGGATGGTGAAGCTGGCCTCTTTAATCCACTCACTCCGGCACTCCGGACAGCGCGAGGGCCGGGAGTATTTCTTCCGCTCCCGGAAGACAAAGCCGCACTGCTGGCAGAGGGCTGGCCTGCTTTTAATCTTTTTAGGTCGGATAGATTTCTCGATATGCTCTAAAGCCGACTCGATTTCGGAAAATTTAACGTCTAAGGCTTGAGCCAGCCCGGAGACAGTCAGCTCTTGGGTTAAAAGCAGGTCGGTGATGCTCTGCCTCAGGGTCTTATCTGCCATGGCCTTACTATAATCTGAGTAAATTCAATTCAGTTCTCTTCAAGACAAAAAAATGTCAGTTACTTTTTTTATTTGACAAAGTATTAGAAATTATATTCCGTATGGATAATTGTCTGGCGGCATAAGCATCTAATACATGTATGATAATTTAATTTCTCCTTCACCCCATAACCTTAAACTCCGGGAGGAGCTTTAATGTCTAAAAGAATCATACTATTGGCAGGAGTGCTGATTTTGGCTTTAACCATTTCAGCCCTGGCCTCACCGCCTGCTAAGGCTGAGAAATCGGCCGCCAACACTCTGGCCGTCTGCGGCTGCGGCAAGGTCTTTGTTCCCAATGAGAAGACCGAATACATCAGCTTCGGCGGCAAGCAGTATGCCTGCTGTACCCATGAGTGTCACGAAATGGCCGCAAAGGATCCGGCAGCTGCCGCTAAGATGTCTGAGCAGGCTATGGCGGACAGAATGCACCAGCTTGAGCATCTGAACTTGGCAGTGGCTAACATCATAGCGGTCACCGACAAGGGTACTAAGGCGCTGTGCGGCTGCGGCAAGAGATTCACCATCGACGAGACCACTGTGTATCTGAGCTATGGTGGAAAATCCTACGCCTGTTGCAGTCACGCCTGCCACGAAATGGCAGCCAAAGACCCTGCTGCCGCGGCTAAGTCTGTTGAGGAGCAGCTTCAAAAGATGGAATAGTGAATAGCTGACCGGATTAAGTTTTAAACCGACGCCCTGGCAGGAAACTGTCGGGCGTTATTATTTAGACGGAAGAAGCTATTGTGTTAGAAGAAACCCGCTATTCAGTCAGCCAGACTTTGGTACTGTTCTTTTCCTGAGTCAGGTCCAGCTTCCCTTCCCGCGCCAGCCAGCCCAGGGCCAAATAAGTGTGCAGCTTAGGGGCTTCTATCTCCTTTTCCAGAGTGGTCAAGTTGGTTTTTCCATTCTGTTTTAAGAAGCTCCACACCTTGCCGGCTGTCTGCCCTACTGCGTGCATTTGAGTCATTTATCCCTCCTATATTCTGTCTATAGAAAAATCGACATTATTTTGTAAAATATAACTCTTATTAATCTATTATACGCAAAATATGTTGTAGGTGGTTTAAATAATTAGAATTCTAATGGGAATCCCTATCAAGAAATGGGCCGATAAATTTTTCCTTCGGTGGCTCTGACTGGCACTTTGCCCAAAACTACTGAGCTTTCTTGACTAGACCTTTTTCTTTTTTCCTTTGTAAAGTCAAAGCTTTATATTGCTGAAGATATTCGTCCAACTTCCCCTGATTCACCAGTCGATTAAAAACAAACTCCACCTGCTCTTTTAAAGCCCCATGATAAACCTGTTCCAACCCGGGGTAATAGGTTGCGTAGTAATCTCTTATGACTTCTTTAGCTTCTTTTTCTCTGGCAGACATGTTGGGCATCAGGCTTCTGAAAAGTCTGGCTAAGATAAAGACTCTGACGCCTTGCCACAAGAGATTTTTTTGCTATATTAAAAGTTTACCGGAAGTGACATAAAAGTGAGTACCCTCCATGCCTGAATACCTTAAGATCAGGGGTGCCCGGGAGCACAACCTCAAGAATATCGACTTAGACCTTCCCCGAGGCAGGCTGGTGGTGATTACCGGTCTTTCCGGGTCGGGAAAATCTTCTCTGGCCTTTGACACTATTTATGCTGAAGGTCAGCGAAGATACGTGGAATCTCTCTCTGCCTACGCCCGCCAGTTTTTAGGGTTAATGGAGAAGCCGGACGTTGATTTCATCGACGGCCTGTCTCCGGCCATTTCTATTGAGCAGCGCACTTCGGCCAAAAATCCCCGCTCTACTGTGGGAACTGTAACTGAGATTTACGACTATTTGAGACTCCTGTTCGCCAGAATCGGAACCCCCTATTGCTACAAGTGTGGCAGACAGATTTCCCAGCAGACCGTGGACCAGATGGTGGACGCGACTCTGGACTTGCCCAAAGGGAGTAAGATTCAGATTTTAGCACCTTTAGTAAGAGGAAGAAAAGGGGAGTACAAAGAGATAATCGAGGAGGTGAAAAAGGAGGGCTTTGTCAGAATCCGGGTCGACGGAAAAGTGCGGGAGGTGGAAGAGCAGATTTCCCTGGAGAAGAATAAGAAACATAACATTGAAGTAGTGGTAGACCGACTGGTTGTTGATGAAAAAATGTCTAAGCGGTTGGCTGACTCCCTGGAGACTGCCTTAAGAATGGGTTCCGGGGTGGTCTTAGTGGATGTGATTGGAGACAAGGAAATTCTCTATTCAGAGCGCTATGCCTGCGTGCACTGTAACATCTCCTATGAAGAATTAGTGCCCCGGATGTTCTCCTTCAATTCCCCTTTTGGCGCCTGCCCGGGCTGTGACGGGCTGGGGACTAAAATGGAGATTGACCCGGAATTGGTAATCAAGGAACCCAGCCTGAGTATCGCCCAAGGTGCGATTTCTCCCTGGGGAAATCCGATTGGCAGCTGGTATCTGCAGAATCTGAAAAGTATCGCTGGTCGCCATGGATTCGACTTTTACACTCCCTTTAAGAATCTCTCCAAACGGGCTAAGGAAATCGTCCTCTATGGCACAGATAACAACGAGGATTCAAGCTATTATGACGGATTCGAAGGAGTGATTCCCAATTTGGAGAGACGCTTCCGGCAGACCGAATCTTCCGGAGTACGGGAGTGGATTGAGCAATATATGACTATCCGTCCCTGTCCCAAATGTAACGGGGCCCGGCTCAGGAAAGAGAGTCTGGCAGTCAAAATTGCCGGTAAAAACATCAATGAGGTGACTCTTCTGTCGGTCCGGGCCGCCAAAGAGTTCTTCCAGGGCCTGCATCTCAGCAAAAAAGAGCAGACCATCGCCCGGCAGATTCTCAAGGAAATCAATGAGCGCCTCTCCTTCCTGCTCAACGTGGGGCTGGACTATCTGACATTGGACCGGACTGCCTCCTCTCTGTCTGGCGGAGAAGCCCAGCGCATCAGACTGGCTACCCAGATTGGCTCCAGGCTAAGCGGTGTGCTTTACATCTTAGACGAGCCTTCCATCGGTTTGCATCAGCGGGATAATAAGAGATTGCTGAACACCTTGACCAGTCTGCGGGATTTAGGAAACACGGTAATAGTAGTCGAGCATGACCGGGAGACCATTGAGACTGCCGATTGGATTGTAGATTTAGGACCCGGAGCAGGCAAAGCCGGCGGCTATGTGGTCTTTGCCGGCACCCCTCAGGATTTAGTGAAGAGCAAAAAATCTCTGACCGGAAGATACATAGCCGAAGAGCTGGAAATTCCTGTTCCTTCCAAAAGGAGAAGAGGAATCGGCAACTTCTTGAGAATTTCCGGCGCCCGCGGCAACAATCTCAAGAAAATTGAAGTGACCTTCCCCTTAGGAGTCTTCATCTGCGTTACCGGCGTCTCCGGCTCCGGCAAATCGACTTTGATAGAGGAGACTCTCTATCATATTCTGGCCAAGCATTTCTACAATTCCAAAATCCCTCCTCTGTCCTATGACAAGATTGAAGGTTTGAAGAACATTGATAAAGTCATCGACATCGACCAATCTCCCATTGGGAGGACGCCTAGGTCAAATCCCGCTACTTACACCGGAGCCTTTACTCCCATTCGCGACCTATTCGCCCAGCTACCGGACGCCAAAGTCAGAGGCTACAGTGTGGGAAGATTTTCTTTTAACGTCAAAGGAGGCAGGTGCGAAGCCTGCCAGGGAGACGGAATCATCAAAATAGAGATGCATTTTTTGCCTGATGTCTACGTCCCCTGTGAAAATTGCAAAGGTAAGAGATACAACCGCGAGACTTTGGAAATAAGATATAAGGGAAAATCGATTGCCGACGTTCTGGACATGACCGTAGATGAGGCTTCTTCTTTCTTCGAGCACATCCCTCGAATCAGGCGAAAATTGCAGACCTTAAAACAAGTTGGTCTGGGATATATTCACTTGGGACAGCAGGCGACCACCCTATCTGGCGGCGAAGCCCAGAGAATAAAATTAGCCACCGAACTCTCCAAAGTTGAGACCGGCAACACTCTTTACATTTTGGACGAGCCCACTACCGGATTGCACTTCGAGGACATCAAGATGCTCTTGGGCGTGCTTAATGAGTTAGTTGACCGGGGGAATACGGTTTTAGTGATTGAGCATAACTTGGACGTGATAAAGACCGCGGACTATATCATCGACTTAGGGCCTGAAGGAGGAGAAGAAGGAGGATATGTGGTGGCAACCGGCACGCCGGAGCAGGTGGCGAATGTGAAAGAGAGCTATACCGGGCAGTTTTTGAGGAGAGAATTAAGTATCCGTTAAAGTATCTGGCGATTTATCCCTTTCATCTTAGAGGTAAGAACGAGCAGTCATTGCGAGGAGTCCCGAGCGGAGCCGAAGGACGACGTGGCAATCCTATTGAATGGTGCTCGTCTCAATTCTAAGGGACTGCCACGCCCCGACTTATAGGGGCTCGCAGTGACAGCCAGAAAAGACGCTTTCGTTTTCTTCACCCTTGACCCTCCTCTGCCGATTCTTATATTAACTCCCAGATTTTGTATCAGGAGGATTTTATGTCCAGAAACATAGACCAGATAGCCCAGATTTTAGGCATAGAAGCCGACAGCTTACTTAATCACAAAAGCCAGACCATCTGCAAAGAACAGTTAAACCTCCCCGGCCCAGATTTTGTCGATAGAATCTGGTATCACTCCGACCGCCCGAACGCAGTCTTAAGAAGCCTGCAAAGCCTTTTCGGTCAGGGGAGATTGGCCAGAACCGGCTATCTCTCTATTCTGCCGGTTGACCAGGGAATCGAGCACTCTGCCGGAGCTTCTTTTGCCCCCAATCCGATGTACTTTGATGCCGAGAATATCGTCAAATTAGCCATCGAAGGAGGCTGCAATGCAGTCGCTTCCAGCACCGGAGTCTTAGGGGCGGTAGCTAGAAAGTATGCCCACAAGATTCCTTTCATTCTGAAGTTCAATCACAACGAGCTCCTGACCTTTCCCAATAAGTATGACCAGGTGATTTTCGCCTCAGTCAAAAAGGCCAAGGATATGGGGGCAGTGGCTGTAGGAGCGACCATTTACTTCGGCTCTCCTGAATCGACGGGACAGATTACCGAAGTGAGCCTGGCCTTCGAGGCCGCGCATGAGCTGGGGATGGTGGCGATTTTGTGGTGTTATTTAAGGAATCCTGCCTTCAAAAAAGAGGGGAAAGACTATCACGTCAGCGCCGATTTGACCGGACAGGCTGATTACCTGGGTGCCAGTATTCAGGCTGACATTATCAAACAAAAATTGCCGGAGAATAATGGCGGATTCAAGGCATTGAATGTTGGCGCAGGCTCAAGTTATGGCAAGACTGATGAAAGGGTCTACACTCAGTTGACTTCTGATCACCCGATTGACTTAGTCCGCTATCAGGTGGCTAACGGCTTCATGGGGAGAGTGGGATTGATTAATTCCGGCGGTCCGTCCGGGAAGGATGATCTGCACGAAGCGGTGCGAACTGCGGTAATAAACAAGCGCGGCGGCGGCATGGGCTTAATCAGCGGCAGAAAAGCCTTTCAGAAACCGATGATAGAGGGCATCGAGCTTTTGAACGCCATCCAGGACGTCTATCTCTGCAAAGAGATAACTGTAGCTTAGTTTCTACTCTGACTTATCCAGGTTTTCTGGCTTCAATTACAGCTGAGGCCACGTAATCAGCCACCTTAGTTTCCGGCGCCCACTCCTGAATTATCTCTCTGGCTTGTTCCTTCGGCTCAATTTTGATCTCCACAAATCCAGTTTCTTGCAACATTCTCTCTAAATCAGTTACCAGAGCCGCACCAGAGATACAGCCCACATAAAGAGTCAAATCTTTCTGAATCTCTTCCGGCATTGCTTTAATAGCCACGATATCTGAGATGGCTAAGCGTCCTCCTGGCTTTAGAACCCGATAAGCTTCCTGCAATACTTTCTTCTTCTCCGGTGAGAGATTTATCACGCAGTTGGAGATAATCACATCCACTGAGTTATCCGCCACTGGCAGAAGTTCAATCTCCCCCAGGCGGAACTCCACGTTATTAAATCCAGCCGTAACCGCATTCTCCCTGGCCCTTTTAATCATCTCCGGGGTCATATCCACCCCGATGACCAAGCCCTTTTCCCCTACTTTTTGGGCTGCCAGGAAGCAATCCAACCCTCCCCCGCTCCCCAAGTCTAAGACGACCTGACCTGGTTTTAAGGACGCTATCGCCACTGGATTCCCGCAGCCTATGTTTAAGTCCGCTCCCTCAGGAATTGACTTTAGTTCTTGAATGCTATAACCTAAGCTTTCGGAAAAGGCCGCCTCAGTTTTAACATCCCCACAGCAACTTGTACTTGGAGTGCAGCCACAGCCTTTGGTCCCCTCTTTGGCAATCTCTCCGTAGCGCTCTCTGACCGCCTGTCTGGTCTTCTCATTTTCCAGTTTCTGCATGCTCGCTCCTTTTTGTTTCTTCTATCTAATAGACGCAATATCCGTCAAAAGGACGCAAAAATTATTTATCAGGAGGACAAGTTCCCTGCCGGCAGCAGGCACAATTGGACCAGTAGTCGATTACTTTTCCCCTTTTATCCAGCTCAAAGTGACAGCAGGCCAACAGCAACTCCTTTAATTTCTCTCTCCCCCTTTGAACTCTAGATTTTGCCCCGGAAACGGAAATCCTTAATTTCTGAGCCAATTGTGCCTGGGTTAATCCTTCGTACTCGGTCAGAATCAGAGCCTGTCTATATTCTTCCGGCAGACTATCTATCATCTCCTTAATACATGGGGTTAGTTCTACTATTATTTCATTGTCATTAGGAGAATCTTCCGGTAATTCTTCCTTTAACTCTTCTTGCGGTCTCTCTCGGCGAAAGTGGTCCACAATTGCATTGCGGGTAATCTGATAAATCCACCCCTCTAATTTGCTTTCTTCCTGCAAACTATTTAAACCAGAATGAATCTTTAGGAAAACATCTTGCAGGATATCCTCGGCTGCGGCTTTATCCGGCACTCTCTTCAAAATAAACTGCTTCAGCCTTAAGCCGAATTCCTCCCAGATTTGTTCCACATCGTGTGACATTGCAGTTTGCATAATATCAGACGCCCAAACCATAGGCAAGGGCGCAAGCGGGCTTGACTTTAGCTGAATTTTCTTTTATTTAGGCTTAGCAAGAATGTACGCCTTAATCCTGAGACGACTGAACCTTTTGGGGGGACAGACAAGACCCTGATTAACCTGCTATAACCGAATACCCATGGCTAAGAAAACCCCTTTCTACGACCTGCATGCCAGACATAATGCTAAGATAGTCGAATTCGCCGGCTATCTGATGCCGATTCAGTATCGGGGTATTGTGGAAGAGCACCGGAAAGTCAGAAGCAATGTCGGTATCTTCGATTTATCTCACATGGGGGAATTTATTGTCAGCGGAAAAGACGCAGAAACCTTTTTGCAGAAAGTTACGGTCAACGACGTCGGCAAACTCTCTTTTTGGCAGGTGCAGTACTCCTGCATGTGCTATCCGGAGGGAGGAATAGTTGATGATTTATTGGTTTACAAACTGCCTGACCACTGGATGCTGGTGGTCAACGCCTCCAACATTGACAAGGATTTTGCCTGGCTAAAGCAGAATCTCTTCGGCGAGGTGGAATTGGAAAATGTGTCCGACCAGACTGGACTACTGGCGATTCAGGGCCCAGTGGCTGAAAAAGTGGTGGCTAAGCTGACTGATTACGACTTACCTCAGATGAAATTCTACTGGGCCGGGGAGGGAAATTTTGATGGGGAGAAAATTCTCTTCTCCCGCACCGGTTACACCGGAGAAGACGGCTTTGAGCTTTATTTGAAGCGTGAGCTGGCGCCTAAAATGTGGGATTTAGCCCTGCAGGCCGGTAATGAATTCGAAATTGAACCAATCGGCTTGGGCGCCCGGGACTCACTGCGTCTGGAGATGAAATACATGCTTTATGGCAACGATATCGACCAGACCACCAACCCCCTAGAAGCAGGCCTGGGATGGATTGTGAAGCTGGACAAAGGAAATTTCATTGGCCGAGAGGCGACTTTCAGGATTAAAGCCAATGGACTAAAAAGAAAGTTAGTGGCCTTTGAGATGCTGGATAAGGCCTTTCCCAGGCAACATTATTCGATAGCTAAGAACCAGCAGAAGATTGGTGAAGTCACCTCCGGCGTATTTTCTCCTTCTCTGGAAAAGGGAATCGGCCTGGGCTATGTTCCGATTGAGTTTTCTGAAATCGGCAGTCAGCTTGAAATTCAAATCAGAGATAAATTTCTGCCCGCTCAGGTAGTCAAAGCTCCTTTCTGGAAGCAATACTCTCATAAATGAAAGTCGACCTACTCTTTCTCCCTTCGGAGATTCGAAACTCAGAATTAGAAAATAAACTGGTAATCGTGATTGACGTTTTGCGCGCCTCTTCGACCATTGTGACCGCTCTGAATAACGGGGCCAAGGACATCATCCCGGTGGAATCACAGGAAGATGCCACCCGCCTGATGCAGGAGATTGGCAGAAAATACGTCCTCCTCTGCGGAGAAAGAGGAGGCCGGAAAATCGAGGGCTTTGACTTGGGTAATTCTCCTTTCGAGTATACTGCAGAAGTCATCCAGGACAAGACTTTGATTTTCTGCTCCACCAACGGCAGCCGGGCCATTGTCAAAGCCTCCTCTGCCGGGAAAGTGATGGTTGGCACTTTCATTAATCTGACCGCGGTGCTTAAGGTTGCCCTGGAGTATAATCTTAAGGAGGTTGTCTTTATCTGCTCCGGCAAGGAGGACCGCTTTTCTTTGGAGGACACGGTCTGCGCCGGCATGATGGTCTATTGGCTCAAGGAAAGACTCACTAAAAACCTGGAGTTATCTGATTCGGCTCAAGCCGGTTTACAGGTTTATACTCAGCACCAGAAAGACCTGCTCAAGATGTTGAATAGTTCTATTCATGGAAGATATCTGGTCAGTCTGGGCTTTCAAGAAGATTTAAGCTACTGTTCTCAGGTTGATGCCTTCTTGGTTGTGCCGGTTCTGGAAACCGGCCGGCTGGTCAGAAAAGATTAGGGTTAGTCCTTAAGTATTTCCAACCTAACTATCTACGAGAATCTCCTAAAAGAAGAAGGGCAGGAGTGGGGTGCATGAGTTGCTATCCTGCCTGACGGTGGGGAGAAATGCATCCCGTGGGGGTCTCCTGCCCTCTGTAGGAGGAGTTAGAAGCTTTTTAAACTTGTATCATATACCGGCTTAAATTGGTAAGGGCCTCGTCCGGACTGATGACCTCCAGTATTTCTCTCTGGATTAACTGCGCCTCCAGAGGATGCGAAGCTAAAATCTTGTCCAGTTCCTGGGAATTGGCGACTTCGTAAATGGTTATGGAGCCGTGCCCGTTGCGGAAGGCGTAGTGGCATTTGACGATGCCCTTCTTCTGCAGGTCTTTGAGGTTGGCGATCCACTCGCTCATCTTGTTCATGATGTCGCCCAAATCCCTGACCTTTTCCGGGTCGATGGCCCGGTGCTCTATCACCGCATATTGCATTTTAGACCTTCTTTCTTAGGAGGCATGCAGTTTTTGATATTTGGCCAAAAGCTGTTCCTTGCTTTCCCGGTTATTGGGGTCCGGGACTATGCAATCCACCGGACAAACCTTCACGCACTGGGATTCCGGGTGCGCCCCTTCGCATTCCGTGCACAGGTCCGAATCTATCACGTAGATGGGACTCCCGGCTGTGATGGCTTTGTTGGGACAGACCGGAACGCAGGCGTCGCAGCCGATACATTCCTCGTTGATTAAGAGAGCCATTCTATCCTCCTTTCCAAGAACTGTTTAATTGTCAGCGGTGGTAAAGTGTGACATAAAATCTTCCGACATAACCTCACCGTTATGGTGCATATGCATTTGCTGCTCGCGGTGCTGCATGAGGTAGAGCATATGTTCGGTCATCGGGCTTAAGGCTGAACCGGGCTGAAAAACACAGGTGTCGCTCTGATTATTCCAGTGAAATTCCCCCTGAATACAGTATTGATGGTACATCTGCCGCATATGCATTGAATCCGGTCCGGAGTGCATGTAAGCTAAACTATCCATGAATTCCTGCATCATTTGACCCGAAAGAAAGATAAAGTCTTGCTGAAAAGCCTCTCGGTCCATAGAGGAGCTGAAGGCTATGGTAACCGAAGCGGAAGTCGGAACTGAGGTACTTCCGTCGGTTGGCGAGATTGAGAGTACCAATCCGGGCTGGTCTAAATAAGAAGTTATTTTAGTGTCTTTGCTGCATCCCAGCCAGATAGCTCCCAGTAGCGCTATGACTGTAAAGGTCAATAGGAATCTGAATTTCATCTGTTTCTCCTAGGTTCTAATTGCTACTGGTTTGCTCGGATTAAACGAGTATCCGGCGTCCAGCGCTTTCATATTCAATTCTATGTGCTGTTTGGCTACTACTTCCTTAACTGCTTCTTTTAGCGCTTCCAGCTTGACCACACCAGTCTGCCTGACCAAAATTCCCAGCATTATCATATTGGCCACAATTTTCTTCCCCAATTCCTGCGCCATTTCCGTGGCCGGCAGGCCCAGATATTTGACATCTTCCCGGTAGGGAACAACCAGCGAGGAATCATACAGAATAATCCCCTCCTTTTTTATCTGGCTGGAAAATTTTGTTTCCGCCTCCTGGGACATCACCAAGAGAATATCCGGCAGGATTAAGGCCGGATAAAAGATTTCTCCGTCAGAGAGAATCACCTGGGCCGAACAGGCCGAGCCGCGCGATTCCGGACCGTAACTCTGGGTCAGGGTGGCGTGCTGGTCGCCGTGAATGGAAGCTGCCCGGCCTAAGATATATCCTGCTAAGACCACTCCTTGTCCGCCGAATCCTGCTATTCTTATTTCAGTGCGTTTATGCATTTCAGCCTTCCGGGCAGGCTTGTTCTTCTGCCAGCATCTTTTCGTATTTCATCTGTTTAATTTTGGCCCCTACGCTCTTTTCGTACAACTCCAGGTAGGTGGGCTTCTCGATGTCCAAGAATTTCCCCAGCACAATCTGCTCGCCGTCGCTGATGGCCGCATCCTGCAGGGTGGCCTCGCGTTTGGTAACTGAATGCTCTTTGAGGAATTTCATCATCTCCACTCCGGCAGCCAGGCGGTTCAGGCGGCCGTACAGAGTAGGGCAGGGAGAGATAATCTCAATCAGCGAAAAACCCTTCTTATTCAAGGCTTCTAAGATTGATTTTCTCAGCTTGACCACATCCAAGACGGTCCAGCGAGCGACGTAAGTGGCTCCAGCCGCCGCAGCTAAGAGAGGGATATTGAAAGGATATTCAAAACTCCCATAGGTGGTAGTGGTGGTATTTGCGCCAACCGGTGTGGTGGGCGCCACCTGTCCGCCAGTCATACCATAGATGAAATTATTGACCAGAAGTATGGTCAGGTTCAGATTCCTCCGGGCAGCATGGATGAAGTGATTGCCGCCGATGCCGATTATGTCGCCGTCTCCTGAAAAGACTACCACCTTCAGTTCCGGATTGGCTAAATGCAGGCCGGTTGCAAAAGGGATGGCTCTGCCATGAGTAGTGTGGAAGGAATCGACTTTAAGATAGCCGGCCATTCTGCCGGTACAGCCTATGCCTGATACTACTGCGATTTTGTCTAAATCGAACTTATTGTCCAGAAGCACTGAGGCAAAAGCGCCTAAGGAAATCCCCAGGCCGCACCCCACGCACCAGATGTGGGGGAGTCTCTCGGTGCGGAGACAACTGGATAAGGGATGGTTTTCAGTTAAGACTTCCGTCATTTTACGCTCTTTTTTATGGCTTCCAAGATGCTCTCCGGCGAGTGAATATCTCCGCCAGGATGAGGGACGGAGATAACGTCGCATTTTCCTCCTGCTGCCCGCTCCACTTCCAAAACCATCTGCCCCATGTTGAGTTCCGGGACTATCAGAGCCTTAACTTTGGAGGCCCATTTTCTTATTACTTTCTCTGGAAAGGGCCAGACTATGTTCAATTTCAACTGACCTACCTTGATTCCCAAACTGCGCGCTTGCTCGATGGAATAAAATGAAGTCCGGGCGGTTATTCCGTAGGCGACCACTATTACCTCTGCATTCTCGCAATCAATTTCCTGCACATCTGTCAGTTCACTTCTTTTGTCTCTAATTTTGTTGACTAGGCGGGGAATCAGCTTAGCCTGTGCCTCAGCGGTCATGTAGGGGTAGCCGCGATAATCATGGGTTGAGCCGGTGACATGAATCCGGAAGCCGTCTCCGGCCTTGACCATCTCCGACACTCCATTGCCGTTGACCTGGAAGGGGAAGTATTCCCGGGGGTTCAAATTAGAGAATTTGCGAGATGAAACCTTTAACTGACTCAGCGGAGGGAAAACCACCTTCTCGGACATATGCCCCACCACTTCATCGGCCAAGATGATGACCGGGGTTCTGAATTCTTCTGCCAGATTGAAGGCTTTTATGGTCTGTTCAAAGAATTCCTGAGGAGAAGAAGGAGATAAAGCTATGATTTCGTAAGAGCCGTGGCTTCCCCATTTGGCCTGCATCATATCCCCTTGGCCTACCTTGGTGGCCAGACCGGTGCTGGGCCCTCCTCTTTGGACATCGACAATCACGCAGGGGGTTTCGGTCATCACTGCCAGCCCGATGTTCTCCATCATCAGAGAAAAACCGGGGCCAGAGGTGGCGGTCATCCCTTTTAGGCCTCCCCAGGCCGCGCCTAAGACTGCATTCAAAGCTGCCATCTCATCTTCCATCTGAATGAAGACTCCGCCTATCTCTGGCAGGCGCTCGGCCAGATGCTCGGCAATCTCAGTAGAAGGAGTAATCGGATAGCCGGCAAAGAATCTGCACCCGGCTGCCAGAGCACCTTCAGCGCAGGCTTCATTGCCGTTAATAAAGTGCGCGCCGGTCTGGATGACAGGCTCTTCTCTCATTATTTTGCTCCGTTCTCCTTAATCACGTAGATAGCCAAATCCGGGCAAATCCACTGGCAGAAGGCGCAGGTGGTGCAGGTCCCCTGGCTTTTCAACTGAGGCGGAACATAGCCGCGTGAGTTGAGTTCTGAAGAGAATTCCAGAACGTGCTGAGGGCAGAATTCAATGCAAAAACCGCATCCCTTGCACATCTCCGGCAGGATGATTAAGTCCCCTTTCAGGGTTTTGTTCTTCACCAAAGTTTTCTTTTTAGTTACAGCTTTCTCCGCCACTTTTCTGCTCCTGAGAATTCATTAAATATTTATGGATGGCCGCGGCTGACCTCTTGCCTGCTCCGGCTGCTAAAATCACGGTGGCTGAGCCAGTAACAATGTCGCCGCCGGCATAGACACCAGGAATGTTTGTCGCTCCGGTCTCCGGGTCGGCTAAGATGTAGCCCCATTTGTTGGTGGCTAAACCCGGGGTGGTCGAGGGGACAATCGGATTGGCAGAAGTGCCGATGGCCACCACCACCATGTCCACCTCTAAGATGAAATTTGAATCCGGTATCGGCACCGGCCTTCTCCTGCCCGATGAATCGGGTTCTCCTAATTCCATTCTCTGGCATTCCAGGCCGGTTACCCAGCCTTCGCCATTGCCCAGGACTCTGACCGGAGCGGTCAAATAATGAAAGATGATTCCTTCAGCCTGGGCGTGGTGAATCTCATCCTTTCTGGCCGGCATCTCTTGTGCTGAGCGGCGGTAAACTATCATGGCTTTTTCTGCGCCCAAACGAAGCGCGCAGCGGACCGCATCCATGGCAGTGTTGCCACCGCCGATGACCGCCACTTTTTTTCCATGCATCACCGGCGTGTCATAATGCGGAAAGTCGTAAGCCTTCATCAGGTTCACTCTGGTTAAAAATTCATTGGAGGAGTAGACTCCGTTCAGGTTTTCTCCGGGGACATTCATGAAGACCGGCAGACCCGCTCCGGTGCCGATGAAGACCGCCTGATAACCTTCCGCAAAGAGCTCCGGTATGGTCATAGTGCGCCCGATTAAAGTATCCAGCTCGAATTTCACTCCCAATTTTTTCAGATAGTCGATTTCCCGCTGCACGATTTTCTTGGGCAATCTGAATTCCGGGATGCCGTACATCAAGACTCCGCCAGCCACGTGCAGGGCCTCGAAGATAGTGACTTCATGGCCCAAGCGGGCCAAATCGCCGGCACAGGTCAAACCTGAGGGGCCGGAGCCAACTATGGCAATTTTCTTTCCGGTAGAAGGCGCTCTCTCCGGCAAATCTAAAGTCCCGTTCTCCATCTCCATGTCTGCCACAAAGCGCTCCAGATAGCCGATGGAGACCGCCTCATATTTCTTGGCTAAGGAGCAGAGCTTCTCGCACTGGTCCTCCTGGGGGCAGACTCTTCCGCAGATGGCCGGCAGAGAGTTGTATTCCCGAATTTTTCTTAATGCACCGGCAAAATCGCCGTTGGCTACCAAGATCATGAAATCTTTGATGGGGATGTTGACCGGACAGCCGGTCCGGCAGGTCTCTTTCTGGCAGACCAGACACCGGGAGGCTTCCAGCATGGCCTGTAGAGGGGTAAAGCCCAAAGGGACTTCGTTGAAATCTCTGCCTCGCTCTGAAGCAGAGCGCTCCGGCATCTTGGCCCGGGGAAGCTCCATACCTCGTCTCATCTTAACCGGCTCTGGCATCAAACCACCTTGGCCGCATTGACGGCTTTGCATTGATAGTTCTCAAAGGAGGCTTTCTCCTCTGCTAAATAAGCCTTCTGCCGCATCATCAGATTGTCGAAATCGACCTGGTGCGCGTTAAAATCCGGCCCATCCACGCAGGCGAATTTGTTCTTGCCGTCTACCACGACGCGGCAGCCGCCGCACATGCCGGTGCCGTCCACCATGATGGGATTCAGGGAAACGATGGTTTTAATTGCATGTTTCTTGGTTAAATCTGAAATCGCCCTCATCATCACCACTGGCCCCACGGCCATCACCAAGTCAACTTTTTCTCGGTCGATGACTTTCTTCAGCGCATCGGTAACGAATCCTTTCATCCCGTAGCTGCCGTCATCTGTGGTACAGATAATCTCATCTGAGATGGAGCCCAATTCTTTTTCTTTGATTAGAAGATTCTTGCTCCGGGCTCCGATTATGGTAACGACTTTGTTGCTCTGCGATTTGAATCCCTGAATCAACGGATATAAAGGCGCAATTCCGATACCTCCGCCCACGCAGACCACTGTGCCGAAATTCTCCATCTCGGTCGGCTGTCCCAGAGGACCGAATAAATCCAGAATAAAATCTCCGGTTTCCAGCGTTCCTAACTGAGCCGTAGATTTTCCCACTTCTAAAACCACGATGGTTAAAATTCCCTTCTCTTTGTCTAAGCCGGCAATCGACATCGGAATTCTCTCGGCAAATTCGTTGGCCCGCAGAATCACAAACTGCCCGGGCCGGGCTTTCTTAACTAATCTAGGGGCATAGAACTTGAACTGATGAATCTTAGGGGCTAAGGTCTTCTTTTCTAAGATTTCAGGCATTCTTTCTCTCCATCAGGCGCACACATCACATCAGGCTGATATTCTTTATTGCAACCTGTATACCAAGCCAGATTGCAAATTAGAGATTTAGTAAGCTCATAACAGGCTGTCATTCAAAAGGTTAAATTTGGAGTTGAGAAGGTGCAGGCCATCTTATGGTTTGAAATATTTGTGAAGCGAAAATTTGTCGGATAGCAAAAGCTGAAAATCAGTCTCAGGACATTTTGTCAGGATTTTAGTGGAGAAAACTCTGAGCAATCTGCGTTACCCAATTAACCAAGGGAGAGGGATATAATCCGATGACCACAATCGGCACCGAGGTCAGGAATAAAGCCAAAGCCAGCGACCAGGAGATGTTGACATGATTCTTGGATGGAGGAGGCTCGATGTAGAGGGCCCGGGCGACTTTCAGATAATAGAACAGGGCTACCACAGAAAGGAGCGCGCCCAATAAAACTAAAGCTAAATACCCGGCCTGAGCTGCGGCTAAGAAGATATAGAGTTTGGCCCAAAATCCGGCCAAGAAGGGAATCCCGCCCAGGGAGAGCAGAAAGAGGAGCATCAAAAGAGAGACCATCGGCGCATTCTGGGCCAGGCCTTGATAGACTTTCAGGTCGTCGGATTTTTTGTTGCGGTTGATGAGTTCTACTACCAAGAAGATTCCCATGTTGGCGAATAAATACACTGCGAAATAAAATAAGAGCATGGCCACGCCATAAACTGAGGCTGCTGCCAACCCTAAGAGGGCGTAGCCGACGTGAGCGATGCCGGAGTAACCTAACAGCCTCTTCAGATTGGTTTGAGGCAGGGCTAAGAGATTCCCGATTATCATGGTTACTGCGGCCAGCACTAACCATTGGGTCTGCCAGAAAGCCAGACTTTGATGGAATCCTTCCAAGAACAGGCGAATCAAAAGCGCGAATCCGGCTGCCTTGGGAGCCACAGAGAGATAGGCTACAAAGGGCGTGGGAGACCCCTGATAAGTATCCGGCACCCACATGTGAAAAGGGACTAAGGCAATTTTGAACGAGATTCCGGCTAAGATTAAGATTATTCCGGTGTAAAATAAAGCTGACGGTATAGAGTGACCGGCAATGTCTGCTAAATAGGTACTTCCCACGATTCCATAGATGAATGAAAAACCGTATAACATCACCGCCGAGGAGACCGTGCCGATTAAGAAGAATTTCAAAGCCGCTTCGATTGATTCCGGCTCTTTTTTCAAGAATCCAGAAATGGCATATAGAGGCAGGCTCATGATTTCAAAAGCCACAAACATTACTATTAATTCGCGCGCAGAGGTTAAGAGCATCATCCCGGCTAATGAGACCAAGAACAAGAAATAATACTCTCCGACTCTTTTGCCGAAATCCGAGCGCCGGTAAGAGTGCGAGCCTAAGAGACCTATCAGACCAGCTAAAAGAAACAATCTTTTGAAAAATATGGCCAAGGAATCATTGGTGAGGGAGTCATTGAATGCTGAACCGCCTGGAGGAGCAAACAGCGCTAAGGCCAGGATTGCCAGAATTCCAATGAGAGAAAAGTTTGCTACGAAGTTCTGTTTCTGCCGCTTGGAGATTAAATCAATTGCAAAAACTACCAGCGCCAAAGCGAAGACTGCCAGTTCTAAATAGAGTTCTCTCACTGCAGCGCCCCGCCTAATTTATTTATCAAATCAATCACCGAAACATTGATCGGGTCCAGTAAAGTAAAAGGAAAGATTCCAAAGAAGACTAAACCTGTGCCTAAAACTACCAAAGTCACCCACTCCGGGCCTCTGGCATCCGGAAGTTGGGAATAATGAGTTTCATCCATCGGACCAAAAAAGATTATCTTGACCACTCTGAGAACATAAACTGCGGTCAGGAAAGTCCCTAATACTGCCGGGAAGAGCCACCACAGGGCTATTCCTTTCCAGGTGCCGACAAAGGCCATAAACTCTGCCACGAAACCTGACAGTCCCGGCAGGCCTAAAGAAGACAAGCCCCCGATGGTGAAAGCTGCCGCCACCCCCGGCATTCTCTTGCCGAATCCCCCCATCTCTCCGATTTCTCTGGTGTGCGATTTTTCATAGACCAGGCCGACTAAGGCAAAGAATAAGCCGGTCATTATGCCATGAGCCACCATCTGGAAGACCGCTCCGTTCATGCCGGTCTCAGTCAAAGTGGCGGCGCCTAACATGACAATCCCCATGTGTGAAACCGAAGAGTAAGCAATTACATATTTCAAATCGGTCTGCGCCATGGCAGCTAGAGAACCATAAACGATATTTATCACCGCGATCGTCCCCATCAGATAAGCCCAGTACTGCGCTCCTTCTGGTAACAGGCTCATGCCGACTCTGACGACACCGTAAGCGCCTAATTTCATCAACACTCCGGCATGCAGCATGGAGACCGCAGTGGGCGCTGAGGCATGCCCGTCCGGAGACCAAGTGTGGAAGGGCCAAATACCGGCCAAGATACCGAAGCCGACATACATGGCCAGGAAAAACAAGTGCTGAAATCCTATCGGGAAGCCTAACTTCTCCAGCTCCAAGAGTGAAAAGGTCGGGTGCGGCGCCTTGAAATATAAGGCTAATATGCCAACCAGAATGAAGGCCGACCCGAACAACAGATACAGCGTCAGCTTCATGGCCGCATATTCCTTGCGGCCCAAGTTTAAAGCCTGAATCATCCTGGCAAAAGGACCCTTGGGCGGAATCTTCTTTGAGGAACCCCAGATGCCGATTAAAAGATACATGGGGAGTACTGCAATCTCATAGAACAAGAATAACAAAAACAAATCCAAGGAGACAAATACCCCGAAAACTCCGGTGACTAAAATCATCAGCAGGGCGTAGAATTCATGGAATCTTTCCTTCACGGTCCACGAGGCAAAGACCCCGCAGAAAATCACCAGAGCGGTTAGCAAAACCAGAGGCATGGAGATGCCGTCCACCCCTAAACTGTAAGTTATCCCTAAGCTGGGAACCAATTCAACTACTTCCCGGAATTGAAAGCCCTTGGCTACGCTGTCGTAATTGACCCAGATGTAAAATGAGAATACCAGAGAGACGAAAGTGGTCACCGCCGCAGTCCAGTGTACTAATCTGGGTTTCTCCCTTCCCCAGAACATAATGATGACCGCGCCTAAGAAGGGAGCAAAAGTGATTATGGAGAGAACTGGCAGATTTTTCATCTCAAGCCCAGTCCGATTATAATCAAAACGACCAATCCAACTGTTACCCCGACCAAGTAATCTTGAGCCCTCCCCGTCTGTGTCAATCTGAGTTTGGAGCCCGTCTGGCCGGTCAGCCAGGCGGAGAGATTGACGATTCCGTCCACTAAATATCGGTCAATCCAGCCTATTAATCTGGAAAATGCCAGAAGGACTCCGGTATACATTGCCTCATACAGGTCATCCAGCCAGTATTTTTTATCTATCGCTTTTCCTAATGGAGCCAGGGTACTGGTTAAGGCAGAGGGGACCGGTTTTTTCTTCTGATAGAAGGCCCAAGCGATTAAAATCCCGGTGAAAGCCAATCCCAAGGAAATCCAGGGCAAAGGCGAAGCATGAATTTCACCTGCCAGATGAGGCTGTACTATATGCTCAAACTCTCCGGAAAACCAGCCGGTGACCAAAGAGAGCCCGGCTAAGATGGACATGGGGAGGGTCATATTTTTTGGAGATTCATGCGCCTGCACTTCTGCCCTTTTAGGCCCGTAAAAAGCCAGAAAGATTGCTCGGAAGATGTAGAAGGCGGTCAGAAAGGTGGCCAGCAGCAGGAATATTAATGGAATTATCTTTCCGGAGTTTCCCACTGCCACCAATATTTCATCCTTGGAGAAAAATCCGGAAAAGGGCCACACCCCGGCTAAAGCCAGCCCTCCGGCCAAGAAAACAGTTGAAGTAACTTTCATGTACCTGCTCAGATTTCCCATCTCCGATAGATAATTGCTGCCAACTGAATGAATCACGCTCCCAGCAGCTAAGAAGAGTAATGCCTTGAAGAAGGCGTGATTGAAGAGATGAAAATAGGAGGCCACCTGCGCTGTAACTCCTAAAGCCGCCATCATAAAACCAAGCTGGGAGACTGTGGAATAAGCCAAAACTTTCTTAATGTCATTTTGCCTGGTGGCTAAAGTGGCCGCCAAAAGAGCGGTGAATGAGCCGACGTATGCTAAAATTTCCAAGGCAGTAGGAACTGCAGAAAAAATCGGAAAGAGCCGGATGACCAAATAGACCCCGGCTGCCACCATCGTGGCCGCATGAATGAGCGCTGATACGGGCGTAGGCCCCTCCATGGCATCTGGCAGCCAGACATGGAAAGGGAACTGGGCCGATTTTCCAAAAGCTCCCATTAACATTAGTACTGAGGCAAGGGTAAGTAAACCAAAGGGAATCTGCCCGTCTTCTACCAGACCAAAAATTTCCTGATAGTCAAATGTACCAGTGTTTCCCCATAACAGGATTATCCCGATAATCAGCCCCATATCTCCGAACCGGGTCACCCAGAAGGCCTTAACTGCCGCCTTGGCCGCTTCCGGTTTGTAATACCAGAAGCCTATCAAAAGATAAGAGCAGACACCCACCAGCTCCCAGAAAATGTACACTTGCAGGAAATTGTTGGCCAGGACTAGTCCTAACATGGATGTGGCAAAGAGAGAGTGATAGGTGTAGTATCTGCCTAAAGATTGTTTCGACTCATGTGACATGTAACCCAGAGAATAGACCTGCACTGCCAGGGCTACTCCAGAGACCACTACTAACATTATGGCTGAAATCGAATCCAGCCACAGGCCGACATAAGCCAGACTGCCGGAAGATGCCGGCAACCAATGGTATTTCAGGCTGATGGAGACTGGGTTTGCTTTTACTAAAATTAGATTCCAGACTGCCAGAATAGTCGAAGTCCCAATTGCTGAGACTGAAAGGTATGCTGCCGGTTTTCCTGAGCGACGCAGAGGATAAACCACAGTGAGGATTAAGACAGCCAGAGCCGGAGCTAAAAAAGTCCACAAAGCCAGAAGTGCGTTTAAGTTCATCTCAACCTCTTAACAGGCTCACTTCATCAGCCTGCACAGTCTTCTTCAGCCGGAAGATCAATATCACAATGGCTAGACCTAAAGCCACTTCAGCCACAGTGATGGCAATCGTAAATAACACGAATATCAAACCTACCGGATTCCCCTGTAGAAAGGCAAAGGCGATAAAATTGATGTTGACTGCATTTAAGAGCAGCTCTATTCCCAGCAAAATTCCGATGGCATTCCTGCGGGAAATGACCGTGAATGTGCCGATACCGAAGAGGAGAGCTGAGACAATTAAGTAATTACTCATTCTCATCCTCTTTGGCTAAAACTAAAGCCCCGATTAAGGAGGCTAACAGGAGCAAGGACAAAGCCTCGAAGGGAATCACAAATTCGACCAAAAATCCGCCGGCAATCTCCTGGGTGGCGTCGAAATGGAATCCTGAGGTGAAATCCAGAAATTTTTCCTGCTGAATGGCGTAGATTAAAAACATTATCAGCGCCAGGCTGATTATCCCGGCAATTGCGATTCTGCGATTGGTCTGAGTCAGCCTTTCCCCGACCAGTCTTTCAGTCAGCATTATGGCAAAGACGACTAAAGTGATTACTCCGCCGGTGTAGAGTAGAATCTGCACCGCGGCTATGAATTCGGCCTGCAGGGTTAAGAATAAGACCGCGGTTAGTATTAAGACCGCTGCCAGCGCTAAGACCGAGTGGAAGAGATTTTTTAGAAATGCCACTCCTAAGGCTGAGAGCAGAAGCAGTAATGCGGTCAGCCAGAATATTATCTGAGTCCCCTCAGACATCCTTCTTCTCTTCCGGTCTGGGCTGAACCTTGAGGGGCGTCTGCATATCTCTGATTTTACTGCCGATAATCTCCGAGCTCTGATATCTCTGGTTGGCTAGTAAATCCTCTTTTTTCAGCAGTAACTTGTCCCGGTCAATATCCGAATTCTCCCACAGTTTTATCATGGTAATGGCATCCTGAGGACAGGCCTGCACGCACAGCTCGCAGAAGATGCAGCCCCCTAAGTCTAAGGTGAACTCTTTAGCAAAGCCGCGGTTATTTCTCTGCTCCTTGACCATGGAGATGACCTGGGAGGGGCAGATGTTCTGGCAGATCAGACAGGCGGTGCATTTCTCTTCTCCGGTCTCCTTATTGACCAGGAGTGCAAAAGTGGCTCTCTGACGGTCTGGCAACTGCCGTTTAACGTAGGGATAGGATACTGTGGTCGGCTTTCTCAACAGGTTCTTAAACACCACTCCCATCGACTGCCCGACTGAGCGGGTCACTTCCCAGGCTTCTTTTATCCAGGGCATCTTCTCACCACACCTTCCAGATACCAGCCAAGAGCAGGACTATCAGGCTTAAAGGAAAAAGGACCTTCCAGGAAAAGTTTAAGATTTGGTCCAGTCTGATTCTGACCAGACTCCACCTTATCCACAGGATGAACAAAAATATGAAGAGTACTTTTAATGCCAGCCAGACTCCGGCAGGCAGAACCGGCCCTCCCCAGCCTCCAAAAAAGAGAATTGCGGCTATGAAGGAGATGGCTAACATATGTGCGTATTCGGTCAAAAAGAAAAAAGCGAATTTCATCCCCGAGTACTCTACCATGAAGCCGGCCACTAATTCTGATTCCGCTTCGGTAATATCAAAGGGCATCCGGTTGGACTCTGCCAGGGCGGAGATTAAGAAGACGATGAAGGCTAACTGTCCCAAGACCGGATAGAAGACAAACCAGACTCTTTCCTGAAATGCGACAATATCCGCCAAACGCATGGACCCGGCTAAAACCACCGGCACCAGGCAAGAGAGTACTAAGGGGACTTCGTAGGAAATCATCTGATTGACTGCCCGCATGCCGGATAGAACTGAGTACTTATTCTTAGAACCCCAAGCCGCCATAAATATTCCAATCAGGCTCAGAGAGGAGACCGCCAGAAGATACAGCACCCCAATGTTTAAATCTGCCAAGATCAAATTGTCCCCGTACGGGAGTGCTGCGAAGACTAATAACACTGGCAAGAGAACAACTACCGGCGCAAGATTGAATGCCTTTTCGTCGGCAACCTGTGGGACTACGTCTTCTTTTACCAAGAGCTTAACCGCATCGGCAATGGGCTGTAAATAGCCGATGGGCCAGCCTGCCCTCTGCGGACCGATACGTGACTGCAAGCGGCTAGCGAATTTTCTTTCCAATAAGGTCAGATACATCACTACCACTAAGATCCCGGCCAAGATTGCGGCGCTGAAAATCAAATTTCCTATCATCGGTCCACCTCGCCGAATACCGGGTCCAAAGAGCCTAAGATGGCCATGATGTCGGCCACTTTGTGGCCAACTACCAAGTGAGGCAGCAGGGCTAAATTAGAGAAGGAGGGGGCTCTCCATTTTAAGCGGAAAGGTTTGGGCGAGCCATCCGAAACCAGATATACGCCTAATTCTCCGCGCGGCGCCTCTATCCGGACATAGACTTCTCCTATTGGCGGCTTGACCGCTCCAGCTACCCGCACTGCCGGACGGGAAGAGATCCCTCCCTCTGGTAATCCTTCCAACACTTGTCTTATAATGCGCAGACTCTCTTTCATCTCTGTTATTCTTACTTTAGCCCGGTCAAAACAGTCTCCCTTCTGACCTACCGGAATGTCGAATTGAAAGTCCTGGTAGCTTGAATAAGGCTCGTTCTTACGCAAGTCATATTTAAAGCCGGAGCCGCGCAGAACCGGGCCTTCGGCTCCTATGGATTTGGCCAAATCCAATGACAAGACTCCGATATCTCTAGTACGGACCTGAAAGACATAATTTTTCTCTAACATCTCCTCATATTCGGTGATGGCCTGGCTTAATTTCTTGACTACTTCCCTCACTCTTTCATCAAAACCCTCTGGCGGTTGGTAGCGCACTCCGCCGATTTGATTGAAATTGTACATCATCCTGGCCCCGGTCAGCTCTTCAAATAAATCTAAAATCAACTCTCTCTCCCGGAAGCAGTATAGAAAAATGGTTGTTCCGCCGCCTAAGGCTCCGCCCAAATCCAGACCGTAGGTCCCCAGCCAGACTAAGTGGGAGGCGATCCTTTGTAGTTCTGAAGTCAGTATTCGCAAATAGGCCGCTCTTTTGGGGACTTCTGTCTGTAACAATTTTTCAACTGCCAGGCAGAAGGCCAGCTCATTGGTAGCCGGGGCAAGGTAATCCATCCGGTCAACCAAAGGGACTATCTGGATGTAGGTCAGATTCTCGGTCAGCTTTTCAAAGCCCCGGTGGAGATAGCCGATTACCGGCTCAGCATAGACCACCTCTTCCCCTTTGAGTTTGAGTACTATTCTCAACACCCCGTGAGTCGAGGGATGCTGAGGCCCCATGTTGATTAAAAGGGTATCCCCCTCCTGCTCCACCTGGGTCTGCAGGGGATGGAATTCTTCAGCGGTAAGGCTCATAGTGCTGGTCAAGGGGGAATTCCTTTCTTAAGGGGAAACCCTGATAGTCTTCCGGCATCAAGATTCTCTTCAGATTAGGATGCCCTTCGAATTCGACTCCGAACATGTCGTAGACTTCTCTTTCCATCCACTCTGCCCCTGAGTAAAGGCCTGCTATACTGGCTAGTTTTTCTCCTGCCGGAAGTTCACAGCTCAGCATCACTGCGATTTTTTCTTCTAATTTTTCCACTCTGGCAACCATTATAAATTTCTCTCCTTTATCCGTTGCCGTCAGAAAAGAGAAATAATCCAGCCCTGAGTCTTTTAGAAACTGAACTGTAGATTTCCAATCCTTGGCCGGGACCGTCGCCTGAATATCCTGGTTGACCACACACTCGCAGCCGAACTGCTCTTTAATCTTTTCCGCTAATTCGTTTTTGGTCATTTTTGCCTGCGTGTTCATTTATCAGTTTCTGTAATTTCAGGATTCCATCCGTCAGCGCTTCCGGAGTGGGGGGACAGCCCGGAACAAAAATATCCACAGGAACGACCCTCTCTACTCCCGGCACAGTCGCATAAGTATTCCTGAAAATTCCACCGGAGATGGCGCAAGAGCCCATGGCCAAGACCCACTTCGGCTCTGGCATCTGGTCATAGAGTCTTTTTAAACGGGGGGCCATTTTTATGGTGACCGTCCCGGAGACAATCATCAGATCCGATTGCCTGGGTGAGCCTCGGGATATCATGCCGAAGCGGTCCAAGTCGAAGCGGGAGGCAAAGGTGGCCATCATCTCAATGGCGCAGCAGGCCAGGCCGAAGGTCAAGGGCCACATAGAGGAAGTCCGGGCCCAGGAAAAGAGTTTTTCCGTGGAGGTTAGAATCATCTCCCCGCCGGGAAATCTCTCCCAGCGGTCGGCTATTTTTTCAAACAGTTCCGGTCGGGCTAAGTTGTTCATTGCCACTCCAGATTCTTCTTGTGGTAGGCATAAATCCAGCCTAAGAATAGAATCGCCACAAAGAGGAAGATAGAAATTAAGCCAGCTATACCTAACTGCTTGGAATGCACTGCCCAGGGAAACAGGAAAATGACCTCTACGTCGAAGATGACGAAAATCAGAGCCACTAAGTAGTAACCCGCATGAAATCTCCCCGGCTCTTTCTGCAGGACCTCTTCCCCGCACTCGTAGGAGGTCGATTTTACAGGATTTGCTTTACGGGGTCGAATCAACTTGGCTAAAAGCAAGGTTACTAACGCAAAGGCGGAGATGACGATAGTATAGATTAGTAGAGCATTATAAGGTTTCATTTTGATTTCCGTCAGGCAGTTTTGAGCTCAAACACAACTATGATTTAAACTTGTTAATCCTATTCTGCTCCTATTTTTGGTCTAAAAGCATTTCAAACTTACCGGCGTGCTTCTCACAACCCAGGTTCGCAGTCTCAAACACGCCCTCCACGTAGTGCATGAAAGTAGTGTATGCGTCCACATATTCCCGCCCGGCCTCCACACTTTGCCCGGCCTTGGCCTTTTTCTCCTGCACGTTTTGGTAAAGAACTTTCACGCCTTGATTGACCTTCTCATGAATCATTTTCATCAACGATTCTTCTGACCCAACATCTAAGGCTTTATCTGCGACAGGGATAACCTCGCAGACATGAGCGCCTGTCGGTTTGACTCCGATATAAGTCTCTCCTTCACCGAGACGGTGCAGTCTTACTACCGTCTCGAAGAAATACTGGTCAGCCAATTCCTGCATTTCTTTCCCCTGTTTTCTGGCCGCTACAGCTTTTTCAAACGCAGTTATGACCTCCGGCTCATCCTGGGCTTGGACCCAGATTAGAACTAAATTGACGTCTTGTTTGTCCAGGGCTGTTTTTGCCGCTTTGACTACCGGACCCTCCATGGTATCGCAGTGGGCCAGCAAATTCGCCGGAGCGGCCAACAGCAAGGCTGTCCCGAGCATAAGGCTAATTATCTTTTTCATGTTAGAAAATCCTCTCATACTTTATCTCCTTATTTCTCCCTATCCTGTCAGGCCGAATCTTTGGATGTTCTGATTGGCGATTCCCTGAATCTTGGCAATCTGTTCTTTGCCTGCCTCATCTTTGAATAAATGTCTGAATCTTATCTGTTCTTTCAGGTAAGCTTCTACTGGCTGGGGCTTGGAGAGCTTGCGCACCGAGACCAGCTGACCATTTTCGTACTCAAACAGAGGATAGAGTCCGGTCTGAACTGCCGCTTTGGCTGATTTAATAGTTAAAGCGGTATTAAATCCCCAGCCTAAGGGGCAGGGAGAGTGAATTTGCAAATATTTTGGCCCGGTTATGGAGAGCGCCTTCTTGACTTTCTTTTCCAAATCCTGTGGGTAAGCCACTGAGGCGGTGGCAACATAAGGCAGCCGGTGCGCTAAGGCGATGGCCGGCACATCCTTCTTCAAAGTGGGATTACCTAAGGAGACTTTGCCGGAGGGACTGGTGGAAGTCGAAGCATCAAAAGGAGTCAATGAAGAGCGCTGAATCCCTGTGTTCATATAGGCTTCGTTGTCATAGCAGACATAGAGCACATCATGTCCTCTCTCCCACATCCCAGAAAGGCACATCATCCCAATGTCCGCTGTGGCGCCGTCTCCTCCCTGGGCGATGACCTTGACCTTGCCTAATTTGCCTTGCGCCCGTAAAGCGGCCTCCACACCGGAGGCTACCGCTGATGAATTCTCAAACAAGGAGTGAATCCAGGGGACTCTCCAGGCCGAAAAAGGATAATTGGTGGTGGTCACCTCCAGACAGCCGGTGGCGTTGGTGACGATAACATCCGGTCCGGCCGCGTTGAGAACCAGGCGGGCAGCTAAGACTAAGCCGCAGCCTGCACAGGCATTATGCCCGGCAGCTAATAAATTCTCTTTCTGCTCAGCTAACTGGGACATACAGATGCTCCTTTAACTGCTCCTGCTTTAGGTCGACAAAATTTAAGTCCGGCAGATTGGGCGAAAAGTTCTCAATTGTCTTTCTCAAACTCTCTTTGGGAACGTCTCTGCCGCCCAAGCCCACCACGAATGCTTTTAAGATTGGCCGGGATTTGGAATAATACAGGGCCGAGCGGAGTTCATGGTATAAGACCCCTCCCAGTCCCAGTGAAAAAGCTTTTTCGAAGACCAAGATGTTCTTAATCTCTTTCAGGGCTTCTCGGATTTCTTCCTCCGGAAAGGGTCTGAAACAGCGGACTTTCAATACTCCGATTTTATGGCCCTGCTCGCGTAATCTGTCGACAACATCCTTCAAGGTGCCAACCATGGAACCCATAGCCACTACCACGGTATCGGCTCCCTCCAGACGATAACTCTCCAGTAAATCTCCCTGAAATCTTCCGAACTTTTTCTGGAACTCTTCTGCTACCTCTCTTATGACTTTCTTGGAAATGTCTAAGGATTTCTGCATGGCGAATCTGGTCTCCGTGTACCAGTTCGGGTCTGCCACCACACCGAAAGTCCCAGGCTGGGCCGGGTCCAACTTCCTCTCGGGCTGATAAGGTGGCAAAAACTTCTCCGCTTCTTCTGGTGTAATCATCTCCACTGGTTCATAGGCATGAGTGAGGATGAACCCGTCCATATTGACAATGACCGGCAGGCTCACGCGCTGGTCTTCCCCGATTCTGTAGGCTTGCAGGTGCATATCGTAGGCTTCCTGATTGTCCTCGGCAAAGAGCTGAATGATGCCGGAATCCCGGATAGTCATCACGTCCTGCTGGTCGTTCCATATATTGATGGGGGCTGAGACCGAGCGGTTGGCGCAGGTAATGACCACAGGTAAGCGCATGCCGGCTAAATTGAACAGGACTTCGGCCATCAAAAGCAAACCTTGGGAAGTAGTGGCCGAGTAAGCGCGCGAGCCGGTGGCTGAGGCGCCTAAGATGACCGAAGCGGCGGAGAACTCCGACTCCACATTGATGAATTCACATTTCAATTCTCCGTCGGCCACCATCTGGGACAACTGTTCCACTATGTGAGTCTGGGGTGTGATGGGATAAGCAGAGATGACTTCCGGCTTACACAATTTTACGGCTTCGGCGACTGCATGCGAGCCCTCTAAGAATTTTTTCATTTATTTAACCTCGCGCACCATCTGGATGTCTTTGACCGGGCACTCCTCTGCGCAGACTCCGCATCCCTTACAGTAGTCTAAGTTCGCCTGATAGACCTTGTTGACCGCAAAGACCACTCCGTCCGGACAGAGGATAATACACAGCTTGCAATCGGTGCATTTCTGGTTCAAGAAAACTGGTTTTTCGGTCCGCCAGGTCCCGGTCTTGTTGCCCAAGGAGGAGCCTGGCTCGGCAATGTAAGTCTTATTTCTGGACATAATTTTTCTGTAACAACTGGAAGGCCTCCCGGGCTGAGGCGACGTTTTTTTCGCCTATTTGTCCGGGGAAACGCTTCATGATGGATTTTTGCACCGACTCCCAGGAGATTAGACCTGTGGCACCAGCCAGGGCACCTACCAGGGTCGTGTTCTGAATCGAGCGGCCTATCTTTTCCAGGGCGATTTTGGAGGCTGGCACTGTCAGGATGATCCCTTTGAAATCCAAACCCAACTCTTCCGGAGTCTTTTCGGTGTCAACAATGATTGTGCTTTCTGTTTTTAGACCTCCGGTTAAGTTAACCGTGCCTATTAAGGTCGGGTCCTGGATAATCACTATGTCTGGATTTTGAATCTGGCTCCGGTCTCGGATGGGTATGCTGGAGATTCTGACAAAAGACTGCACCGGCGCGCCCATCCGCTCTGTGCCAAAGGCCGGGAAGGCGGTGGCGTATTTTCCGTCTTCAAAGGCCGCCAGGGCAATCAACTCTGCAGCGGTCACCACTCCCTGTCCCCCGCGGCCATGGATGCGGATTTCTAGGGTGTGTTTCAAAGAGCCGTTATGGGATATTTCTTGCGGAATCGCCTTTTCTCCTGGAGCGACTTTCAGTTTTTCTATCGCCTCTAACAATTTCTCCCGGCAGATGGGCTTTTTTATTACTACGCTGTTCTTGAGTCCTTTCCATAAAAGGGAAGTGAAATTTCCCTCTAAGTAGTCTGCTAATATAACTATGGGCGGCCATTTACTCCAGTCGGTCTCGATTCTGCTTTTTTCGCCTAATTGTTCCATTTGATTGAGGTCAGCCACGACTAAACTGAAATTTTCCTTGGCTAAACGGGAGCAGGCTTGCTTCAAATCCGGAATGAAGAAGACTTTAAAGCCCTCTTTGGCTAGTATTTTGTGTATGGCTTCAGCCAGACTAACGTCTTGATTTATGACTAACACGCTGGATGTTGTTTCAGGCATTTTCTTACTCCGTGCTTATCCTTAGCGCAAAGCCTATGCCGAAACAGGCCTGCTTATAATTGGCTGAGTTTTAGGGAGTTGCAGAAGGGGTTTTGTAAATCTGATGCGGGGCAAACAGAAATTTTGTCAAAAGCTATGGGGAGGCAAAAATGACGGTGACAAACTGTCAGGTATGTGATAGGTCGATGAAGATAGATACTTCTAAGTCCATTTGTGTTATGTTCCCACGGATCGCCGGTCCCTATTAAAGAAAGAATACAAGGTTTGAGCAGATTTTATAAAAGGTAACTTTAGTTGAGGCGCAGCCACCAATTCAGTTGACTTTAAATTATCAGAATATATTTTTGCCTTGGAGCTACCCCAGAATTGGATTAGGTATCCCTAGCCCCTAACTAATCCAGTTCTCTAAAGGTAGCTCTTGAATCAAGCTTACTCTTCTTTCTCTTTCTTCCCCACCTTCCGGTAAATCGTCCGCGAAGTAATCCCCAAAATTTTAGCGGCTAAGGTCTTGTCCCCTTTAGTGGTCTTCAGGGTCTCCTCTATTACCCGATTTTTCACTTCCTCTAACGGCATCCCAACCGGCACCATGATGAATTCAGTCAGCTTCTGCCCCTGATTGACCTGCTCCGGCAAATCCGCCGGAGTAATCAGTTTCTTACGGCTTAAAACGACTGCCCGCTCGATGGTATTTTCCAACTCCCGCACATTTCCGGGCCAGGAATAGTGAGTCAGAACTTCCATGGCCTCTTTGGATAGGCCCTCAAATTCCTTCTTGTTCTTGGCCGAGTAGATTCGCAGGAAATGCTGGGACAGAAGAGGAATGTCTTCCGGCCTCTCCCGCAAGGGAGGCAAGGCTATGGAAATTACGTTTAAACGATAGTATAAATCTTCTCTGAATCTTTTTTGCTCCACCGCTTCGGCTAAATTCGTATTCGTTGCGGCTACCAGACGCACGTCGGTAGCCAGAGTCCTGGTGCTCCCCAGGCGCTCGAAAGAACCATCCTGTAGGACTCTCAGTAACTTAACCTGAATGGCCGGCGGAATTTCGCCCACTTCGTCTAAAAAGAGGGTTCCTCCGTCTGCGATTTCGAATCTCCCCTCTTTTCTGGCTACCGCACCGGTGAAGGCTCCTCTCTCATAGCCAAATAATTCTGCTTCTAAGAGAGTCTCCGGTATGGCGGCGCAGCTCACTTTTACGAAGGTCTTCTCTTTGCGGTCGGAGAGTTTGTGAATTGCCTCGGCGATGACCCCTTTTCCGGTGCCGCTCTCTCCTAAGATTAAGACTGTGGCTGAAGATGGGGCGATTTGTTCGACTAAATTTAAAACTTTGCGCATGGCTGGTGAGGAGCCGATGATGTTGGGGAGTTCTTCTCCGGCTTCGACCTGCTGTTTCAAATATCTGTTCTCGACTATTAAGGCCTGATGCTCGATGGCTTTTTTGACTGCCTTTTCAATCTCAATTCTCTTGAAGGGCTTGAGAATGAAATCCGAAGCCCCCTGCTTGAGAGCCTCCACTGCTTTTTCCACGGAGCCGTAAGCGGTCATCATTATCACCGCCACATCCGGTAAGAGCAGCTTGACTGCTTTCAGCAATTCCAGGCCGTCCATTCCCGGCATGCGCAGGTCCGAAACAATCACGTGGACTAACTCCTGCCGGCAGAGATTGAGCGCTTTTTCTCCGTTCTCGGCCTCCAGGACTTTGTACCCCTCTTTGGCTAAGACTTTGCCTAAGGATTCCCGTACTCCCGGGTCATCGTCCACCACCAGCACTATTTTTTCAACTGCTTCACTCATCCGCCACTCCCCCTTTCAGAGGAAAATAGAGATTGAAGGTTGTCCCTTTCCCTTTTTCGCTTTCACAGGTCACTTTGCCGTGCATCTCGCGCATCACCTGCTGTACAAAGGACAGACCCAGGCCGGTGCCGGTATCCTTGGTAGTGTAAAAGGGGTCGAAAATTCTGGGCAAATCGGCCGGGTCTATGCCGGTGCCAGTATCCTGGACACTGACCTGCAAGAATGAGTCGGTGTGCCGGGCTGAAATTGATATATTCCCTCCCTCAGGCAGGGCCTCTTCTGCATTCCGGATAAGATTGATGAAGATTTGCATTAACTGATTTTTCTCTCCTTCCAAAGGAGGTAGATTATGTGGTAGACTAAGCTCTAATTTGACACCCCGGCGGTGTAACTCCGCAGCTAAAAGGGGTATGAGTCGGGTAAAGAGTTCGTTCAGTTGAATCGGCTCCGGTATCTGTTTGGGGAGTCTGGCAAACTGTAAGTATTCGTCGGTCAAGGTGGTCAATCTCTCTAACTCAGAAGAGATCGAGGCAAAGAGGACTCTGGCTTCGGCAATGTTTGCGTTCTGGTAACTTTCTACTTCATCCCGCAACAGTTCCAGGTTTAAAGAGAGCGCTGACAGAGGGTTTTTGATTTCGTGCGCCACCTTGGCCGACATACTCCCCACTGCTGCCAGCCTCTCCCAGCGCAAAAGTTGTCTTTCTAATTTCTTGCGGTCGGTGACGTCCCGGGCAAAGGAGCGTGCTCTTTGGAATTCTCCAGCCGGGCTGTACATAGCTGAGCTGCTTATTTCCACTTCTATTTCAGCCTGCTCTTTGGATAGAAAGACAGTCTCCAACTCGCTGTACCCTTCTTGTACCACCTGATTTATATGTTCAATGGTGCGGAACTTGTAAGCTGCCGGCACTAAGTCTTCCAGCTTTTTCTCTCTCAACTCCTCTGACTGATAGCCCAGTTTTTCCAGGCCAGTCCGGTTCATGGTCAATATCTGCCGGTGCTGGTTGACCGAAAAAATCATCTCCGGCGAATTTTCCACCAGGTCGCTGTAGCCAGTCTCGACTTCGCGTAATTGCTCAGTCCTCTGGACTACTAACTGGGCCAGTTTCTCATTGGTCCGCTGGATGACCGCCATAGCCCGGGAATGGTAAGCCTCCATTGCCAGTTGCATGTCCATTATCAGAATTTTAGAGAAAGCCAGGATGGCTTTCCTCTGTTTAGTCGGATTCTTGGGGTAGAGGGTTAAAATCCTAGGCAGCAGATATTGAAAGTAGAGGCTGTAGGTGCCAATATACCAGACCGGGGAGAGATTGATTCTTTCGTGGCTATGTCCAATGCGCAGGCGGGACTCCAGGTAATTCTGGCCGTAGTTGCCGTTGAAAAGAGAGAGAAAATATTCTTTCTGGCTGCCTTTAAGCCTGGCGATTGTCTCTAAATCGGTCAACATTGCCCTGGTTTCTGGAAATTTTAGCAGGTGTCTATAAAAAAGGTCTACAAACTTCCCCACCTCAGGAGCCAAATGTTTCTTTAACTCTTTCAAAAGTTGGGCATCTTCAGTCGTAAAGGAGATGAACTTCTTCTGGGCCTGAGCCGAGAAAGTCAATCCTCTTGATTCTTCAGACTTCTCTACTTTCTGTGACCTATTCGGCTTTGACATCTTAGTTCCCTTACGTCAAAATATGCTGACAATTTGACAAAGTCAAACCGCTAACACCAAGTAATCTAATCCCTTATCTATCGCTATCAGACTCGCTTTCTTGGGATTAAATCGGATTTGACTTCGGACTCATTTTCCTAATTAAAACCGGCTTGGGTTTGACTCCATTATTCCGTATATTATAGGTAGAGAAAAGCTCTTTTAAAAATGCCTAACTTCTGTCGCAATTTTGGGGGCGATAGGTTTCGACGGGATGACTTCGACAGAGCTGGCAGGCCGAGGTCTTGGCTCCTCGCTAAACCGTCAAGAACCACTAATAAGTGCAAACACTAACCTTGCACTGGCTGCTTAATTAAGCTAGCCCGTCTGATTCGGACCTGCCGGTCGGTCTGAACTCAGGCGTCGAACAGACCGGATAGTCTTCTGATGGCGTCTCAGCGTCAGAAGACGAAAAATTACTGAGACTGGTCCAGAGCAGACCTGCCGTTTGGTAAGGCTTTGGGCGAGATTAAAAAAATCGGATACGCCTGTAGAGGGCTCTGAGCTTAGCTTCTCGGACGTGGGTTCGATTCCCACCGCCTCCATAACTTATTGTTTTACATTCGCTTAACGGCTTTAGCTGTCCATTTTGGATGAATTCAGCCCCGCAAGTTAATTCTCAACTTTTGTCAAGAGAGGTCTCCTTTTGATTGATAGCGGCATCCAGTTTTTTATCTCTAAAGTTTGGGCAATTCACTGGATGATAGTTCCTCTGCATTTATTCCCATTACAAAGCAACTGTTATTCCAGATTTTGATCATAAGGACCGAGTTTCCTCATTCACCCTTTTTTGTTCCGATTTATAGGTAAAGAATACTCAGGACCAATCCAGCACGATCCAACACGCTCTATAAGGACCTAAAAGCGAATACCGGCCGCCCTCCGAATTGCTTGAATTTGTCGAGATACCAGTAGTGATTTCGAAATCTGGGGTGTATCTTACACCTAGATCATGAGCGGATTACGCATTTGGAAAACATAGTGTGAAGAAGTTTGAACTTTAGCCGAATTAACCAGCCAGAAGGAGTGATGTTATGCCATTGAAATCACCTGAGGAATATCTCTCCAGTATTAAGGCCAGACAGCCCATGAACATCTGGTTCAGAGGGGAAAAAATCACAGATCCGACCGTATATCCTGCACTTAAACCCTCATTACGCACCATAATGAAGCTTTATGAGCTTGCCCAGCACCCTAAATTTAAAGACCTGCTTACGACTGAATCACATCTTACCGGAGAAATTTGTAATTTCTACACCACCCCCCTGTTGAAGCAAGAGGATGCCCTCCAGAAAACTAAATTAGCCAGGGCAGTTGGAGAGCTTCTGGGTTGTTGTACTTTTCGCTGCACAGGCTCTGAAGCTATCTGTGGTTTATATCCAACTACCTTTGAGATGGACCGCGCCTTAGGGACCAACTATCATGAACGCCTTAAGCAATGGATAATGAAGGTACAAAAAGAAGACCTGACTGTAACCGCTGCTCTCACAGACCCTAAGGGAGATAGAAGACTCAAACCGCACCAGCAAAAGGACCCGGATCTCTTCCTCAGAATCGTCAGCCAGGAAAAAGACGGGATTGTTATAAAGGGAGCTAAGCTTAATCAAACCGGAATAATTTTAGCCAACCAGGTGGTGATTTTGCCAACGACTGCAGTGACTGAGGAGGGAAAGGCTTATGCGGTCGCCTGCGCTCTCCCTACTGACACACCGGGTCTATCTTATGTTCTGGGACGGTGGCCCACTGATCTCAGGTACGGCGACGATAAAATAGAAATGGCAGATACAGGTAAAAAGTACGCAGACCACCAGGCCATGCTGATTGTGGAAGAAGTCTTTGTACCTTGGGAGCGGGTTTTTATGTGTGGAGAATGGCAGTTTACGCCTAAGCTGATGGAGTATTTCACCGCAGTACACAGACTGACTGCCGGAGCCTGTAAGTCCGGTGGATTAAGTCTGCTTCTGGGCGCTACCAAACTGGCGGCGGATTCATCCAATGTATCCGGCGTGGGGCATGTCCAGTCTAAGATGGCGGAGATGGGCATATCGGCTGAAACTCTGTATGCCTTGTCGCTGGCAGCCGGTCTGGAGGGCTATGTACACGAGTCCGGTGCCTGGATACCTAATTCGCTTTTGGCGCACAGCGCCAAGTTTCAGGCGACCCGCCTGCCTTTTGACTCCCTGCGTTTTGCCAGAGAAATCATGTCAGGAATTGGAGAAACAGCACCCTCGGCTAAAGATTTGCAGAATCCTGAAATAGGTCCTCAGATCAGGAAATACTTGTCACCCTCCAAAGAGGGAATGACTGTGGAAGACCGGCTCAGAGTATTCAGACTGATTGAGAATCTGACCAGGGGTTCAAACTGGTCCGCCATGGCCCTTCATGGAGGCGGCAATCCAGAGGCTGCCAGGCTGATGGCGCTGAGACACATAAACTTCAATATGCTCTCTAAAATTGCCGAGTCTGCCTGTGGAATTGAAGAAGACGAATCCAAAGCCGTTGAGTTCGTCTCTGAGAAAAAAGGAAAAATAGATTACACTCCCGGCCTTCCAGGCCGATAACAGACAGAGCAATCCGAGAAAAGTTAGCGCACAGGATTAGGGATGAGGCTAACTACCCTTGTCCCTTTTTCCTCTAATAAAATGACTCGGGATTAAATACCGTTTGCCTCGATAATCAACATTGATCAGTTCCGCTTTGTCAAGCATTTGCTCCAGTATCTCGGCGGCTGAGAAGCTTTGAGCTATTTTTGCTGCCTGTTCCCAGCGCAGAGGATGGCGCGAGCCTATTTCAATAATGGCCTCACGAGCATTGCGGTATTTTTGCAGACCGAATTCCCCTGATTCCAGCTCGATCAATGGCGCAGCGCCACCGATCGCATGTAGCGCTCTTAGAATTCTCTCCGGAGAAGAGACCTCCACCCACGATTCTGCTGGTGGACGAATTGGGCTGGCTACATAAATCCTATCCGGTCTTGACCTATCAACTGTCTTCCTAATCTTTTGTAATTCCTGGTCTGAGTCATTCACTCCTCTTACCAGCATGACCTCCAGCCAAATCTGTCCGAAATACTCCTGTCGAAAAGTAATTTGCCCCTACAGCATAGTATCGAATCTGATTTCACTGTGCGGTCGATTGATGCGCCTGAAGACTTCTTCACTTCCGGCATCCAGGGAGGGCAATACCACGTCAGCTGACATTAAATCTTGCCTGATATCCTCTCGGAATAATAGCGAGCCATTGGTGATCACTGCTACCGGGAAAGGAAGTCTCTTCTTGTATTGATTTATCAACCAGCCTAAATCTGCACACAAAGTCGGCTCTCCATCCCCCACAAAGGTTATATAATCAGGTTTTGAACTCTCGGCATTCCTAATAATTTCGGAAAGTATATCTTCTTTGGGATAGAAGCTCTGTTTCCTGGTTACAAGATGAGTAGTCCTTCCCAATTGGCAATAGACGCAGGAATAAGAACAGGTCCTGGGAGGGATAGGACTCACCCCCAAGGAACGCCCAAGTCTGCGGGAGGGCACCGGACCATAGGTATACATTTTGCCTGTTTGTTTTCTTTGGTGCTCAGACGATTTACAGCTTGTTAGTAAGCCAGCCTAACCTTATATCCTGTTTCTCTGCTTTGAAAGGGAGATAAGGCTTAATATCCAAAAGCGGAGTGCCATCGACAATGTCCAGATTGGACACATACAATGTCGTTTTGTCAATTCTCTGCAAAGGGACTATTGAAATACCTATGGAATTGGGCCGCCTGGGGGCTCTAGTGGCGAAAACACCTCTGAGTCTGTCGTCTTTAGGAGGTTTGACTTTCAGTTGATAACCTTTGGACAAATGTAGATGATAGATAAGTAGGATGTGTGAAAAACCCTCCAGGTCGCAAAGCCCTTCCTGGTACTGTGGAAGTATTTCTACCGTTCCGGTTCTCTCTCTGGGGTCTATAGGCGGAGGCGGGATATCCTGCAAATCTTTGAACGGTGAGTGAATGGTTCCTATTCGCCGGTAGACAATTCTGTTCATTTCTTACCTCTTACCACTACGAAGGAACCCTTACCGAATCCTTTTCTGACTGGCTCAAGCTCGGAAAATGTCACCGGGTTTTGAAACAAGGTCTGGCGGATGGCAAAGTTTCTGAAACCTGCCTTTTTCAATTCAGCAATGACTTCCGCCACCGAATAGAAAGTCGCCACCCTATAGAACACGTTATCTTTTTTCTTCTTTTGGTATTTTTCCCCCATCCGGCTGTCACGGTCAATAAAGCCGATCACAATGACAGCGCCGGGTCTTAGAATCCGGTAAACCTCGCTCAATGCTTTCCCCACATTCTCAAGAAAACATATAGTCGTAACCATCAGAGCGTAGTCAAAAGTTGCATCTGCGAGTGGAATGCTCTCGGCGAAGCCTCTGACTACCTTAATTCCCCGGAGGCGGGCAACCTGACACATCTTCTGAGAAGGTTCTAGGCCAAATTGAACGCCCAGAGGTGCCGCAAAGCGGCCGCTCCCCACGCCGATTTCTATCCCTTTACCCTTTTTAGGCATAAGGGCTTTCACCGCCTGAAGCTCAGATTGGTAAGCCAGATAATTGTGTTCAAACCAATCATCGTATCTTAAAGCTAATTTCTCAAATGGCCGTACCTTTCCAAGGGCACTCATTAATTTGCGATTCATTATCTTGCATTATTTTTCCTGCAACCTAAATCGGACTGCTCCTCCAGCCGGCCTTCCAGGTAAGCCCTGATTGCCTCCTCTACCTCAGAAGCCTTGGTCAAGACCGGCTTTATCCCGGCCCTCAGCAAATCCTCATAAATCCGCGGCCCCATTCCGGCGGAGAGTACTATTTCACAATCAGAAATCAGGCTGATGACCTCGGCATGATGATTGTGCCGGTGATGTCCCGAGTCGTCGTGCTCGCATTCTTCCGGTCCCGAATGGGCATGTGTGTTTTCTGGATGCAGATCACGCTTTACGTGTCTCTTGTTTAGCTTTTTTCGCAATTCCCATTCCACTACTTTCCCTTCCTGTACAATCGCAACCAGGAAACTCTCGGCTCTTCCCAGGTGACCACTTAAAGTCCTGCCATCGTCTGTCACAACAGCTATTTTCATTTTTGCTTCTCCTTTGCATGAGAGGTGAAGTGTTTCGCTTCAGCCATCTCCAAATTCTTGATTACTTCTTCCAGCCCAGCTTTGGATTTACCCAGTTGGAGTTTCTTGCCTTTTAACCAGGCCTCCGAAATTGACGGGTCTTCCCATACATGACCGGCAATGCTGATGTCTTTTGCCTGTAATATTGATCTCAGGTACGAGAGGGTTTGTTGGTCTTTTACTTTGTTCAGAACTATTATCACCCCCTTTATCTTTGTTTCGGTAAATATCTTTTTAGCCACTTCCACCTTATCAGGTGAATCCAAGTGCTGGGTAGCCGGCAAAAAACCAGCCTGCATTTTCTTGACCGTCTCGGTCATCTCTGCGGCCATCTGAATACTGGCCGAAGTGGGATCAACCACCAGCAGAATCCAGTCTAAGCTAGTAATGGTCCCTCTGGCTGAATCTTCAAAGCCTGCTTTAAAATCAACCAGAGTTACCGGTCTTCTCCCGTTCCACCTGATCCTGAAGTCCCTGGCTATCTTGGAAATCGGTCCATCGCAGCCTGCCCCCGGACCTTTATCGCCAATCTTGCCGGCAGTCAGAAATACAATACTTTCGGGAGTTAGTACATAATTTTGGCCGGGGAGATCACTCAACGAAATGTCTGCGCCGGGCAATGGAAAAGGGTCATCCACCGGACAAGTAACCAATCCACCGCCAAATATCATCCCTCCGTAAAAATCTAATAAAGGCCGCGGAGCTTGTGGCACACCCAAGGCCTGCTCAATTCCCAGATTGGTAGAATCCGCATCTAACAAACAAACTTCATATCCTCTTTCTTTCATCAGTCTGGCCAGAAGAATGGCTATGGTTGTCTTTCCGGAGCCACCCTTCCCCAGCACTCCTATCCGCTTGCCTTCCAAGTTCAGACTTACTCGTTTCACATCTACTCACCTCTTTGCTTCTCTTTTAACTTTCACAATTCCCGGAGTTTCTGGATAATTGAGCAATGGCGGGCGTTTTTCTATGAACTTACCAGTAGCCTGAACGCAAACTCGCCCGCCCTGAATGATCCAAGCTTGGAGTTTGTAAAGGCCCAGTTTGCTGAATGTTAACCTGGCCTGAATTGTGGCCTTTTTATCAGTCATGACCGGCAGCTTGTAGCGGATGCTCAAGAGAGCGGTTACAGCCGCCTTTCCCAGTGAAAAGAGACAGTTAGTCATGGCACCGTCCAACAGCAATGCGATCATCCCGCCATGCAGAGTGCCTGGGTATCCCTCATACTTTGACAGGTTGCCAATCGTGGCTTCAACACCATTACTTTCCACCCTTTGAAAAGAGAGATGTAATCCTTTATCATTCTCCCATCCACAGACTATGCATTGAGAATGCAGAGATTGTCCGAAATCAGACGAACCCCTGCCACCTGCAAGAGGCGCATCACTTCCGGAAATGTCAAAGGATCGGACCTTTGTCGGCATCTCGTTGCCGGGCAGATGTACCCGCATCTTGATATTCTTATCCAGATCGATACTGTCAGTCTCTTTCATCTGAGCTTCTACAACATACTCTGCGTCTGACACGCCTCCTCCCACCTGACTGCCCGCCATGGTTTCTATCAGTGCGATGTATGTTTGTGCTCTTACATTCCGGACATTGCTCCGGTCTTCCGGTACCGAAAGGCAACTGCCAAGTGTGCTTGCATGTCGAGCACACAAACTCTCTGGTTTGAACCATCACTGACTCACCTCCATTAATTCTTAAAGCTTTACCGTTGACTAAGGCGTCGCTGATTTTTAAGCGAGCCTGCTCCACGATGCGGCCAAAGGTAGCCCGGGAAACTCCCATTTTTGTGGCGGCTTCGTCCTGATACAGTTTCTGGTAGTCAGCTAATCGAAGCGCTTCCAGTTCGTCTATCTCCAGTTCCACTTCTTCCAAGAGAGTAATAGGAATTCCCCGAGGTTTGAAATAGATCGCATGGGGAGCGCATTTGATTCTTCTCTGGCACTTTGGTCTGGCCACTTTGTTTCTCCGATGAAGACCAATATATTATGAGCATATGCTCATTACTTGTCAAGTCCAATTTTATGATTGTTTTCAATGATCCCCATGGAATACCGGTGGATTATTCATCTCTTGACTTTATTTCAAAGCATTCTTTTTTGAGTTAAGAGATTCAATGTTAAGAGTTCCACGGCAGGTGTTTCAAGGTTTTGTAAGGTCATTTATGGGCATGACCTGTTATTTTGAAAATGGTATTTCGCAGGAGATTTCTAAATGACTTTGTTATGGACCCTTACGCTGGTCATTTTGGCCAACATAGCTTCTCTGATATTGGCTTCCGCCTGGATGATTCCTGCAAAAAAACCAAAAGAGTCATTACTCCAGTTGCTTATCAGTTATGCCACCGGCACTCTATTAGGGGCCGCTTTTTTGGTATTATTGCCTCACGCCTTAGACCAAGCTCCGGTCTTTGAGATTACAATAACCGTACTGGGTGGCCTGTTGCTTTTCTTTATCTTGGATAAACTGATTATCTGGCACCATTGCCACAGGCAGGAGTGTGAAGTGCATTCTCAGGCAGGAATTTTAATATTAATTGGAGATGCCATACATAACTTTGCAGATGGAGCGGTCATAGCGGCCACTTTTATGACCTCACCCCTCTTGGGAGTATCAACCGCCCTGGCAGTCCTGGCTCATGAAATACCTCAAGAAGTTGGGGATTTCGCCATCCTCTTAGCCAGCGGATATTCACGCCGAAAGGCGCTCCTGTATAATCTTTTCTCAGGCTCAACTGCCCTAGTCGGGGCGCTGCTGGTCTATACAATAGGGGTCAGGGGATTATCACTCGCTCCGTATATCATGGCGGTGTCGGCTGCCAGTTTCATATACATTGCCATCGCTGACCTGATTCCCGAAATGCACAAACAACGCGTATTGAAGGCAAGCCTCGTTCAACTGGTGCTCATTCTGTCCGGGGTAGCCACTATCGCATTCTTTAGCCTGCGGCACTAATCGCTCTTTTACAGTCTTTTGGACCGATTAAGAATTAGCGCTAAGAAATGAGATGGCTTAGAGGTTCTTATCCCACACTCTATGCTTTGCCCAATTCTTCATGCGTTACCCAAACTGGCGAAGATCACTTTCCAGTTTTGGCCACAACGTAAATGTAATACAAAGGCTCCTTAGAAGTATTCAGCACATTATGCTCCGTATGAGGCGGGCAGTATGCAGCGGAATTAATGGTCAAATTTAGAGTTTTTCCCCCGGCAATCTGCATTTCTCCTTGCCCCTGAAGTACAATCAACAGCTCCTCATATTCTTCGGTGTTATGCTTACCGACAGACTGCCCCGGCTGCAGGCTTACTAGCCCGGAACGCATGCCAAAGCTTTCTGGAGGTCCTCCAAGTAACCTGACATAATCTGTCTTTCCCTTTTCATACTTGATTACTTGTGGTGTAGGCGTCTTTAGTGTGTCTTCTGCCAAGATCGGTACGAAAAAGAGAATGCTAAATATTCCTCCCATCTTAGCAATAATCTTAAGCGCACTTTTGTTTTTATTCCCTGTCATAGGTTTCCTCCTCATACTCTTCAATTGCGGTTCTTTCAGATTATTTTCGATTTATCACTCCATAAAATAAACTCTTTTGATCAAGAATACCAAGAGGAAGTCTCTGTTTGCATCCTGCTGTCATTACGTGTTTAAACCAATTTGACACCGCTGTGCCAGGGAAGGGATGAAAAATCTCTCTACTAAATTTTGATCCTACAGTCTCAGACATCAAGGAGGGGTATTACCCCCTGTTCACTTTTTGTTCCCACTTGGCTTGTGTTATCCTGGGTTTTCTTGCGTTATTGTTGGTAGTCCAGAATCGCTAAATTATTGAGGGCTATCGTAAGCCGTTCATTTACAATTAGAAGCGGCGGTATCGAATTGTGTTCGATTCTCACCGCCTCCATTTTTTACTGCTTGGGGGATATAAGGTTAAGAGGGTGGCGGTGGATTCTGTTTCAAATCTATTTCTGCTTCATTGTTAAATAAGCTGGAAGGCTCTGTAACCGAACAGTGGTGGCAGTAGACTTTCATCATGTTGTTCTTATCACTAAATTATCTACATTTTCAAAAACTCAAGCAACTTATAGATAAGCACAGCAGGCCAAATGATGGCTTTGAGGAAACCAAAAACCCCGACCCAGAACGTAGTTGCATGCTGTAAGTAATAGACGACGGCGCCTATAAAACCCAAACCATAGACAGCTCCTGAAGCACCGTTGCATTTCATTCCTTTCCTCCTTTTTGGACAAGCCTGGACCAATTTTTATCATTGGTCGTTTTGTTTTCATTGGACTTCATATCGACTTTTCGAAATCGTCGATTCTTATTTTCGGTTTATCACAATTCTGATGCCTGTTCGTCGTCAGAGTATTTCAGACCACCGAAGTCAAAATCCAAAATACACTTTTAGGACAAGAATTCCATCAGCAGTTGGATCCAAGCTTAAACCACTCTTCCTCTGTGTGAACTGAAAAATTTGGAAAACACTTTCTGGGAGATTTTGAACCTACTATATAAAAAAAGTGCTGGAACGCAATTTAAACCCCCTCAAATCACATGTAAGTAATGACTCCACATCAATCTACCGCTGCATAATCGACAAATATTCTTGCCAGGGCCCCGCTTCGGTTTTGTACTGTTTGGCCATTACTCTCACTATCTGACCTAGGTGACCCAGATCATGGGCGACCCATGTGGAGAGAAGTTGGCTTAGGGTGACTTCGCCTAAGTTAGGGTGTAAACCGGTTCTTCGGAAATCTTCTGTTTTCAGATTTAGCTTTTTCAATTCGACTAAATTTGCGTCTCTGAGAGTTTTGAACTCCAGAAGCAGCTCAGCCATGGTCTTACCCTGGGTCTCTTTAAACTGGGCGAAGCGGTCGAATGGGGCGAATTTCTTTTCCTTCTGTGAACTCAAGATGATTCTTAATCGCGCCATCCAGTCAGTTTTCTCTCCGTGGATTAAATGCCCCACCACATCAAAAGCCGACCAGCCTTTCTCTTTCTCTTTGGCTGAAGTCCATTCTGCGGAAATCCCGGATAAGAGTTTCTCCAAGACTTCCGGGGTACGGCTTAAAATCTCCAAGGACTTCTGCAGCTCAAACTTCATGTACAGCCTAATTTCAGGGCCGGACCTGAGTGAAAGACGTAATTGACATAGTAGATAACGTCGCTTAAGGTAACCTGACAGTCGCCGCTCACGTCACAGGCCGCCGCCGGGGTGGGGAAAGCCCATCCTTTGAAGATTACGTTGACCAGATAAATGACATCGGATAATGTAGTCAAACTGTCGTTGTTCATATCCCCGGCCAAATGAGGATAGACCTTCAGTGTGTCGGCGCTTAAAATCCAGTAATTAGGGTCGAAGGTCAAACTTAAAGGGAAGGAATTGAGTGTCAGGGAGAATTCCTGGTCTCGCAGAGAATCCGGCAGAGTAATCAAGCTCTCTCCTGCCGCGGTAGTGAGTTTCATCTGAACCGGCATTCTGTAGGCAGTCGGAACAGTCTGTTTCTGATTGAGGCTGATGCCTAAGTAATAACTTGCTCCAATGCGGGTGAAGGCGTAGCTCCAGTTATACTTGGGATAATTGGGGCTGTAGACCCACTCATCGAAAAACCAGTCCAAATCCTGGCCTGAGTAGTTTTCCATTTCGGTATTAAACTGCTCCGTGTTGGCTGTGCTGTAGGCGTAATTCTGGCCGTATTGGGCCATTCCGTGGAAGAACAGGCTGTCACCCAAGATGTAGCGCAGCATGTGCAGGACCCATGCCCCTTTTTTGTAAACTGCGGTGCCGAAGAGATACGAGGAGGGGGGATTGTAAATCGGATATTTGACCGAACCGTTTGCTGCTGAATAAATGTTACTTTCAAAGCCTGCCAAATGGCTGTTTTTAGCTGCGTTGCCGTACTCGTATTCCTGCCAGAGCACTTCTGCGTAACTGGCAAATCCCTCATTCAGCCAGATGTTAGCAAAATCATTACAGGTAACCATATCCCCCCACCAGTGATGAGAGAGTTCATGGGCTACCACCCATTCATAAGCCGCATTCCCCGGCATGGGAAATCCCCAGGAAGTGCAGGTCTGATGCTCCATCGCTCCCCCCAGTTCTGCCTGAGCCATAGAGTATTTCTCCCCCATAAAAGGATAGTTCACCCAGATGTCTGAGAAATGTTCAATCATTTTTGGGGTTTTCAAAAAGTCCGTTACCGCTTCGGTAGAATCCTGATGATAGACCCAGTAATTAACCGGCAGAGTATCTCCTCCCACTATGGCAAAAGTGTCAATCTGGGCAAAATCGCACACGGTCAGGGAAATCAAATAAGTGACAATTGGATAATCCTCTTCCCAGTGATAAGTTACCGTTGTATCAGGGTTATGGGTCACGCTCGATAAACTTCCATTGGCGACGGCCACATTCCCTTCCGGCGCAGTGCAGATTATCTCGCACAGCGCCTTGTCATTGGGCCAGTCGTAACAGGGGAACCAGTAGCGGGAGTCATACGGTTCGGTGAAAGAGTAATAAATCGGAGTTGCATAACTGTTAAAATCAAAATAGAATCCGGCTAAAGGATTGCCGTGATAAAAGACATCTACTTTGAAACTGTCCCCAGGATTATAACTTCCTCCTAAATCTACATATAATTGATTGCCGATTCTGGTAAAGGAAGTGGTAAAGCTGTCAACCTCGCAGGAGTCCACGGTCATCCCGATGAAATCCAGCACCAGGGTGTCTAAACCGGATGTCTGACTGGCGGCTAAAATGGTGACATGTCCGCGGAATTTATTGCTGGGGACCGAAGGAACTAGTGTAATATCCAAAGTGTATTTCAAAACATCGTAATCGTGCGAGCTGTCCGCCGGAGCAGCCAGGCCTACTCTATTTAAATTCGTGCTTTTATTCTCTCCGAAAATTGTAATCTCATCCGGAGTTCCTAAAATCTCACTCTCCGGAGGCTGGGGATTATCACTGGCCAGAAGCGGAAGTGTCAACCAGATTACGGCGAAGATTGCAACTATAGGCAAGACCTTTCCGAACATTTCACATCCTCACTTTCTTTTTAACTACTACCCCTGAATTGCCAATACTGATAACATCGACAATCTATAAAATAACCCTAAACCAGTTTTTGTAAAGGTGATTTTTAGCCGAAAATAGGCCCTGTCTCATCTCCCATCGCGAATTCAGGCAGCTATCTTCAAATCAACAGCCGCCTGAAAAGGCTACGGTTTTTTCGACCGTACTGCTCGTAAACTTAGAATCTCTTCTGGTAGATGTGGCAGTAAGGAGCCTTGCCCGTCTTTTCGTAGTAGTCCTGGTGATAATCTTCTGCCTCCCAGAAAGTGTCGGCCCTGGTCACTTCGGTGACCACTTTATAGCCTTTATCTTTCAGCATCTTAATCAGCTTTTCGGCCACTTGCTTCTGATTCTGGTCGGTATAAAAGACTGCCGAGCGGTACTGGTCACCGATATCCGGTCCCTGACCGTCTGCCTGGGTCGGGTCATGAATTTCGAAGAAATACCTGGCTACTTTCTCATAGTCAGTCTTGCTCGGGTCATAGACCACTTCCAGCACCTCGGCATGGCCGGTGTTATTGTTGCAGACTTCCTGGTAAGTGGGATTCTTCTTGTTCCCACCCATGTAACCCACTCTTGTGGATACTACTCCTGCGAACTCTTTAAATAAATGTTCGGTCCCCCAGAAGCAGCCTCCGGCAAAATAAGCGGTCTCAGTTTTGACCTCTTTCTCGGCAGAAGCGGAAACCGTGGCTGCGCCTGCCGGAACAAAATCCATGGAAATGGAGTTGACGCAGTGGCGCACATTCTTGTCAGTGAAACCTTCTCCTTCGAAAACGTGTCCTAAATGAGCGCCGCAGTTATTGCAGATTATCTCGGTGCGGAATCCGTCAGCATCCGGAACCCTTTTGACCGCCCCTTTGATTTCGTCGTCGAAACTGGGCCAGCCGCAGTGCGAGTCAAACTTGTCCTCGGATTCATACAGGGGGACGTTGCATCTCTTGCAGACATAGGTCCCCTTTTCTTTGTAATCAGTGTATTTGCCGGTAAAAGGGGCTTCGGTTCCCTTGTGAAGTATTACTCTCTCCTCTTCCGGGGTCAGCGGATTGTATTTCATCTCCTTCTCCTGTGACCTTATGGGCTGATTGAAAACGCTCAATAATAATATAATCAAAAGTAGAGCAGCCAGAGTGCCGAGTAAGATTTTCATTCCTTCCTCCTTTGTTCGGAGTGAAATTAGTAGGCGGAAAATTCCAGCTTTTGTTCGAGTTTAATTTTAGGCAGACGGCATAATTATATACGGCGAATTTTATAAACGTTTGTAACCAGACATCTTTCAGTTCTTAACCTATGCCCTGAAATTTATTGTGAAATAAGTATCAATTTTAGCTTTGGTAAGCCCAGCCAGCCGACAAAATGTCTTAATTCAAGATAGGCTGCGACTGGGTCTCTTTTTTGATTATTTTAATTCATTGCTTTACTTGAAGTTATCAGCGCTTTTTCGGGTCGACTCTGCCACTCGGCTTGCATTTGTGAAATATAGCACAAGGTTATGAGATATTGGAGAAATAAAGAGAATCATGCCTAAGTTCAAGAGAGACAAATAATGAAGCTGAATCGCCGGACATTCCTTAAATTCTCGGCTCTGACCGCCCTTCTGGGCCTTTCGCCTAAGGCAAAGGCCTCTCCAACCCTTTCCGGTTATCCCGACCGTTTTGGAATGCTGACTGACACCACTCTCTGCATCGGCGCCAACTGCCGCAAGTGCGAATATGCCTGTAAAAAGGTGAATAATTTACCCGCTGATGATTTGAATCTATCTGACAACAGTGTCTTTGACAAACGCAGAAGAACCGACCCCAAGAATTATACTGTAGTCAATCGCTTTCCTAATCCTAATTCAACTGAAATCCCTTATTACGTCAAAAAACAATGCCTGCACTGCGACGAGCCGGCCTGTGCTTCCGCCTGTCTGGTCTCTGCTTTTAAAAAGACCCCGGAAGGGCCGGTAATTTACAATAAAGATGTCTGCATCGGCTGCCGCTACTGCATGATTGCCTGCCCCTTCGATGTTCCAACTTATGATTATTTTGATGCCCTGACCCCTCAGGTGCGCAAATGCACCATGTGTTATGACCGGATTAAACAGGGGAAAATTCCGGCCTGCGCTGAAATCTGCCCCAAGGAAGCGATTACTTTTGGCAGGCGCGAGGACTTGATTGCCCTGGCCAGGGAGCGAATAAGAAATCATCCGGAGCGCTACCATCCTAAGATATTCGGAGAAGAAGAGGCCGGCGGCACTGGCTGGCTCTATTTGGCCGGAACCGATTTTGCCAAACTCGGCTTTCCGGCTGAAGTGGGCACCACTCCTTATCCGGAGCTGACCCGCGGCTTTTTGGGTATGGTTCCGATAGTCTTCGTAATCTGGCCCCTGATGCTGACTGCTTTTCGTAAGTTTACTCTGGCTCGACAGCAGGATGAGCGCAAAACCATAGAGAATTTCATCGGGGAGAAAAAGTAATGCCTATCGTAGCCGAGCGCCCCAAATTGCAGAACTGGGTATCAGATAAAATCCTCTTAGGGAATTCGTTCCAAGGCTATCTGAAAGGCTTGATTACCCCGTTCAATGTCATCGCCGCCTTGATTCTGGCCGTGGGCTTGCCTTTGACCTTTATCAGATTTACCCAGGGAATCGGCTCAATTTCCAATTTGAGCGACAACAACCCCTGGGGCTTCTGGATTGGAGTCGATGTCTTAAGCGGGGTTGCCCTGGCTGCCGGCGGATTTACTATAGGTTCGGCAGTTTATCTTTTCGGGCTGAAAAAATACCGCCCCATTGTCCGCCCGGCAATACTCACAGGTTTTCTGGGATATTTCTTCGTAGTAGTAGGTCTCTGCTACGATTTGGGCCGGCCCTGGAGACTCCCCTATCCTATGTTCGTTTCTTACGGAGTGACTTCAGTGATGTTCTTGGTCGGCTGGCACGTGGCCACCTATCTGACCGTACAGTTCATCGAATTCAGCCCGGCCCTGTTTGAGTGGCTGGGGATGAAAAAATTCAGAAAATGGGCCGTAAGTCTGACCATCGGGGCCACTATTCTGGGTGTGATTTTATCCACTTTACACCAGTCCGCCTTAGGTGCCCTGTTTCTGATTGCACCCACCAAACTTCATCCTCTCTGGTACAGCTCCCTAATTCCTCTTTTCTTCTTCGTCTCGGCTGTGGCTGCCGGATTAACCATGGTGATTTTTGAGAGCATGCTCTCTCATCGGGTTTTTGGGTATCAGGTAACCAATGAAGACCATGCCAAATTAAAAGACATGACTCTCGGCTTAGGCAAAGGGGCTTCGGCAGTACTATTTACCTACTTCTGTCTGAAATGGGTGGGAGTGGCGCATGACCACAACTGGGAATGGCTGGCAACTCCCTTAGGAAGCTGGTTTATGCTGGAACTCTTCGGATTTGTCTTGGCTCCGGCTCTGCTTTTATTCTGGGGCGTCAAAAAAGAAAGTGTGAGCATGGTAAGGGCTGGCGCAATCTGGGCCATTTTGGGAATCATTTTCAATCGAGTTAATGTCTCCATGATCGCCTTCAACTGGAATAGTCCTGACCGCTATTCTCCCCACTGGATGGAGATAGCAGTCACCATAACTATTATCACCCTGGGACTTTTGACCTTCCGCTTTATAGTCCGGCGCATGCCCATCCTGTACAAGCACCCGGCCTATATCGCTGATACCGAGCATTGAGGAGAAGCTATGCACTCTTTGCAAGAATTTCTATCGCTGACCAAAGGACAGGAATACCTTTTGGCCATCGCGGCCATGGCCCTCTTTCCCATCTTCTGGGCGCTATTAGACCGGAGGAAGAAACGAAATTTGGAAAAGAAGTGAATTTAGGTCATGAACATATTTGCTGAGAGAAACAGGAAAACAAAGTTTGGTCTGGCCGGATTGATACTGGTCTCCACCAGCATTATTCTCTTACCGATTTTGTTTCAGACCAGTTCGGGTCAGGATGTCAAAAATCCTCCCTGCAGCGATTGCCATGTCTGCGGCCAACCGACCTCTAAAGACCCCTGCCTCAAAGTCTGTCTCCGGCCCGGCAAAACCGAGAAGGTTCACACGCCGGTAGAAGGGCCAGGAGTCGCCGTACTGGGACAGCTAAGAGACTTATACGAGCCGGTTCGCTTCAACCACAAGCTCCATGCCGAAATGGTGGAGATGGGACAGGGGTGTAATACCTGCCACCACTACAGCCCTCCGGGAAAATTCCCTCCCTGTCGGGATTGTCACGGAGCCAGGCCCTCCGATCCTCTGAATCTCAAACAGCCCGGATTAAAAGGAGCATATCACCGTCAGTGTATGGGCTGTCATAGGGAGTGGAGCCACGAAACTAAATGCGTGCTCTGTCATCTGCCGGAGCCGGGAAAATCCCCGGCTACTGGAGTAGATTCTACCGATATACTCGGCATCGCCCATCCCAAAATTACCGAGCCAGAAACCAGAGTCTATCACACTCCTTATAAGAGCGGCCCGGTGGTGACTTTTCATCATAAAGAGCACATCGAACTTTTCGGCCTATCCTGCGCCAGCTGTCATCGCCAGGAGAACTGCAGCTACTGTCATGATTTGCAGAAACCGCCCAAATTGAATAAAACTATGGAGGAGGTTCACGCCGTCTGCAACGACTGCCATCGAACCGACTCCTGCGATAAGTGCCATAGCACCAAGGAAAAACCCAAATTCACCCATGCCATGACCGGCTGGCCTCTGGACGAATATCATGCTGAATTGGATTGTCGGGCCTGTCATCCTACCGGAAAGAGGATTGCACGCCTGAACCAAGCTTGCAACAACTGTCATGCCGGCTGGAATCAGTCTAATTTTAACCACGCCGCAGTCGGGCTACGTTTAGATGAGATTCACCTTCAGGCTGACTGCTCGGACTGTCATACAGAGCGTAAATTCGACCAGACTCCGGTCTGCAGCAACTGCCACGAGGACGGGAGAACCTTTCAAACCGCCCCTCCGGGCGAGCTGACAAATTAGACCTTTTAAGCCACCACCTTTAAAAAAGAAAGGAGCCGAATTTCTTTGGCTCCTTTCCCTTTTCTGAATGACAGCTTAGATTATCGCAAGAGAACCATTTTTCTGGTCTCTTTAAGTGAACCCGCCTGCAAGCGGTAGAAATATGTTCCCGAAGCCACCCGGTTTCCCTGGCTGTCAGTCCCATCCCAGACTATGGAGTTTAGGCCCGGACCGGCATATAGGTCGAAGTCCTTTACCAGGCGGCCAGTCACGTTATAGATTCGCAGGGTGGCCTTTACTGCCTCCGGTGCATAGAAACTGATAGTGGTGGCCGGATTAAAGGGGTTGGGATAGTTTTTCAAAAGATTAGTCCTAGTAGCGGCACTGGACCGAATGGTCTCCGAGTTCTGTGCGGCCACCTGGTCTGGTTTAGCAAGGTAAAAGTTGATGACCGTCTCTTGTCCGCAGAAGACTATAGCTGACTTGGAGGTTGAGTCGGTGGTGTATTCGGGCGGCAGGACTATCATGACCGTATAATTACCAGGGGGAAGTCTCAAAAAGCGATATAGCCCGATTTCATTGGCTCTGCCACTCGGCGGGTCCGTGGTAGTTGACTGTATCAGGTTGCCCGTTCCATCCAAGAGCTTAACTTGGATACTGTCGATTCCGGTCGAGTCTGCTGTATCGATGACCCATCCGGAGATTGAGCCGGTGCAGGTGTCTGAAATCTCGGTTACTAATATCTGTACAATTTCACTGTCAGCCAGACTGCCGTCAGAGGCTATAAAAGTGACAAAGTAAGTCCCGGCCTGTGTATTGTCCGGAGTGAAGACAAACCCGCCTGCACCGTTACCGGAATCCACAAAGACCGCATTAGCCGGAGGATTGGGAACCGATAGCGTAGGAATAGTACCGTCCGGGTCCGAAGCAGACACTTTGAACTGTAACGTATTCTCCTCTTGAACTGTCTTGGGCCCAATCGGGTCTAACACCGGCGCCTGGTTGACATCGTTGACCGTTATCTGGACAATTTCCGTGTCAGTCAAACTTCCGTCGCTGGCAATGAAAGTGACATTATGAATTCCGGCTTGGGTGAAATCAGGTGAGAAGACAAACCCTCCGTTGCCGTTGCCGGAGTCCGCGAAATTGGAATTAGGTGGTGAATTCAGGGCAGTCAGGGTAGGGATAGTTCCATTCGGATCAGTGGCGCTGACTTTGAAAGATAAGACCTGCCCTTCATCTACTGATTTTGGACCGATTGGCGCTAAGACTGGCGGCTGATTGGCCTCTTCAGTCACCGTAATCGTGACTGCTTCGCTGTCAGACAAACTGCCGTCAGAGGCTGTGAAGGTGACGAAATAAGTGGCGGATTGAGTGAAGTCCGGGGTAAAGACAAATCCGCCTGCCCCGTTGCCTGAATCCACAAAGACCGCATTTGCCGGAAGCGTGGAATGTGTCAAAGTCGGTATTGTCCCATCCGGGTCAAAGGCAAACACCCGGAAAGAGAGGGTCTCTCCCTCCTGAACCGTCTTGGGCCCGATTGAGTCTAATACCGGCGCCCGGTTAACATCGTGGACGGTAATCTGGACAACTTCAGTGTCAGCTAAACTCACCCTACCGGTTCTGGCCACTGTGGCTGAAATTTCGTCGCTGGCTATGAAAGTAACGTAATACACCCCGGCCTGAGTAAAGTCAGGCGTGAAGACGAATCCGCCATTGCCAGTGCCGGAATCGGCAAAAACGGCATTATTCGGCAAGTCCAGAGCGGTCAAAACCGGGTCAGTTCCGTCCGGGTCACTGGCAATAACCTTGAAACTCAGAGTATCTCCTTCATCGACTTCCTGTGGTCCGATGGGCACGATTGAGGGGGGTCGATTCACGTTATTTACCGTGATTTGCACTGTCTCGCTGTCGGCCAAACTGCCGTCGCTTGCAATGAAAGTGATATTGTATACTGCTGCCTGGTCAAAGTCCGGATTGAAGATAAATCCTCCGCTCCCATTTCCGGAATCGGCGAAACTGGCATTAGGAGGCAGGTCTATGGCAGTCAGGGCTGGTGTAGTTCCATCCGGGTCAGTGGCCGTCACTTTGAAAGCTAAATTTTGCCCTTCATCTACTGACTGAGGACCGATAGGTGCTAAGACCGGCGGCTGATTGGCCTCTTCGGTCACGGCAATCGTGACCGTCTCGCTATCAGCCAAAGAGCCGTCGCTGGCTATGAAAGTGACAAAGTAAGTCCCGGCCTGGGTGTTGTCCGGAGTGAAGACAAATCCACCTGCTCCGTTGCCTGAATCCACAAAAACCGCATTAGCCGGAAGTGTGGAATTAGTCAGAGCCGTTATTGTTCCGTCCGGGTCAGAGGCAAACACCCTGAAGGAGAGAGTATTCCCTTCCTGAACGGTCTTTGGCCCAATCGGGTCTAACACCGGCGCTCGATTCATATCATTAACCGTGATATTTACGATTTCAGTGTCTGCCAGACTGCCGTCACTGGCAATGAAAGTTACCGGGTAAACTCCATCCTGGGTGAAATTCGGACTAAAAGTAAACCCTCCGGAGCCGTTGCCTGAGTCAACGAAATTGGCATTGGGAGGAGCATTCAGAGCGGTCAGGGAAGGCGTGCTGCCGTCCGGGTCACTGGCACTTACTTTAAATGACAGATTTTGACCTTCATCCACCGATTTAGCACCAATGGCGGCTAACACCGGAGGTCTGTTCACATTGTTAACTGTGATATTGACAATCTCTGTATCCGCCAAACTTCCATCGCTGGCGATGAAAGTCACCGGATAAACTCCGGCCTGATTGAAATCAGGATTGAAAACAAAACCACCTGCTCCGTTGCCGGAGTCGATAAAGACCGCGTTAGCCGGGGGATTGGGTACATTCAGAGAGGGTATATTTCCATCCGGGTCTGCAGCCGTCACCTTGAAACTCAAAGTCTGCCCTTCGTCAACGTTCTTTGCTCCAATAGCGGCTAAGACCGGAGGCCGATTGACATTGTTGACGGTTATCTGCACGACTTCACTATCTGCTAACTCTCCGTCGCTGGCTTTAAAAGTGACGTTATAGAGTCCTGATTCAGTGAAATTTGGGGTCCACACAAACGAGCCAGCGCCATTGCCTGAATCCACAAAGACCGCACTGGCCGGTTTGTTATTGATGGTCAAAACTGGAATGGTTGCATCCGGGTCAGTGGCTGAAATCTTAAAACTCAAGGTCTGTCCTTCATCGACCGACTTCGGCCCGATAGAAGCCAAGACCGGCGGCTGATTTACCGGACAGGTCGGACAGCTCACCGGATAGCTGGCCTGCTTCCAGGTTGGCGTGTATTCTGTGATAAAACTGGTGGTGAAGGTCAACGCGGGAGTTAAAGGAAAGGTCAAGGTATCCACCGACAGAGTGCAGGGGCCGGTCACTCTCAGCTTGACCTGGGCCAATAGATGAGTGCCAGCCGATAGTCCGCTGCCGAAGGTCACGCCCCCCAGATTGATGTGATTTGAATCGACCGAGATATTTTTGATGGGCCAGCCCGACACCGCGGTGCCGCTGAAAGTAAAGGTAACTGTGGTATCCGACATATAGACCTGAGCGCTGGAGACATTGGTCTTAAAAATCAGGGGCACGGAGAAGGCGGCAATGTCATTGCCCGTGCCGGTATTATCGGTCTTGCCCCAGACTTTTATGATTACATCCCCTCCTCCGTTGGGGATCACCAGCGGAGCATCGATTGTAGTAAAAACTGTGTCCGGCTGTCCTGGATCAGGTCCCAGTGTACCCTGGAAAAAAGGGCTCAGATATGGGGGAGTGAATTCTTCTTTAAAGCCCGTCTTATCGTCTGCCCCCCAGGTTAATGCTGCGCAAATTAATATGAATAACCCCAACCACATCATAACTGCCAATTTCTTTCCTTTCACGACTACCTCCCTTGTCTGAATTACAGTTTTAAAGTGCAAAGTGGTATATATGGTTTCTCTTACTGTTCGCAAATTCGGTAGCATAACTACTTTTAAGATATAAAGACCCAGCAGCTTGAATAATAAAAATCTCCCTGAATCGGAATACCACCCAGGTTATCGGAATTTTGGTGTGCAAACTTAGAATGAAATAAAGAAAAATAGTCGAAACCGGCCCCGCTTAATCCGCATATTACGTCACCCGACCGCACCTGACAGGTCCTTTCTATCCAGGTATCGTCCTGACTTCCCTGTCAGTTTAAGAATTCCTTCTTCTTCCTAAATCAGAATTTTATTTCTATATCGAAAACTCCCGACTGAACCCTGACAAAATAAACTTGGTCGTTCACTATCTGCACCAAAGTTTATCCGGACTGCAATTTAATTAAAACTCATCTGCTGTCAATCTGAATGTGGGTAAAACTTGCTTATTCTGCATGCTCAGCCGCACAGTACCGCCCCGCCATTGACATTCAAGATTTCGCCGGTAATGAAGGTAGATAAGTCCGAGGCTAAAAACAGAATCGCTCCCGCGATTTCTGGCGCAGTACCGACCCGGCCTAAAGGGATAAAGGAGAGTATCTTTTCTTTTTCCGGACTGCTTAAGGCCTCCTTGCTCATATCGGTATCCACCCAGCCCGGAGCCACACAGTTGACCCGGATGTTGTAACCCGCCAATTCTGGCGCCAGCGATTTGGTGAGGCTTATGATAGCACCTTTGCTGGCTGCGTAGTGGGAATGAAAAGCCTCCCCTCTCTGGCCAGCGGTGGAGGAAATTGTGACTATGTTCCCTTGACGGCGACTCTTCATATGTGGAATCACGCAATTAATCGGATAGAATACTCCGTAAAGGTTGATTTCAATAGTCTCCTTTAATTCCGCCTCAGTCATTTTATCGATAGCCGCATATTTCCAGATGCCAGCATTGGCTACCAGAATGTCTATCTGGCTGAAGCGTTTTAAAATTAAATCAACCATCTGCTCCACTTCTTTTCTTTTGGAGACATCGGCTTTGAAAATTTCACCATCCACGTTCTGTGCTAAAACTTCAGACAATGTTTCCTTGGCTGCCTTTTCATTGTGGAGATAATTAATCACCACCTTACACCCCGCCTTGGCAAACAGAATGGCAGTCGCCCTGCCAATCCCTCTGGAAGCTCCGGTAATCAGGGATACTTTTCCTTTCAGACTAATCATCTTATTCTCCTTGGAATTTCCTTAGATAATCAAATTCTCAAAGGAAAAGTCAAGAGATGCTTTTCAGGAGGGATGAAATTTACTTTAGAAAAATCTCGTAGCTAACTTTTGGCCAGCTCTTCGAATTTTTTTCTTTCCATCATCCGGGCGTAATCTAAAATCGCCTTCAACTGACCCTGGGCATGAATCCCGGCTTCTTCCAAGACCTTGCTGGCTGAGCCAGAGCCTAAGTAACGCCCGCTTCTGAAGGAGTGCAGGGTTCGTCTGACCCCCTCATTGCTGCGCACCCAGGGATACATAGTGGGGAGGGTAAAGTCAGTAATCCCCATCGCCTCCAGGGCCAATTTCTCCGGGTATATCGCCTCTTGCTCATTCACAGAAAGTAAGCGGAATAGTTCAGCGCTGGAGACATAATAGACGTTTAAGTTTAATCCCCTTTTATCCAATTCCGGCAGGACTTCGTTGACAAATATGGTGGCTACACCATTGCCCTGGAGGGTAACTGTGCCGTGATAATCTTTGGCCTTTGGCTCGGCCTTGCGCAGGGCGTAGACCCCTTTGACGGTTGCGACTGCCGGTGGTAAACCTGACCTTACCCGGTCGACTACTAGGTCTGGCGGACGGGTGACAAACGGGGCTAAAATGGCCGGACGTGCCTTTAAACCGGCAATCAGTAACGGCCAGATTTCCTGCGCATCCCAGGGTGTCAGGGTTATTAGGACTTTGCCTGGGAAGCATTCCTGTAAGAGCTGAAGAGCCTGGGGGTCTGCATGAGTGGGTCCGTCTTCCCCGGTCTTTACTCCGGCATGGGCATTGACCATTATCCAGGTTTGATAGGGCTGGCCGGTGACCGACTCCCTGGTCTGCTGACCAATGCCGTGTAAACGGGCGGCCACATGCTCTAAGGCGGCGATGAATGCTCCGTAAGATGAAGTAACTCCTATGTGATTTCCGAAGCTGGCTAAACCGGCCATAAAGGCTCCCATTGCGTCTTCACATATCCCCCCGATGGGAATTAAGCGTGATTTGGGATTCTTAGCTGCATTGTAAAAACCTTCGCCGAACCCCTTGGCGACCTCGCTGATGCTGGTCGAGCCGGCCAAATCTGCGGCTGAGGCGAAAAAGGCTCCTTTAGTCTTTTTGTTCAGATAATTCAGGCACATCCCCAAGACCCCTCTGGTGGTGACAGAATCACCTACCTTCAGAGCTAACTCAACCGGCACTTCCTCAGCCCTTATGTCTTTATCTTGATATAACAGTTCTAACTTAGGGACATCTTTTCTCTTCCGCCTTTGTCTTTCTTCCAATCTCATCTTGGCGCTGGCAATTCTCTCTCCGGCTAAGGAAGTAATCTCAGTTTGTTCTTCTAAAACTTTTCTGACTAACATCAGTGTATCGAAGAAATTCTGCTCTATACTCTGGGCGCTTTTATCTCCTGAAAATCGAGGAAACTTCTGCTCAAAAGCCTCTTCAAATTCTTTCAGCGAGGCATAATATTCTTCAGAACAGAACTTATGTCCGGCCCCGTGTGAAACTCTCCCCTGCATTCCATACTTCCATCCCTTGATGGTGCGATAGGAGACAGCCGCAGGCTGGTGATTGTCTAAGGACAAAGCCAGCCTCTGAGCAGCTAAGATTTGCCGGAAGTCATGCCCATTAGACACTAAAATGCTGTTCCAGTCGTGCATCAATGCTAATTCGACCGGATTCCACTGCACATATTCGCCCGGCGCTTTTTCATCCCGACAAACCTGGTCCGAGTCGATAGAGGCCTGATTCCAGTCCACGTGCATTATGGCATTATAAATCTGAGCAGTTGCCGCCCCGGCCAGGGCCTCCTGCACCCGGCCCGGGGTCATTCCTCCTTCGCCTTCTAAAAGATGCACCCGCGGGACATCTTTGCCATATGTATCCAATGCTCCTAAGGCCAGACCTAAAGTGGCTGGTACGCCCACTCCGCTTGCCCCGGTGGCAATCTTGATGAAAGGAGTGGCACAGGTAGGATGCCCGTCTAAGGCTTTGGCACGATATTTTCTAAAAAGAGGCGTTTCATTAGTCGGATTTCTGCGGAAGCCTAACAAATCTTCTAAACGTAACTGCCTTTCTCCCGGGGCTAACAGTTCGGGCTTACTTAGCCGAATTAATTCATTTCTCAGAGCCCACAGCGCATATAAACCCATGGCCTTATGTCCGGCCGCATAGGAGAGAATGTCCGCATCCTGCCGGTCCGGATTGGAGAAGTCATAGTCCAAGTTGTAGAACAGCAAGCCCTGGACAATTCTGCCGGACGAAATACTTCCTCCCGGATGCCCGGAAGTGGGAACGAAGTTGTAGAGAATACTGCACAAAGTGCGGTAGACTAAATCGATTTTTTCTAAAATTTGAATCTCAGTCTTGCTAACATCAGAGGTCAGTGACTTCGCCGCTGAGTCGATTTCATAGTAGACTCCCCGGCGCTTATTTAACTCCAATTTTTTTGGCTTTAGAACCTTGGCCTTTGTTTTTGCTCTGGGCATGTTATCCTCGATTATTTGCAAAACAGACTTCGCCTCTTGTCATTCGGACTTGAGTTTTGCAACCTCTATGCCGAGGCTGAATTTTTAGCTGAGGCGTAACTTTATGGGGATTAAGGGATTGAAGACTGCTGTTATCAGAGTGTTGGCAGGAATATCACTTCAGGAGACAATATGTCACAAGCCTAATCTTAATTGGCCCCGACTCGGAAATCAGTTCACCTGCGGATTGAAGAGAATCATTCTCTTTTGAACAGCTTTCTCAATTTCTGGGGCGGGGCGAAAAAATAGACCAGAATGGTAAAAATCCCTAATGAAATGGTGGCCATTTGAAGTATCACTGGGTCTAACGCAGGATAGACCAATTTCTGCATGTAGTGGATTATGAAAGAACCGGTGTAAGTGCCCTCCGGGTCTGCTTTTGCCCTGAACTGGATTTCCCATATTGTCAATGGGCAGAGCATGCCTTGGATTGATAATGCCCCTACGTAAATTATTCCCAGCAAATGAATGGTCCTGAACCAGAACCAGTCCAGAATTCTTCTTTTGAAGAAAATCCCCCATAAAATTAGAATCACTCCGGCTATCACAAAAAGAACCCAGAGAAAGTGAAGCGCCATCAGCACATCTGCTAACAATCTGTAAGTCATTTTGAACTCTCTCACTCAATATAATACTTGGCGGGTTTGCAGAAAACAAAAAAGGCCCAGTTTTTCAGCCGGGCCCTGATTTAATTATGTTTTTTCTAAACTAACGCTTCTCCGGATACTCCGGCCTCTTGGGCAATTTCTTCGGCTCTTCCTTTATCTTCTGGAGCACGACTTCAATCCCCTTCTCCAACTGCGGGTCTTTCCCCTGCAACACTAACTTGGGCAGGTTATCGACTTCAATATCCGGGTCCACCCCGTGATTCTCCATAATCCACTTACTTTCCATGCTGAAGGCCGCGAATTCCGGACAGGTGATGTAACCTCCGTCGACTAAAGGACGAAAGCCGCGGATACCGACCACTCCGCCCCAGGTTCTTTTCCCGATTACCGGGCCTAGTCCGTATTCTCTGAAAAAGTAGGGAAAAATATCGCCGTCTGAAGCAGAATACTCGTTAATCAGACAGACCATATGTCCGTTAAAAGCCGCTCCCGGATAGGTGTAATCAGCCGCATTACGGGAAGAGCCCATCCCCACCACGATTCTTCTCAAGCGCTCTAAAATCATCTCTGAGACAAAGCCTCCGCCGTTGTAGCGCACGTCGATTATTAACCCCTCTTTGTTAATCTGGGGGAAGTACTGTTTGGTAAACCAGTTCAAGCCGTTTCCTCCCATATCTGGAATGTGGACGTAGCCCACTTTTCCATCCGTAGCTTTATCAACTTTCTGGCGATTTTCCTCCACCCAGTTGAAATAGCGCAGTTCCGACTCGTTGGCGATGGGCTTGACGGTCACTTCTCTGGCTCCTTTGAGCGAAGGTCTGGAATTGACGCTCAGGGTAACCAACTTGTCGGCTTTGTTAATGAAGAGGCTGTAAGGGCTGACCGAGATGGTCAAAGGCTCTCCGTCCACTGCCACTATGTACTCCCCTGCGTTGACCTCAATCCCCGGCTCAGTCAAAGGCGAGCGCAAATCCTCTTTCCAGTTCTCTCCTTTGAGTATTTTCTTGATGCGATAGTAGCCGGAGGCCGAATCCGCTTCCCAATCAATACCTAACATACCGGTTTTGGTCTTCTTAAATTCCGGATATTCGCCTCCACCCACGTAAGTGTGCGAGCAGGCTAATTCTCCAATCATCTCCCCGATCAAATAAGTCAAGTCGCTGCGGTGAGAGACAAAAGGCAGCATCTGTCCGTATTTCTCTTTAATCTTGTCCCAGTTTACTCCGTGCATGGTAGGTGCATAGAAAAAATCCCTTTCCAATCTCCAGCACTCATTGAAAATCTGCTCCCACTCCTGTTTGTGATTCACTTTTACTTGCATACCAGCCAGGTCAAGTGAACCCTCTCCCGGTTTGGCCGACCCCTCGGATTTAGCCTCGGCAATTCCTAACTGTTTCCCCTTTTGGTAGATAACTTTCTTGCCGTCAAAGGAGATGTCGTAGTTGTCAATCCCGGCCATGAAGACATTGTCTTTTCTCTTTTCCAAGTCAAATATGTGTAAGGCGGTTGTCTCCGGGTCAGTCTGGCCGGAAAGTCCTCTCACTGCACCGGAGAGGTAAAATAATTTCCCTTCGGCTGCACGCAATCCATAGTAGTTGCCCGGCTGAATCGGGAAGGCCACCTGCCGGTCTTGAATTCCTTCCAGGTCAATCTTGACCGGTTTGACTTTCTCATCCGGTTTTTCTTTGTCCTTCTTTTCGCCTTCATCTCTCTTTTCTTCATCTTTGCCGACTTCCACTTCATCGCTCTGCGGGGCAAAAGGGGAAGCGCTGTCGGCCTGTAAGGTGACCGCATAGAGCTTGGTCATCCGGTTGTAGACAAAACTCCCTTCGAAATTCCCCATGGCTGCATTGAAATCGCGGTCGGAGAAGAAGTACAAGTATTTTCCCGAAGGTTCGAAAGTCGGCTCCCCGTCATTGGTGAAGCCGGTAGAGATTTGATGATTCTTTTTAGAGTCCAGCGAATAGAGAAAAACCGCCGAGAATTGGTTTTCCAGCGGCTTAGAATATGTAATCCACTTGCTATCCGGCGACCAGCTGTATTCTCTGATTTCCCATCTTTTGGCCTGGTCTACTAAAGTGACCTGTTTGGACTCCACGTCTACGTAATAGAGCTTTAGATTCTTGTCCGAAAAAGCCAACTTCTTGCTGTCCGGCGACCAGACTGGTCCGTATTTATAGGTATTGCCGCCGGTAGTTAGCTGAATTGCTTCTCCTTTGCCGTCCTGAGGAGCCACGTAAACTTCGTCTTCTCCAGTTTTGTCCGAGACATAGGCAATCCATTTTCCATCCGGCGACCAGGTCGAAAGTTTTTCATGCGCATTGGAGGAGTTAGTCAAATTGCGGGTGTTTCCTTTCTCTGCTGGAACTGTGAAAATCTCTCCCCGCGCTCCAATGACTGCTCTCTTTCCGTCCGGGGAAAGATTGAAATCTAAGACCTTATCCGAGACGGTAACAAATTCCTCTCTGGCTAAGATTCTGTCGCTGTTTAGCTTAATGTTTATTTTGCGAATTTTTTCAGAGGGCAAATCCATCACGTATAAATATCCCCCTAATTCGTAAACGATTGCATCCGGCCCTAAACTGGGCCATTTGACGTCATAGTCGGTGTAGTTGGTTATCTGCCGGGTCTGGTTGGTTTTCAAATCATAACAGTAGAGGTTAGAAGTATTGGTACGGTCTGAGACGAAATAGATTGCGTCCTTATACCACATTGGGAAATGGTCTACGCCTACGTAATCTGTCACTCTTTCTAAGTTATAAGTCTTCAAATCATATATCCAGATATCCTGGGCCATTCCGCCCTTGTATCTCTTCCAGGTGCGGAAATCCCGGAAGGTGCGGCAGAGAGCGATTTTCTTGCCGTCAGGAGAAAAAGAGGTCAGCCCGCCATCCGGTATTGGCAGAGGCTCAGCCAATCCACCTTGAGGAGTGATGCCATATAATTTCCCCACCCAGTCAGAAATCGTCTCCCGCCGGGAGCGGAAAAGTATTTTGCTCCAGTCTGGATACCAGTCCAAGACCATGTCTTCATATCCCATTCGCTCTGAGACCGGTCCGCCACCAGGATGATAGGTTAACCGCTTCGGCTCTCCACCTTCAGTAGGAATTAAATAGACGTTCTGAGTCCCGTCATATTCTCCGGTGAAGGCGATCTGCTTTCCGTCCGGTGAAAACTTGGGAAAGAACTCCAGGCCGGCATGATTGGTAAGCTTCCTGGCAGTTCCGCCCTGGCTGTCAACCAGCCATAAATCCCCGGCATAGACGAAAACGATTTTATCCTGGGATATGTCCGGGAAGCGGAGGAGACGAGCTTCCTCAGCCTGTGTCAAGTTGATAGCAGACAACAAAAGTATGCCTATTAATAGAAAAACTTTCCATTCCTGCATTCCTGCTCCCATGTTGAGGTTTTGCATCTTGTAGCGGTGTGGCTTTATGAAATCTTTTAACTCAAACCTCTAATCTGATTTACTCTTACTTAAAAAACAAGCCGAAAGTTTCAAACTCTTTGGATAACAGATTGCAAGGGGAGGATTAAAAACAAAAACCGGGATTAAACCTCAATCCCGGCTCAAATCTATTGAATTTGGGGAAATTATCTATCTGATAAGTTGTTGAATCGTCTCGTAAATCTCCTCCCGCCCTTTCACCTTATCCGGGTAGGAGATAATCTTAAAAGGGATGTTTAACTGGCCGGTAAGGTTCAGCCTTTCCCTCAGGAAATATCTCACTCCTTCTTCCAGTCTCTTGGACAGGGCCTTAGCCCCTTCCTGAGTGGTCTCTGCCAAAAGCAGGGCTAAGCGGCTGTCTTCGAATCCGGAGACTAAGTCGGTCTCTCTGACTGAGCCGGAAATGAAATCCCGCAGGTCAGCTAACTGGGCGCTCTTCTGGCGCGGAGAGATTCTGGCCAGCGCTCTGGATCTGGTCTCAAACAGGTTGGCGAGGTCCACAATTACTAAAGATAAAAACTCGCAGTAGCGCTCGGCCCTCTTGAGTTCCTTGAGTGCCTGCAGACCGAAAATGCGGTGCGCCTTATACATCTCTTCTAATTCCCGGTACAGCTTTTTCTTCCCATCCTTGGGAGCGGCCATAATGTTGTTCCTCCTTAAAGGTTCAGCGGTCTGATTGGAAACTAATACCCAGTTCATGTCAACATCGATTGCAACAAGTGACTAAAAGTTATAGCAATTTTTCGCGGGGCTAATACTATTATATAGTGCAAGTTTTGGGCGACCAAAAAGCACTATTGTCCAAAGCAAAACTTATGCCACACAACAGATAAGGCGAAAATTAGAGGAGCTGAGTTAAGCTGAAGCTAAGTAATTATCTGCTTTGGAAGGAGGTAGTAGTTAAGTCTGGAGAGCTATCCAGCAAATTATAATTTCGTATGACTGAGGGGAGATTATATGCAAAGCTCTTCACAATAATTGCAAGCTCTCTATAATTAAGAAATTTACTTTTTTCTTTGCGTTATAGGCCAGCGTTATCGTATTATTAGACAGTATGACTATTTTAGTTGACATATCATGCGTTGTATTTGAAAAAATCATAGGCGGTTAGCCCAGGGAGACTAAAAAATGACTCTGGACTATACTCTGTTGCAACTCAAAGCCGCGACTGTCTTTACCCCGTCCGCTCCTGTGGATAAAATAGCCCTCTTTGCCGGTAGAACTGAACAGCTTTCAAACATCGTTAGTGCAATCAACACCAAAGGGCAACATGCTGTCATATTTGGTGAAAGAGGTGTTGGCAAGACATCAATAGCAAACATAATCTATGATGCTCTTCAGTCTATTGGTCTCAAACATATTTTTGTTTACAAGGTTAGTTGTGACCACACAGATAGCTTCACTTCCGTATGGAGAAAAGCATTACGACAGATTAATATCCAAATGGAACAACCCAACTTTGGATTAAATCCTAACATGAAACAGGTAATTCAGAATGTTGCTGAGACTTTGGGCCAGCTCGATATTGTTCCAGATACCATTTTTCAGGCATTCCAAAAAATCCCTTCACCCATCGTCATTATCTTTGATGAATTTGACAGAATCGGACAAGAAGTGGTTTCCACCATGTTTTCAGATACTATGAAGTGTTTATCTGATAACTCCATATTTGGCACTTTGATTTTAGTGGGGGTGGCAGATGATGTAAACGGACTTATAAAGGGACATGAATCAATATCACGTTCTTTAATCCAAATCAAAATTCCCCGAATGAGCGGTAAAGAACTCAGGCAGATTTTAGAAAATGGCTCAAGAGAATTAGGCGTAGAATTCACACCTGATGCGATAGAAAGAATACTCAAGCATTCTCAAGGTCTGCCCCATTATGCCCATTTACTTGGCTTAGAGGCAGTTAAAATAGCCGCAGAAAATCAGCAATTGACAATCACTTTGAAAGAGGTCGCTGGAGCAATAAGAACCGCCCTTCAAAATGCTCAGCAATCTATAGTCAGTGCTTACCAGAGAGCAACTCGAAGTGCTTATAAAAAGCATCTGTATAAAGAAGTCTTATTGGCATGCGCTTTGGCTAAAACTGATGACCTTGGTTATTTTGTGCCTAACGATGTTCGAGAACCGCTTTCCAGGATTATGGGTAAACCCTACGGGATAGCTGGTTTTTTCCAACATCTTCACAGATTTTGTTCTGAAGGCCGAGGAAAAGTGTTAGAACGTTACGGTTCAAGGAAGGGGTATCTTTATAGATTTAGAAATCCTCTTTTGCCGCCTTATGTAATTATTAGAGGTTATATGGAGGGGCTTATTAAGGACGATTCAATTGATTTGATTTCTATCTGGGAGAAAAAATCAATCTGATAATGAATAGGCGAAAGGAGGTGGAAATGAGCCACAAGCGCAAAAGCGTTTTAAAAGGACGTGATGCCAGAACTGGACAGTGGATTCCGGTTGAAGAAGCTCGGCAACGTCCTAACACTACGGTAGTTGAGAGAGTGCCGTTGCCCCACAAAGGCAAAAAATAGCTACTTATTTCTTTACACGGTCATTTTTACTATCGACTTTGTGGGCATAATAATATCCCCGCAAGCGTTCATCATAATGTCCCCATTTGTCTCCTCAGAGATATGCGGGACTATGGTTTTACAGCCATTTTTATCGGCTAAAAGCCAACCTACTGACCGACGATAGACGGGCTGGCAATCTTTATCTATATCCTCAAGAGGTTGCCAGCCTCTTCCGGCTGAAGTATCAATCCATTCTATCAATACAAGTTTCATTTCTGTGGTTTGCTATATTATATTAAACGTAATAGGAGGTCAAAATGCAAAAGGCTATTAAGATTGTAAGAGATGTGTTGGCTGTGGGTATTTTTCTATTGATGTGTATTATGCTAATTAATGAAGTTATTTCGGGGTTTAGTTACCCGCTATATAATCTTCTTCGTGTGTTAACTATCTCAGTATCGGGACTATCTATCCTTTTCGTCCTGAAAAAGCTCTTGTAGGAGGCTAAAATGCAGGGTCTATTTAAGTGGGCAGTTTTAATAGTTATTTGCCTCAGTTTGAGTTACTTAGCATTTACAAATAGATACATCATTATCGAGTCCGAAGCTTCAGGCCAAGGTTCTTCCGCACAGGCTCATGTTGCACAAGGCCCGATAACTATAATAGTAAAGTATGACCGGTGGACTCATAAAATTCTTGTTCAGAAACAGGAAGGTTTGACGAATGAATAAAAAATGTCCAGATTTAAGGCACTACCAAAATTATTCCCCGCCCAGATTATACTCTTTAATCTTGTAAAGCAAAGAACGGTAAGAGATTTCTAAAATCTCAGCCGCCTTGCGCCGGTTCCAGTTGGTCTTGTGTAGTACCTCGGCGATTAGCCTCTTTTCCTCCCTGGCTACGGTCTCGCTAATTCTCTTTTTCAGCGAGTAGGGCTTTTCCTTGGCGGCAGCGGAGATTTCCTCTTCCACCTGCACCGAGGTCATCTTCAGAATCTCCGGTATCACTCCCTCATTCTCTCTGACCACAACCTGCTTGACTAAGTTTTCTAACTGGCGGACGTTGCCCGGCCAGTGACATTCCTGCAAAATCTTCATGCTGTGAGGAGAAAGATTGTGTATCTCTTTGTTGTAAATCTGATTGTACTTATTCAGGAAATGGTCAATCAAAAGGTTAATGTCCATTCTCCGCTCCCGTAAAGGGGGGAGATGGATGGTAATCTCATTGAGCCGGTAATAGAGGTCATCCCGGATGGTCTGATTCTCCAAGGCCTTCTCCAGATTGCGGTTGGTGGCGCAGATGATACGCACATCCACTTTGATGGGCTGTATCCCTCCTACTCGCATGAACTCTTGCTGTTCCAAGACCTGCAAAAGCTTGGACTGCAGCTCCCAGTGCATGTCCCCGATTTCATCTAAGAAAATGGTTCCTTTGCTGGCGATTTCAAAGCGGCCCGGCTTATTCTTATGAGCGCCGGTGAAAGCCCCTTTGTCATAGCCGAAAAGCTCGGCTTCTAAAAGGTCTCTGGGGATGGCCGCGCAGTTAACCTTGATAAAGGGCTCATTAGAGCGGGAAGAGAGAGCGTGAATGCGGCGGGCGACAATTTCCTTGCCGGTGCCGGACTCCCCCCGAATCAGAACGGTCAGGTCTGAATCGGCTATCTGCTCGATGATATTGCGGATCTGGACCATGACCGCTGAATCGCCGATTAATAGCTCCTTGCCGTTTTTTTCGCCCAACTCCTTGCGCAGGGTGGTGACCTCTTTTTTCAGGCGGTGTTTTTCTAAGGCATTTTGCAGGTGGATTTCCACTTCCTTGATGTCAAAGGGCTTGTTGATGAATTCTGAAGCCCCTTTGCGGATGGATTCGATTACGTTCTGGGTGTCCCCGTGGCCGGAGAGCATGATCACATCTAACTGGGAGTCGAGGGACTTGATTTTTTCTAAGACTTCCAGACCGGACATCTTGGGCATCTTGATGTCTAACAGAATCAACTCCGGCTTCTGGGTGGAGACCAAGCCCAGCCCTTCCTCTCCATCCCGGGCTGAAAGGACCTCAAAATTGTGAGACAGGCCTTCGGAAAGGGCCCAGCTCACCTTGGGGTCGTCGTCGATGACTAACAGCTTGACCTTGTCCTTTGCCATTCTTCCTATTTATCGGCAGAATTTTTAATCACTTATCTTCAGTTTACGGGAAGGCAGATACTGAAAGTAGTCCCTTTGCCTGCCTGGCTTTCAACTTTTAAAAAGCCATTGTGGGCTTTGACGACCCTCTCCACCACGGCCAGACCCAAACCACTGCCGCCCTCCTTGGTGGTGAAATAGCGCTCGAAGATCCGGGAGAGGATTTCCGGGGGTATGCCACTGCCGGTGTCTTTGATTCTAACCTGCACCAATTTTTCAGCGCGCTCTTCGTCCCAGATTACCTTCGCGTCTACGGTAAGTCTCCCGCCTTCAGGCATACTCTCTATGGCGTTAATCAACACATTCAAAAGGACTTCCAAAATAGTCTTTTCATTGACCAAAAGCGAGGGGAGATCCGGGGTATATTGCCGGCTAAGTTCGATTTTCTTGGAGGACAGATCCGGTTCTATTAACTTGACCGCCTTGTCCAAAATCGAGGCCAGAGGCTTCCTCTCCGGCTGGTAGCTCTCCGGCCTGGAGAAATTGACTAATTCTCTGACTAATTCAGCTAAGCGCATCACTTCCTGTTCGGCTGAGAGCAACAGCTCCTCCCGAGCGGGTTCGGCTGAATTCCTTTCCCGCAGGATCTGCAGGGAGCTCTTTATGTTGGTCAGAGGTTTTTTCAAATCATGCGATATCTCCGAGATTAAATTCCCCATGGTAATCAGGCGGGTGGAATTTAGGAGCGCCTTCTGTCTTTCATAGACCGAAGCGGCCTGGGATGCCACTATGGAGACAATTTCTTTCTGGGATTGCGTAATCCTCTGACCGGCTGAATTCCCCACGCAAAAGAGCCCGTGTAAGGCTCCTTCGGCAACGATGGGGACTGCCTCCAAGTTTCGCGACTTAAAATCTTTGGAGTCTTTCTCCGCCAGCTTTTTCTCCAGCCGGTTCTTGAATTTTTCGGTCTGAAAGACCTCCTCTTTGCCAAAGGAGACCTGCCATTGTTTTAAATGGGCCTTCTGCCCGATTCCCTCAGTATGTCGTAACTCTAAAACTTCCTCGTTCTCGTCCCAGCTAAACCAGAGGGCGTAATCTATGGGCACTACCTGTCTGAGCTTGGAAAAGATGAAGCGGGCGATTTCCTCGAATTCTTCCAAAGTGGAGAGCCCGCTGGCCACTTCGTACAGAACCGTCAGCTCCGAAGCCTTGTTTTTGACCTGGTTATAGTGATAGGCGTCATCAATGGCCACTGCCGCCTGGGAGGCAAAGGTGGTCAGGAGCCTCAAGTCGTCCTGCGCAAAGGAGGAGCCGTCTATTTTGTTATTCAGATTGATGACTCCGATTACTTTATTCTGAATTTTGAGCGGGACCGACAAAAGGGATCGGGTTTCATACTTGGCTTTGTTGAGCCTCTTGAAGCGAGGGTCTGATTCTATGTCTTCAACCATCAGGGGAGTCCCCTTATCGGCCACATAGCCAGCAATACTGTCCCCTAATTTGAGAACTGTTTTCTGAATGACTTCCTGGTCCAAACCGATAGCCGCTTCAATCTTGAGTTCTTTTTGGCTTTCGTCTAACAGCATTATCGAGCCTATCTTGGCTCCGATTACCTGAGCAGCCAGCCGCAAAAGCCCGGGAAGAAGTTTGCTCAGCTCCACGGTGGTGGAGATGGATTTGCTGGCCTGATACAGGGCATCTAATTCCTGAATTCTCTTCTGCAGAACCGTGTTGGTTTGCTTCAGCTCCTCCAATAGCTTGCTTTTTTCCAAATCCGCCTTTCTTTTCTCCAGGCCCCTCTGGATGGTCAATTTCAAATCCTCCATCTCCAGGGGCTTCAACAGGTAGTCATAAGCTCCCATGCCGATGGCCCGCATAGCCGAGTCCAAAGAGCCGTAGCCGGTCATGAAGACCACTACCGAATCCTTGTCCCTCTTTTTGGCCGCCTTGAGTAGTTCGAAGCCGTCCAAGCCGGGCATCTTGATATCGGTTAATACTAGGTCGTAAGAGTCGGTCTCCATTTCCTTTAGGGCCTGAGTCGGCTCTACTACTGCTTTGATGCGATAGCCTAAATCGGAAAGCAAGCGGGAGAGGGATAAACACATCCGCTCTTCGTCGTCTACTATCAGAATTTTGTCGCTGGAGACTTTGCGGGTCATCTCAATTGGAAGGCAGACGAATTAGAAAGCTGGCCCCCCCTCCTTTGGCATTTCTGACTTCAATGTTCCCTCTGTGCTCTAAGATAATCCTGCGGCAGATGGAAAGGCCTAGACCGGTTCCTTTACCCCTCTCCTTGGTGGTGTAGAAGGGGACAAATATTTTTTTCAAATTCTCCTCCGGAATTCCCACGCCGCTGTCGGTGAACTCTATCTCCAAACTCCCGTTGTTGTGGCTTAAAGCCACTCTGATTTTTCCTCCCGGCGGGGTGAAATCTCTGGAGTTCATCAGCAGATTCAAGAAAACCTGCCTTAACTCCTCCTGCCGGGCCTGGACCACCGGCGCCGGAGAGTCAATTTTGCGCTCTAAGGTGATGTGTCTCTCCTCTAAGTCTGACTCCACTAAATCCAGGCTTTCGTTGAGAAGCCTGGCCAAATCAGTCGGCTTGAACTCTTCTTTTTTCTGGGGCTGATAGAGGTTTAGCAACTCCTGAATAATCTTAGCCACCCGGCTGAGCTCCTCCTTGATGATTTCCACGTATTCCAAGGTGTTGGCTTTGGGATGGCTTTCCTGCTTCAGCAGGGCTAAGTAATTCTTGATTATCCCCAGAGGGTTGTTGATTTCATGCGCTAAGGAGGCGGCCAATTCTCCTAAGGCGGCTAATTTTTCTTTTTCCGCTAATTGTAATTGCGTTTTTTGAACCTGTTCATTGGCAGTCTTAATGCTCTGATACAGCCGGGCATTCTCCACGGTTACGGCTAAGTTATTGACCAAGGTGGATAGGAATTCAACGTCCGCGGGCTGATATTTTCCCTTCTTGGCAGGGGAGCCTAAGAATAGAATCCCCATTACCCGCTCCCGGGAGATAAAAGGCAAACAGAGCTCGGCTGAGAGACTTCTGATGTGTTCTAACTCCTGGGAGCCACCGGGCAGAATCTGCTCTAACTCTGAGAAAGTGAGCCCTCTTCTTTTGCGCAACAATGTTTCGACTAAATGTCCCCGGCTGGAAATAGGCTGATACTTTGCAACTTCTGACAGCCCCCGGCTGCACCAGAGGGAAAGCTCATTCTCATTTGGCCCGGAGAGAGCCAGAACTGCGATTCCGGTCCCGGCCTGCTCGCTGGCTATTAAAAGGATGGCCTCTAAAAGCTTGTCTAATTCCCAGATGGAATTGAGCTGGCGGGTAATTTCAAAGATGGCGTGCAGGTCAAATATCTTTTGCTTGAGCTGGGAGTTTATCTCCTCTAACTCTTTCAGCTTGGAGGCGACAGCTTTTTCCAGCCGTCCCCAGACGTCTTGTTGACCTTCCATTTCACTTCACCGCAGCCAATTACTGCCTGCCTCCCTGCGGCGGCAACTGACCTCTTTTAAGTAACTTGAATCAGTCAGTGAAATCAAGAGTTGTAACATAATTTTTTAGGGCAAAACCTCTACCTCTATTCTAATCTAATCGGCAGAAACAGGTTAGCTCTATATATGGAGGAGTCTTCTAAGGTAATCCTCAACCCTTAAGATGTCTTGTAACGGGGTACAAATTGAGACGGGGAGTGTGACAGTTTCTGTCAGGTGAGCTTTTCCACCCCTTGGGAGGCAACTACTTCGTTATAAATGCGGATGCGGTTTTCCGCCCGCTTCAAGGCTGCCAAGGCTCTGGGAATGTCTATTTCCCTGGCCCTGGAGTCGATTCTCTTTCTGGCTCTCTCTAAAGCCTGCTCGGCCCTCTCTATGTCTATTTCACTGGCTGGCTCAATGGCATCCGCCAGTAAGGTGGCTTTATTGCGAGAGACTTCTAAGAATCCGCCGGAGACGGCGTAGAGCAACTTTTCTTTATTTCCATCGGTGATTGTGAGTTTCCCGGGCTGGAGGGAAGTGATAATCGGTGCGTGGTCGGTCAGGATTTCTAAATAACCTATCATGCCAGGGGCAATCAGAGAGATGACCTGGTCTTCAAAGACCACTTTTTCCGGGGTGACGATGGAGAGTAAGTACATTAATCTATTCGGGTAAGCAATCTCTACCTCGTCGCCATCCCCTTCTTCAGCCTCTCCGCCTTCTCGAAGACTTCCTCAATCGCCCCCACCATATAGAAAGCCTGCTCCGGCACTTCATCCATCTCCCCCTCCACTATCATCTTGAAGCCTTTGATGGTGTCCGCCAGCTTGACGAATCTTCCTGCCGTGCCGGTGAAGGCTTCGGCCACAAAGAAGGGCTGGGATAAGTATTTCTGAATCTTTCTGGCTCTAGCGACCGTCAGTTTGTCTTCTTCAGAGAGTTCGTCTATACCTAAGATAGCGATGATATCCTGCAGGTCTTTGTATCTCTGCAAAATTCTCTGCACCTGCCGGGCAACCGTGTAGTGCTCCTGGCCGATGATGCGCGGGTCTAAGATTCGGGAAGTGGAGACCAGGGGGTCAACTGCCGGATAGATTCCCAATTCTGAGATTTGCCGGGATAGAGCGGTGACTGCGTCTAAATGAGAGAAGGTCGTGGCTGGCGCCGGGTCGGTGAAGTCGTCAGCTGGCACGTAGATGGCTTGCACAGAGGTAATCGAGCCGGACTTTGTGGAAGTGATTCGCTCCTGTAAAGCTCCCATCTCAGTTCCTAAAGTGGGCTGATAGCCGACTGCCGAGGGCATTCTTCCTAACAAAGCGGACACTTCTGAGCCGGCTTGGACAAATCTGAAGATATTATCGATGAAGAGCAGTACGTCCTGATGCTCCACATCCCGGAAATATTCTGCCATGGTCAGACCGGAGAGACCGACGCGTAGCCTGGCTCCGGGCGGCTCATTCATCTGCCCGAAGACCAGGCAAGTCTTGGAAATCACGCCGGACTCTTTCATTTCCAGCCACAAATCATTTCCTTCACGGGTTCTTTCTCCGACACCGCAGAAGACCGAGTACCCTCCATGCTCGGTGGCGATATTTCGGATTAACTCCATTACGATGACGGTCTTGCCCACTCCTGCTCCGCCGAACAGGCCGACCTTGCCGCCTTTGGGATACGGCTCTAATAAATCGATGACCTTAATGCCGGTTTCAAAGAGAGAGGTCTTGGTCTCCTGCTCTTCAAAAGAGGGAGGAGCTTTGTGAATGGGTGAGCGCAGGTTGGAGTCCTGCAGAGGCCCTAATTCATCAATCGGGTCGCCTAAGAGGTTGAAAATTCTGCCTAAGGTTTTGGGACCGACCGGAACCGTAATGGGGTTGCCGGTATCTACTGCTTCCATCCCCCGGACTAAGCCATCGGTAGAGGAGAGAGCCACGCACCTGACTAAGTTGTCACCTAAATGCATGGAGACCTCCACGGTCAGGTCAATCTTGTTCTTCTCATCTTTGACTTTGATGGCATTCAAAATGTTGGGGAGCTTGTCCGGAGGAAACTCGATGTCCACCGTGGGTCCTATTACCTGCTTGACTCTACCTACACTCATGCTTCTCCTTCTTTATGACTCTACAGTAAGATTTTCTGACCTGGGATTTTTTACTTCAGCGCCTCTGCTCCGGCTGTAATCTCCAACATCTCCTTGGTAATGGCCGCCTGTCTCACCTTGTTGCGCACCAAGGTCAGATTCTCAATCATTTCCTCGGCATTCTTGGTGGCTGCTCCCATGGAAATCATTCGGGCCGCCAGCTCGGAAGCGAAAGCTTCTGCCAAGACGGTCTGAATCTTGGTCACGCAGTAGCGGGGCAAAATATCAGCGTAAATCTCTGCCGGATTGGGTTCAAAGATGTAATCTGTAATAACTTCTTGTTCACTTTTCGGCTTTTCGATGTTTAAGAATTTCTCTAATACGACTTTGCGAGAGGGAATACTGATAAAGTGGGTATAGGCTAACCAGATTTCATCTAATTTTCCGTTCAAGAACCACTGCACCAATTCATTGGTTAAATTCTTGATTTGCAGGTAAGTTATTTTCCCTCCCCACTCCGGCACTCTTTTTTTGATACTCCATTTTCTGCGGCGGTAGTACTCCACCGCTTTTCTGCCCACCGCGATTAACTCAACTTTGTCCTGACCCAGCTCTTTTAAGAATCTGTCCGTTACCTGAAAAATGTTGGTATTGTATGACCCGCACAAACCCCTATCAGCGGCAACCACGACTAAACCGGTCTTCTTGACCTCTCTCTGTTCGTATAGGGGATGAGTGAATTCTGCTGAGGCAGTGGCTAAGTTTTCTAAGATGTGGCGCATCTTAGCCGCGTAAGGCTGGGCCTGCTCAGCCCTAGCCTGAGCCTTTCGCAACCTGGCTGCAGCCACCATTTCCATAGCCCTGGTAATCTGCTTGATGTTCTCCACCGAACGGATTCTCTTGCGGATGTCTCTTAGAGTGGCCATCTACTTCTTTCGGGTTCTGCCTTTCGGTCTGAGTGAGGTCAGAGCCGGATGTTTTCCGCCGGCCGCCTCCTGACAGCTACAGCAGAATATTCTCTGGCAATCGTAGACTCTTTCCAGCTTTTGCTTCTTCACTTCAAATTATGCCTGGTCTTAAACTCTTGCTTAAACTTAGCTACCGCCTGGTCCAACTTATCCATGGTCTTCTGGTCTAAGTCCTTGCTGTTGGCTATAGTGTGCGGCACGTCCGGATATTCTTTTTCGATGAAGGGGTAGAATTCATTTTCAAACTTTTTCACCGAATCTAAGGGGATGTCGTCCAAATAGCCGTGGGTCCCCACGTAGATTATCATCACCTGTTTTTCTAAGGGGAAGGGGATGAACTGGTCCTGTTTTAGGATTTCAACCATTCTTTCACCGCGGGTCAACTGCGCCCGGGTGGCTTCATCTAACTCTGAGCCGAACTGGGCGAAGGCGGCTAATTCCCGGTACTGGGCTAAGTCTAAACGCAGACTGCCGGCCACTTTTTTCATGGCTTTGGTCTGGGCTTTGCCGCCGACTCTGGAGACCGAGATGCCGACGTTGATGGCCGGGCGCACCCCGGCGTAAAATAAGTCCGGCTCCAGGTAAATCTGTCCATCGGTAATGGAAATGACGTTAGTGGGAATGTAGGCGGTCACGTCATTGGCCTGGGTCTCGATGATGGGGATGGCGGTAAGTGAGCCGCCTCCTAACTGGTCATTCAATTTGGCCGCTCTTTCCAACAATCTGGAGTGCAGATAAAAAATATCTCCTGGATAAGCCTCTCTGCCTGGAGGACGGCGGAGTAATAAAGCCAACTGCCGGTAAGCCTGGGCGTGTTTGGACAGGTCGTCATAAAAGCAAACCACTGACTTGCCGCTGTACAAAAAGTATTCACCCATGGCGCACCCGGAATAAGGAGCGATATATTGCAACGGCGCCGCATCCGTGGAAGGGGCCGCCACCACGGTGGTGTACTCCATGGCGCCCTGGTCTTCTAAGATTTTGACTAACTGAGCTATGGTAGAGGCTTTCTGTCCGATGGCCACGTAGACGCAGTGGATGTCTGAATTCTTCTGATTGATGATTGTGTCCAGTACAATGGCAGTTTTTCCGGTCTGCCGGTCCCCGATGATGAGCTCTCTCTGGCCTCTGCCGATTGGAATCATGGAGTCAATGGCTTTCAGACCGGTCTGAACCGGTTCATTTACAGGCCGGCGCTGCACCACGTTGGGCGCCTTACTTTCAATCGGCCTGAACTTGTCCGTAACAATCGGGCCCTTGCCGTCTCTGGGGTTGCCCAATGGGTCAACCACCCGGCCTAACAGAGCTTCGCCTACTGGAACTGAGGCGATTCTGCCGGTGCGCTTGACCAGGTCCTGCTCCTTGATGCCCTGGTCGGAACCGAACAGGGCTACTCCGACGTTGTCTTCTTCTAAATTTAGTACCATCCCCACCGTGCCATTGGAAAATTCTACTAATTCGGACATCATCACGTCTTCCAAACCCCACACCCGGGCGATTCCGTCCCCCACCTGCAGGACCGTGCCGACCGATTCTAAGGCTAATTTCTCTCCGTATTTTTCAATCTCCTTCTGGATTACCCAGGAGACTTCTTCAGGTTTTAATCCCACTTGTGCTCCTTAAATTTCTCTGTTGGATTTGATAGCTAAGCTACTCTGACTTCTAAGAGACTTTCTTTTAAGCCTAAGAGCCGGTCCTTGACGCTCCAGTCCATCACCTGATTGCCCAGGACTAAGACTACTCCTCCTACTAACTGCGGGTCCACCTTTTCCTTCATCTCGATTTTTTTCTGGTAGGCTTTTTCCAACTTTTCTCTGAGCCGTTCTTTCAATTTCAGATCTGCCGGGACTGCGGTAATCAGGCTGGTTTCTAGTATACCCAAACTCTCCTTGACCCGGTGGTGATACTCCCGGCTTATTTCCTCTAAGAAGTTCATCCTTCCCTTCTCCAGAACAAAATAGAGAAAATCCAGGAATTTCTCATCTGTTTTGCCTGCTAAAATCGTCCGGAGAACTTCTCTTTTTTCTTCCCTTTTAATCTGAGGAGCAGACAGGAAAGTCCTCAGGCGGGGGTTCTTTTTCAGCGTTTCCACAAAAACTTCCAGATCCAACTGACGGCTCTCCAGTTCGGCCTTAGAGGAAGCTAAGTTAAAAAGAGCCCGGGCATATCTACTGGCAACTTCACCGGCAATCATTTGAATTCCGCCTGCTGGATGAAGTCCTCAATCAGCTCCTGATGTTTTTTGGAGTCCAGCTTTTCCTTGATTATCTTCTCCGCGACATTGATGGTCATCTTGACCATGTCGTTTTTGAGCTGAATCTTGGCCTTGGCAATCTCCCGCTCCACCTGTTCGCCGGTCCGGTCTAAAATTTCCCTGGCACCGGCTCTGGCTTCGGCCTGGATTTCCTGAGAGATTTTCCTGCCTTCATTGACTGCTTCCTGGATTTTAACCCGGGCCTCGGCTTCAATGCCTCTGAGCTTATTCTGATATTCATCAGTCAGAGCCTGGACCTTCTTCTTCTGTTCTTCGATTCCTTCGAACTCGGCCTTGATTTTCTTTCTTCTTTCTTCCATAACGTTCAGAAGAGGTTTCCAGGCAAACCTCTTCAAGACCCACAAAAAAATCAGAAAGGCCAGAATCTGGGTTAATACCTGTCCAATCTCTAAATTCATGTTTACTCTATTATCTGTTTCCGGTTGTGGTAACTTCTCAGCCGAGGCGTTTTAACCGATTCGGTTGTTGACGATGAAGAAGACTACCAAGGCGTAAATGGTCAGAGCCTCGATTAGAGCGGCGCCGATAATCATGTTGGTCTGAATCTTGCCTGAGGCTTCCGGCTGTCTGCCGATGGCTTCCATGGCTCCTCCCACTGCCCGGCCCAAGCCGATGCCTGAGCCTAAAGCGGCTATGCCTACTGCCAACGGGGCTGAAAAAGCGAGTGCAATGTGAAAATCCATCTTTCCTCCTGTGTTAGGGCGATTGAATTGTTCAGTTTAGTTAATGTTTTTCATCTGTATGCGGTACTGATAATAGGATATAAACCGAGCTTAATAAAGTGAATACCAAGGCCTGCAAAAAACTGGTCAAAAGAGCTAAGAACATAAAAGGCACCTGCAAGGGTAAGCCGACCGGTGATTTGACAATGGCCAGAACCGTAATCCCTAAGACCGCGAAGGCTGCAATCAGGATGTCTTCTCCCATGATATTTCCGAAAAGACGTAAAGCCAGGGTCAAAGGCCGGGCGAACTGGGTGATTAGTTCGACTGGAAACATCAAAGGCGCTACTCCCCAGCCAATTGCACTCTTAGGCGAGCCGGCCATATGGTAGATAAATCCGAATAACCCCATGTTTCTGATATTGAGATACTGTACGGTAACAAAGACGCAGATGGCTAAGGCTGCCGTAGTATTTAGGCTGGAGGAGGGGGATTTCATAAAGGGAATAAGACCGAACAAATTCATGAAGAGGATGTAGAGGAATAGAGTGCCCAAAAAGGGGACATATCTCTCCCCCTGAGGGCCCAAGACTCCTATCACGAAGCCGCGCAAACCGTCCACCACCATCTCTAAAAAATTCTGCAAACCGGAGGGGATAAGAGAGCTCTTTCTGGTGCCAAGAAAGAATATGAGCCAGATGACCAAGGCGATTATTATTGAGAAAACAATATTCTCCCAGTGGTGCAGAAAAGCGGCCCAGGCCGTGTGCTCAAACTTGTGATATAGAAGGGTAATGAAATTGGGTAATTCTGGCGCTCCTCCTTCTTGTGGAGCATGCTCGGCAGTCTCAGTGACCAGGCTGATTAACTTATCCCAGCTCATGCGGTTTTAGATTTTTCCTGAGTTTGATTTTTCTCCAAGAACAATCTCCCCAGCCCTTTCAAGAAAATCACCCCGAAGATTAAAGAAAAGCCCAAAAGCAGATTCAAGGGAGGAAGATATTTGATTTTCAAGAGACCATATCCGGCTAAATAGAGCAAGGGAAACTTGATTCCTAAGATAGTGTAAATCTTCAGATAATCTCGCGGACCCAATATCAGCCAGTTCTGCACTAACTGTTTTAAAAAGAATAAGTTTACACAGCCCCACACCGCCCCGGCAAAAATTCCCATGCCATAAGGCAGGCCGTAGTAAAAGCTGACTACTATAAGGCAAAGCAATGCCACGACTAAAGTGGCTTTAATCACTCGGTTTATAAATTCAAGCTCCGTCATTCCCGAACTTTTTTATTATTCTGTACAGCTCTCTGAATCCGGCCACAAAACCCAAGACTAAAAAAAGATACATCAGATAGGGCTCGGTTCCTAACTTCTGGTCCAGCCAGTTACCGACAAACCAGCCCAAGACCGGCGGCACCGCCAGGACAAACGGTATGGTAATATAGGCGCCAATCTGCCTGGCTCTTTTCTGTTTGTCATCCGGATGGTCCAAATGACCTTCTTGCCGTCAGATAAAGACTTGCTAATATATTAGCCACGAGAATGCTGTCAAGTCTTTTGTTAAACTTTTCACAAGGTTTCCGCCTTTCATACGTTTGTCCTATAAATTAGCTTTGAATTTTTTTAGTTCAATTCAACCCCCTCTTTAATCCGTAGACCCACCTTGCCCTCAAGGTGGGTTTGACTAACCCCTCCCTTTCCCTCCCCTCAAAGGAGAGGGTAATCGACACTCTCCCCTTTTAGGGGAGAGGTGGAGAGGGGTTTTGTCATCATTGCGAGGAGAGAAGCAATCTGTACTAAAATATTGTCTTTGGAATAAAAACAGATTGCCACGTCCCCTTCGACAGGCTCAGGGTCCTCGGAATGACTGCCTACATTGTCATTCTGAGAGTTAGCGAAGAATCTGTCTTTTGCTAATCCCTCCACTCCGCCACAAACACATTAGTCTCATTGGTCTCTTGATTATTCCGGTTCGAGCAAAAGACCAGTCTCTTTCCATCATTGGAAAACATCGGAAATCCGTCAAAAGTAGGATTATGGGTTATCCTCTCCAAGCCAGTGCCATTGACATTAATGAGATACAGCTCAAAGTTCCTCCCCGACTTGTCGGGGTCATCCATATTCGAAGAAAAAATGATTCTCTTCCCATCCGGCGTAAAATAAGGGCAGAAATTAGCCGCCCCGTTATTGGTAATCTGTTTCCTCTCAGTTCCGTCCGCATTCATCACGAAAATTTCTAACTTACTCGGCCTGACCAGCCCCTCTTTTAAATTCTCCTGAAAATCCTTCAACTCCGCCGAGTCAGATATTACCCTGGCTCTGAAACAGATTTTTTTTCCATCCAGAGAATAAAACCCGCCGCCGTCATATCCGGGAGAATTGGTCAGCCTTTTAAGATTTTTTCCCTCCACATCCATCTCGTAAAGCTCCAAATCCCCATCTCTATCCGAAGTAAACAAAATCTTCTTCCCATCCGGCGAGAAGACACACTCGGCATCATAGCCGTAAGAATCTGTTAATCTCTTTAAGCTGCTTCCATACGCATTGGCGATGAAAATGTCATAGGTTTTATATAAAGCCCACACATACCCTTTGGAATAATCCGGCGGCGGAGGACAGCTGTCATCACCTAAATGGGTAGAGGCAAAGATGATTTTCTTACCATCCGGGGAATAAAAGCCGCAAGTGCATCTCCCCTTTCCGGTGGAGACCAGTCTCATCGGCTCCCCGTTTATGCTCATGGTGAAAATCTGGTCGCAGGCAAAGGGCTCTCTGGTAGACTGGAAAATCAGGTGCCTGCCGTCTGAAGCGAAATAAGCCTCCGCATTCTCACCGCCAAAGGTAAGCTGGCGTATGTTCTTCAGATGTCTTTCCTGATTATTTTCTGAGGTGACTGTCTGTGCCAGCAGGATAAGACCTGCACTCAAAAGTAAAATCTTACGCATTTCTCCTCCGTCTCGCGAAAAGCTAATAAAATTACTACTGCTTAAATGTCAATTGTATTTGTTACGCTTCCGAATTCCGGCTGGTTGAAAAGAAACTTTCTTATAGTATATTAAACTTGATGAAACACATTGCCCTCCTCGGCTCTACCGGCTCGATTGGCAGACAGACTCTGGAGGTCATAGAGCGCTTTCCGGGCGAGCTGACTGTATTTGCCCTTTCGGCCCACTCCAATGTCGAGCTTTTTTCGCAACAGGTTGTCAGATTCAAGCCCAAATACGCGGTTCTGACTGACCGGAAATCCTATGAAGCGCTTAAAGGGAAAATCCTTCAGCCGACACAATTGCTCTTTGGCGCTGAGGGGCTGAAACAGTTAGTCTCTTTGCCAGAGGTCGACTTAGTCGTGGACTCTTTAGTCGGTGCAGCCGGCCTCTTACCCTGTCTGCAAGCCATTGAAGCCGGAAAAGACATCGCCCTGGCCAACAAAGAAGTCCTGGTCATGGCTGGAGAAATAGTCACTAAGAAATGCAAAGAAGAGAATGTCCGCCTGATTCCGATTGACTCCGAGCACTCCGGCATGTTGCAATGTCTTTCTGCCGGTAAAATAAATGAAGTGGAGAAATTGATAATAACCGCTTCCGGCGGCCCCTTTCTCAACACTTCTGTAGAACAACTGAAAAATGCAACCGTTTCTCAGGCTTTAAATCACCCCACCTGGCGCATGGGGAAGAAAATCACCATCGACTCAGCCACTTTGATGAACAAAGCCTTGGAAATCATCGAAGCCCACTGGCTCTTCGGAATCCAGCCGGAGAAAATCAAGGTTTTGATTCATCCCCAGTCTATAGTTCACTCCCTGGTGGAATTTACCGACGGGTCCATAATTGCTCAACTGGCCCCTCCGGATATGCGCCTGCCCATTGAGTATGCTCTGTTTTATCCAGAGAGGAGAGAAAAAGTCATCAACAACTTCAGCCTCTCTTCCGTAGATAAACTGACCTTTCAGGAAGTCGATTTGGAAAGATTCAAGGCGGTAAATTTTGCCTATCAGGTTTTAAAGCAAGGTGGCACTTCCCCGGCGGTGCTGAACGCGGCCAACGAAGTAGCGGTCAATTTGTTCTTGCAGGAAAAGATTCTTTTTATTAAAATAGCTGAGTTGATTGAGCAAGTCCTGTCCCGACAGAGAGTGGAACAAAACCCGGATTTGGACGATATACTGGAGAAAGACCGTTGGGCCAGAGAAACGACTGAAAAACTAGCAGGTGTAAAATAAATGACCACAGCCTTAGCCTTCATTTTTGTCTTGGGAATCTTGGTTTTTGTACATGAGTTCGGGCACTTTATCGTGGCCCGCCTGTGCGGTATCCGGGTGGAGAAATTCTCCCTGGGATTCCCGCCTAAGCTGATTAGTAAAAAGATTGGTGAGACTGAATATATGATTTCCTGGATTCCCCTGGGTGGTTTTGTGAAATTAGCCGGGGAAAATCCGGAAGAAGCCACCGGCACCAACCCCTGGGAGTTTATGTCTAAGCCGGTCTGGAAGAGGTCTCTGGTGATTGTGGCCGGCCCGGTGATGAACTTCACTCTGGCCATTCTCTTTTTCTGGGGATTGCTTCTTTTTCAGGGGCAGCAGATTCCGAACTTAGATTCCACTGTGATAGGACAACTGACTCCTGGTGGGCCGGCAGAAAAGGCCGGCCTACTGCCTGGCGATAAAATCATCTCGGTCAACGGAACAGAAGTGACTGATTTTGACCAGATGGCCGAGATTATCTACCAGCAGGTGGAAAAGCCGGTTCTGGTAGTGTGGGAAAGAGAGGGCCAGATTTATCAGTATGAGATTGTCACTTTTAAGGAAAAAACCTATGACGAGAAAGGTGAAGCCCGTTTCATAGGCAAGATAGGAATTGGCCCGGTCTCGATTCATAAAAGTCTGAATGTCTTTGAAGCCTTCTTAGGAGGCATAACCCTCACCTGGGGTTTATGCGTACAGATATTTACTGTGCTGTGGGGCCTGATTACCGGCGCTCTGTCTCTGAAGACCTTGGGAGGCCCGATTTTCATCGCCCAGGCAGCTGGCCAGACTGCCCAGCAGGGATTTGCCTCTTTACTCTTCTTTACTGCTTTACTCTCGGTTAACTTGGCTATCCTGAATTTGTTACCCATTCCGGTCTTGGATGGCGGACATCTGCTCTTTTTGGCAGTAGAGAAAGTCCGGCGCAAGCCATTGAGTGTCAGGCAGAGAACCGTGATTCAGCAGGTGGGAATGGGCTTCCTGCTGGTCCTGATTCTGTTTATCACCTATAACGACATCTTCCGGCTGCTGGGGAAATAAAGCCCGTTCTGACTTTTTATCGGCCAGCAAAGACCTGACAATCGTATAATAATCCGGATAGGACATATTGACACTTTGCGGTAATTTACTTAAATAACGGTGCTACTCTGAATAGAAGAAGCTGTTTTCGGAGGTAAAATGAGTTCAGAAAAAAAAGAGCAGCCTGCTCGTAAGAGGAAATCGACCTTAAGGGAATATGCTGAGTCACTGGTAATTGCCCTGATTCTGGCTCTGATTATCAAGACCAGCTTAGTGGAGGCTTACAAGATCCCTTCCGGCTCCATGGAGGATACCCTTCTGGTGGGTGATTTTCTTCTGGCTAACAAATTTATCTACGGGGCTAAGATTCCTCTGATTGACGCCCATCTACCTGCTGTCAGAGAGCCTAAACCCGGGGATGTGATTATCTTCAAATTCCCGCTTAATCTCAAGCAGAACTACATCAAGAGGCTGATAGCCACTGAAGGCCAGACCGTGGAAATTAGAAAAAAACAGGTCTATGTGGACGGCAAACCTTTCCCTCTTCCTCCGCATGGAAAATTTACCGACCCGATAATGCAAACACCCACAAGGGACGATTTCGGGCCGGTGACCGTGCCGCCCGGCAAGCTCTTTGTGATGGGGGATAACCGGGACAACAGCTATGACTCCAGATTCTGGGGATTTCTGGACCGAAGATTAGTCCTGGGTAAGGCTATGATTCTGCACTGGTCTTGGAAGCCGGATGAACAGGATTCTGGCTCTTTGCATTCGGCTGAGGCACCTTATCGCCAGCAACAGAAAGAGAATAAGAATCTTCTGGAAAAAGTGGGCGGCAAAATAATCTCGATTGCCTACGACATCGTCCGCATCCCCTGGAAGGTCCGCTGGGAGCGGGTGGGCGACATTATTCGTTGAAGAATGCTCTCCTTAAAACTGGAGAGTATTGCCAAGTCTTTCGGTACCCGTCGAGTATTCAAGGATATTAACCTCGAAGTTAAACCCGGCCAGTGTTGCGGCGTCGTGGGCCCCAACGGCTCCGGAAAATCAACCCTGTTAAAAATTGCCGCCGGTCTGCTTTCGCCTACCTCCGGCAGGATTACATTTTTTGCCAGTGACAAAGAAGTCTCCTTTGAGAATGCCCGGCAGAATCTCTTCTGGATTGCTCCGGATCTGGAATTCTATGGCGAATTGACTGCCCTGGAAAATCTCCTGCTATTTGCCAGAATACGTGGGTTGAAGAAGAGTAAATCGGAGATAACCGAGCAGATTAACCGGGTAGGACTGACACAAAGAGAGCATGACCAGGTCGCCTCCTATTCAACCGGCATGAAGCAGCGATTGAAATTCGCCTTAGCCTTAGTTAGCGAGCCGGAGATTCTGCTCTTGGATGAACCGGGGAGCAACTTAGACCAGCAGGGAGTGGAATTTGTAGACGGCTTTATTAAACAGGTTAAGTCAAAAACTGCCCTCTGCCTAGCCACTAACAATCCCAATGAAACCAGATATGCCGACTTCTTGGTCACTCTGGGCTAGTAGAGTCTCCTCCTTATTCTTAAAGGAGATTAAATCCGAGCTCCGCACCCGTTATGCTTTTAACTCTCTTTTGATGTTTGCCGTGGTCACATTGACTGCGGTCAGTTTCTCCGTGGGGCAGTTCGCCTTATCCCTGCAGGTGAAATCCGCCTTATACTGGCTGATTCTGTTTTTTGCCTCAATGGCCGGTCTGGCCCAAGTCTTCATTAAGGAAGAAGAGGCCAAGACCTCTTATTTTTTGAAGCTCGCCTCTCCGCCGACCTTAATCTATCTGGGCAAATTTCTCTATAATTGGGTTTTGCTTTTAGCCCTGCAGATAATTATAATACCTCTGTTTGTGATTTTTCTAAATTTGGAACTGGCGAATTTAGCTCTATTCCTGACGGTCTCAGCCTTGGGAACCCTGGCTTTATCAGCCTCGACCACTATTATTGGAGCCATAGTTTCTAAAGCCAATGTCAAAGGCGCCCTCTTTGCCGTGCTCTCTTTTCCTCTTCTGATTCCGGTCTTAGTTGCCGGTATTGAAGGGGCACAACTGGCTACTGCCGGCGCCAAATTCAGCCAAGGCTGGGGGCAGATTCGACTCTTGCTCTCTTACAGTGTGGTGATGTTGACCGTATCACTTATATTATTTGAATTCGTCTGGAGCGAATAAAATGTGGTGGAAGATTCTTTTATTCCTGGTGATGAGCCTGATTATAATTCTGGCCTATCTCTGGCCTCCCCCTCAGCAAAAATTAGGAGATACTTCCAGAATATTTTACTTCCATGTCCCGGTGGCCTGGGTCTCAGTGGTCGCTTTTTTAGTGGCCATGATTAATTCAGTGCAGTATTTGAGGACGAAGAATTTGCGGCATGACACTAACAGTGCCATTTCATCCCGCATCGGACTTCTGTTTGCTTTTTTAGCCACGGTAACCGGCTCGATTTTCGCCAAAGCCGCCTGGGGCTCTTTTTGGAACTGGGACCCTAGGGAGACTTCGCTCTTTGTTTTACTTTTAATTTATGGAGCTTATTTGGCCTTGCGCTCGGCAGTGCCGGAGGAGACCAAGAAAGCCGCTTTAAGCTCGGTTTACTCCATTTTAGCTTTTGTGACTGTCCCCTTCTTGATTTTTGTAGTGCCGCGGGTTTTTAAATCTTTGCATCCCACAGATTCGATTGTAGATAAGAGTATGAAGATTCAGATGTCCGGCCAGGTCTCCAGCCTATTTTTCCCCTCCCTGGCCGCCTTTACCGTGCTATTTTTCTGGATGTATTATCTGGAGCAGAAAGTGGAATTAAAAACCAAAAAGGAGAGCTGACTTGTCAGGCAATCTAATGGCTGCTTTGGGCATCTTGTTGATTTGGATAGCGATTTTCGTATATTTATGGAGACTGGACCGCAAGTTGAAGGAGAAGTAAAATGAAGCCGAAATACATCATCGCCCTGATTGTAGTGGTAGTTTTCTTAGTCTTCGGGGCTTTTTCGCTGAAGAAATCCTTGACCCCCTATGTTAGCTTTGCCCAGGCCCAGAAGGGTGGCACTGTGCAGATTATAGGTAAGGTGGTCACCGGTACCGATTTTTATGACACTCAGACCCAGAAATTCGCCTTTACTCTGACTGAGGAAGAGGGTAATCGGCAGATGAAGGTCTTATATAACGGGGTCAAACCGGGCAATTTTGACCAGGCCACCGAGGTGGTGGCCATCGGCCAGTATCAAAGCGGAATTTTTGAGGCTGACCAGCTTTTAGTGAAGTGTCCTTCCAAGTATCAAGGCCTAGAGCAGACTGAATAATGCTCTTGGGGCAATTCAGCCTTTACCTTACCGCAGTATTTACCCTGCTGGCTCTGCTACTGTATGGCCTCAGTTTAAAAAACAACCGCCAGATTAAATTAGCCAGACTCTCTTTCTGGCTGGCAGCTTTTTTCTGCACCATAGCCTCTGCGGCACTATTTTACGCCTTTTTGACCCATGATTATCGCATCTCCTACGTTTACGGCTACTCTTCTTCTGATCTTCCCTTATTATATCTAATCTCCTCCTTCTGGGCCGGTCAAGAAGGAAGTTTTCTCCTCTGGCTTCTAATTGGTTTTGTTCTGGGATTGTTTGTGATAAAGAGTGCTAAACAAGAGCAGGCGCCGGTTCTCTTATATTTTACCCTTGTTCAGGTCTTCCTTCTCCTGATGCTCTTGAAGAAATCCCCTTTCGAGCTTCTGCCACAGGCTCAGGTCGAAGGCAGAGGCTTGAATCCGCTTTTGCAGGACCCCTGGATGGTGGTCCACCCTCCATTGGTCTTTTTAGGCTATGCGGCTCTGACTGTTCCCTTTGCGTTCGCACTTTCTGCGCTACACAGAAATAATTATGACGGCTGGCATAAACAGGCCTTTCCCTGGGTCTCTTTCAGCATTCTCTCTTTAGGAGCCGGAATATTCGTGGGAGGTTTCTGGGCTTACAAAGTTTTAGGCTGGGGTGGCTACTGGGGCTGGGACCCGGTGGAGAACGCTTCTTTAATCCCCTGGCTGACCTCTCTGGCTCTGGTACACGGCTTGATTCTGGAAAAAGTTCAGGGGAGCCTGCGCAAGACTAATCTTTTTCTGGCGATTATCTCTTTTCTTTTGGTGGTCTATGGGACTTTCTTAACCCGCTCTGGTGTTTTGGCAGATTTTTCAGTTCATTCCTTTGCCGACCTGGGGATAAACGCCTATCTGGTCTTTTTCATGCTCCTTTTTCTGGTAGTTTCAATCGGCCTGATGCTCCTACGCTTCCCCGGGTTAAAAGTACAGAAGACCTCGTCTGACCTGATTTCCCAGCAGAAATTCATCATCTACGGCATCTGGGGCCTGGGAATCTTGGCTTTTCTGGTGCTTTTGGGGACTTCTGCTCCGCTATTGACTAAACTTCTAGCCCAGCCCTCCAATGTGGCCATCAGCTACTATGTAAAAATTTCCCTGCCTCTGGCAGTGCTCTTGGTCTTATTTTTAAGTTTTTCTCCCCTTTTGGACTGGCAGAGAACCGATTTGGCCCTGCTCGGCAAAAAGATTCTTATCCCCGCAATCATTGCTTTAACTCTGACCATTATCAGTTTCCTCTGGGGCGTTAAAAATCTGAGTCATCTTATTCTGCTCTTTTTTGCTCTCTGGGCGCTTCTTAGTAATCTTTTACGCTTTTTTAGAAAATTGCCCGAAGGTCTGGCTCAGACTGCTGGATTTATGACTCATCTTGGTTTTGCTCTGGTGGTTGTGGGAGTGATTTTCTCCTCCGGCTATTCTAAGTCACAGCGGGTAGTGCTTCCCCAGGGAGAGCCGCAGGCAGTGGAGAATTTCCAGCTCACTTTTCAAGGAGAATTACAGGAAACCAATCAGCAGAACTCAGTCAGCCTGCTTTTGGCTCGGAACGGGAAATCTCAGGAAGTCCGGCCCAGGCTCTATTTCTCTACCTACAGCCAGGAACAGATGCGCAAGCCTTACATTGTCCGGGGCTTGACCTCTGATTTGTATCTGGCGCCTGTAGATATGCAAAAAGCTTCTTCGGGGCATTCGGATACTTCCGTAATTCTGGCTAAAGGGGAGAGCTTCTTTGTCTCTGGATTTGAGGTAACCTTCACAGAATTCGAAATGGAGCCGCACACTCAGGGTGGCCAGATGAAAATCGGCGCCCGCCTGAGGGTTAATGTCAGCGACAGCAGTCTGATTTTGGTTCCCTATCAAATAGTCGGTACCGGAGAGCCTCAATACGCTGATGTCACTCTGCCGGATGGAAAAACCCAGATAGCCCTGGAAAAAATTATGGCCGACTCGCGTCAAGTGGGCCTGCTGGTGCACAGAGAGAGTCCATCTGCAGAAGCAAAATCGGCCCTCTTACTTGAGGTCAGCCACAAACCTCTGATTAACATTCTGTGGTTGGGAGGAGTACTGGTTATGTTAGGAAGCCTCCTTTCCATCAAGAGACGCAGCGCCTGAACTGATTGAATTTTCCTCTCCTAAGTTTTACTTTACGCCTTAATGTGGCCCGCACTTAGAAATTTAACTCTCCGCTTACGGGTGGAAGAGTTCATAGCATTTCTCTTCTTCTTGCCGATGACCTACTTCACTTTTAAAGCTTATTTCTACTTCAAATCCCAGGGACACATACCCAACGCCATCGAAGGCGGCTTAGCCCGCTGGATTGTAACCATCGTAGTCTTCTTCCTCTTTCTTTTAGCAATTAAACTCAAGCCCCAGTGGAAAATTCTCCGCGATGGCCTCCCTTTTGGCTTTTGCATCGCCATCTATACCAACCTGCACGACACCATCCATTTCGCCAATCCGCATGATATACACGATGCTTTGATTAAGATAGATGCCTTTTTGTTCGGCACCCAGCCCTGCGTCTGGGCCGAGAGGTTCATTCATCCCTTCTGGACCGATTTTTTCACTTTCTTCTATGTCCTCTTCTTTCTCTGGGCACCCCTCCTTGCTCTGATTCTCTATTTGAAAAAAGATTATGTCAAATTCCGTTACACTATGGTGGGAGTTATTTTAGCCTTCTATATGGGCTATTTCGGCTATGTTCTTTTTCCGGCGGCCCCGCCCAGGATAGTTCTGGCTGAACATTTTACGAAAACCTTAGAAGGTTTGCCCTTCTTAGACGAAATCAGAAATTCAATTGACGTCTTCCCTTCCACCAGCCGGGGAGCCTTTCCCTCTCTGCATGCCGGAGCGACTCTGGTGGCTCTCTTTTTTGCTTGGCGCTATGCCCGCTGGTATTTCTGGCTGGTTCTACCATTTGCCCTGGGCTTGATTTCATCCACGATTTACCTGCGCCACCACTACGTGATTGACTTAATTGCCGGCTGGGTTCTGGCTCACCTGGCGGTTTGGCTGGGCCCCAGAGTGGAAAGAGCCTGGAGCAAATGGCAGGATAAATTTGTCCCTTCCCGGACAGGTGATATGGTAAAAGTCCGGGAACCGGTTAAAACCAAGCCTTAAAGCAAATCTAGCGGGTCAACATCTACGGTAATTCTCAACTCCTTCTTGGATTCGAATCTTTTCTGCTTTAAGACTTCTTCCAAAATTCGCAGAGTCTCAAAAACCTGATTGGTTTTTAATAAAATCCGGTAGCGGTATTTTCTTCTGATTTTCTCAATCGGAGCCGGAGCCGGGCCTAACAGAGCGAAAGTTTTTTCTTTATTGAATCCCTCTAAAACCTGCTTGAGTTCGGCGGACTGTTTCTGCACTCCGGCTAAATTGACTCCGGAGATTAAGAGTAAAATCAGATGGCAGAAAGGAGGATAACCTAATTCTCTTCGGGTGGAAATCTCGTGCTCATAGAATCCGGCAAAATCCTGCTGAGCGGCAAACTGGATGGCATATTCTGAAGGATGATAGGTCTGAATTAGGACCTGGCCCGGTTTATCCCCTCTTCCGCTTCTGCCGGCGACTTGGGTCAAGAGTTGAAAAGTCTTTTCTCCGGCCCGGAAGTCGGGCAGCTCTAAGGAAATGTCAGCTGAAATTACCCCCACTAAGGTGACCTCAGGGAAATCATATCCTTTAGTCACCATCTGAGTGCCGAGCAATACGGGAAACTTTCCGGCCTGAAAATCTATCAAAAGATTGCGGGCATAATTTCTTTTGGCCGAGACGTCTGAGTCCAGCCGGCGGACGCTTTTTTCACCGGCCCTTTTCTGGATTTCAGCCTCAATTCTCTGCGTACCGGCCCCAGCGTAAAGAAATTTCAGACTGTTGCAGGCCGGGCAGGAGAAAGGAGCTTTCTTTTGATAGCCGCAGAAATGACAGCGCAGCCACTGGCCTTCTTTATGATAAGTCAGGGTCAGATTGCAATTGCGGCAGATGGGGACAAACCCGCACTCCTGGCATTTAACCAGACTGGAAAATCCCCTCCGGTTTAAGAACAGAATCACCTGCTGGCCCGCTTCTACTTTTTGAACAAGTTTCTCTTCCAGTTTTTTTGAGATGTATCCGTAATTGCCGTTTTTTCTCTCTGATTTCAGGTCGACAATGTCCACCTCTGCCAGAGGCCTCTTTTGAATTCTCTCCGTCAGTTTTAATAAAGTGTATTTTCCATTTTCAGCGTTGTAGTAAGATTCCAGCGCCGGGGTAGCCGAGCCTAAAATCACCACAGCCTTTTCCAGCCTAGCTCGCACCAAGGCTAAGTCCCGGGCGTTATATCGCGGAGCCGGGTCGGACTGCTTGTAAGAGGAATCCTGCTCTTCGTCTACTACGATTAAACCCAAGTTCTCCAAAGGAGCAAAGATGGCTGAGCGCGCTCCGATGACAATCGGGTATTTACCAGCCGTGATTTCAAGCCAGGCCTGGCGTCTTTCTCTTTCTGTGAGACCGGAGTGAAGCTGGATGACCTTATCACCGAAAAAGGTCTTGAAACCGATGATGGTCTGAACCGACATCGAAATTTCCGGAACCAGAATCAGCGTGGTCCTGCCCAGCTCTAGAGCCTTCTGGCAGGCTCTTAAATAAACTTCGGTCTTGCCGCTTCCAGTTACTCCGTGCAATAAGAAGGGAGTGTATCTTTTCTGGATTAACTCTTCCTCTATTTTCTCTAAAACTTTCTTCTGTTCTTCTGAGAGTTCAAACTTCTTTTTCTCCGGAAATTGATAGCTCTGCCAGAACTCCTCCCAGATTTCAGGCTTAGATTTAGTCCGCCTTTCTGCTCCGGCTGAATAGGTGACAGAGATTACACCCTTATTTTCCAGCTCTCGGACAGCTTCATTAAGGACTTTGCCTTTGAACTTTCGGGTCAAGGTCTGCCAGGACGCCTCTCTTTTTCTCATTTTCCTCAGGTGGGCAAGCAAATCTCCAGCTCCTTCACTCAATTTCACTCCGGTTAAATCTGCCCCGGTTAAGAGTTGTACCTTTCCCTGTGGCTTGGTCTGTAAGCCGGCTGGCAGAGCCGCCTTAATCGCCTCTCCCCAGGAGCAGAAGTAGTAACTGGCCGTCCATTTTGTTAATTCTAACATCCTGGGTGAGAGCAAAGATCCAACGGGGTTTACCTGCACAATGGATTTGACTTCCATTTTGGGCCTGTCCACTATGCGAGTGACTATGCCGTCACGGATCTTTTTCCCTAAGGGGGCTAAAACTTGCACCCCGGGTCTGACCTCCTTCTGCAAATGAGATGGGACAGAGTAAGTGAATTCCTGGCGAACCGGTAAAGGGAATGCCACTTCTACGAACATACCCCTAAAATAAAAAAATGGCAGCGCTTTGCCACTGCCATTTCCCTGTCCAGCAGAAATTGTTGCTACTTAGATTTTTCGTCTGCTTCTTTTGCTTTTTCCTTCATCCCCTTTAGGGTGTAGACTATGGCCAATCTTGCCCAGGCGGCTTTATGGTCGGGCTTCATGGCCACCACTTTCTCCAGAGTTTCCATGGCCTCTTTAAGGTCATCATTCAGCATGTGGAGATAACCAAGATAGTAGATGGCCTCAATGTCTGTGGAATCCAGCTCCAGGCTCTTGGTGAAATCGCTGATTCCGTCTTTTATGTTGGCTTTTCTCTGTTCATTTAACCTGGCTATCTCTTCCTTGAGGCCTGCGGTTTTGGGACTCTTCTGCAGGGAATCTTCCAGATTTCTCACCTGCCGCACCAGCTCTTCCGCATCGGCTAAATGCACGAACCCGCTGTTGAAATAGACGTCTTTGTTGGCCATTCCCTTTTCGATTAATTTATCCCAGATTTCTCGGGCTTTCTGCCGCTCGTTCTTTACACCATACAGGCTGGCCAGGTTGATTAAGGCCTCCCGGTTATTGGGGTCAATCTTGACCGCTTTTTCGAAAATCTCGATGGCTTTGTCATAATTCTGAAGGTTGTAGAGATTTATTCCGTAGCTTAGGACCACGCTTAAGCTCTCCGGGGTTAACTGATAAGCCAGGCTCAGAAGCGTGTCCGCCTTTTCCAGCTGATTCAATTCTAAGCGCTGGGCTGCCGCATTGACGTAGGGCTGATAGCGGGAAGAGTCGACTAAGATGCAGTTCTCGAAATGCTTGGCCGCCAGTTCGACCGCCTTCTGCAGGCCTGCGGTCAGCTTCTGCTGCTCAGCCTGGCGCAGACTGTCTGAGGAAACTGTGTCTAAGTCCGCCATACGCTGCTTTATCGTATCTGCTTGCTCCAAGTAGGTGGTTCCGTTTTTAAACTCTTTACCCCACACTGTCTCTATGACCTTGTTCAGTTCTTCCGGCTTGGAATGCCCTTTTTCTTTGGCGATTTTAAACTCCTGAGTCATCCTCTCCAGCTTCCCCTGGTCCGCATAAATCCGTCCCAAAAGCTCGTGCAAAAGCGGGTCGTTGTAACACTTCTGATAGCCCGCCTCCAAGTTTTTCAGGGCTGATTCATAGTCCGGATTGTCGCGGAAAAGATAAATCTTGGCCGAGCGCAGGTACACATCGCAGGGATAGTCTTGAGCTAGGGCGGCGACAAATCCCGCTGCAGCTATCAGCGCTACCAGCCACTTGACTTTAGTCATTTTTCCTCCTCATATCTCTCTAAGATTAACGTCGGTAAGTTACAGTGTAGTTGATTTTTTTCTCCTGGTCTTTTTCCAAATTCAGGGAGAATTCGATGGTATAGGCATCCTTTTTGACAAATTCGGTGTCGGTCTTGGTTATCTCCCAGTCTCCGTAGGAAAGATGCTCTACTACAATCACCTGTACTGGTTCCTCTTTGTGATTTCGGACCGAAATTTCATAGGAGTAGCGGTCAACCCGATTAGAAATTTTCTCATAATTGGTCTGTTTACTTTCACCCACAATATCAAAGGCGTTGCCGACGTAGACTCGCACTTTTTCATCCTTAGGGGTGTGGTCGATGCGGTCTTCGCCGATGAACTCTAAGGACTTGTCGATGTCCTCTTTATAGACCCTTATTTTTCCTTTGGGCAGAGGCATCCCTAAGCCGGCTCTCTGTGAATTCTCGAATTCTAAGTTGACTCTGACTTTACTGCCGTAGTAAGCGCCGTCGTAGATAAATTTTTTCTGCACCTTGACCGTGGTATTGGGGAATAAACGGATTTGTTTGATTTCTTTATCCTTGATAGTGGCCGGTCTGGTCAAAGTATAGAGATGGTACTCGAAGAAGGCTTTTTCTTCAAAGGCCGGAGCCGCTTTTTCCGCGGTCACCATACCGACCAAGGCCATTATCCCCATCTCTTCCTGAACCCGGTGCACATCCCCGGCGATTAATTTTAGCTTTGCCTCCGGGTAAGTGGCCCCGGAATTATTCTCAATCGAGACCCAGCCGGCCAATTCTAAATTCTGGTCCTTCTGGTCAGCTACTGCAACATATTCAGCGTGCCAGTTTATGCCGGTAGTCAGATAAGAGACTTCTGCCGGTTGCTTGCCGGAAATATCAGAATCCAACAGCCAGACCAGAGTTGGTCTGGTCATCAAACCTTCCGGCAGAGAGGGAAAGGAGATGTCTCTTACTTCAGCCCGGGAGACTATTTTGATTCCCCCGTCTTTCTGCTTCAGAGTCAGTCCGCTGCCGTCAAAGGAGAGGAGCTGGCCGGAGTAGACCTCTCCCTGTTTGGTTTGCAGCTCGATGTTTTTGTCAATGTATTTTTGCAGAAGCTTTTCCGAGCTGACTAAGTCATACTGATAATTTTGCTCTAAGATGGCAACAGCTTCCGGAGAATTGACTGCTTTAAAGTGGACTGAGGTGGGGTCGATATAGGCTGCCACCTCGGTAAATTTATATTCATTCTTCCCTTTTTTGAATTCCAAGGGGCGGATTTCCCGGACTAAGGCTAAGTTCTGATTGTAAATGGTGACTGAAACGCTTTTATCCTGCGCCTGTGCTGTGGCACTCAACAGCACAACCACAAGTACTATTCGCCAAAGCCTATCAAAAACAGTCAATTTTTTCATTTTAGTACCTCTAAGTTTTTTCTAATTTTAGCCAGCCTGAGCTCCAGGTCTTCCTTCTTGCTCTTTTCCTTTTCTACAACCGAAGCCGGCGCTTTATTCAAAAAATTTTGGTCCTCTAAGCGGGCTTTGGACTGAGCCAAAAGACTAATTAACTTCTCTTGTTCGTCGGAAAGCTTTCTCTTCTCCGAGTCCATGTCTACAAGCCCCTCCAAGGGAAGGTAAATCTCGACTTCTGAAACCACACTGGTGGCTGAATGTGCGGGTTTGTGCGCATTGGTGCTGATTTCCGGCCTTTCCACCCGGGCCAAATCTGTGATATAGGCTGAGTGCCGTTCTAGAAACTCCAATGTTCGTTTCGTTTCAGGTTTTAAAACCACCCGCGGCTTAACTGCCGGAGCCAGCCCTAAATCAGATTTCAAGGTGCGAATGGAGACAATTATCTCCTGCAGTTTCCCCATCTGTTCCAAGGACTCCTTGAAGCTCAGCTTTTCATTAACCATCGGCCAGGGCTGCATCATCAGCGCCTTAGAAGTATCTGACCAGTCATAGCCGTAGAGATTTCTCCAGATTTGCTCGGTCACAAAGGGGATGAAAGGAGACAAAAGCCGCAGCACTCTTTCTAAGACATAGACCGATACCTTCTTGGCTAAGTAGCCGTCTTGTGACGAATTCTCATCTCTGTATCTGAGCTTGATCGTCTCTAAATACCAGTCGCAGAAATCCCCCCAGAAGAAGTCATATAGCGCCTTGCCTGCCAAGTTGAAGCGGAAGCTGTCTAAATAATTGGTAACGTCTTGAATTGTCTGCTGCAGCCGGGTGAGAATCCATCTGTCCGCTAAAGTGAATTCCTCCTGACCGTTCAAGTCAGCTTGCTTCGGGTCAAACTCCTGCAGATTCATCATCACCAGACGGGAAGCGTTCCAGAGTTTGTTGCAGAAATTTCTCCCCTGTTCAAATGAATTGAAGGCAATGCAGGGGTCCTGACCGTCCGGCGCGATTAAGACCAGGCTGTAGCGCAGGGAATCAGCCCCGTATTCTTTGATGACGTCCAATGGGTCGATTCCATTCCCCCGGGATTTTTCCATTTTTATCCCCTGGGCATCCCGAACCGTGCCGTGGATGCATACATCTTCAAAACAGAGCTGGCCTCTGAATTCGTATCCGGCCATCACCATCCGGGCCACCCACAGAAAAATGATTTCCGAGGCCGTGAAAAGCGCCTTGGTGGGATAGAAGAATTCTAAGTCTTTGGTTTTTTCCGGCCAGCCCAATGTGGAGAAGGTCCACAGCCAGGAGGAGAACCAGGTGTCCAGCACGTCCTGGTCTTGCTCCAAATCCTTTGAATTGCATTTGCCGCACAGGGAGGGGGCAGTCTTGGCCACTATTATATCGCCGCACTTCTTGCAGTACCAGACCGGAATCTGATGCCCCCACCACAACTGTCTGGAGATACACCAGTCCCGGATGTTTTCCAGCCAGTGCAGATAAGTTTTCTCCCAGTGTTCCGGATGGAATCTAAGTTTTCCGGTTTTAACCGCTTCAATGGCTGGCCCGGCCAAGGGCTTCATCTTCACAAACCACTGCTCCGAGAGATAAGGCTCCACCACTGTATCGCAGCGGTAGCAGTAGCCTAAAGGCACCTGATAAGGTTCGATTTTTTCCAAAAAACCCTGACTCTGTAATTCCTGGACAACTTTCTTTCGTGCCTCAAATCTTTCCAGACCCTTAAATTTCCCGCCATTTTCATTGATGGTGGCATCCGGATTTAATATTTCCACGAAATCCAACTTATGCCGTTGTGCCATCTCAAAATCATTCCGGTCGTGTGCCGGAGTAACTTTGACCGCGCCGGTGCCGAATTCCGGGTCAACGTAGCTGTCGGCAATTATAGGGAGTTCACGTCCAACTAAAGGGAGAATGGCCCTTTTGCCGATGGAAGCCTTATATCTTTTATCCTCTGGATTGACCGCTACCGCCGTATCTCCCAACATCGTCTCCGGCCTGGTGGTGGCTACGCTGATGAATTTATCTTTTTCTTTTTGAATAGGGTATTTGACATACCAGAGTGACCCGCTCTCTTCTTCCACTTCTACCTCGTCGTCAGACAGAGAAGTCAGGCAGCGCGGGCACCAGTTGATGATGTATTTCCCTTTGTAGATCAAACCCTTATTATAGAGATGAACAAAAACCTCGCTGACCGCTTGTGACAGTTTCTCGTCTAAGGTAAAGCGGGTGCGGCTCCAGTCGCAGGAAAACCCCAGTTTCTTCAATTGATTCAAGATATAATCCCCTTTGGTGTTGACCCAATCCCAGATGAGCTGAACGAATTTTTCCCGGCCTAAATCCCATCTGCTCTTCCCCTCTTTGGCCAGTCTCTTTTCGATTACCACCTGGGTGGCGATGCCGGCATGGTCGGTCCCGGGCAGCCACAAAGCCTCATACCCCTGCATGCGCTTGAAGCGAATCATGATATCCTGCAGGGTGTTATTTAAGGCATGGCCCAAATGCAGAACGTCGGTCACATTGGGAGGAGGAATTACGATAGCGTAAGGTTTCTTGACTGAGTCGGTCCTGGCGGAAAAATACTTCCCTTTCAGCCAGAAATCATAAACCGGAGACTCGCTCCCTTTAGGGTTGTACTGTTTCGGTATCTCCTGCCTGGGCATCTTCTTAAATCCCTAAAATTACTAATTTAAACAAAAAGCTTCTTTAGTCAAGGCGAACAGCTAGAACATGTATGGCGAACTCAAGGAACAGCCAGTTGCCCGTACCTGCATTTTCTCTATATTGTGCGACAATATGCGAAGCAGAAAGAAATCCTTCGAAGAGCTGGTAAAATTAATCGCCCTGTTGAGGGCGCCTGGTGGCTGCCCCTGGGACCGAAAGCAGACCCACCGCTCCATTCTGCCTAATCTGATTGAGGAGACCTATGAATTGGTGGAGTCGATTGAAAAAGACCGCCTGGAAGAGATGAAAGAGGAGCTTGGGGACTTACTCTTGCAGGTAATTTTTCACGCCCAGATGGAGGCGGAGAAAAAAACTTTTGATATCGGCGATGTGATTACTCAGATTCACGATAAAATTGTATTAAGACATCCTCACGTTTTCAAGAAAAAGACCAAGCTCTCTACTGAAAAAGTTTTGCAGAACTGGGAAAAGATTAAGCTCAGCCACAAAAAGGGTAATAATCATTTCACTTTCTCCGGCTTGCCCAGACATCTTCCTGCTTTAATCAAAGCCTATCGGGTGCAGGAAAAATCAGCCCGTCTGGGTTTCAAATGGCAGAGCCCTGAGCAGATTATTGGCAAACTGAAAGAGGAACTGCGGGAAATTGAACGGGATTTGCGCGCCAAGAAAAAAGCTAAAGTGCGGCAGGAATTAGGAGACTTATTCTTGGCTTTAGTCAGCTTAAGCTGGTGGTTCAAGAAAGACCCGGAGACGATATTGAGAAATTCAGTGGATAAGTTTATTAAGAGATTTCAGAGCCTGGAAAAGAAAGTCCGTCGTCAAAACAAAAAGATTGTCGACTTGTCTCCAAAAGAACTACACCATCTCTGGCGCAAAGGCAGACTTTTGTAGCGTCCGGGCTTGACTCGGACGTTTACTGACCCCTCCCTTGCCCTCCCCTCAAGGGGAGGGGACAATTCACTCTCTCCTCTGTTATGGTGAGCGAAGTCGAACCATAGGGGAGAGCAGGAGAGGGGTAAGTATTTTGTCATTCTGAGTCCCGATTCATCGGGACGACCTGTCCTGAGCGAAGTCGAAGGAAGCAATCTGCTTTAATCCATCATCTTATGAAGAAAAATAGATTGCCACGTCGTCCCTCGACAAGCTCGGGACTCCTCGCAATGACTGCTTTGTAATGCTTTGGACTTCACTTAAATCAAGTCGATTCCCGCCATAAAAAAAGGGCGCCCATTACAGGCGCCCTTTTTCTCTTTCGAAGAGTTATTGTATTCTCTTCAGCTCAACTCTGCGGTTCTTGGCCCGACCTTCCTCGGTGTTGTTGTCGCCGATTGGCAAGGTCTCGCCGTAACCCATGGCCGTCAATTGAGCAGCCGGGACTCCCAGACTAATCAGGAAGTCTCGCACTGACTCGGCCCGGGCTTGGGAGAGGGTCATGTTGTGCTGGTCAGAGCCGCGGGAATCAGCATGCCCGCCGATTTCGACCTTCACGTCCGGTCTCTCCTTTAAGCTGGCAGCCACTTGCTCCAAGAGCGTCTTGGAGTCCGGCTTTAAAGTGGCCTTGTTGGTCTCAAAATTGATGCCGTAGAGTATGACCGGCTTCTCCGGCTCAGGAATGAATTCGGAAATCGGGCAACCGAAGTCATCTACCTTGCGTTCTGCCGGAGTGTTCGGACAACGGTCAACGCCGTCGCACACGCCGTCGCCGTCAGAGTCAACCGGGCAGCCGGTCTGGTCAACCTTGCAGGCTTTGGGAGTGTTGGCACAGTTATCCTTGTAGTCCGGCACGCCGTCGCCGTCAGCATCCAGAGGACAGCCCTTAGAGTCGACCTTGGCCTCCTTGGGCGTGTTGGGGCACTGGTCTAAGCCGTCGTAGACACCATCCCCGTCTGCATCCATGGGACAGCCGTTCATGTCCACTTTGGCCCCTTTAGGAGTATCCGGGCACTGGTCTAGACCGTCATAGACTCCATCGCCGTCTGCGTCAAGCGGACAGCCGGAGGCATCCACAACCGCGCCCAGAGGAGTATCCGGGCACTGGTCTAAGTCGTCAGTGATTCCGTCCTTGTCCGAGTCTTTCTTGGCACCCACGTAATAAGTGACACCGGCGAAAGCCTCGACTACAGCTAAGGGCAGGTCTAACTCGCCGGCACCGGTGCCGACGATGTCTAAGTCATCCTTGAAGTCGGTGAGCAAATGAGTCAGAAAATGAAATTTCCCGCCTGCATTCACAGCCAACTGTTCAATCGGAAACCACTCGAATCCGGCACCGCCTACCACGGTGATTTCCTGGTCCTTTAGTTCGTAAACTGCTGCAGGAGTGCCTTTGTCTGTGGGCGGGATTCCCATCTGATTGTAAGGAGCAATCTGGAAACTGTCTGAAGTCAAGGTCTCCATGTCCTTATTCCTCCAGGCCCAAAAATATATCCCGGCTCCGCCCAAGACATACGGGCTGAACTTTTCATTGTCCGGCAGGAAGTGGTATTCTGCGGTGGCTTCGAACAGATAATTCTTCTGCCGGTAGCCGCCGTTCAGATTGTCAATGGTCAAACCGGCTCCGTCAGCTATCACCTTGGAGTCGGTTAAATCTGCAATATAAGTCTGCATCCAATAGCCGTTGGCACCCACGGCGATGTTCTTGTTCAAACCGTATTTGACTCCGGCCGAGCCCAACCACCCCACGGTCCAGAAGTCAGAGTGGTCGGTCAGGGCCTGCTTCCAGGCTCCGCCGAATAGGCTTATGCCCCATTTGCCGGTCATGTCTACTGACCAGCCCGGGGCCGCCATAGCCATCACTAAGATCAAGGCTAAGACTGGGCAAGCTAATTTTTTCACAATCATCCTCCTTAGTTTTTCGGTTTAGTTGGTGTCACTGGGATTAAAAGTATACAAAACCTTAGAAATAAATTCCTTACTATCACCCCCTCCTCTTATCATCGGCTCATCCTTAATCTATATTTTTGCTTCCTGTCTTAAAACCGAGTTCAATATAAAGGTCGCCTCTTCCGGCTGTCAAGGATTTTTTTCAACTGTATGATATTAACCGAGTTAGCGATTACCCTGACTATCTTTTATATCGGCTGGGAAAGTGGTCTTCAGTAGCGCTTGACCAGCCTGGCTCCCGGGTAATAATAAGCTAAGATTTCTTTGTAATTCTGACCGGCCCTGGCTCGGCCCAAAGCCCCGATCTGGCACATCCCCACCCCGTGCCCGTTGCCGAAGCCGGAAAAGGAGACCGAGTCGATTACACCGGTCGCGCTTCTGAAAATATTCAGCTCGAACTTGGTGCTGGGGAGAATTCCGTTGTTGGCGCTGCTGCGGAAGCACCAGCGGATGCTGTCTGACTTAATCTCCCACTCCCCGTATTCGGTTTTTATTTTGAAAAGCAGAGCTCTGCCGGACTGTGACTGCTCGACAATTGCTAAATCTTCCAGGAACCCGCAATTGAAAGTGGTGTCTTTGTACAAACTGCCAAAAAAGTTCGAGATATTTCTCTCTAACTCCTCCTTGGACCAGCTCCTGCTCCAAGAGTAGTTTTTGGCCCAGTTGCAATATTCAGAATCGGGTCGGGCCAAAAGATAGTGCTCGGGCTCTTTCCAGGGCCAGGCCTTTTCAATGGCTACAGTATGCCCCCCGCAGTTGGCGTGAAAATAAGCTTTGACTAAATGATTGTCATTGACCAAGATTTCCCCCTTAGTCTGGTTGATGGCCTGGGTAATGACTTTTTCTTCAATGTCGACCCCGCCGTAGACCTGGTCCGCCACAGTTGATTCTAAGTCAAAGGGCCGGTCCGGGTATTGTCCTAATTTGGCTAAGGCGTAAGTGCGGGCCGCCACTGCCTGCACTTTTAGAGCCTCTTTATCTTTGGGGTCGCTGATTAATTTTATTCCCATTTCTAAGGGGACTACCCCCTTCAAATAGTCTTCCAGGCGCACTATGTTAATGGCAATCAGACTCTTGCCTAGGTCATTGACCAGAATCTTTAAATCTCCCCGGTAATTTTTCCCGTTCAGATTAAAAAAGTTCGAAGTGTTGGGGGTCATTATCTTAATCTCATCCAATTCTGATTCTAAAATTCCTCCGGCCTGCAATAATTGAATCTTGCCGGACACTAGCCGGACAGTCAGAGCGCCGTAGGCATTATAATCGGCAACCTGCTCCTTCTCTCGAAAACAGCTCAGCTTCACGTATTCATCCAGCGCCACTGCCAGCTCTGCAGGACTCTCGCCTAATTTGACCCTGAGCACCGGCCCATTCCCTTTGGACTGGACAGTAGTAGTCAGGAGTAGAATCAAGCAACTAAATTGTAAAATGACCCTTCTCATTTTATGGCAGACAAACTTTTCCCAATACCGTTCTTCGCTTGGCGCCGGTAACCTGCGGCAGGTTGGCAGGCAGTTGGTGGAGATTCAGATAAGCCAGAACCGCAAAACTCACCGCTTCTAACCCTTTTCGGTCAAGACCTCTTTCCTCCGGAGTCATTATTCTTGAGCCGGCGAACGATTCTTGCAGATGTTTCATAAAATAATGGTTGTAACTTCCGCCTCCGGTTACTATCAGTTCTTCTATTTCGAACTCCGGCTGAATGAATCTGCGATAAGAATCCCGGATGACTCGAATCGTCAGCTCCGAGACGGTGGCTATCAGGTCTTCTCTGGAGACTCCAAATTCTTCTGCCAGCTCTTTTGCCAGCCTGACGAATTTTTCTCCGAATTCTTCCCTGCCCGTCGACTTGGGCGGACTCTTCTTGAAATAAGGATGAGCAAGCAAATCCTTTAACATTGCCAAACTCACTTTTCCAGAGCTGGCTAACTTTCCTTCCGAATCATAATCTTGGCCAAATAGAATTTTTATCAGACCATCTACGAGCATATTCCCCGGCCCGCAGTCAAAACCTATTATATCTTTCCAACCGGCATTTTTTTTCCAGGCGGAGAGATTGGCTATGCCTCCGATATTCAGCACTCCGGTTGATTTTTTATTGCCGAACAAAAGATAATTGACATACGGGGTCAAGGGCGCCCCTTCTCCTCCGGCTGCCACGTCTGCAGTCCTGAAATCGCAGACCGTGACTACTCCGGTCTGCTTGGCAATAACTTCCCCTTCCCCAATCTGCCAGGTGGCTCTGGTTTTTTTTCCTAAAAAATCCTGGGCTTGGGGTAAATGCCGGATGGTCTGCCCGTGCGAGCCAATTAGGTCGATTTTCATCCGGTTTTTCTGCATTACTTTCTTGGCCGCCTCAGCTAATATTTCTCCTAAGAGAAAGTTCAGTCGTGCCAAGTATTCGACCGAGTTCATCTGGGCCGCACCCGATTCCAGCAGAGCCCTGCTTAATTCGAGCGGGTAAGGAACTACCGTGAAGAATAGCTGTCTGAGATTGAGATTCTTAGGTCCGGTAATCCTCACCACGGCCACATCCACCCCGTCCGCTGAGGTCCCGCTGTTCAGTCCCATCACCGTCAGAGCTTTTTTGCGCAGTAAATCAAACCGCCACATTTCTAATTAATTTCTGTTTAAACCCTTTGATTCTACTCAAGGATTCTTCCACTCTATTCTGAGATATTACTCCCTCTTTGATTCTCTTCTCAAAATGTTCTAACGTCTGTTTTTGTTTTTCTAACGAGTGACAGATTAGAATCAAGTCATGTCCGGCCAAAAAGGCCTTTTCGCAGGCCTCGGTAATTTCAAAGTAATTCGCAACTCCCCCCATCTCCATGTCGTCCGTAATTATCAGGCCGTCGAATTTCAATTCTTCTCGCAAAATATTGGTGACAATTTTTTCTGAGAAGGTAACAGGCTCTTTTTCATCTAAAGCCGGGCAACTGACGTGGGTAGTCATAATCATTTCTACGCCCTGCTCAATCACGCTGTAAAAGGGGATGAAATCTATCTTCTTAAATTCTTTGGCTGGCTGTTTGTTAACCGGCAAAACCTGATGCGGGTCCTGCTTTAAATTGCCGATGCCCGGAAAATGCTTGGCACAGGCCATGATATTGGCGGAGCGAATGGCCTCTACTGCCTTCTCAGTAAACTGGCCTACCCTCTCTGGTTTGGTCCCGAAGGAGCGCTCGGACATGTAATTTGACTCTTCCCTGACCACATCCGCCGCCGGTGCTAAATTCACGTTAATCCCTAACTTCCTCAATCCTTCAGCCGTGGTCTGGTAGGCTTTTTTAGCTCCGGATAAATCATCTCTGTCACCATAAAATCTATTGCCTGGGAAAACTGGAAAGTTTTCTTTTATTCGATTGACCCTTCCGCCCTCCTGGTCAATCATGAAAAATAAAGGATAGTCAACCGCTTGCTTGAAAAGTTCGACCTGCTCTTTTAATGCGACCGGATTGGGGATATTTCTCTCAAAAAATATTATTCCTCCGATACGGTAATTTTTGAGAAGCTGCAAAAATTCAGGGGAAGGTCTGGTCCCCTGATATCCGAAAACAAAAATCTCCCCCCACTCAGGCCGGGGAAAACTCATTTACTAGCCACTAAAGACTGCTGCGCGAAGACCTGGTTTTTCCCTCTCCCTTTAGCCTGATATAAGGCCTGGTCGACCTTTTCGATTAATTCGTCGGCCTCGCTGGCATCTTCCGGAAAAGTGGCCACCCCGATGCTAACTGTCACCCTGGTTTTGGTTTTGTCCAATTCGATTAGTTGCTGCCCTAAATTAACCCGAATTCTCTCCGCTATCTCCCGGGCATCTTCTTTGAGAGTCTGGGGCAGAATAACTACAAATTCTTCTCCTCCGTAGCGGCAGAGCAGGTCCACGTCCCGGATGCCCTTGCTGGCTATGCGGACTAATTCTTTGAGCACTTGGTTGCCGAAGCGGTGCCCGTAGGTATCGTTACAGCGTTTGAACCAGTCGATGTCCATCATCATCAGGGAAAGGGGCTGGCGGTAGCGTTTAGCCCGTTTGAACTCTTCCTCCAATTTTTGGCGGAAGTAGCGGTAGTTGTAGGCTCCGGTCAGCTCGTCTAAGATGGTCAACTCTTCGGTCTTGCTGTGCAGCTGGAAATTCTCGATGGCCAGGGCGGCGTGGTTGGCTAAGATGGTCAAAGTCTTTTCATCCTGGTCTAAAAATGCTCCCACATCCGGGGATTCGGCATTCAAAATTCCAAATACCCTTCCGCCGACGATTAAGGGGACCGAGAGCTGGGCCCGGGCATCCTTCTTTTCGGCTAAAGCCTCGCGCGGGTCAGACTGTACGTCCAATACTCTCTCCACGCTGGCGTTGCGCACTACCTCTCCCCACACCCCGGTCAGGTTGAATTTCTGGGTCTGCTCGTAGCGGGTGATTTTTCCTCCCTCTATTTTGGCCTTTAATTCTAAGGCATCCTGCTCTCGCGACAAAAGCAGAATGGAAAAATTCCGGTGACCTAAAATCTCCCGGACAATGGAGAGTATCTTTTCTATAATCTGCTCTAAGCTCATTAGCTTGGCTAACTGCCGGGAGGACTCGTACAGGGTCTCGATCTGCAATTTGCTTCTCTCGGTTTCCTGAGTCCTCTGGGTCAGGGTGTTGAGGGTCTTTCTCAATTTAGTCTGATTCTCCTGAAACTCTCGGGCAAAGACCGAGACTGTGCCGCCCAAAAACCAGATTAGGCCTATCCTCCAGAACAAGACTCCTAAATCGAAATTTCCTAACTGGTGCAGGTGCAGTACCAAATAGAGGAAAGTGGCCAAAAAGGAGAAAATCAGGGTTTCGACTAATTTCAGAGTATAGGCCGCATAGGCGATGACTAAGTAAAACAGGACATAGAAGGGACTGTTTAAACCGCCGGTGGCCAGGCAGAACAAACTGATAACGGTCAGGTCGATAAAAAAGGTGACCCGGTTCAGGTCTCTGACCGGAATTCTCCGGGAGGAGTTCAGCCACCAGTATACTCCCAGATGTAAGCCCATGCCGGAGAGCAGAGCCCAGGCTAAGATTAAATGGATACTCTCAACTGGCTGGGAAATGACATACAGAGTCAGCCCTAAGATTATGGCCAGCCGGCAGACCACTAAGAAATTCTCCGGCTCCACAAAACTGCTTCGTTTGACGACCTTTTCTTCGCTCATCTGAGGAAATCTAACAAAACCTTCTGCACAGGCAAGCCTTCTCCATTTGCCTTTGATTTCTATTATTTAATATATCGGCAGATTTTAAATTCCTTGCGCTCTACACTCCTTTGCCGAGCAACAAGTTAGACCGCCAGTCGCCCCTTTAGGGCTTTCTTACGAATCAGAGCAAAAGCGGTCTTGACGGCCAAGAAAGCCACTCCCAGCGCGCAGATTAAAAGCATCAAGTCCATACCTATCAGGATGTAATTCTTCTGCGGCCAGTATTTGTTCCAGAGCAGGATTAAAAGTGAGGCAACGGTGGTGAAAATCATAAAGACTGCTGGCAGGACCGTAAACCAGTTGGGCTTACCCCTGACCGAGAGCCAGACCGAGACCGCAATCAGGGAGAGCGCAGCCAAGAGTTGATTGGCCGTGCCGAAAATAGGCCATAAGGCCGCAAAGGTGTTGGAATAGGCCAAGACCCACATTAAAAAAACCGCCAGGGCAGAGTTGACCCAGAAATTCTTCAAGAAACTCGGAACCTTATCTGTCAAGGCCTGCCACAGCTCTTCGAATAAGTAACGATTCAGGCGCACCGCCACGTCCAGGGTGGTAATCACAAATCCTTCGACCATCAGAATCCCAACAACTGCCCCCAAAGCCACTGAAATCCCGAAACTCTGGTTTAATAGGTAGCCCACTGCTAAAGAAAAAGCCAAAATCGGATTAGAAGCTCCGCTCTCCGGCCAGGCAATGTTTTTGTAATCCGAGAAAGCTACCCCGGCGCCGACGGTTAGGAGAACTGCCACCGCCAGAGTGCTTTCTAAAAGCATCCCGTTGTATCCCACTTTGCGGGCATCTTTTTCGAGTGCTAACTGCTTGGCCGAGGTGCCGGTGGTGATAAGAGAGTGGAATCCGGAAATAGCCCCACAGGCAATGGTGATAAAGAGCATGGGCCAGACCAAGCCCAAATTCTTGGTCCCTTCGCTTAAGTTGAATCCGGGGGCCTGGACGGACAGGCCGTTAAAACCCCCAAGAAATAGGCCGCCTAAGAGTGCTAATAGGCCTAAATATAAAAACTGCACGTTAATGAAATCTCGGGGCTGTAAGATGAACCAGACCGGAGTACCTGAGGCAAACAGGACATAGACCGAAAGAATCAACATCCAGGTCTGGGCCGAAAATGTGACCGGATACTTTATGCCGATTAAGACCGAGCCGAGCATTATCACTGCGGCTAAGAAATAAGCCAGAGCCAGGTTGATTTTCTTCTTGTAGAGCAGAAAGCCCATCAGCGGAGAAAGTAAGGTTATGATTATAACAGAAGTGGAGGCAATTCCTCCGATTACTCCCATTAAAGTTCCCTCGCTGTTAACTTCGGTACGCAGGAAAGGGTTTTCCGCACTCAGGCCTAACTTTTCTAAGGGCCATTTTGAAGTCAGTGAAGTGGCCGCCGCCGCTAAGAATGAAGAGGTCACTAACATTATCATGATAATGGTGAAGATTATAAAGAGGACAAACCCGGGATTCCCCAGGCTGGTCCGGGCGATTTTGGCAATTGACTTCCCCTTCTCCTGCAGGCTGACAAAAAGAGAGGTAAAATCATGTACTGCGCCGAAAAGAATTCCGCCGAAGACAATCCACAGCCAGGCAGGCACCGCGCCATATAGGAGAGCCATGGTAGGGCCCACTATCGGGCCGGCCCCGGCAATGGCCGAAAAATGATGGGCAAAGAGGATGTGCAGCTTGGTGGGGACGTAGTCCCTACCGTCATTAAGCTCGACTGCTGGTGTGGGACGGTTCGGGTCGACCCCTAAGGAGCGGGCGATATATTGAGAGTAGAACCGGCTGGCCAAGGCGAAAAACCCTAAAGCCAGAATAAAGAGGACTAAGACATTCATAGTAAATTCAGGTTTTCTCCACCACTTAAAGCTATAGGGCGCCGTTTCTCTTAGTCAAGTTCATTTTTCGGCCTCTAACTGTTGAGAATTGTTCTCATGTGCCTTTTTACGTCTTGTGAATTTAAAAATTTTCCTTGCGCTCTTTAATTCAAATCCTATTTTCTGGTCGCTTATGAATAATGCGAAACTCTTCAAGTCATCCTAACGTATATACAGCCGTGGGTCGAATTGTGCGCTTTTTAGTAACATATTTAACACTGGCACTGGCGGCTAATCTGTGTGCCACTGAGTTCAAGTCCGCAGACAGCTTCATTCTTTCCGCTCAGAACCGTATAGCCGACGACCTGATAGTAACTGGCAAGAACGTCAAGATAGACGGAGAGGTCGAAGGAGACCTGATAACTTTCTGCCGCTCTAATGCCATCAAGGGGAAGGTAAACAACTCGGCCTTCAATTTCAGCCAGTACTTAGACCACAGCGGCCAGATTGACGGCTCTTTGACCAGTTTCTGCCAGGATTTGACCCTCTCCGGAAAAGTCGGGCGGAATTTGACTGCTTTCGCCGCCTCGGTCTACGTTACCCGGGAGGCGGTCATCCAGGGTCAACTGATAGCCTTCTGCGGCGATTTTGACCTGGAAGGCCAGGTCCTGAAAGGCGCCAATGTCCACTGCGACGAAGCGGTGATTTCCGGGCATGTGAAGGGCGATGTCAGGCTGGAGGCTGACCGGGTGGTGATAATGGAAGGCGCGGTCATCGAGGGTAATCTGAATTACAAATCTCCCAAAGAGGCCAAGATTGACTCCAATGCACAGATTAAAGGGGAAGTCAAATGGTCTGAAAAGAAAAAGAAGGACGAAAAAGGGAGTATTTACCGTAAGATTGGCCTTTTCAATACTGCGCTCATGGCCGGCAATTTGGTCACCGGCGTGATTCTGATTGCCTTATTCCGGCAGAGATGGAACCGCTCCCAGGCCGCAATTAAAGCCTCCTTTTTGAAATCTCTGGGACTGGGTTTGGTGCTGGCCATCTGTGTACCCATCGCGGCTATAATTCTTTTAGTAACCATCTTAGGCATCCCTATCGCTATTTTGTCTCTGGTCGGCTATCTGGTGATTCTGTATCTGGCCAAGCTGATTTTCAGCACCGCCCTAGGGGTCTGGATTTTGAGATTCTTCAAGAAACAGGGTGAAGTCTCCTTAATCTGGGCTTTCCTGGTCGGGTATGTAGCCTTCTGGCTGGTGACCGGATTCGATGTGGTTGGGACGATTATCTACATCGTGGCCTTTTTCGTGGGCTTCGGTGCCTTGGTTCTGGGGAATCGAGAGAGCAAACCTACTTCTCCTGCTCCTCCGGTTATGACAACTACAGCGTCTTAAAGCTGTAAATCTTCCACCCCTCTTCAGTTTTTCTCAGACCCATTTTATTGTAGTACTGCACATCCCTCTGAGCATCGATAAAGGAAACTTCCACCAGGGCAGTGTCCCCTTTTTCAGTGACCCTGCTGACTATAATCTGCAAAGCCAGCCAGCGGTTATTCAATTCTCCGCCGGCAGTTAAATCTGCTATGAGTGAATCTTCAGTGTATCTCTGCACGCGGAGAGAATCTCCTGCATCTGCAAACTCACTCTTTCGTTCCTGAACCAGGGTCGGCAGGTCCAGTTTGGCTAAAATCGCGGTGGTATCCGAATTAGGCATATCTTTTTCCAAAAATTGAATTACCACGCTGTTCGGCGCCGGTGGACCTTTGGCGCAGGAGAATAGAAGGGCCAGATTGAGCAACAGCAGCCCTCCGCTCAAGATTCTCTCTTTCATCTTACTTCAGATTGCCGGAGAAGGTGAAGCGGTGAATTCCTCCTAACGCTGCGAAAGAACTGTAGGAGTAGTCGATCTTCAATTTGTTCCAGAACAAGCCTAAGCCGAAGCCGACTCCGGCCCATTTGTCTGAGTCCTCTCCCACTTTCAGGTCTCTGGCATAAGAGCTCCAGCCGGCCCTGAGCAACAAGGGCCGGATCCGATCTATCTCCACCCCGAAGTTGAAGAAGAAATCGCTCTCCACCGGCTTGTTGACCTCGGCTGAGACTAAGATACCGCTTCCTTTTAAGACGTGCGAGATTCCCAATTTGAGAACCGTCGGCACCCCTCCTTTCTCTTCTCCGATAGCCTCGATTTCATCGCCTAAATTTTGAATAACTCCTCCGATTCTGGTTCTTCCGTCCGCTAAGGTGTAGATTCCCCCCAGGTCTGCGGTCAGCCCGTAGCCGGAAAAGTCCTGAATCTTTTCGTAGACGATTCTGCCCGAGGCTCCCAGATTGAACTGAGGGTTTACTGCTCTGGCATAGCTCAAGCTGAAGGCCCAGTCTGTGGAGCCGAAAGTTCCTGTCTGAGTGCCCAGCGCGTCGGTCTCCTTGAATTCTCCATAGGAAAGATAAGTCAAGGAAGCTCCGACTACAGAACTGGAGTCCAAGGGCCTGATGTAGCCGAAAAATCCGGATTGAATGTCAGCCAAGTAATTGGCGTAGGTCCCGATGACTGCCGGCTGTTTGAAACCGGCTATGCCTGAAGGGTTATAATATAGAGCCGCTTCGTCATCGGCAACGGCCACAAAGGCATTCCCCATCCCGGCTGGCCGGGCGCTGGTGCCGATTTTCAAGAATTGATAGGACCTGGTGCCGGCGGAAAAGCTATTAGCTGCGAAAAACAGCAGCAGTACCGTTAAGGTTAATCTTCCTGCATAATTCACCTTTAGCATTGGCACTCCTTTACCATGATTTTACAGTACGGTTGACTATGTCTTCAGCTAATTTGGCAATCGCCCTCTGTCGGCCTATGTCCTCGGTCTCCGGCTGGACTTCCGGATTGTCGGGGTCGCCGATGATGCGAAATGTCCCCCAGCCTTCCATTCTCTCTGCTTCCCAGAGTTTAGATTTGTCTCTGCTTTTTTCCAGGGCGGCCTTCACGTAGATGCGAATGATGTATTCTTTGACATTCTCCTGCTGGTCAAAGGTGAAAGGCTTGCGCTCGTAGCCGGTGATAGTGCCGGTTAAGATTGCGTCGGCTTTGTCTGCTGAGGTGACTTTGAGGGAGTTGTCATTGATGAATCCGTCGATGATCCCCTGGGTTAGGGTTTCGGTCAAGCCGAATTCCTGAGTCTGATTTTCGAACTGCGGCACTGCGATTGATTTAATATCGCCGCTGACTGAGGGTGAGAATGAATAAAAACCGCAGCTTAAGATTAAAGCTACCGGCAGTAAGAATAACTTATACCTTCCTTTGGCAGACAACATCCCCATCCTTAATGACTGTATTGACTAAGTTTACTCCATAATGATACGGAATTTCCCTGTAATCTTCAACCTCCCACAGCACAAAATCTGCTTCTTTATTGGGTTCAATGCTGCCGATTTCTCTGCCTCTATCTAAAGCATAAGCCGCATTGATGGTGGCCGCAACTAAAACTTCGGCTGGCGTCATTCTCAATTGCAGACAGGCAATGGTCATGGTAATCGGCAAAGATTCAGTCATGTTGCTCCCCGGATTAAAATCTGTGGCCAAGGCTATAGGCAGTCCCCTTTCAATCATCATTCTTGCCGGAGCATATTTCTTGGAGCCGACAAAAAATGAGGTCCCTGGCAGAAGGACCGCCACCACTCCGGCCCTTTTCATCTTATCAATATTACTGGCAGTGGCAAACATCATGTGGTCAGCCGAAACTGCCTTAACTTGAGCAGCCACTTCTGAACCGCCGGAACTGGCGAATTCATCGGCGTGAATCTTGGGCTTCAGCCCGAACTTTTTTCCGGTCTCCAAAATCTGTGTGCTCTCCGGAGGTGTAAAATATCCCTCCTCGCAGAAGACATCGCAGAACTCGGCCAGTCTTCTTTTAGCCACCTCCGGAATCATCTTCTGGCAGACGTACTTCACATATTTTCTTCTTTTGCCGTGGAATTCTTCCGGCAGTGCATGCGCTCCCATAAAAGTGGAGATAACACTAACTTTAGGATATTTTCTTCTTAATTCTCTGACCGTTTCCAAGGTTTTGATTTCATCTTTCAGCGACAGCCCGTATCCGGATTTGATTTCCACGGTAGTGGTGCCGCACTCCGCCATCCGGTCTAACTTTCTCCAGCTCGACTCTATTAACTCTTTTTTACTGGCTTTCCTTAAGGCCTTGACTGAGGCCCCAATTCCTCCACCCATCTGCGCAATCTGCTGGTAGCTTTTCCCTTGAATGCGCCTTTCGAACTCATTGGCTCTATTTCCGGCGAAGACCAGATGAGTGTGCGGGTCAACCAGACCAGGGGTGACGACTCTGCCATTCGCATCTACGATTCGAGTTTTCACGTCTCTTTTTACCCGGCGGAATAGCTCTTTCTCTTTTCCCACTTCTAAAATGAGATTGCCAGAAATAGCTATTGCCCCTTTTTTGATAATTCCTAATTCGGATTGGAGTTTCCCCTCTCTGGGGCCGAGAGCAGACGAACGTAGGGTGACCAGCTGGCCGATGTTGGTAATAATTAAACTGGCTTTGGCAGGATACAAGGCCTTAAACTTTGACCGGCTTTTTTCCCGGCTCTTCGAGAGCCGGTTTTTCTTCTTTGGAGACTTTCAGCATAGGAATCCTGATTGCTTTGCGGTAGGCCATGTCAATCGCCTCCCAGTAACCGGCATCCGCATGCCGGGCTACTCCAATGCCCGGGTCATTGGTCAAAACTCTCTGCAAACGCAAGTTCATCTCTTCTGTGCCGTCAGCCACAACTACCATGCCGGCGTGAATTGATTTGCCCATGCCGACTCCGCCTCCGTGGTGAATTGAAACCCAGCTTGCTCCTGAGGCCACATTCAGCAGGCCGTTTAACAGGGGCCAGTCCGCAATGGCGTCTGAGCCATCCTTCATTCCTTCGGTTTCGCGATAGGGGGAGGCGACTGACCCACAGTCCAGGTGGTCGCGGCCAATTACAATCGGGGCTTTGATTTTTCCCTTTTTGACCAAGTCATTGATGATTAAGCCGAATCTGGCTCGGTCGCCGTAGCCCAGCCAGCAGATTCTGGCCGGCAGTCCGTGAAATTTCACTTTTTCTTGGGCCAGCTGAATCCAGCGCGTTAAGGTCTTGTCATTTTTGAATTCTTTCTGTACTATTTCGTCAGTGGTATAAATGTCCTGCGGGTCGCCTGATAAAGCCACCCAGCGGAAAGGACCTTTCCCTTCGCAGAACAGAGGTCGGATGTATTCAGGAACAAAGCCCGGGAAATCAAAGGCATTCTTGACCCCGTTTTTTAAGGCCTGTCCCCGGATGTTATTGCCGTAATCGAAAACAATAGAGCCTTTTTTCTGGAAGCCTAACATGGCTTTGACGTGAGCAGAAATCGAATCTAAAGCCCGTTTGATGTAATCCTGGGGATTGCTCTTTCTTAATTCAAACGCTTCTCTCAGTGACAAGCCGGCCGGCACATAGCCGTTCAGCTCATCGTGGGCCGAGGTCTGGTCAGTGACTATGTCCGGGACAATCTCCCGCTTCGAAATTTCCGGCAGAACTTCGGCGCAGTTGCCGACTAAACCGACTGAGAGAGGTTTTTTCTTTTTGACTGAGTCTAAGACCCACTCTAAGGCCTCATCTAAGTTTTTGGTTAGTTTGTCGCAGTAGCCGTTTTTTATTCTTCGCTTAATTTTGGCTTCATCTACCTCCACACACAGAATAGAGGCTAAATTCATAGTGGCCGCCAGCGGCTGGGCTCCTCCCATCCCCCCCATTCCTCCGGTTAAAATCCATTTGCCGGATAAATCTCCGTTAAAATGTTTCTTTGCTAATGAGGCTAAGGTCTCGTAAGTTCCCTGCAGAATTCCCTGGGTGCCGATGTAAATCCAGCTTCCGGCAGTCATCTGTCCAAACATGATTAGACCCATTTTTTCTAATTCACGGAACTTTTCCCAGGTTGCCCATTCCGGCACTAAGTTGGAATTGGCGATGAGAATTCTGGGGGAATAGGGATGGGTCTGAAAAACCCCCACCGGCTTCCCGGACTGAATCAAGAGGGTCTCGTCATTCTTGAGACTCTTCAAGGAGCCGACAATCGCCTGATAGCAGTCCCAGTTCCTGGCCGCCTTACCGGTCCCGCCATAGACGATTAACTCTTGCGGATTTTCACCAACTTCTTCATCTAAATTATTCATCAGCATCCGCAGGGCCGCCTCCTGCTGCCAGCTGGCACAGGAGAGCTTATTCCCCCGGTGAGCTTTAATGGGCTGGTAACTCATAACGCCTCACACTTTCTGAATAGCGTTTACAATTATGTTTCTGTAATATTCGAGTCTCCTCGAACAGCGTTCATTCATCTGTTTTAAACTTAAAAGAGAAAACAGTGCAAGTCAACAGGAATGAGGGAAAAACAAAAAGGGCGGTATTGCTCCCGCCCCTTATTTTAGAAGGCTGTGGCAGTAACTACCACTCTGGGCACCAGCCCGTTGAAGGAATAATCGCCCTCGGTCGGCTGGCCGTACATCAAATCAAACTCGACCGCAAAGTGACGTGCGAATTCATAACCGCCGCCCACGAAAAATCCGAATCCGACGTCGCTGTCGCTGTTGCTTTCAAAGGGCGCGCTGATAGAGGAAAAGCCTAAGCCTCCGCTCAGAAAAAATGTCGGGCTTTGCGGCAGGAGATAATAACTCACTGCCCCTGTGCCAGTGCCAAACGCTGCGGTAATGCCGAAGTAGTCGAACCAGGAAACCTTGCTGCTATAATAGATTTCAACCTGTTCGGTCGGGGCATAGCCGATTTTGAAATCGGTCATAAAAGAGAATTGGTTTTCCCTATCAGTGCTGAAAGGGCCAAGCTCTTCCGTGAAACTGGTCATCCCCAGTCCCAATCCCCCGCCCAGGATAAACCCCTTGCGCTGGCCGTCAAAAGCCCAGACCTGCACCGCTGAAACTAATAGAAAAATCACTGCAAAAACTATAGCAATTCTTTTCATTCCTTCCTCCTTTGTGGAAGTTGAAGTTTAAGCAGTCAAAACCTCTGTTTAACGAACTATTCCCGGATATAATTTAGCTTGCTTAATTTCCGCCTGTCAAGAAAAACTATCGAAATCTTGGTCAAGCCCACCATTCTAAAAATGAGATTTAATATCAGTTAGATGGCAAGGTTGATGATACCCTGAGTCTACAGCTAATGTAAGCACAGTCATTGCGAGGAGAGCCGATACTTCGGCTCGACGTGGCTATCCCGCAAAAATAGCTCAGTCTCTATTCCTGGGGATTGCTTCACTTTGTTCGCAATGACAGCCGCGTTTCTATTCCTTTGCTAGGAATCAAATGAGGGTAGCAGATATTTCTTACCCCTTCATTATCTTCTCAATCGAATTGTAATAACTCTCCCACATCTCCTCACAGCTCAGATTCACCACTTCCTGATTATTTTCTCTATTCAGAGTGATAATAAGATTCTTCTCAAACGAGACTTGCCCTATTCTGGTAAACGGCACTCTATTCTTTCTGCAAATCCTTTCCAATTTTTTCAGATTCTTCTCATCTAAACTGACAGTGATGCGCGACTGCGTCTCCCCGAAGAGCAGAGCATCAATTCTAAAATTCGCTTCTAAGACAACCTCCGCCCCTAACATTCTCTCTTCATTCCCGATGCAGCACTCCGCTAAAGCCACTGCCAATCCCCCGTCCGAGCAGTCATGTGCCGATTTGACAATTCCTGCCCGAATGGCATCTGCGCAAGTTTTCTGAACTTTTTTCTCAAAATTCAAATCTAGAGCCGGCGGCTTCCCCTTGATCAAGTTGTGAATCACCTTCAGATACTCTGAGCCACCTAATTCTTCTTTATTTTTTCCTAAGAGAACAATCACATCTCCCGCATCCTTAAACCAGGCGGTAGTGGTCAAGTTAACATCTTCTAATAAGCCGACCATTCCCACCACCACCGTGGGATAGACCGCACTCTTTTTATCCAAGTCTTCGTTATAGAAGCTGACATTGCCCCCGGTCACCGGAGTTTCTAAGATTCTGCACGCTTCACCCATCCCCATCACCGATTCGTAAAATGCCCAGAATACCTCTTTGTCGTAGGGGTTACCGAAATTCAGACAATTAGTGATGCCTAAAGGCTTTCCGCCGGAGCAGACTAAATTCCGGGCCGCCTCAGCCACCGCAATTCTCCCACCGGTTCGGGGATCCAGATAAGTGTAGCGGGCATTGCCGTCGGTCTTGACTGCAATGGCCTTCTTGGTGTTGCGGACTCGCAGGACTGCGGCATCTGAGCCTGGTCCTATAATCGTATTTGTTCGAACGGAGGTATCATATTGCTGGTAGACCCATCTCTTATTAGAGATATTAGGGGAGGATAAGAGTCTGAGCAGCACTTCATTATAATCTTTCGGCTCCGGTATTTCTGAGAGTTTTAACTTCTGAATCTTGTCTAAATGTTTGGGTTTTTTCTTTTCTCGAAGGTAAACCGGCGCCCCTCCGCCTAAGACCAGAGTCTCTGCCGGAATATCTGCCACTATTTTGCCGTTATTCATAACAATCAGCCTATCTCCTCTGGTAATCTGCCCGATGATGGTGGAATTCAGTCCCCACTTGGAGAATATGTTCTGTACTTCTTTGACTTTATCTTTTCTGGCCACTACTAACATCCTCTCCTGAGACTCCGAGAGCATGATTTCATAAGGGGTCATCTTCTCTTCCCGGACCGGCACTTTGGAAACATCGACTTCCATGCCGACTTTGCCTTTGGCTGACATCTCTGAACTGCAGCAAGTCAAGCCGGCTGCCCCCATATCCTGAATGGCCACGATATAGCCGGTTTTCAGAGCTTCCAAGGTTGCCTCCAATAAAAGCTTTTCCATGAACGGGTCGCCTATTTGCACCGAGGGCCTTTTCTGCTCTGATTTCTTTGAAATTTCTTCTGAGGCGAAAGTGGCCCCGTGAATCCCGTCTCTGCCTGTGGAGGAGCCGACAATGAGAACCGGATTACCCTCCCCTTTGGCCCGGGACAAAGCCAAATCTCTGTGTTTGACAATTCCAACTGCCATGGCGTTCACTAAGGGATTTCCCAAATAGCAATTCTCAAAGTAGACTTCGCCGGCCACAGTGGGGACCCCAAAGCTATTGCCGTAATCTCCGATGCCGCGCACCACACCGTCGAAAAGATAGCGTGCCCGGGGATTTTCAAGTTCTCCGAAGCGCAAAGAATTCAAGCAGGCAATCGGCCTGGCTCCCATGGTAAAGACATCCCGCATTATGCCCCCCACGCCGGTGGCAGCGCCCTGGTATGGCTCGACTGCCGAGGGATGATTATGACTTTCTATCTTGAAGACTATGCCCAATCCATCTCCGATGTCTATGGCCCCGGCATTTTCTTCTCCGGTTTTGACTAAAAGTTTCTTTCCGGCGCGAGGGAGTCTCTTAAGCACCGCAATTGAATTCTTGTAACTGCAGTGCTCCGACCACATCACTGAGAAGATTCCCAGTTCAGTGTAAGTGGGCTTTCGGCCCAAAATTTTGAGAATTCTTTGGTATTCTTCTCTGGTCAGGCCATGCTCTTTGACCAAGCGCGGAGTAATCTCCGGCTCCTTCTGGATTATGCTTGAGGCGGGCATTCTACTCAGTTTCACCGAAAAGTTAAAATATCAAGCTGACCTATAATGTCAATATGCACCAAAACTGACCCCTCCTTGTCCTTCCTACTTAAGAAAGGTAGCGAATGACCCCTCCTTTATGGTGAGCTTGTCGAACCATAAAAGAGGGGAGGACTAAGGTGGGGTTGATATATGAAAAAACAGGCGGGGTAGGAAAACCCCGCCTACGAAAATCGTGTAGCTAAAAGAAGTTCACTCCCAGCCGATCATCTTCTTCCCCTCCGGCGTAATCCGGGAAGGGTCCCATTGCGGCTCCCAGACTAGCTCCACATTGGCCTCTTCCACTCCCTCGATTTCCATGATTTTACTCTGGGCCTCTCCGGCAATGTAGCGCCCCATTCCGCATCCGGGAGTAGTTAAGGTCATCTTCACGTCAACCTTATTGCCGTTTACCTGCACGTCGTAAATCAGACCCAAATCCACGATATTAATCGGAATCTCCGGGTCATAACACTCTTTTAAGGCTGCGTAAACCTGCTCTGCGGTGACTGGCATCTCTTCTCCTTTAACTATGGCGGTAATATATTAAAAATCTGCGCCCAAGGAGAAATAATATCTGGGTTTGTTCACGCTGGCCAAATCCGTAGCCCAGGCCGTGTCGAAGCGCAGGATGAAAATGCCCAGATTGGCTCTTGCTCCGAAACCGAAGGCGCTGTGGATATCTTCTAATCTGGTCTTCCCGACCGTGGTCACCCCTTTGAAGTGCTTATGCTTATCCCAGGCTGAACCGGCATCCAGGAAGAGGACTCCGGTCACCCGGGAGAGGGAAAGCGACAGGGGGAAGCTGAAGGCTAATCTCTCTATGAAAGGATAGCGGAATTCAAAATTAAACAGGGCGAAATTCCTGCCAGAGAACTCGAAGTAGTCAAACCCGCGCAAGGGAGTGACAAAGCCGGAGAAGTAGAGATTTTCAATGCTGTAGATTTTGTCGTCGATGAAATCCGGGGCAATCCAGTTGGAGATTCCACCCAGGAAGAACTGGCGCGGCTCTTTCCCCCAGCTGGAGCCTCCGGTCAGGCGCAAGGCAAAATTGAACCGCCTGGCAAAGTGAAGATAGCGCCGGTAGTCCAGCCAGGCCGAGCGGAAGCCGATGCCGCTCTTTGCGGTCTGGGGAGCCCATTCAAAAGTAAATTTGTAGCGGTTGCCGTTAATCGGCCCGGTGAGACCCCAGAGGATGTTGTCTTTAACTAAAGAAATATCGGTGTACAGAATCTTACGGCTGTCTTTCAAATAAGGCAGAGGATTGAGCAGGAATTCCTCGTCTAACTCATACTCCCGGTCAATTCCGATGTAAGAGAGGCTTAAGTCCAGTCTGGAGAACTTGGAAAAAGGCCGGGAGGCGCCGGCTAAGACTCCGTAGACCCGGTCGGCAAAAATCCGGTCTTTATCGTCCAGGTAGAGATAATAAGTGTACAGCCCGCCTAAGGAGTAGTCGGTCCTCTTGGCAGTATAGCTGTAATAGACCTGAATGTTGGACTTATCCAAGGAGCGGTAGAGGTCTAAGGCCATAAGCAGATTGTGGTCCCCCATGATGTCGGAGAAGGCCAGATAAGACTGCCCCCATACTCCGAAGAAGGGGTCATAGCCAAAGGCACCGGCCACCAGGTCCGGGGTGAATTTCAACTTATATTTGTACTTGCGGAATTCTCCGTCCGGACCCAGATAGGCTAAAGTCTCCGCTTTTGAGGAATCGCTGACAGCTAGAGAGTCAAACACTGCCTGGCTGGTATCCGGTTTTTCTTCCTCTTTGGATTTGAAGACATAAGAGGTGAAGCCTTTTATTTCTGAGGGGGAATAGGAAGAGGCAGTATCGATCTGGCTGGTGTCGGCCTTTGCCGAGGCAGTATCGTGAGAGGCTAAACTAATCTGGGCAAAAGTCTCCCCTCTTTGTAAGGCGGTCAGCTCTAACTCCTGACCAGACTCAGTCTGGGGAAGAATCTCCTTCATCACAAAGACATCCCATCCCCCTTTGTAAAAACAGGTGAAGGCTATCTGGCTCCCATCTTTAGACCAGGAGGGGTTAAAGCAGCCGGTCAGGACGTTGGTGACCGGATAAGTCTGATTGGAATCTAAGTCATGCACATAGATGTTGTCGATGCCGTTACGGTTGGATATGAAGGCGATTTTATCTCCCTGAGGTGACCAGGCTGGCTGGCGATTGAGGCCCGGGCCGACTTCCAAGTGCTCTATCTGACCGCCGGAGATTTCATAGGTAAAAAGGTCGTATTGGCCATATTTATAGGCACCAGTATCAGAATCTATAGGAGCCGGGCGGTCCGAGGAAAAGACTAACTTGGTTCCGTCCGGAGACCAGCCGGCTTCATTGTCGCTGTAGGGGTCATCGGTCAGTTTCTGCAATTTTCGGTCTTCAAGATTATAGAGATACAAATTTTGCTCTCCTTCCTTCACTCCGGAAAAGACCACGCTTTTGCCATCCGGGCTGAAAGAGGGAGAGAATAGGGCCGAGAAGCCGAATCTTAATTTTTTGTAAATTTTCTTTTTCTCCACGTTGACTAAATAGAGGGCATCCTCGCCTTTGCTCTTGGAGACAAAGGCAATCGACTTGCCGTCTTGAGACCAGGATAGGCCGCTGACATAGGAGTGCAGTGCTTCCAAATCCCCGCTGCGCTCGCCTTTGACCAGTCTGTCAATCTGGCGTCCATCAATGGCGGAGATGATGATTATCTCAGTATAGTCGCTCCGGTCGGAAAAAAGGGCTAATCTATCTGCTTGTGGTGAAAAAACAGGTTTTTCATTGAAAAAAGAGCCATCTTTATCGTGAAAGGTGAGCTGTTTGGCGAATTCCTTGGGGAGTTTTCTTCTGGCTAACTCGGGCCAGTACATTTTTTTCAGGGCCATTTGCCACTCTTCATTCAATTGCTCTTCAGTTAAGCCGATGGCCGCCTTTATCCCCTCGGAAAAAGAGAGCTTCCCTCGGCCCCGGGTCAACATCTCGTAAATCTTTTCCTCCCCGTAGCGCTGAGCCACATAGGTCAGGACCGACTGTCCCTCTTTATAGGCTAAGTAGCCGCCCAGATATGCTAAAGGAATTAAGTAATTGTTGATGGTGGCGTCCCTCAAGACCATGTCCCCCTGGTAGTCCATCCCGAAGCGGGAGGAGTATTCGGCATACCCTTCGGAGAACCACAAGGGAAGATTGAAAAGAGTCTGGGGAGAGAAAAGCGAGCGCAAAATGTTGCCATATAGCATGTCGAATATGACCGCATGTGTCAATTCGTGGTGTAACACATGGCGCAGGTCTTCATAACTTCCGTTGTAGGGGACTACCACCCGGTTTTTGAAAGCCTCGGTAAATCCCCCCACATTTTCTTCGATTAGGTCGTAAATCACATTGGTCTGCTGGAACTCGTTGGGGGATTGATACAGGATGATGGGGACTCTCTTCTTGAGCTGATAGCGGAGCTGGTCAGAGATGATGGGGTAGGCCTTCTCTAATTCCTGGGCTGCAAATTTGGCAATTTCATATCCCCCGGGGTAGTAATAAATGTCAAAGTTGTTGGTCTGGATGTAGTGCCAGTCAAAGTCCCGGTACTGAATCTTATTCTTGCCGAATTCTAAATCCTGGGCCGATGCCCAACCGAGAAAACTTAGAGCGAAAACGCCCAGTAAAATGAAAAAAAATGGTTTGGGTCTTTTCATCGCCAGGACTCCTTTACAATAGCTGTCAAATATACCTACGCTGGCACGCGCTTAATCTTTGCCCCCAGGCGGCAGAGTTTCTCCTCTATTTTTTCATAGCCCCGGTCGATGTGATAAATCCGCAGAATTTCAGAAGTGTCGGAAGCAGCTAAACAGGCGGTAATCAAGCCGGCGCCGGCCCGGATGTCCGAGGCCATGACCGAAGCTCCATTGAGCCGATTGACTCCGGTGATGGTGGCTTCATCATTGGCGGTCTTAATGTCGGCACCCAGGCGAATCAACTCCATGATGTGAGTAAATCTGCTCTCAAACACAGTCTCTTTTATATGTGAAGTACCGGAAGCTAAGCAGGCCATGGACATTATCTGCGGCTGTAGGTCAGTGGGAAACCCGGGAAAAGGATAAGTGATTACTTCTACCGGTTTAAGTTTTTTTGGTCCTTTTAATTTCATCCTCTTGCCGTTCAATTCGATTTCGCACCCCATCTCTTTGAGTTTGTTGAAAACCATGGAGAGATGCTCTGGAATGATATTGCGCAGCTCAAAATAGCCGCCGGTAATGGCGGTAGCCATCAGCAGGGTGCCGGCCTCCAGGCGGTCCGGTATGGGTGTATATTCACCCGGCCTTAATTTTTTCACGCCGGTGATTTCAATGGTGGAGGTTCCGGCCCCGGATATCTTGGCTCCCCGCTGATTCAAGAAGTCGGCTACGTCTTTGACTTCCGGGTCGCAGGCCGCATTGATTAGGGTGGTCTTGCCGTTAGCTAAGACTGCTCCCATCATCACGTTTTCAGTGCCGGTATGAGTGGGCCGGTCGAAACAGACCACATTGCCGTTCAAGCCGTTGCTTTCGGCGATGATATAGCCGTGCTCTTCGGTTAAATTAGCCCCCAGAGCCTTGAAACCCTTCAGGTGCTGGTCAACCGGACGGGCGCCTAAGACACACCCTCCTGGCAGAGAGACTTTGGCCCTGCCCATCCGGGCTAAAAGCGGACCCAGGACTAAGAATGAAGCCCGCATCTTGCGCACCAAGTCATAAGGGGCTTCAGAGCTATTCAAGTTTTCGGAGTTAATAGAGACCTGGCGCTCGGATTCCGAGCGTGTCACTTTGGCGCCCAGACCTTCCAAGACCTTCAGAATTGTATCGATGTCGGCTAAACTGGGAACCTCATGCAATACCACTTCCCCTTTTTCCACTAGGAGGCAGGCAGTGATGATGGGGAGAATAGCATTCTTGGAAGAGTTGACCTCCACTGAGCCGGAGAGACGAACACCGCCCTCGATGACGAACTTATCCATGTTATTTAAACGTAACTACTTCCAAATTAAAGCAGATTTGATTCCTGTCAAGCAGGTATTTAGCCGATTAGGAGAGGATTGGTCAGAATTCCTTTAAAATATATTAGTTTAATTCGTAAAAATTGTCTGAGTAAGAAAAATGGCTGCCGGTCTGCCGGCCTATTCGGTTCGACGGGCCAATTGCCGGAGCGCTTTAGTATCGGTGATGAAGATATGTGCCCGGTCTATCTGCACTACCCTCCTGCTGGCCAGGTAACGCAGGGTGCGGGAAAAAGTCTCCGGAGCTGTCCCTACCATCTGGGCCATTTCGCTTCGCAGAAGCGGAACCTGCAGAGGGGTGCCGGGCTGGTATTTGTGTTTATTCCCCTCGGCTAAAAAGAGAAGCAGCTTGGCAGTTTTCTGCTTGACCGTCTCCTTGGCCTGAGTCAGCAACTTTTCTTCTGAGGTCTTAAGCTCGGAGGCTAATTCGGCCATTAAACGCATAGCTAAACCTGGTGATTGCTTCAGAAGACTAAACAGGGTCTGCTTGGTGATGGTGCAGACTACCGTCGGCTCGACTGCTTGGGCTGTGACGAGATAAGGCTCATCAGCTAAAAGGGCCCGGTAGCCGAAGATTTCCCCTGGGCCTAACAGCCGGAGAACCTGGCTTTCTCCTTTAGCCCCGCTTTTAGACAATTTCACCCTTCCGGAATAAAGGCAGTGAACTGCCAGAGCCGGCGTACCCTGATGAAATATGGTCTCCCCTTTTTCGTAGCGATGGACGGTCTTTTCCCGGTCCAACCGCTCCAAATGGGCGCCAGCCAGAGCGCAGAAGATGCTTTCCGCTCTATGCCCGCAGACCTCACAGTGAATCTCCTGATGTTCCATTAGGCTCTTTGTTTACTGTTATTGATGATTATACGCAATATGAGTTTCCTTTGCAAGCCTTATTAGTACCTTGACCCCTTGATTTTGCTTGAATTCTTGTGTGGCCTGTATTCCATTTTGAAATCTATACGCAGGCTGTTATTTTAACTCATATGCGGCAAAAAATATTCCTCTTTTCCGACGCCCACTTGGGCTCCGGCTCAACCGAACAAGAACAGGAGAAGGAAGAGAAACTTCTCTCCTTTTTTGGGAAAGTCGAAGCCGAAGCCTCCCGGCTCTACATTGTGGGTGATTTATTTGATTTCTGGTTTGAGTACAAGCAGCTGATTCCGAAAAATTTTCAGCGGGTATTAAACCATCTGTCGCAATTGAGGGACAAAGGCATTGCCATCGATTACCTGTGCGGTAATCACGACTTCTGGTTAGGGGATTTTCTGCCAGACGAGTTGGGTATTCCGGTGCACCGAGACAGTTTAGAAGTAGAACTGCAGGGGAAGAAAGTTTATTTATCGCATGGCGACGGGCTGGCCAGATCCGACTGGGGCTACAGAATCTTGAAAAAGATACTGCGGAATAAAATCAACATCTGGCTTTATCGACAGCTCCCGCCTGATCTTTCGATTCCTTTAGCTAAATTCGTCTCCGGCTCTTCGCGGAATTATACTGCAGGCAGAGAGACTAAGTTTTTGGAAGAGTACCGGCAGTTCGCAGAAGAGAAGATAAAGAGCGGATTCGACATGGTAATCTTGGGGCACACACATCAGCCTAATCTGGAGAAAATCGATGGCGGAATTTACGTAAACTTGGGGGATTGGTTTAAGCATTTCAGCTATGCGGTGCTGGAAAAAGAGGAGATAAGACTGGAGAGGTTCTAAGTTGTCATTGCGAGCGCAGCGAAGCAATCTGGTTTTGAACATCCTAGAAAGAAAAGCAGATTGCCACGCCCCGACAAATCGGGGCTCGCAATGACGGTTAAATAATCCTAACCTCTCCCTTACCCTCCACTAAAAGGAGAGGGTATAAGAAATCAAAAGCCAGAATCCCGTCCTTTTAATAGATTCTGGCTTGGTTTCTCACCCACCGTCAGGCAGGCAAGAGTCATCGGCTCAAGCGGTCTTTAGGATGGTCTCATAATTAGTGAAGAGCATGTGGTCGATTAAATAGTGCAGAAGCAGGCTGGAGAGGGCAATCGAGTAATAACTCTGCTGGGCGTCAAAGCCGGTGTTGCGCAGGACGAAAATCAGAATTGCCGCCACTGCGGTGAGGCCCAGGTTAAAAGCGTAAAAGGCGTAGCCTTTGTTTTTTAGGGAAATGCTTCTGATAGTAGGATTGTCTATTTCCCCTCTTTTAGCCCGCAGTTTGTTGATGTACCAGGTCAGGGCTAAATATTGAAAAGAGTGCCAGGTATTATACCCCTGAAAAGCCACATCCATGTTGTTGAAACGGGGGATGTTGTAGGAGACAACCAAGACGATGCAGGTCAACAGAAACTTGGGAAAGATAAAACGGCCAGTCCGGAATTCCCAGACCGAACGGATTAAGAATAACCCAACCAGAACCCAGAAAGCGCCTACTACCAAAGGCGGAATCCAGGACTGCATGGCAAAATCCGGCGGCTTCAAGAGAATCGTGCCGATGTAGAATTCACCCTGGACTAACTTATAGCTGGCCAAGGGGTAAATCGAGGAGAATATCAATAAATAATCCAAGGCTCTGGACCACCAGGGTAAAGGATTGGGCCTCTTATGGTCATAGACATCCACTATATAGGCTAACTGGTGCAGAACGTGCACCGAGGCCCAGAAGAAGAAGACGGTTAGAAGTAAAGTCAGATTAGTCAGGGCTAAGTAGAAGACTCCGACCGGAAAGATTATGACTGCCGGCAGTAACAGGGCTGCCTTTTTTTTGGTGAAGTCCTTTTCAGTCAAGGTGCGCATAAAAGTTGAATAGACGTGCGGTCCCCCGACCAGACCGGAGACCAGAATCAGAATCATGGAGTTGTCAAAGCCAAAATAGGTGGTCAAGATTAGAGGAATGGGAACCAGAATGGCTGAAAAGATAATAAAGGTCAGGTCCCACTTTTTATTATATATCCAAAGGTTGTTATTCTGCATTTAGTCTCCTGACCAAAGTCTTACTAAATGAATTCATAGACTGATAGTAATGAGACGCAATCTTAATTTGAGATGCGGGAAAGTCAAGTGGAAAAATTGCCTTGTGAAAAAAGTAGCTATGATGTGAGGGAGCTTAAGAATGTTGCTCTTTACATCTTCTTAAACTTAAACACAGGACTTAACGACTGCACCCTCTTTCCCATCACCTCATCTTTTATCTCGGCCAAAATCACATAGTCTTTGCCGGTCTTCAGGGAAACCTTAGCCTCGTGAAATAGTGAATCACTAAAAGACTGAACCATGGCAAAATCTCGCTGAGCCTCCCACAGAGACTTTTCGGCTAACAGATACTTCTTGTCGGTGAGCAAATCCTGTAAATAATATTTCACCGTAAAATGAGATTTACCCTCCCTATCCTGCGGCATATTGTAAATCTCAAAATACATCCAGAATGGCTCATCAAAATTAAAAATAGAACTTACCCACGGCTTAATCACCAGACCATTGCGCACAAACTTAAAATCAGTGGAATCAGCCGGCCTTATCTCCTTGGCTAAGATGACCTTGCTTAACTCTATCTCCTTGGGGAAGGTATAAGGAGGTAAGGTTAACTGGGTCTGCAGCATACCCCCTTTATTGCCGGTGGAGTTGACTAACTCCGAAGTGAGGATGTAAGTTCCGGCTTTTAATCTCAACTCTTTCTGGTCCAAAGCTATCAGCTTATCTAAGTCTACCCCAGAGCCTAGATAACTTAAACCTTCAGTAGAATCTGTAAAGAGTCTCTCGTAGTTCTCATTCTGAACCAAGACCTTCCAGATGTAGTGAATTGAATCTAAAGAAGGAGTAACTAATTTCTTGGCCGGGGCATTGATAGTTAAGTAGATGTCATAGATATTGGGAGTGTCTCTCATCAGGAAAGGGGTCAAGCCGAAGGCGTATTTTAACTCTTCTTTGCCGTAGTCATAGAAATACTGCATGGGCTGATGTTCTACTTGGGAGACCCAGGATATCAAATGTTTTGAGAGTTCTTCGCTTCTGCTGATCATGGAGGGCATGGGTACGGTAACATAACCCCGTACCAAATCGGGCTGAAACCTAAGAGTTAAAGGCTGGCCGAAGTTACTGATATCAACGTAAGTCCAGATTTCTTCTATTACTTCACTTTGTTTCTGTGAGTAACGGACATAAGAGTATTTTGCTGCGGGACGAATCTGTCTCTCTGTTGGTGGACCCAATTTAAGATATGTCTCTCCCCTTTCGTCCCAGGGTTTGAAATAATTCTTACCAGAAAAATTCTCCAGAACGAATTGTAATCTTTTCTCAAATTCCATTTTTTTCTCATTTTCAGGAGTAAGGGGATTGGGGTCTCTCTGGTTCCAGAATTGACCCATGAATTTATACAGAGAAAGTGAATCTGAGGACGCTATTTGATTAAATTCTTCTATCTCTAATTTATCCCCCAGAGCCGCTACAGAGTATTTCAATATTACGTATTTCTCCCGTTTCTCAGGGGATAATTCCTGCAAGTGTTTTTGATAAATAGAAGGGGGGGCGCAGGATGAAAGAATGACTATAGTGACTATACTTAAGATTAATAGTTTCTTCATGGTTTTTTAACGGGAGAGCGGGGAAACATCATCCCCGCTCCCGATTTGAAAGCTTAGTTGGGCGTGTATATATCGCCACAATCGCAAGGGGTCTGGCCTGCTGTGTATCCGTTGACACAGTCATTATGAATAATATCGTAACAATCGCCGGTAGCAGGTTCGCAATATCTTTCAATCCACATTCTTATATGACAGTTGTATTGATAACCAGGAACGGCTTGAGCGTCATTGTAAAAAGAGTAGCCCGAAAGTAAGAAGGAAAGCAGAAATGCCATACCCAGCAAACCCATCAAAGTCATCCTCCTAATTTTTTTCACCTCCTCATAATTTAGAGGTTATTGGTTTAAGTTCAACTAACCTTTGACTGATCAGCCTTGATTAAAATACCCCCCCCCAACAAAAAATTGTCAAGAAGATTCTTTTGAAGTTAGAGTGACAAAATCTGTCAGTATGAAATTTGTTCAGAATAAAAAAGCCCCGACTTTTCAGCCAGGGCTGAGAATGTGCAACCTGTAGAGATTCAATCCACTATTATCGGGCTCCAGGCTGAAAGAAATTTTTCTCCCTGCCTGCTCTTCAGATACAGGGCATAAAAGTAATTTCCCGGGGCAACCTTCTTGCCATTTTTATCATCCCCCTCCCAGCCCACTGCGGTCGGAGGGTTTCCTTGACCGTTAATAATTTGCAAGATGGAAGGGTCAGAACCATGGGTCAGAAAACTATCTGAGGTAGAGGAGGAAATCAGGATTTTCCACTCCACGACCGACTTCAGTGGCTCCTCGAGGTTATATTGAAAAAGAAACATGTAAAATCTATCCTGATTAGTCCCCTCCTTAGAGCTCTTGACTTGGGAGGTAATCCTCAAACCGGCAAAGGTCCCGCCGGTAACTTGCACTGTAACCTCTTTACTTTCTTCGGGTTGTATTTGAGTTGCAGTCCGATAAGTGGTGTCATTTTCCGCCGGAGCCTGTTGTGCAATTGGCGCTGAGACTGATTCAACTGTATCGGCTTTAGTTTGCGAAATAGACTCGGAGGCGGACTTGCTACTTTCTTGCGTCTTTTCCTGCCCAGCGACAACTGCTGGATTGAGATATTTTCCTTTCTTGGCAAGGCTCTGGATATTCCGGGGAGACCCCCAGGCCACGGTCAGGGCGAGGCGATTGTCTCCGACAAAACTCTCTGAAGATTCATAAGGATAGTCCTGATAGCTGTAGTCCAGCCGATAGAGGTGGTTGCCGCTCCGGAGTTCATAGGAGAATCCGAAGGCATAGGAATTAAAATTTTGATTGTAGTCTTTACCCAGGCTGTAACCTGCCCTCAGACGGAGTGTGCTTTTGGAGCTGAGTGGCAGGCTGTGTTCGATTCCGAAGTTATTCAGATAATTGCCCTTTTGGGCTAAATCTTTTTTCTGCTTGAGAATCAGGTCAAAACCCAAACTGGTTCTGTTTTGGCCGCTGGAAAACTCACCAGCCACCCCCAATTTTACCTGGCGCCGGTTGTATGAAAAATAAGTCCCCAAATCATCAGGCTCAATCCTAGTGCTGAGCAGATTCTCTGTTGCCAGCCCGAAGGTGAGTCCAGGAGTGGCAAAAAACATCAAGCCCAAATCAATATCCGCACCCGACTCATTGCCATAGTTAGTGTTGAAAAGATATTTGGCATTGCCTCCAATGGTTATTGAAGAGGAGATAAAACGGGCAAATGAGAGCGCCACAGTATTATGAGTTACTATCTGAGTTCCATTAAACCAGGAGCCCCGCTGGATAAAGCTTATGCCTAAGACCCCTTGAGAAAATGGCAAGGCTCCTGCCGTGGCAAAAGAATAGGGCTTTTCCTCCAGAGAGTAGCCGAATTGGGACCGCCGGTTATACATACCGTAGAGCATATACTGATTAATCTGAGCCAAGCCGGCAGGATTATAGAAGATACAAGCCGGGTCGCTGGCAGAAGCGATGTAAGCTCCTCCCCTGCCAGTGGCGGCTGCTGAAGCGCCCCAGTTGTCATAGGCCAAGGCTGTGGAAACCGGATTCAGGAATGCTGCCACTGCACATAACAATAAGAATAGCCACTTTCTACCGATAAACTCTCTTTGAGTCAGATGACGCAGACGGGTGAAAAGATGTGACCTCATCATTGATTATGGATCCGATTATTGTTCTTCCGCAATTGACTTCCTTACCAGAATATCGGTAAATGACTTCCTGTTCTGAGAGTGAATGTAATAATTTCAAACTGTCAGACGGAATTGTCAAGCACAAAGGGCGCTCCGTAGAAGAAGAGTATAAATCGAAATGCCCCGGCTGTTTAACCAGGGCATTCTAATGCTGATATTCTGTTAGTTACTTTATTCCACCATCATCGGACTCCAGGCCGAAAGGAACTTCTCTCCCTGATTGCTCTTCAGATACAGGGCGTAATAGTATTTGCCAGGAGCAACCCGGGAGCCGCTTCTGTCCTTGGCATTCCAGACAATCACTGCCGGAGGAATTCCCCGGCCATTGATGCTCTGCAAGAGATTTGGGTCAGTCCCTTGGGCCAAGAAGCTGTTGGAGGGAGAGGAAGTAACCAATATTCTCCACTCCGAGACAAATCTCTGCTCTTCTTCAATGTTATATTTGAAGACGAACATATAAGATTTGTCTTTGGCCGATCTGGCCTGGGAGGCCTCCACCCGGGAGGTAATTTTCAAGTTTTTAAAAATGCCGCTATCCGTGGCCTTGAAGACGGTCTGCTTCTCTTCCGGCATTTGCTGGACTAGCGCCAGCGCTTCGTTCTTTATCTCTGCTGGTGCTGTCTGAGTTTCCGGGGTCTCTATTGTCTTTTTCTCTTCCGGTGTGACCTGGACTACAGGCTGGGAAACAGGTTTGTCTTCCTTTTGAACTACTGGTGTACTGGGCTTGGTTTCTCTTTTTTCACTCTGAGTCTCAACCGCAGTGGTTGCCGGAGGGGCAGTCTGGATTGCTTCCGGTTTCACTTGAGCCGCAGGTTGGTATGCAGTTTTCTTTTCCTCTTTGGTAACTGGCACTGAAGACTGGGAGGCTTTCTTTTCGGCTTCAGTTATAGCAGCGACGGTCGTTTTTGATGCAGTTTTATCCTCTTCTGGTTTTGCCTGGGTCAGAGTCGAAGAGGGAGGAGCCTTCATCTCCTGGGCTGGTTTTTTCTCCTGCTTGGTATCCGCTGAGGCGGTTCCAGGCTGGTCGCTTTTCTTCTCCTGCTTGAAGACAGACTGCTCTGAGGTTCTTTTATCTGCCTTGCTCTCGACCGGTTTGGCCTCTTTCTTTAGCGGCTCCAGATAAGTCTTTTCGGGAACAGGTTCGGTCTTGGCTGGCTTGTTGACTGATACCAGATTCAAATCCTCTTTGTGCTTGGCATAACCATCCCCGTGTTTTGGAGCACCAAAGGCCACCGTGAAAGCAAAGCGGTTGTCACCGGCAAAACTCTCTGTGGTCTCAAAGGGGTAATCCTGATAGCTGTAGTCGAAGCGGTAAAGATTATCCCCGTTTCGCAGTTCGTAAGAGATGCCGAAGGCAAAGGCGTTAAAATCCTGATTGTAATCCTTGCCTAAAGAGTATCCGGCCCGGAAACTGACCGTGCTGTAAGGGCTGAAAGGGACGCTCTGCTCGATTCCAAAGTTATTTATATTATTTCCGTCTGTGACCAGACCCTTTTTTTCTTTGAAAATGGTGTCGAAGCCGAAGCGGGTGCGGTATTCCCCGTTCAGCAGCTCATAGCTGGCCCCTAATTTTACCTGGCGCCGATTGTAGAAGAAATAGGTTCCCACAGCATCAGGCTCCACATCGGTGCCGAACAGGTTTTCTCCTGCCAAGCCGAAAGTAAGCTGAGGGGTGGCAAAATACATAAAGCCCAAGTCAAAGTCAGCGCCGGACTTATCACCATAGTTGGTATTGAACAGATACTTAGCCGATGTTCCGAAGGAAACCTGCGGGGAGATAAAGCGGGAATATGACAGAGTCAGTACATTGTGAGTCACCACCTGGGTCGGCTCAGACCAGGAGCCTCTCTGGGCTAGGCCCAGTCCTAAGGTCCCCCAGTAAAAGGGCCAGGCCCCGGCAGTTGCCAAGGCATAGGGCTTTTCGTCTAAGAGATAGTTGACCGTAGTTTGCCGGTTGTACATACCGTAGAGCATGTACTGATTAATCCTGGCTAAGCCGGCCGGGTTGTAGAAAATATTGGCCGGGTCGCCGGCAATAGCAACATAAGCTCCCCCCATGCCAGTGGCAGCCACTGAAGCGCCCCAGTTGTCATAGGCAAAACCAACAGAGTTTAAACTCAAAAAAACGGCGATCAGGCTAAAGAGAATCTTTTTAGACATTATTTACCTCCTAAAAGGGTCTTTCCTTTTTGTTATCGGCACGTAAAGGGATTTTCTTACTGTTAAACTACTTAGCCCCCAGGCCGGTCAATACTGCCGGAACGGTCTTCAGCAGTATCTTGGCGTCCAGCCAGAGGGACCAGTTGTCGATATAGTGCAGGTCCAGTTTCATCCAGTGCTCAAAGTCGATTTTGTTTCTGCCGTTCACCTGCCAGAGGCAGGTCAGTCCTGGCTTGATGGAGAGCTTGCGCCTCTGCCAGCGGTCATACTGGGCCACTTCTACAGGCAGAGGGGGCCGGGGGCCGACTAAGGACATATCCCCTTTGAGGACATTGAAAAGCTGGGGGAGTTCATCAATCGAGCTCTTGCGCAAAAATTTCCCGATTTTAGTCAGGCGCGGGTCATTGGTAATCTTAAATACCGGACCGGACATTTCATTTTGCGCCTCCAGTTGAGACTTCAGTTCCTCAGCATTCTCCACCATGGTGCGGAATTTGTAGAGAGTGAATTTTCTGCCGTTCAGGCCGCATCTGGTCTGCGGGAAAAGAACCGGTCCAGGAGAAGTTAATTTTATCAAGCAGGAAGTTAGAAACATCAATGGCGAAACCAGAATCAAGATTAGCAGGGCCATAATTTTGTCTAAGGCATATTTGAAAAACAAGGAGCCGTCTTTGGCCGGGCCGGTGGAATAGAGTAGAGCCGGCTGATTGAACAGGAAACTGAACTGCTGACGGGCGATCTTCAGATTGAAGAAGTCGGCCAAGAGATAGACTTTGGCCCCCATCTCCTCACAAGTGGCAATCGAATCCTCCACCGCGTGCAAGAATCTTCGCGGCACTGCGTAGACCACATAGTCCACGTGTCCGTTCTGAAGCAGGCGCGGCAACTGCTCCAGACTCTCCACCGGCGGGAGATTGTCAAGCTGTGTCCCCAGCCGGGAAAAGTCCCAGTCCAATATGCCAATGATGTTCCAGCCCCATTCCGGATGCTCTCTGGATTTGACGATGAAGTCTTGGGCCATCTGGCCGCTGCCTACAAGAAGAATTCTTTGCTGATTATATCCTCTTTTGCGGTAAGAGGCTAAGACCGAGGAAAGTACTTTTCTGAATAGCAGCAGAACGGCCAGATTGAAGACCCCGAACAGGATCAAAACCGAGCGGCTGGAATTGAGTTGGTGAGTAATAAATAGAAGCCCTAATAGTACTCCCAGGCACTTCAAGAGAGTCAGACTGAGATTCTTGAAGGTCTCTCGGATAGGAACCATCCGGTATTCATACAGCCTTCGGTTAAGCGAGAAAAAGAAGAGCCAGACCGGCACGATGAATAGCAACAGCTGGTAATCCGCCTGGTAGCCGGAGAGAAACCAGATATCCAGCTTCTCTCTCAAGCTGACAGCAATTGCATAAGAAACCGCTGTCAGAAGCAGGTCGACGATTAAATTTATCCTCCTGTAAATCCAGATATTCTCTTTCATCCCTTACTCAAATAGCGCTGTAAATCTTCTCCAATTCGGCGACAGTTTTGTCCCAGGAGAAATTCTTCTGCACATACTCCATTCTCTTCTTTGGCAGTCCATTGACAGAGGGTTCATTCTTTAACAGATTCTCTAAGGATTGTCTCAAATCGCTCACATCTTCACTCTTGAATGTGAACTGAAAAGGTCCCAGCGCTTCTTTATTCTCCGGGATGTCACTGCCCAGAACCGCCTTGCCGTAGCTGAAAGCTTCCAGAATAGTCTTGGGGAATCCTTCTACCGAAGATGGAAGAACGAAGGCCAGGCAGTTCGAAAGTAATTCCTGCTTAAATTCTTCATCTACATAGCCGCCGAAAATAATTTTATCGCATGCATATTTTTTCAATGAGATCACATAATCGCTGGCAAACTGTCCCTCTCCTGCGACAAATAGCTTAATTTCAGTCTTCAATTCCTTAAACGCCTGACACAGAAAATGGCAACCTTTCTCCGGCGCCAGACGCCCTAAGAACAAAATGTATCTCCCTTTCTCTAAGCCGTAATTGAGAATTCTGTTAGGCTTCCTTTGCACCGGAACAGAGATACCGGTATAGATTCTGTCAACCGGCTTATGATACTTTTCTTCGATGTACTTCTTCACCTCGCCGGACACGGTTGTCAGCCTATCCGGAAAAAGAACCGCCGGCCTTTCCCCCAGTCTAAAAATCCTTTTGGCCAGAGGATGCCATTTATCCCTTTTCCAATCTAAGCTGTGAATAGTGGCCACCACCTCGGCTTTCCCGAAGATTCTGGGAATGAATGAAAAAGTCGAGGGCCCCAGAGCTTGATAGTGAATTATGTCGAAATTCCGGAACAGGGAATCCGCACTGCTGAAAAGGGTGTGAGTCAGGGCATCCATATGCTTAGTCTTCAGACTGGGAAGCCGGCACAAACGCACCCCTTTGTAATCCCCATTAATTTGAGTGTAATAAGGGCGGCAGTAGACTGTAACATCATGGCCCCGCTGAGCCAGACGCGTGGCCACCTGCTCAACGAAATCCTCCACTCCTCCCCAGGTAGCCGGTATCCCTTTCTGTCCGATGAAGGCAATCTTCATTTGTGCACTAAAGTCAGAATCCTTTCGGCAAATTGATGGTCTTCGTCCAGTTGAATCAGATTCTTTTCCCGCATTTCCTGCCAGGAGTCGTTGAACTCCCTGATGGTCTGTTCGGTCTTGGGATTTTCAGTCATCTGCTTCAGGAATTTAAAAGGGACTGTAAGGATGTCTGCCCCGGCTAAGAGGGCTTTGTTGATATCTAACATGTTGCGGATGCTCCCCACGATGATTTTAGTGGACAAGCCCCGGGTTTTGTACAAGGCGCTGGTCTCGGCAATGACCGAGCAGGGGTCGTAGCCCATATCTGAAATCCGACCGTAGAAAATAGAAGCGTACGTGGCTCCAGAGAGCGCGGCCAAGATAGCCTGGTTCGTAGCCATGATGGCGGTGACATTCACCCGGATATTCTCTTCCCTTTCCAAGATAGAAGTGACTGTCAATCCCTCTCTGCTCATGGGAATCTTGACCACCACATTAGGGTTCCAGGAGGCATAGGTCTTTGCCTCTTTTAGCATACCCTCTGCGTTCTCTGATACTACTTCCACACTCAGAGGGCCCGGCACGAGATTAGTAATTTCCAAGACCCTCTCTTTAAAGTTGTAGCTCTGCTTCTGCGAGGCAGCAATCTTGGGATTGGTGGTCACCCCGGAGATGCAGCCCCAGCCAAAAGCCTCTTTGATTTCATTTAAGTCGGCGCTGTCGATGAAGATTTCCATTTCTCCCCTCCTGTTTGGAGATGATTTTTACGGCTTCGTTTAAGTTTTCCGCTATGAAATCTGGTTTGATACCCTTTTCTTCCATGAACTGACACAGGTCGCATTTGTATTTGTGAATCAGAATGGTCTTGCAGCCGGCTTTTTGTCCGGCCTCCACATCGGTGATGCTGTCACCCACCATGTAGGAATCTTTTAAGCTGAGACCCAATTGTCTGGCTGCCTGTAGCAGAAGTCCGGGCTTGGGCTTGCGGCAGTCGCAATCTTTTCGATAGCGACCGTTTCCCTCCTGCGGGTGGTGTGGGCAGTAATATATGCCATCTATTCTGGCCAGCTTTTTCTGTAGAAGTGATTTCAATTTTTGGTTCATTTTTTCCAAAGCCGCCAAGTCAAACTGCCCTTTGGCAAGCCCAGGCTGATTGGAGGCTACCACGGCCAGAAAGCCCATTTGGTTAATCTCAGCCACCGCCTCCTCGGTTCCTGGGAAGAGCTCAAAATTCTTTTCCGAAAAGGGGGTGGTAAAGACTCCCAGGTCATCGTCGTAGTAATAGCGGTTCAGCACCCCGTCTCTATCTAAGAAAACTGCCTTTTTCATTTCCCGTTCTTCTCTATTTTTTCTTTGAGACAATTCGTGATTAGATGTTCTAAGGCTAAATGGAATGATTCTACCTGAGGAGTGGAGTTGAAGGTCACCACCACGCAGGCATCGCAGATTTCCTTAAAGACACCGCCGTCAAAGCCGGAAAAACCGATTAAGGTGGCGCCATATTCCTCTTTGGCAGTTTGCATGGCTTTCAAGAGATTCTGCGACCATAAGCCCGCCTTGTCCTTGCCGGTGCCGCCATGGACCGAGATGCCGATTAGGACATCCCCATTGCGTATCAGATTCTTAAGCTGCTCGGAAAAGAGATGGTCAAAGCCGCTGTCATTAATCCAGGCTGACATCAGAGGGATATTGTCATTCAGGCAGATGACTCGCATCCTCTTTTTGCCTTCCACGATGGTGCATTTGGACAGGTCGCAGGCCATATGGGTGGCCGTGGAAGCTGAGCCTCCGTTCCCCATGATGAAGATGGTCTTTTCGTACTTCCAGGCCGAGTAGAGAATTTCAATCACCCGGTCGATGTCGGCCCGGCTGAGGCGCTTGCAGATTAGCTCCATCTCCCGGAGATAATTATCGATATACTCCTGATTGACCAATTTCTCTCTTTGAGTATCAACTAAAATCCCTGTCATAAGCTCCTCCTTATAAGTTGAACAAGACTTTTGAGCCCTCCCAGTCGATGCGGAAGCGCATTTCTCTCAAACCGGCCTGCTGCAGACTCTGGCGGAAGCCGTTCTTGCCATTGTTGCAGTAGAACATGAAGAATCCTCCTCCGCCGGCCCCCATCAATTTTCCGCCTAAAGCTCCTTCGGATTTGGCCAACCCATACCAGCTGTCAATTTGTGGGTCGGAAATTTTTTCTGATAGTTTTTTCTTGGTCTGCCAGTGCTCGTCTAAGAGCAGGCCGAAACGGTCCAGGTCGCCAGTCTGAAAACTCTCCTTTATCTGGTAGCCGATTTCCTTTATTTTGTGCATAGCCTCCAAGGAACCGTTTTGGCTGGAGGCATTGGACTTATTCTGGGCCGACAAAATCTCTCCGGCAGAGCGTTTCTTGCCAGTGTAGAATAAGAGTGAGTTGGATTCTAGTTGGTCTAAGCTGTTTTCCGGCAGAGAGAGCTGCTCTACCTTTACTTCCCCTAAGCGGTTAATCTCTAAGCAGACGATTCCGCCGAAGGCGGCGGCATACTGGTCTTGTTTGCCAATCGGCTCGTTTAATTTTTCTATTTCCAGATAACAGGCCTCCTCGGCTAATTCTTGAGCCGAAACCTTTTCCTTCTTATAAGTGTGCAGGGCATTCAAGAGGCCGACCGTGAAGGCTGAAGAGCTCCCCAGACCCGTATTGGAGGGGACATCCGCAATCGAAGTTATCTCGATACCGGAGTCTATTTTCAGTAATCGCAATGCCTCCCGCACCAGGGGGTGCTCGATTTCATCCGGATGGTCTACTATCTCGGTCTTGGAATAGCTGACCCGAATCGATTTTTCAAATCTCTTGTTGACTGTGATGTAGATGTATTTGTCCACTGCCGCAGAAATCAGAAAACCGCCAAACTGGGTGTAATAAGAGGGTAGATCGGTCCCTCCTCCGCCCAAGGGGATTCTCAAGGGTGTACGGGTCACAATCATCTTAAACCTCCTTGTTCTATCAGAGCGGTAAACTCCTGTAAACCGGAAGGCGAGCCTACCTCGTAGAATCTCTGTTCGATTTCGTAAGCCCCTAAGAGTCTTCTACGGGCCAGACTCTTATACAAGTCAGCCAGGTCATAAAATTCATCGGGTGGGATTTCTCTGATTACATTCTTGCTGAGGATGGAGAGTCCAGCATCGATATATTGCATCTCCGGCAGAAAGCTTTTTTTGTCGTAGATTCTTACCTGACCCTCTTCCACCACGGCATTGCTTCTGTCCCACTGATTCTGGTTGCGGCAGACTGACAGAAGAGCCACCCATCGTGCCTTTCGATAATGCTCTATCATATCAGAGTAAGAGAAGTCCAGATAAGAATCTCCATACAGGAGCAAGAATTCTTTTTCTAATTGAGGCCAAGCCTTTCGCAAAGCGCCTCCGGTTCCTAAAAGTTTTTCCTCCTCCAGGCTGTAGCCTAGCCTTATTCCGAATCGTTCTCCTGCCTGAAAATATTCTCTGACCATCTCGGACAGATGGCCCAGACAGAGCAGGATTCGATTGATTCCGTTTTTCTTCAAAAGCTCTAATTGATATTCCAAAAACGGGCGACCTCCAATGTCGAGCAGGCATTTGGGGAGTTTTTCGGTAAGAGGCCGCAAGCGGGTGGCCAAGCCTCCGGCTAAAATCACAGCCTGCATTCTGCCTCCTGTCCGACAAATTCTTCAACGATTTGTTCCACGGCCAGTCTGGCCGCGGAGTTGGAATCATATTTAGGCGACCACCCCAAGGTTCTGATTTTATCCACATTCATCCTTACCTGAGGGACATCCCCGGGCCAGCCTCTGTCTCCGCCGGTGAATTTGAAACGCGCTGCTTCTAATTCCATTTGTTTAACTATCATCTCGGCAATGGCGGTCACTGAAGTGTGCCCTTCGGTCCCTAGGTTGAAAAGATTGACCTGCTGATTGGAATGTTGTAAAGCGTATAAGATTCCCTCGATGCAGTCTGAGACGTGCAGATAGGGCTTGCTCTGCCTGCCGTCGCCTAAGATTTCCAGCTCTTCCGGGTTTTTCAGGAGTTTGTGGACAAAATCGTACATCACGCCGTGAGTGGCTCGATTCCCCACCACATTGGCAAAGCGAAAAACCCAGGCCTGTAAACCAAAAGTCCCGCAGTATCCGGAAATCAGACCCTCGCAGGCTAATTTGCCTGCTCCGTAGAGAGAGATGGGGAGAAGAGGTCCGAAATCTTCCCGGACCGGAATTTCTCCGGTATCGCCGTAAACTGTGCCGGAGGAGGCGAACACAATCTTGTCAATTTCGTTATCGCGCATCGCCTCTAAGACATTGAAGGTGACTAAGGTCTCCTGCTCCAAGTCCAGGCAGGTGTTTTCGATCCCCCGCCGGGCCTCCGGATTGGCGGCCAGGTGGAAGACGATGTCTATCTCTTTAAGAGAGGCGGCCAGTCGTCTAAAATTCAGCAGGTCATCTTCAATCAGTCTGAAATTGGACTGGTCAAAGTGCTGCTGAATAAACTCTTTCTTGCCGGAAGAGAAGTTGTCGTAGACCGTAACCTCACCAAAATTGATTAGCCGGTCCACTAAATGCGAACCTATGAATCCTGCTCCTCCGGTCACCAAGAATTTTTTCATGCTCTTTCCCTAGACCTCAATAGTCTCTACTTCTTCCATCTCAATTTCTTTAGGGGAAGCGGCTGGCGGCAACTCAGTTGGAATTGGCCGGCTTCCGTTGCCATTCTGGTGACCGTTGGTGAGTTTCCCTAATTCATATTTGACCTTATTCTTCACCACCCAGGCCAGAGGCTTGGACGGATTCTTGCGCAGGAGCGGAACCACGGTGCAGACCATCCAGCACTGATTGCACTTGGAGCAATCCTCTTTAGTCTTTTGATGCCGGGCAAAAATCTGTTCCACAGATTCTTGGCGGATATTCCCCATTTTTATGTTTAAAATATTGCAGGGATAAACGTCCCCGTTGGACTGCAAGAAGAAAAAATTATCTGCCGCAGTGCAGGGAACCGGTCTGGGTTTGCGGTCTAAGTAATCTATCAGAGTGTCGACAAAATAGCCGCGGGCCCAGTCTTTGGGTTTGCCTGAGGCTAAGAATGAATCTTTGATTTTAACCAATTCCGGCCTGACCACCGGCACTTCGGCCTCGATATCTGAGTGGTTGCCAAAAGTGGTATCTGAATTGTGGACTACCGCACAGGTAAACTGCACTCCCAAGCGGTCTGCCAGCTCTTTAATCTCATAAAAGCGGTGTTGATTAACCTTGGAGGCAGTAGCGCCGATGCCTAAGTCTTTCACTCCTGCAGTCTTTAGAATTTGTATGGTTTCTAAAACCTTACTGTAACCGTCTTTAATGCGCCGGACCTCGTCGTGCAGAGAACCCACCCCGTCCAGGGAGACCCGAATGGCAATCTCCGGCATTTTTATTATCATTTTCTCCACCACTCGGGGCTGAAATCCGTTGGTGGAGAGAACCATTCTGGCCTGGGGACAGGTCTCTTTTATCACCCACAGAAGCTCAGGCAGGTCTTTGCGCATGAAAGGCTCTCCTCCGCCGATGTTGATATGCTTTAGCGTGGAGGGTAAACGACGGTATTCTTCCGGCTTCATATAATCTTTGTCCCGGTGCTGCCAGATGTCGCACATCACGCAGCGGGCGTTGCAGGCATCCAGTACCGCAATGGTGGCATCAGTTATCATGAATTAGTCTCCTCTGTAATAAATTCTGGTAAAGTCCCAGCAGACGGGGATAATATTTTTCAGTTGAAAAATCTCTTTCCGCTTTTTTGCGGGCATTTTCTCCTAATTCCCTGACCAGCCGGGGCTGGCTGTACAATTTGAGAATCTGGTCGGCCAACTCGCTGACAGATTCCGTCTCGAATAACAGGCCGGTAACATTTTTTTCCACCAACTCAGGAATGCTTCCTAAATTGGAAGCCACCACCGGCTTTCCCAGTGCAAAAGCCTCTAAGATTACCATGGGACAATTGTGGTAGATGGTATTCGGGAACACTATAAAAGAGCTCTCAGCCATTTCTTTTCCTAATTGTTCCGGGGGCAGGAATCCCAGTAACTTTATATTAGTCAATTTTTTTTCTCTGACAATTTTCTGAATTTCTGTTTCGTCTTCTCCATTCCCTGCGATATGAAAATCAACCTGCGGCAATTGCTCAGCCGCCTTCAGCAGAGTGAAAATTCCGTATTTTTGATTCAGTCGGCCAACAAATAAGATGTAGCCTTTATTTTTATAACTGGGTTTGAATTCGCTCAACTCCAGACAGTTGGGGAGATAGACTAGCTTTTCTTCCGGCAGACCATATTCGACAAACTTGTTTAGCGAGAACCGGCTTAAGGCGATGAACTTATCCACGTTGTCCAGATAAGTCCGATTCCAGAGATGCCAGTACCCTTCTGCCGCGCAGACTAAGCTCTTCAGCCGGGAATTCTGAATGCAGCGGTGCTGAACCGCCCGGTAAAATTTCCTGCCCTGGCATTCCTCGCAGTTATTTCCCTGTCGGTAAAAGCTGTAATTCGGGCAGACCAATTTGAAATCGTGCAGGGTCATAACCACCGGAATGTCTCTTTTTTTAAGCGCTCCCAAAATTGATGGAGATATCTGGTGGTAAATATTGTGCAGGTGAGCAATCTCTGGCTTTGCAGAATCTAAAAGCTGCTCGATTTTGTTTTTCGCTTCCGAAGAGTAAATCATTTTAAGTGCGATTTTGGCATTCTCAACCGGCGAGCCGTTCATCTGGCGGTAGTCTACATTGGAAACGAAGAAGTCACTGTATTCAGAGCTTAAGTTTCTCTCATCCTGCATGGCAAAAGGAATCACCTCATGCCCCAGCTGGCGGAGATATTTCTCCTGCTGAAATATTACTGTCTCCGGTCCTCCGCGGGGATAGTAGAATTTGTTAGCTAAGAGTATTTTCATATTTTCCGCGCATACAAAGAAATAAAAAATCCGAAATCTTTTTTATTATCAGCAGTCGCATAATGCAGAGGCTTTAAGAGAAGTAATTCAATCCAGTATTCGATTCTTCTTTCCCAGGATTTAAAACTGCTATTTTGTCCGAATTCTAATACCAGTGCCTCCCGAATACTTTTATTGATTCCTGAGAAGGGGAGGCCAAGACTTTTGGAGTGTAGTTTCTCTAACTGGAATCCCTCCGACTGAGCTAAGGCAGTCAGAGTCTGAGGAGTGAAGAAGTAAAGATGCCGGGGCACCTCCAGAGCTAACCAGTTAGAGCCAAATAAGTGGCTTTCGAAGGAATTGAAGTTAGGCACGCAGGCAATCAGAAGCCCGTTCGGCTTTAGAATTCTTTTTATCTCTCGGAAATAAGCCCGGGGTGAGTAAACATGTTCTAAAACTTGATTCATAGTCACCACGTCAAAGTAATTGGAAGGATATCTGGCCCCTCTCAATTCTCCGTTGAAAACCGTAATTCCGTTCTTCTCTGCTATTTGACAGGCCGAATTTGAAATCTCTACCCCGTAAGTTTCCCAGCCGTGCTCCTTCATCCATTTCAGGAAATAGCCGTTGCCGCAGCCCACGTCCAAGATTCTGCCGCCCGGAATAAAGGGGGTCTGAATCATCAGACTCCTTTTGAAAACAGACCAGATTAGGCTTCTCAGCAACTGCCAATTTTTAGAATAACCCGGCTGAGACTCCAAAATGAAGTTCTTGACTTTTTGGCGGAAATTATCCCAGCGTTCATCATCCAAATCCTGATAAGCGTAGTAATTTTCTTGGGGATAGTATTTGCCAATTTCAGCTTTAGTCGGCCGGGGATTCAAATAGACTAAACTGCAGTTGGTACACTCCACCAGACGAAAGGGCTCATTAAATTCGGTGTTCCTGGCAGTGTATTTCAAAACGAAATCACGACTGCCGCACAGGTCGCAGAAAACCGTTTCTTGTCTTGGTCCGGAGATTTTTTTCTCAATTGTTGATAAGCTCATAACAACTCCTATGGATTTCTTCAGCCATATTTTTCTCGTTAAACTTCTCTTCGATTGTCTTTCTGGCATTTTTGCCGATTTGAATTCTCTCTTCCGGACGAGAGAGCAGGTATTCCATTTTGTCCCTCAACTCCCCATAGTCATAGGGCCTGACCAAAACCGCATTCTTTCCATCCTCAACGTAGTCTGCAATTCCCGGAACATTGGAGACCACGACTGCCTTACCCATTGACATGGCCTGCAGCATGGTCATCTGCCCGAAAGAGTAGAGTTGATATGGAAGCGGTAGAATAACCAGCTTAGCCCGCTCGATAATCTTTTTTAATTCCAAAATCGGGACATAAGGGAGACACTCGATCTTCTTAGAGGCTGCAATCCCGGCCGGAATCTTTATTTTCCCGGCTGCCCCCACCAATTTGAGAGTAGTGTCTGATTGCAGGCCGCTAAAGGCTGCTAGGAGTGTCTCCCAGTCCCGCTTGATATACCCCACACAGAGTATATAGTCTTCCTCGGTTAGCCCTAAAGGCTTGAAAAAGTCCGGGTCAGTCCCAAAAGGGACAAAACGATTCTTCTCCTTCAATTCCGGTAAACACAAGTTGTAGTAAATCGATTGCTTGCTGGTGTGGGTGATTACTCCGGCTATTGATTTTGAAGCGACTCTCAGGGGGGCTAATTCTAAAGCATTATTTCGCGCTCCATTGAAACAGCCCACATCGATTATGATATGCGGAGGCAGCTTGGATTTTAAGAGACTGCGCAGGAAAGCCAATAGAACTCCGCTCTGAGCTCCGTGAGAGAGGATTAAGTCGTAGTTAGAGACTTTGGGCAGGGCTTTCAAAATCTGACAGATGTAAAATTTTAATTTGAATCTTTCAATCTTGTGCAAAACCGGCAGACGGCTGTAGTCAATCACATCCACCTGCACCGGCTCAGGCCAGTGTTTGAAGAACCAGTAGGGCTCACCCGCCAAGTAAAGATTCGGGGATTGTAGCACCTGCCCATTCTGCTGACGGTGTACATCCCAGTTGACTAACATTAAAATTTTTCTAATTTTTCTCTTCATATTGCTTTAACGCCACTCCGGCCAGTATCCAGAAATAGGCTGAGCTGACCCGGGCTTCAAAGGCCAAGCTGAAAAAATTCATCGCCACCAAAGCCACCAGATAAGCGCCTAAGGTTAAAGCCAGGGTTTTGAGCCAGAAATCTTCTGAATTTTTGTAAACCGACAGCGCACCCTTGAATAATTTTGCCAACAGCCATAAAAATAGTGCTACCCCTAACAAGCCCATCTGCCCAGACAGGGCGACCCATCCCACGTCCCCTATGATTAGGAGCTTACTGGGGTCTCCAATCTGATGCAACTGCGAAACCCCTTCCTGCAGATTGGTCACCAAGGAGCCCATGGTCCCCGGGCCATAGCCGATCAGCAGATTTAAGCCGGAAATACTGGAGGCCACCTGTGAGACCGTAAACAGTCTTTGAGAAGAACTGCTCATAGCCCAGTAATCCGAGGTGAAAGGCCCTAAGAGACGGTCTTTCAGACTCCCCTGTACTTCAGATTTATACAGGGAAGTCCCGCCAGGGGATAATGACATTACCCCCACCAGACTTGCCACACCCAGGGCTAAAACCAGTTTCTTCCTACCTTTTATGACCAACAGAGTAATAAGTCCGGCTGACAACCCGACCCAGGAGAGCCGGGAATAAGTCAAAAGCAGTACCACCACGGCACCCGAGAGCAGCAGCTTCTGCTGCAGAGAAAACCGCTCTTTTTGAAAGCGATAAGAGAAAAGCAGAGTCAGTACTCCCACTAAAAATGCGCCCAGAAGATTATATCTGCCCAGAGTGGCAAAAATTTTCTGGCCAGCATAAAAGTCCTGCCATTTTTCCCGGGCGTCAATGATGGTCTGGCCGATGATTAAGTCTTTGGGTCTTAATAACTCATTAGCCGGCTCGCCGACGAAGTACTGTCCTAAGCCGATTAAGACTTCCAATGTGGCGATGCAGAGAATAATTTTGAAAAGTTTGGGTAAGGCTTCCTTCGAAAGATTTGAATGCAAGATCAGATAGAAGAGAGCCGCATATCTGAATAGTGGTCGCAACCCCAGGACCCCGGCCAAAAGCGGCAGGCCATTTAAGAAAGTGGAGACGATCCCCAGTCCCGCCAAGAGCAAGAGAGGCACATCAATCGGCGAGGAAAACAATTTCTCCTGTCGCGCCAATTTCCCTAAGATTACTTTCAATAAAACGGCATAAATCACCAGCTCGATGCCGTATCTCAAGAGCGGATAGACCGAATAATCGACACACTTCAAGACGAATTCTTCCAAGGGGAGATAGAAGGCCAGAAAATAGAGCAAATGGTCGACTCTCTGGCTGAAGTAAATTATGGCAGCCGCTCCAAGGCACAGGCCTATGGCCGCCAGTGGGGAAAGATAAAACAGGGCTAAAGCCCCTGTACCTATCAAAACAATTGTAGCGGAATCTAACCAATTGATATTGGAAGGAATTCTTAGAAAAGTAGCAGTGACAAATCTCATTTCACAACCTCCGCTACTTTGCCTGTTCTTCCCTGTGATAGCATACTCCTCCACACCTGCCAGTCCTCCCCGGGTATACCCTTAGCCAGAAGCAGGGTTGTCACATAGACAGCCAGGGAGAGGATTCCCGCCGCAATCCAGTTCAGCCCGGGAAAAGTCACCCAGAAAATCACCATCCCCAGACCCGCTCCTGCCGGAACTAAAAGACGTTTAAAGAAAGTGGTAAAACCAAAATTCAAATATTTTTGCAGGAGCACCAGAGTACCCAAGAGAACCATCAGCTCGCTGAACAGAATCGCATAAGCCGGACCCACAAAGGAGAGGCGCGGAATCAGCGTTAAGTTAAGAATCAGATTGAGTAACGCACCCACTCCGCTCAAGAGGGCCAGAGCCTTAAACTTTTTCAAAGCCATGAAGGCATTAAAGACAAAGGCATACAAAATCAGACACAGAGCCGACCAGATTTGTATCGCCAGAACTCTGGAGGTACCGGAAAAACCAACTCCGTAAAGAAGATTTATGATATCGCCTGCGGCAAAACTGACCAGAATGGTAACCGGTAGAAACAGAGTAAAGAGATAGAATAGCCCTTTCCTTAATAGATTAGCCAGCCTCCCCGGCTCAAAGGCGGCTAACTGAGTTAACGCCGGCAGAAAAGCCGGGCCCAACAGGGCCGGAATCAGACGGAGCTGCTGAATCAGGCGGTTGGAGGCATTGTAGAAGCCGGCTGCCTTTTCACCCTGGAAATGGGTCAGAAGTATCGTGTCGGCATTCAGATATATGGACATAAAAACCACGGTCAGGGTCATGGGCAGAGCACCTTTGAGTATCTCCCTAACCGCACTCAGGTCGAATCCGAAAGAGATTTTTCCGAAGCGGGTGTAAATGACCTGCCTGCAGGCGATAAAGAACGCCAGTCCGGCTAAGAGGTAGCTGACTCCTATCCAGAGGATCACCCTTTTCCAGAGTAAAAGCCCAATTCCGGCCAGGGAATAGACCAGGCCGAAGATTAAAATCAGAAGAGCTTCGTACTGCAGTTTCTGCTGGGCCTGAAAAATCCAGCGCCAGCCCAGAGTGACATTCACAAAGAATTGACCTATGCCTATCAAATAGAGAAGCGCCCGGCTTTGTGGGGAAAGATTCAAAATTAACCCTAAGGGCAAAAGTATCATCAGACCCAAAAGTGACAACCCCAGCCGCAGAGAGAAAGTATTGCTTAAATACCAGTCACTCCTCTGTCCGGTGGCTGCCACCTGACTGACCACATACTGAGAGATGCCCAGATCCGAAAGGACTCCTATCAAAAGCGCCACAGATAAAGCCAGGGTGTACTGGCCCAGGCCTTCTGCCCCCAGCCAGCGGGCAATCAAAACAAACAGCGCCAGTTGGGTGATTTTGGAGGCCAACACCGCGATGGTGCCGAAGCCCAGATTCTTGAAGATTTTGAGCAAAAAGCCTCTGCGCGCTTCCATTTTCAGACGGTCACTTCGGACTTCTCTTTAGACTCATAAGCACGATAGTGATAATAATGGTAGTAATGATAAGAACCATACAGACTCTCCCTTTTGATTTTGTTCAAGACCACGCCTAAGAGATTGGCACCCACGTTCTTCAAAGAGGCGGTGGAGTAACGCAGGGAATCCCGGTGGGTCTGCCCGGAGGAGACCACCAGAACTACCCCGTCTATCAGGGTCGATAAAACCACCGCATCGGTGACCGCCATCACCGGCGGGGAATCGAATAAGACCATTTCATAGTCGGATTTAAGCCGCTCCAAAAAACCTTTTAGTTTTTGCGAGCCTAAGAGCTCAGCCGGGTTAGGAGGCAGAGCCCCGCAGCTGATTAAACTCAGTTTCTGGATGCCGGTTGCCTGAATCACCTGCTCTAAAGAGGCTTTTCCCATCAGATAATGAGTCAGGCCTTTATCCCGGTTCAAACCGAAGACTGAGTGCAAAACCGGCTTGCGCAGGTCTGCATCTACCAGAAGAGTCTTGATTTCCTGCTGGGCTAAGGTGATGGCCAGATTGGAAATGGTGGTTGATTTTCCTTCGCTGGGCCCGGCGCTGGTGACTAACAAGGTCCGAACTGGCTTATCTAACTGGGCGAACTGAATGTTGGTGCGGAAGGTGCGATAGGCCTCGGAGACCGAAGACTTGGGTTCGAAATGCGTGACCAAAGAAGAGGCAATCTGTTTGGCCTGCTGCTCTTCGGTCAGATGTTTGCTGACTCTGTGACGGCTCCCGTTTCGTGCGCGAATGACCGGAATGTTAGCCAGTACCGTGTGCCCTATTTGCTCCAATTCCTCCATGGTTTTCAGGGAAGTATCCAGCCTCTCTTTGAGCAGCGCTAAGCCCCAGCCTAAAAAGATTCCCAAAATGGCTCCTCCTAAGAGATTTAATTTTTTCTTGGGCTTAATCGGCTCTGAGGCAGGATAAGCCGGGTCCACGATTCTGAGCATGCCAATCTGCCCGGCCTCCTGAATCTTGGCCTCTTCGTATTTTTCCTTCAGCATCAGGAAGATGTTTTCGTTCACCTTGGCAGAGCGCTCCAGGCGGGCTAACATCAGGCTTTTATCAGGTAACGCATTCAGCTTGGCGTTGTACTCGGAGACGATTTTGGCCAGAATCTGCTGCCGGGCCTGGCGGGATTCTAATTCGATTTCCACCTGAAGAATCTGGGTGAAGAGGTCCTGGGAATAGGCCAGTGGGTCTTCAGCCAGATAATCGCTGGATAAAACCCGGCCAGCTTCCTCAGCCAATTTCTGCTTTATTTCGGCCAGCCTCTGCCCAGTTTCGACCAATTTGGGATGCTCCGGAGAAAAGCCTTGGGCTAAGTAACCGGCCCGAATAGTCTCTAATTCGGTTAATTTCTGGCGCAGGGAGGTAATCATCGGCGTAGAGATGGAGCCCACATTGTCCACTAAATGCTTTTTGCTCTCGGAGAGCTGACTCTTTAAAGATTGCAGACGGCGCAGATAAACTTCGTACTCGGTCTGGGCCTCCTTGTACAGCCCTTCAAAGGCGGCTAATTGCTTGACTAACTCTTTGGTCTCTTCTGACAGAGCCGCCACCTCTTCCTGCTTCTGATAATACTTCAAAGCTTCTTCGGAGACCTTTAATTCTTTCTGCACATTTTCTAACTGCGCCTCCAAAAACTGCCGCACTTCGGTAATTTCCCCCTTTGAGGCGCTCAGGCTCTGCTGATAGTATTTATCCGCCACCGTATTGGCTATGAAGGCGGCTAACTGGGGTCGGTTGGCCTGGGCTTTGATTTCAATGATGTCAGTCTCTCTGACCGGCGAGATTTTGACGCGCCGGAAGAGGTGCTCTAAAAGCTCCTCCTGGTCCTGAGGAATCTTGCGGGCTTTAATCCAGGCTAAAATCTCGGTTCGAAAATCGGAAGCTAACAAAGTCTCCAAAACTTTTTCGGCCAGGTTGCGGCTTCTGAGAATCTCCACCTGATTTTTGAGCATGGTCTCTTGCTTGACAAAAGAGGAGATTTCAAACACTTCTTTTCTGATTCCCCGCTCTTCATCCAGCATGATTTTAGTGGAGGACTCATATACTGGCGGAGTGGTAAAGGTGATGATTAAGGTCCCGGCCAGAATCAGGGAAAAGCAGGACAGAATCAGCCAGCGACGACGGAATGAGATGGCTAAGTATTGCTGCAAAGAAGGGGTCTGTGGGTTCATTTTGATTCCTTTTAGTTCAAAAGCAAAGCGCTGGCAGTGACAATCACCGCCACGTTGTAAGCCACAGTTAGAAATTTGGAAAAGACGCGAAAACCTCCCTTGGGGACAATCACCGTGTCTCCGGGCTGCAGCATGGGGATTCTATCTACTTCCCCTTCATTAACGGCCTTCTTGAGATTGACCTCCCAGCTTCTCTTTTCGCCGTTAAAACCCCGGATGACTTTGACCTTGGTCAGCTTGGCTCCTTCTTTGGGACCTCCGGCTAAGGATAGAGCCGAAAGCAGGTCGGTTCGGTCCGGAACTTCTAAAACTCCCGGTTTTTCCACCTCTCCCCAGATGTTAATCTTCATCAAGAGCTGGTTGTCGGTCCCCGGCGCCATAAAGTACTGGTAAGCCGGATTCACCTGCAGATAAGTGATGGGCTGGCTTTCTGTCTCTGCAGAAGCGGATGACTCCTCTGCTGAGGCTGAGGTAAAGGTCAGTAATCCTATCAGAAAAATTCCCAGCAATAAATTCTTTGTTTGGTTCATGGTTGCTCCTTTTTAATTTCCTTCAGTTTGAAATTTCAGACTGGTTTGAACCCCGGTAGAGACCAAAATTCTTTGCTGATTCTCAAAGAAGAGTTCTCTGGCTTTCTCTTCTCCCAACTGCTTTTTGACGAGGTGATAAGCCTCTTGCATGGGACTGTAATCTCTTTTGAGATTGTGGGCGTCGCTAGCCACGTAGGTGACTAGGTTCTTCTGTAAAAGTAAGAGGCAGGCTTTTTTCAATTCAGGGCCATTCTGGCCTACCAGGGAGCTGGCTTCAATCTGTAACCTGATCCCCTGATGGACTAGCCTTTCTATAATCGCCAGCTGGGAAGAGGAGATTAGGTTTCTCTCCGGGTGAGCTAAAATGGGGGTAAATCCGTTCAAAATCAGATCAAAACAGGCCTTCTCCACAAAGGAGGGAATCTGCCCCATCCCTAATTCAATTAAGACGTATTCTCCTCTCTGAGCTAAAGTGAGCTTTTCAATTTCAGGAAAGGAACTAAGTTCGGGCCGAAGGTAAACCTCAAAACCTGATTCTAATTGAATTGCTAATTCATTCTCTCTAATAGCATTTCTTAATTCTTCTAACCTTTTGCCTGCTAAGGAACTTACTGGTCCGATTTGTTTGTAGAAATGCAGGTGCGGCGTGGCAATAATTGTTTGTATCCCAATAGATTCAGCCCTCCTCAGCATCTCTAAGCTTTCCCTTAGAGATGAAGAGCCATCATCTATGCCTGGTAAGATATGTGAGTGTATATCAATCAATTCTAGCAGCCTTTCGCTAAAGCATCCTTTCTTAAGCATCTAAAACACTACTTGCGCAGGTCTTGAGCAAGGTCAGTGCCAAAGGATTGAACAGTCTCATTATTCATTGAATAACAAAGAGTTATTTGGATGTTCCCTGACCAAAAATTGAACAATTTCAGAGTATTTTCTTCCCTCTGACGGGTTACTTTTTTCCCCCTCTTTATCGGTATTATCAGGACAGATACTGTCAGTTTTTCTTTACAATTGCTAGAATTAAGTACAATTCTCTGGTAATCTTATGGTTATCATAAAATTACCGTTCAGGATTCAGTAAAGTTGAAGCCTTTTGCATACATAACCACTCTGTCTGAAAGTTGAACATTTAACTGCCTATTGTAACATATTGATAATTAAAGGATTATGATATGAACCATCGAGTCTGACCTTGGCACGAGCCTTGCTAAACATAAAGGCGTATGAAAAGATTCTACTTATACCTGATAACCGCCTGCTTGACTCTGATGCCTGGTTTTGCCTTCGGATTAGGCATAGGGGACTTCTTTTCAGGAATAGGTGTCAACTACCAGCTCTGGAATGATGTCTCCAGCAATGGTGGCTCAGCTGCTATCGACAATGGTGCCTTGAAGTTAGAAACCATGTCCGGTGTCAGATGGGGGAGAGGACAACTTTCCTCTAAGTTTAATCTTGTAGGTGACTTTGATGCGGCAGTTGATTTTAACTTAGTAAAGTTCGATGATATCTTCTCTTCGGCCGTATTCGGAGCCTGGGCCGCTGACGGCAGTTTCGGAATGATTACCGGCAGAATGTATACCTTAGGCGGGACCCAGAATTACGAGACCAACTATCACATATTTAACAACTGGGCCACAGGCTATGCGGCAGGAACATCGGATTTCTCCGGCAAATTCAGATTCCAGAGATTGGGCGACAATCTTAACTCTTACATCTTTAGCGGTGGAGACTGGCTCTTAACCTCTTCGATTATTCTTCCCACTTCTGCCAACGTGCGACTCTTTATGGAAGTGGGCAATGACGGCAACGAAGGCAATGCCCCCTATGTCTCAGCCCTGTACGACAACTTCTTCGCCCATGCGGATGACATCGTAGGAGTAGACCCCAGCTATACCATCGCCAACCCGGAGCCGGCTACTCTGTTACTCTTTGGAAGCGGACTCTTAGGAGCCGGGGCTTTGGCCAGATTCAGAAAGAGAAAGTAAAAAGCTTTTTTCTACTTCGCAGACCCGGTCGGACGGCCGGGTTTTTTTGTTGGTTTTCTCCACTAACCAGTAATCTCTGTAGCGAGAAAACGTCCGAGTCAAGCTCGGACGCTACGAAGGAATAAGGCGGGGAATGATCCCCGCCTACGAGAAATGATGTGACCTCACCCCCGCCCTCTCTTTTAGGAGAGGGAGAAAACAAAAAGGGCGGGAATGAAATCCCGCCCTGCGAACTGATTGTATTTATTCTTCAAAACTACGGCGCCAGACAGCACTCTCCAATGGGAAGCGCATTCCAGGGACCGCCCGGCTTGTTGAAATAATAATTCACACCCTGAATTATATCCCCCAAGGTGATAGTGCCGCTGGCGTTCCAGTCCCCCCGGCAAAGCAAACCTGACAGCCAGCACAAGGGAGCAGGGGAACAGCCGGGCTTGTTGAAATAATAATTGACCGCGGCTATGATGTCTGCTAAGGTGTAAGTACCGCTGGCGTTGGCGTCTCCGGGCATGGCCGTGCAGGCAAATTCATCTGCCCCCATGTCCGGATAATTGGCGTCCCGGGATTCGCCATCTATGTCGTCAGTGACCAGAGCCAGAGGAGTGCCGGTACTGTCTAAGAGAACCTGAAGTACGTGCAGGTCTGAGGCGCTGGTGAACTTTGGGTTGACCGAGACCGAATTGATATCCTTGCCGCTGGCGCTCTGCAGGGAGATTAAATCAGACCGGTTGCCGCTCCAGTAGGCTAAATTAGAGCCAGTGGTGTAAAAATCATTGTAGTTGGAAGTGGTTATCGCCCCGGGTGTGTTCACATAGTATGCATAGCCTCCTCCTGGAGCGGAAAAGATGTTATTCACCAGATTGAGATTGCCGCCGTAGTTGGGATAGCAGCCGATGCTTCCTTGAACATAGGTGCTGGTGATGTTGACGCTGTTGTAGTAGACGTTCTGATAGGTGCTGCTCTCTAAGTACAGGCCGTAGGCGGTACTATTGGATCCTACCTGAACAAAGTTATTGGCGATCAAACCCTTTCCTCCGAATTCAGAGCCGTCGCAAATGTAGAGGTAGATCCCATAGCCAGAGCTTGTGACCGAGATTTTATTTTTCAGAACCTGCAGGCTGTCGTTACAGTCATACAGTTCTATCCCACGGTGGTCTGCGTCCACCTTATTGTAGTTGATATAGGGAGAATCTTGATACTGGAGATAGACACCGCCGTAGCCGGTCAAAAAGGTATCGTTTAAGACACGAGTGCCGGAACCTTGGAAGCTGTTGTTATAGCTGGCCAAATCCACTCCCCAGCCTCCCTGGCTGAAAGTATTGCCTGAGACCTCAATATTACTGGTGTAAACCTGATAGCCATAGATTAGCGAATAATTCGCACTGCTGGAGGTAGTGTTATAGCCCACTAGAAGGTTGTTCGATATCTTAGCGTTATCCACCCCGCCATAGAGGTTAAAAACTGTGGCGTAGCTAGTCCCCTGAGCATTGAAGGTAAGGTTTTGAAAGGTGATGAAATCGGCGCCGTTTAATTTGACCAGATAATTGTCGCCGGTACTGCTGGCGGAATTATATATGGTTACATCAGCGCGATTCCCAGTGCCAGATTGGAAAGTAATCGGATTGGCATTGCTGGCGCCCGGCACGCTATAGAGATTAATTCGCTCATTGTAATTTCCGGATTGGATGTTAAAGGTGACCGGTCCAGAAACACCTTTCAGCATCAGATCTGCCGCCGCGGCATTCAGGGTGGTATAGTTTGCGTTCGGGGAAGTTGTCAGAGTAGTGCCAATAGTATAAGTCCCAGAAAGCGGGATTAGAGTTGAAGGATTGGCTATGAATTCATCTGCCCCGATGTCCGGTTTTGAGGCGTCTCTGGCCTCGCCGTCAATATCCTGAGTGACGCCAAAAGAGCCTGCTACCGGGCTTCCGGCGCTGTCTATCCAGGGCGAGGACTGGTGCAAATCGGTATCCGAGACAAACTGAGGGAGTATAAAGATAGAGTTGGCGTCCTTGCTACTGGCTGCCTGCAGTGCGGCTAAGTCCTTGCGGTTGGCGGTCCAGTAGGCTAAGAAATTCCCGTTGGTGTAATAATCATTGTAATTGGAGGTGGCCAGCGCTCCAGGCGTATTCACATAGAGGGCGTAACCCCCTCCTCGGTTGGCAAAGATGTTGTTCTGAGAGTTGATGTTGTTGCCGTTATTGGGATAGAAGGCTATTCCGCCGGCTTCGTATGTGCTGGTGATGAAGATGCTGTTGTAATAGACGTTTTGATATTCACAACTTTCTAAGTACAGGCCGTAGGCGGTGCTGTTGCCTCCTATCTGCACAAAATTATTGGCAATTAATCCCCGGCCTCCGAACTGTGTTCCGTTACAGACATAAAGATAGATCCCGTAGGAGGAAGTGGTCAGGGCAATCTTATTCTTCTGTATCTGCAGGCTGTCGTCGCAGTCGTAGCATTCTATTCCGCGGTTTCTTGAGCTGATAACATTGCCGTTTATATAAGGGGAGTCCTGAAACTGCAGGTAAGAGCCGCCGTAGCCGGTCAGGAAGGTATCGTTTAATACCCGGGTGCCGGTAGATTGGACTGTATTACTTATTCCGGCCACATCTACTCCCCAGCCTCCCTGGCTGAAAGTATTGCCATTAATCTGTAGATTGCTGGAATAGACATTGTTTCCGTAGATTAACGAAAGATTGGCCGAACTGCTGGTGGTGTTAAGCCCCACCAAGAGATTATTCAGAATCTTAACATTGTCCAGGCCGCCGAACAGATTAAAGACTGTGGCATAACTGGCACCGATGGCATTGAAAGATAATTTCTGAAAAGTGACGTGCTTTGCGCCGTTAAACTTGACCAGATAGTTGTTGGCCGTTCCGGTGGCTGAGAAATACAGAACCACGTCATCCCGGTTGCCGGTTTGGGACTGGAAGGTAACTGTATTGGAGGCGCTGGTGCCGGGAATGCTGACTAAGTTGATTTGCTCATTATAATTCCCGGACTGAATCTCAAAGGTTACCGGTGCTGAAACTCCCCGCAAGACCAAATCTGCTACTGCGGCATTGATGGTGGGGTAATTTGCGTTTGGCGCGGCGATACTACTCACTGGTCCGATGGAATATGTTCCTGACAGAGGGACTAAACTGGAAGGAGCCGCCACAAATTCGTCGCAACCCATATCCGGCTTGGAGGCGTCCCGGGCCTCCCCGTCGATGTCATCGGTGGCTCCGAATGCGCCTGCTACCGGCGTTGCCGCGCTGTCTATCCAAGGAGAGGTCTGGTGCAGATTGGTGTCACTGACAAATTCCGGGAAGATTGAAATGGAATTGGTCTCTTTGCCGCTGGCGGCCTGAAAGGCGGCCAGGTCTCTGCGGTCGCCGCTCCAAAAGCCTAAGAAATTGCCGTTGCTGTAGAGGTCGTTGTAATTAGACGTAGCCACTGCTGCGGGAGTGTTGCAGTAATAGGCATAACCCACGCCATAGTTGGCAAAAATGTTGTTCTGGACATTAATGTTATTCCCGTTATTGGGGTAAAAGGCTATGCCATTGGAGGCGTTGACGTTGTGCAGCCAGACGCTGTTGTAATAGACATTTATATAAGAGGAAGATTCCAAGTAAAGGCCGTAGGCGTAAGAAACTCCCCCGATATCGATGGCGTTATTGGCAATTAAGCCCTTGCCGCCGAACTGGCTTCCGTCACAGGCATACAGATATATTCCGTAAGAAGGGCTGTCCAGGCCGATTCTGTTTTTCTGAATCTGTAAACTGTCATTACAATCATAGCATTCCACGCCCCGGGATTTAGAGCGGATGGTATTGCCGTTGATGTAAGGTGAATCTTGATATGCAAGGTAAACCCCCCCATATCCGGTGGTGAAGTTGTTGTTGAGGACCCGGTTGCCCGTAGACTGAGAGGCGTTGCTGACCCCGGTCATATCCACTCCCCAGCCTCCCATACTGAAGGTGTTGCCGCTGATTTCAATGCGGTCTTCTGATGTTAAATATGAATATATGAGGGAATGATTGGCTGAACTGGTAGTGGTGTTATATCCGGTCAGAATGTTATTCTTGATTTTGTTGTCATCAGCATTGTTCAAAAGATAAAAAATCCGGCCATAGGAGCTTCCCAGGGCAGTGAAGCTGAGGTTCTGAAAAGTAACATGATCGGCTCCGGTTAATTTAATCACATAGTTGCTGTCTGAGGCAGTGGCGTTGAAATAGATAGTAACATCCGTGGCGATGCCGGATTGAGACTGAAAGATAATGGGATTGGCAGCGGTGCCGGAAGCGGTGATTTCCACATGTTCATTGTAATTGCCGGAAAGGAGATTGAAAGTCACTCCGCCGCCGCCGACTCCTTGAGAATTCAGGTCCGCCACCGCAGCAGCCAGGGTCGGATAGTCGCCTCCCGAGCCCACTGTCTTGGTACCGCCTAATTGTGCCTGAGCTGAAGCGACCGACAGCGCCAGGGCTAAAGTCAACCAGAATTTTTGTGTTTTCCAGCCGGTTGAAAATAATCTCGCAATTAAAACATTTTTACGACGGTGCACGTTTCCTCCTATAATGCAGAATTGCTGGTATAGTTAGTTTAACTTCATTTCTATTTTTTGCACGGCGGACAGCAAAAAACCCAGACCTCCGTCAGCTTAAATATGAAGAAAGAAAGGCCTGTAGTCAAGGGGCAACCAAGGAACTATTTTCAGATTCCGCAACGCTTGCACCAAATGGCACAAGCTATTATAGCCTCACTTAGGGTTACTTCCAGTCATAGTAGGTCTTTATAAATTCAAGGCCGGTGCGTACATCCAGAAGCGGGAGCTGAATCAGGCTCTTGGCCAAATCTATCTTTAGTCCCCCCTTCTGTGGTCTGACCGCTTTCTGCTTCAAACCGGAGGTTTTAATGGGAGAGACCAGACTCTGGTCAAAGCCAAAGACTTCTGCCACCCGCCGGGCGAATTCATAGCGGGAGAGATACTCCGAGCCGGCCAGGTTGATAACACCTTTCAGGTTCCGCTCCACTGCTTCCAGAGTAGCCAAAGCCAGATTCTCCGCCAAGGTTGGATTATTGAACTGGTCGTCGGCAACCTGAAAGGGGGATTCAGCTTTGAATTTCTCAAATACCCACAGAAAGAAGTTCTGTTTAATCTTCTCCCCCACTCCAAATAAAACATTGGAGCGGATGATTAAATACTCTGCTCCTGATTCCTGAATTATCTCTTCGGAGAGGAGTTTGGTTTGGCCGTAATAGGACAAAGGATTGGGCTTGGCATCTTCGGCATAGGGACCAGCAGTGCCGTCAAAAATGTAATCTGTAGAGTAATGGACTAGCTTGATTTTACTTCTCTGACAGTAGCCGGCCAAGTTTCTGACCGCCTCCACATTCACCTGCCAGGCCAACTCCCGCTTGTCTTCGCAGCCATCCACATCGGTATAAGCAGCGGCATTAAGGATTAAGTCCGGGTTGAAATCGGTTAAGACTTCGTCAACTAAATGGAAATTAGTGATATCCAAAGAGGTGTATTGAAAGTTCTTTACAGGGATAAAACTCTCTGAATGAATATCGGTGGAGAGGACTTCGTACCACTTGGCAAAATGGGTGACTAATTTCTGGCCTAACAGTCCGTTGGCGCCGGTGAAGAGGACTCTGTTCATTGGGGGATAATAGTCAATACCGATAAAAAGAGTCAACCATAAGTTGACTCTCCAATATAAACAACAATCTAAATTCTGAAATAGTAATTAAACTTTCAAAGCCACCTTACCCATCAAATTCCCGCTCTCCATCATCTGATGGGCCTTGGCTGCATCTTTTAAATCCAGAACTTCACCTATGTAAGGCTTCACCTTCTTCTGCGCCACCCAGTCAATTAGAGTCTGCATCTCCTCTCTGGTACCCAGGTAAAATCCTAACAGGCTCAGACAGTTCAAATAAGTCATATGAATACTCAAGGTGGTCTCTCTGCCAGTGTGCATTCCGCACAGCATCATCCTGCCTCCCTTTTTGAGCATGGAGAAACTCTGGGGGAAAGTCTGGGTGGCGATATAATCCAAAACCGCATCCACTCCAAAAGGGGCAATTTTTTTGACTTCTGCGGCAACGTCATCTTTGTGACGGTTGAAGACGTAATCGGCCCCCAAGTTCTTCATGACTTCCAGTTTTTTATCCGACCCACCGGTGGCAATCACTACCGCCCCTAACTGTTTGGCAATTTGAATGGCCATGGTCCCCACTCCACCGCTTCCTCCCCAGATGAAGAAGATTTCTCCCTTTTTCAGATTCCCTACTCCAGTTAAAGCATGCATGGCGGTCAGTCCGGTGACCGGAATGGCGATGGCCTCCATAAAAGAGACTGAATCAGGCAGCAATATCAGATTATCAGCCGGGACAGGCACGTATTCGGCATAGCTCCCTTTTAAATGCAGTCCGAAAAAGAGCCAGTTCAAACATAAGAGGGGTTTTCCCTCCTGGCAGAGTGGACATTTTCCGCAGGAGACAATGGGAAAGGCAACTACTCTGTCTCCTGGTTTGAATCTGGTCACCTCTCTGCCGACTTCCATCACTGTGCCGGTGACATCCGCCCCGGGGATATGGGGCAGAGAAAGTCCTATACCCGGATACCCCACCCGGGCAAATATGTCGATGTGATTCAGGCCACAGACCTCGACTCGGACTAAAACTTCTTTCTCTCTCGGTTTCGGCTCTGGAAAATCGTTTTTGAAAGTCAGAACATCTAATCCCCCATGCTGGGGCACGGTCATAGCTCTCATTATTTGCTCCTGATAGTAATTTTAGAAATCATCAATGAAATTAACTTTTTTGCTTTCAAAAAATAGGTAACAGGACAAAAACAGTGGCATCCCAGAGCGCATGTGAAATCAGGCCGGGCCAGACCGAGCGGTAGTGCAGAAATAAATAACCCCAGAACAGGCCACAGACTAAAGCCGCGCCGAAGAGCATAAAATTAAAGGCCCAGACATGGATGCCGGCATAAAATAGAGAAGCTAAAAGATAACCGGACCATTTCCCCAGTCTGTCAGACATCCTTCTCTGCACGAATCCCCGCCAGAAGATTTCGTCAGCCGGGCCAATCCAGCCTAAAAGCAGAACCGCAATCAAAGCCGGAGAGGCCTGCTGCCTGCTCAGATATATGTTACTGACTTGACTCTGGGCAAAATTGAAAAGGAGCTTGCTGATGGCATTGCCTGCTAAGAAAATTAGATATAAAACTACGGCTGAACCCACTCCTATTAGAATATAGCTGCTTTTGAAAGAATAAATCTCTTTTAAATTTTTTCTATCGAGATATAAACCAGAGAGGGCCAAGATGCCGGTGGCCGGTACCATCCCCGCCCAGAAATTGAACTTGCCAAAAGTCCAAGGGGAAAAAATTAAAAACCACAGCAGGGTGGCTAGGATGATTAAAAAGATTACTGCCTTCATTAAACCAGAGCTGCTATAACCAGAGAGAGGCTCAACAGTATGCCGAACAAAAAGTGCAGTTGAGCGGTCTGGATGTCAATCATGGCTATCGCCTGGGGCTGGCCTGGCTGGCTGGAGAGAATCGTCTTAATGTTTTTCAACGCAATGGGTATGCTCAGAAAGACAAAGAGGGACCAGATGGGAATGGTTTTGGATAAGACCATAAGCAAGACTATCAAATATGCACCTAGTACCAGAATCAGGTATTCCACTTTGGCGCCTGAGTGTCCTAAGAGATTGGCAAAGGTCCTGGCGCCAGCCTGGGCATCATGGATGATGTCCCGGGTATTATTAGCGTGCAGAATGGCCGAGACCAGACAGCCCACTGGCAGTGAAACTAATAGAACCGTGCTGTTATAAGTGCCGGTTAAAGCAAAATAGGAACCTATGACCATCAAGGGACCCATCAGAATGAAGACCAGTATGTCTCCCAGGGCAAAGTATTTGAAGCCGACCGGTCTGCCGGAATAGAAATATCCGCCGGCCAGCCCGATAATTCCTAAAATCAGCATGGGTAAGCCCCGGTAAGCCACCAGAATCATCCCCAGGGCCGCGCTGACCAAAAATATCAGCCAGCCGCCGGTTAAGACTTGCTTGGGAGTTAAAAGACCATCGACTATTACCCTACTGGAGCCAAAAGTATAGTCCTGGTCCACCCCCTTCTTATAGTCAAAATATTCGCTGATCAAGTTGGTGGCGGCCTGATACATCACCGAGCAGATGATGACTACAGGGAAGAGCGACCAGGCCACTTCTCCGTTGTGATATAAGGCTAACATCCCTCCTACCAGAACCGGCACTAAAGAGGCGGTAAAAGAAAAAGTGCGCACCGCCTGGGCCCAGATGCTCAATTTACTGCGGGTTTTAACCTCTTGTGACATTTGTCATCCTCCAGTATAATCAAATCTTAAGTTGTTTATTTTATTAGTGAAACTTTTCTCAATTTCAGGCAGTTTCTTCCAACAAACGGAATGAATATATGGTTTTCCTTCTTTTTCGCAATAGTCAGCCAGCTGCGAATTCGTTAGTATTTGCCTTTAAATTTTGAACAATTCCTATGAATTGAAACTTGTGCAATCCGTCAGAGTATAAGATTTCATAACGGAAATAAGCAACCTGCTCTCTTTTTTGACGTAAGATTAGATTGAGCCTGAAGTGAAGGAAAGAATAATTTGAGCCGGTCTTCTGGAAGCACCGCCCTTTTAATAGTCCTCTTTGCCTGTTTGCTGTTTGAGTTTAGCTGGGAGCAGACCCCTAACGGCGCCAGAAAGCAGATGCGGGCTTTGAGAATAAATGGCCCATCCCCCAAACTGGACGGCAGATTGGACGAGCCGGTCTGGCAAAAGGCCTACTATATCTCTGATTTTCTGCAGAAAGAACCCGAGCAGGGGAGTGTGTCTCAGGACAGCACCAAGGTGGCTATTGTCTATGACGATGAAGCAGTCTACATCGGCGCCCGCATGTTCTGCGCCCATCCGGAGAGCCTGAAGACCTTTTTGAGCCGCAGAGACAATCCCGGCCAGGCCGAGATGATGATTCTATCCTTTGACACCTATTTAGACCGGCGCACCTCCTATGATTTCGGGGTCACCTCTTCCGGGGTAGAATTCGACCGCTATCACCCGGCTGATTATGAATACGACACCGATTACTCCTACAACGCAGTCTGGGATGCTCATTCTCATATCGATTCCTTAGGCTGGAGCGCTGAATTCAGAATTCCCTTTTCTCAGTTGCGGTTCAACAATCAGGAAAAACAGGTCTGGGGGGTCAATTTTAACCGCTGGATCCCTGCTAAAAGAGAGGACAATTTCTGGATTTATACGCCGCGCGACGAAACCGGCTGGGCCTCCCGGTTTGGAGATTTGGTCGGAATCGAAGGGATAAAGCCGAGCCGGAGGATTGAACTCTTGCCCTATGTGGCCAGCGATGGAACTTTCAGCAATCGCTTTGACTCTGATGACCCCTTCCATGACGGCAGCGAGCTCTCTGGTAGAGCAGGAGCAGACTTGAAAATGGGTTTGGGCCCTAATCTGACCTTAGATGCCACTTTCAATCCTGACTTCGGCCAGGTCGAAGCCGACCCGGCGGTAGTGAATCTCACTGCTTATGAAACTTTTTTTGAAGAGAAGCGCCCTTTTTTCTTAGAGGGTAGCCAGATTTTTGATGCGCCGGGCCCTGAATACTTTTATTCGCGCCGCATCGGGGCCCCGCCGCATGGAAATACCAAAAGCGATTTTGTCGATGCGCCGCGCAACGCCACCATCTTGGGGGCGGCCAAAATCACCGGCAGGTTAAAATCCGGCCTTTCCATCGGAACCTTGGCCGCTTTGACCGGCCAGGAATACGCCCGCACCTATGACGACAGCTCAAAAGTCTTTGGCCGAACTAAGGTAGAGCCTGCAACCGCTTTCGGAGTGGTCAGACTGCAGAAGGAGTTCGGGTCTAATACCTCTACTGCTGGAATTATCTTAACCGGAGTACGGCGCTTCTTTGCCGAAGAAGATTCCAGTTTGTCTGATAATCTTAGAAAGAGAGCCTATACTGGCGGGGTAGACTGGAACCTGCGCTTCAAAGGCGGAACCTACGAATTGTACGGGATTGCCGGCTTTAGCTTAGTTCAGGGGAACCAAGAGTCTATCTTGAATACTCAGACTTCCAGTGCCCATTACTTCCAAAGACCGGATGCCGGGCAGGTGGACTTAGATTCCAACCGCACCTCTGTTTTCGGTTATACAACCGCTTTCGAATTTGACAAGAATAGCGGCAGGCACTGGCTCTGGGTAGCCGGATTTGGGGCTGAGTCACCCGGTTTTGAACTCAATGATGCCGGTATTTTAAACACAGCCGATGACATCGATACCTGGGGAAATCTGCGCTACCGGGAGACCGAGCCGGGAAAGATATTTAGAGAATATACTCTGGGGCTATATCTGAATAACGGTTACAATTTCGGCGGAGTCAGACAGTACACCAATGGGGAACTGAACTTTAACTGTACCTGGAAGAATTATTGGTCTGGTTATTTGGGCTTCGGCTTGCAGGCCCGATCTCAGAGCGATGATTTGAGCCGGGGAGGGCCGTTAGTAGCCACCCCCTTTGGCTGGTGGACCGGCCTCAGTCTGTATAACAATTTTTCCGCTGCCACCCGCTACGGAGGGAGTGTTTTCACTACCCGGACCGAATTCGGGGCCTGGGAGTACGATATCAATCTACAATTCTCCACTAAACTGGGGAGAAGAGCCGAGTTTTCTGTTTATCCTTATTACTCCAGAGGGGTCGGCACCCGGCAGTACATCGCCACCATCGACAGCGGCAACCCGGCCACCTTTGGTAAGCGCTATATATTTTCTTTTATTGAGCAGAGCACGCTCTCGGCCCAATTTAGACTGAGTTATTTCTTTACTCCGGACCTGAGTCTGGAACTCTATGCTGAGCCATTTTCAGCCAGCGGGCACTATTATGGCTATGGCGAATTAAAAGAGCCGGGCGGAAGAGAGCTGAAGAGATATGGGGAAGAGGGGACTACCTTAACCAAGAATCCTGACGGCTCCTATACTGTTACAGATGCTGCAGACACCTTCTCTTTTTCCAACGGAGACTTCGGGTATCTCTCTTTCCGGAGTAACTTAGTTCTGCGCTGGGAATTCAGACCCGGCAGCACTTTGTATCTGGTCTGGCAGCAAAACCGCAGTGGAGACGAAGCTCCGGGTCGTTTAGTGAGGCCCAATTACCTGTGGAAGACCATTGAAGCCAGCGGGGATAATTTTCTGGCGATTAAGATTAGTTACTGGCTGGCGGTGTCGTAATAAGTATCTACTACCTCAAGGAGAGGTACATTCTAAAAGGCAGTCATTGCGAGGAGAGCCGATACATCGGCTCGACGTGGCAATCTGTCTTTCTTTCTAAGATGATATTCTAAATCAGATTGCTTCCTTCGACTAAGCTCAGGACAAGTCGTTCGCAATGTCAACTAAACCTCACCCCAACCCTCTCCTCTAGGAGAGGGAGCTAAGTTTCCTCCCCTTCAGGGGAGGACTAAGGAGGGGTCATTTGTCCTCTCTCCTTTGGTTCGACAATCTCACCATTTAAAGAGGGGAGGACTAAGGAGCGGTCATAAGTTCCCTCTCCTTTAAGGGGAGGGATAGGGAGGGGTTAGTTACAGTGTCCGACTTTTCCAGAGCAAGAAACGTCCGAGTCGAGCTCGGATGCTACGAAAGAAATATCAGCAGATTCATTTGCCAAATGCGTGACTGTGGCTATATTTATGGTTCTTTTAAAATCTGACACTTTATGGAACCGGCAGATAGATTGAATCGGGAAGTCCAGAATCTGCGTTTAGCAGTAGAAGAGCTCTCACTGCTAAATGAGATAGCCGTAGCCATCGGCTCTCTGACCGAGGTGGGGCCGATTACTGACCTGGTAGTCTCCAAGTGCATAAAGAAACTGAAAGCCGAACAGGGATGCATCCTCCTGCTCAGCCAAAACGAGGCCTCACCTTTTAAAACCTATGTCAGAAAAATCGAGCGCCCTTCGGCCCAGTTTCCCATACACATCAGCACCACCCTGATGGGCTGGATGCTCAAAAACCAGAGCCCTTTAGTCATCAATGACCTGCAATCAGACAGTCGTTTCCAGAACCTGGTCCTGAAGACCGATTTCAAGTCCCTCTTAATGGTGCCATTAAAACACCGCAATCGGCTGACCGGTGCCTTCTGCGTTTTTAATAAGCAAGAAGATTTTACCCCCAATGACCAGCGGCTGCTCTCCATTGTGGCGGCCCAATCGGCCCAGATTATAGAGAATGCCAGATTGCGGGAAGAAGAGAAGAAACTGCAGGAGATAGAAAAAGAGCTTTTAGTAGCCAGAGAAATTCAGCAGGGGCTCTTGCCTAAAGAAATGCCGCAGATTCCCGGATTTGACATCTATGGCTATTCTCTGCCAACCAAACAGGTGGGGGGAGACTATTTTGATTTTTTGACTTTGCCGGATGGAAAACTTGGTATTGGCATTGCTGATGTCTCTGGTAAGGGGACACCAGCCGCCCTTTTGATGGCTAATCTACAGGCGGCTTTAAGGAGTCAGGCTTTGACCAACTGCATCCCCTCAGTCGGGGTCGCCAATGCCAATCGCCTATTGTGCCAGAGCGTGGAAAAGGGGAAATTCGCCACTCTGATTTATGGGTGCTTAAATCCTGCAGAAAAGAAGTTTACTTACGTCAACGCCGGGCATAATCCTCCTTTTCTCTTTTCAGGCCAGAAAATCGTCAGCCTGGATAAAGGCGGTCTGCTGCTGGGTATTCTGGAGGATGCTCCTTATGAGCAGGAAGAAATCGGCCTTAAATCCGGCGATTTGTTGGTGATGTACACAGATGGCGTGACCGAGGCTATTAATGAGACCGAAGCTCAGTTTGAAGAAGAACGTTTAATCAGAGTCGTAAAAGAGTCTGCCAGCAGGACTGCTAAAGAAATTGCCGAGCAAATCATCAATGAAGTAAAAGCCTTCCAGGGTCTTCAGCCCCAGAGTGATGACATCACCTTGGTAGTTCTCAAAGTTGCATGACCAAGTTTTTGCTGGCGGCTTTGCTCTGTCTTATCTGGGGCTCCACCTGGCTGGCCATCAAAATCGGCTTGGAAGATTCCCCTCCTTTTTTGTCAGCCGGTTTTCGATTTGTCATCTCCTGCCTGATTCTGTTTGCCCTGATTCGCTGGAAGAAACTGACTCTGGCAGCCGGCAAAAGAGAGTGGAAGAATATCCTAATTCCTGGTTTTTTTGCTTACTTTGTCTCTTACGGCTCGGTTTACTGGGGGGAACAATACATCGGCTCCGGCCTGGCCGCGGTTTTGTTTTCCACCTTCCCCTTCTGGGTGGCGCTCTATGCCCATTTTCTTCTGCCGGATGAAAAATTCAACTGGATAAGACTATTCAGTCTAATAATAGGTTTTTCCGGCATCCTTTTAATCTTCTGGAATAATCTGCAGGTCTCTGCTTCCGGGAAAACCATCTTAGGGATGGTGGCGCTCTTAGGGAGCGGAGCCAGCGCGGGCTATGCCGGAGTGAGAACCAAAAGGGACCTGCATCATTTGGACCCGATAGTGATTGCCGCCCTGCAGATGTTGGTGGGCATGATTCTTCTGTTGATAGCTGGATTTATTTTCGAGGACCTGCACAGCTTCCGTATAACTTTCAAATCTATCGGCGCTCTGCTCTATTTGGCCCTTTTCGGCTCGGCTCTGGCTTTTACTATCTATTTCGGGCTGTTAAAAACTACTGCGGCCACCAAGCTCTCTTTAATCGCCTTTGTCACCCCGATTGTAGCCCTGATATTGGGCTGGGCGGCTCTGAGTGAAAAAATCACCTGGGGATTGCTCTTCGGCTCAGCTCTGGTAATTACCGGCATCGTGCTCTTGGTCTTCTGGGGTAAAGAGGCAGTGCCTCTAGAAGATTAAGGCAACAGGGGGCAGCAGGCTCCGCTGGGCAGCGGCTCCCAGGGGCCGCCAGGTTTGCCGAATAAGTAGTTGATACCTCTGAGGACGTCCGAAAGTGAGACCTGGCTATTCCCGTTCCAGTCCCCCCGGCAGGGCAGACCGGAGAGCCAGCATAAATAAGAATTCGAGCTACAGAAAGGATAACCGGGTTTCTGGAAAATATAGTTTATCATTGCTACGACATCGGATAGGCTCAGCCTTCCGTCGGCATTGGCATCCCCGGACTTAGGGCTGGCCATGGTGCATAGAGAATATTTAAGAGTCACTATATCTTTGGAGGTGGTTCCCCCCTGGCTCCAGCCGGCTACCAGAAGATTTGACTGCCGGTCAAGCCACAGAGCCACGGCCTGGTCAGCTCCTGATTCAGCAGAGTAAATCTTTACCCAGACCAACTGTCCTGAAGGAGAATATTTGAGGGTGACAAAGTCATACTTATCGGAAAGCGAGCGTTTGTAACGGCTGCCGGTGACAAAGACATTTCCTTCGACATCTGCGGCCACATCAGCTGAAATATCGCCGCCAGAAGAAGGGCCATCAAATCTCTGGGCCCAGAGCTGATTGCCTGAAGGGTCGTATTTAACGGTGGCGAAATCATAGGAAGTCCCTATTCCCCAGCTTGAGCCGGTTATACAGACATTGCCGCTTGCATCCAAGGTTAAAGCGCTGGCAATTGAATGATTGCTGCTGTACCCCTGATAGGTTTTACTCCAGATTAGATTACCGCCAGTGTTGTATTTAATAGTCAAGAATCTGTAATTGGAATTGCTCCCCCAGATAGAAGTCTTGCCGGTCACGTAGGCATTTGCAGCGGCATCTACTGCCAGGTCAGCGGCCACATCAGCATCCCTGCCTCCGAAATGTCTTCTGACCCACAGCAGATTGCCGTTGGAATCGTACTTTAAGGTGGCCATGTCCCAGGAACTCCCTCCCCAGGAGGAGCCGGTCACGTGAACATTGCCTGAATTATCCAAGGCTAAGGCTGAGGGATTATCGGCATTGCTGGCAGGGCCATTATATCTCTTTTCCCATAACAAGCTGCCATTGGGGTTATATTTCAGGGTCAGGTAATCCTCCGCCGTACCGTTTCCTGTGCTGGTGCCGGTTACATAAACGTTGCCGCTGGCTTCTAATGCCAAATTAGATGCCTTATCGGCGCTATTTCCACTTCCGTTATAGAGGATGGCCCAGAGAAGACTGCCGTTTGCTGAATACTTGAGAGTTACAAAATCAGTTCCGGCCAACAGGGAGGTGCTGAAACCGGTGATATAAACATCGCCGTCTCCATCTACGGCAAATCCTGAGGGGGCGTCAGCCAGATTATCAGAGCCGTTGTAACGCCTTTCCCAGAGCAAAACCCCATCGGCTGAATATTTCAGAATTACAATGTCCTGGCCGGTTCCCAATCCCTGACTGTAGCCGGTCACGTAGACATTGCCGCTTGAATCCGTGGCCAAAGCCACCGGTACATCCTCTCCTGAGGCTGGGCCATTGTATTGAGCAATCCAGGCCTGATAAACTTCTTCGCCTGAGCCTACCTGAGCCAAAAGAGAGGAAAAACTGAAGAGTGGGCCGATAAAAACTGTCCTGAGGAAAAATTCCCTGAGCATAAATCCTCCTTACGGTCTGTCAACTTCCACTCCATCCCCCGGAACAGAAAAACTGCTCGCAAAACATCCTTGCTTATCAGTTTTAACGCAGGCCGGATAAGAATCGTTAGCCTAAAAATGAGATTATAGCAAAAAAAATCTGACCGATTTATTTCAAAATAGGGATTTGTTATCTGGCAGATTGAATTATTTTACTGGGTCAAAGGCCGAATATGAGTCTGGATAATAAGCTTTTGCAGCAACTGGCACAGCTCTATGGAATTCAGACTTCCTATCAAGATGTCTTTGGTAAGATCCAAAGAGCTTCGCCAGAAGTACTTTTAGCGGTTTTGAAGGCACAGGGGGCAGAGATTACCAGCCTAAAGCAGGCACAAAGAGCTATTCAGAAACGCCAACTGGCAAACTGGGAAAGAGCCTTAGAGCCGGTGATAGTAGCCTGGGATAATAAGCCCTTTGGAATACAATTCCGTCTACCTGTGGAGAAATGCAGGGGCATTCTTGACCTTCATCTGCTGCTTGAGAACGGGGAAACCAAACTGTGGCGAGAGTCCCTTACGACTCTCACCACTATTGATGAAACCGTGCTTTACCGTAAGAAATATAAGACCAAAATAATTCCGCTGCCCTCGCTCCCTTATGGATACCACAGGCTCGAAATTGTGCATGGAAATGAAGTCTGGAAGACTCTAATAATTTCCTCACCGGTCAAGAGTTATCAGCCCGAAACCTTTACTAAAAAGTGGGGTATCTTTATTCCACTGTACGCTCTGCATTCAAAACAAAGTCTGGGAAGCGGGGATTTCTCGGATTTGAAAAAACTGTCTGAATGGACTCTCTCTCTGGGCGGAGACTTAGTGGCAACCCTTCCCTTTCTGGCTGGCTTTTTAGACAAGCCCTTTGAATACAGCCCTTATCTTCCTGCCAGCCGCCTATTCTGGAACGAATTCTATCTGGACCCCCGCCAGATTCCAGAGTTTCAAAAATGCCGACCAGCTCAGAGAATACTTGAATCCAGCCCGGGCCAGAAAGTTCTACGGAGACTGAATTCATCGCCTCTGGTGGACTATAAAACCGGCCTGACTTTCAAGCGGAAGATCCTGGAAAAATTAGCTGAACATTTCTTTTCTGAGGACACCAGAGCTCAGGCCGAATTCTGGAAATTCGTGAAAGCCAAGCCGGAAATTGAGACCTATGCCCGCTTTCGGGCAGTTTTGGAAAGACAGAAAAAAACCTGGTCTGACTGGCCACACCGCCTGCAAAAAGGCAAGCTCAAGCCCGGTGATTATTCAGAGGAGACCTTTCTGTACCATCTCTATGTCCAGTGGCAGGCCCATCTGCAACTTGAGGGAATGGCCGAATCTAAGCCAGCAGCCAAGTTAGGCCTGGATTTCCCCTTAGGAGTTCACCCTTTTAGCTTTGACACCTGGAGATTCCAGCCACAGTTTGTCTCAGAAGTGGACACAGGGGCGCCGCCGGATGCCTTCTTCACCAAGGGGCAGAACTGGAATTTTCCCCCTTTAAATCCTGAAGCGATGCGCTCAAATCATTATAACTATCTGCAGGCCTGCCTGCAAAATGTGATGCAGTATGCCTCCTATTTGCGCATCGACCATGTGATGTGGCTGAACCGCCTTTTCTGGATTCCCAAGGAAGCAAGTCCGAAGGAGGGAGTGTATGTCCGCTATCCGACTGAAGAATTATATGCGCTGTTTTGTCTGGAATCCCACCGCCATAAATGTGTATTGATTGGTGAAGACTTGGGGACTGTGCCTGAACTGGTGCGCCAGACCATGAAACAGCATCAGTTGCTCCGGATGTTTGTAGGACAGTTTGAAAACTGGCAGAGCTCCAAGACAATGAAGAGAGTAATTCCGAAAGACTCGGTGGTCAGTTTAAATACCCACGATATGCCCACCTTTGCCGGGTTCTGGAAGGGAGTCGATTTGATTGACAGAAAGCAAATGGGATTGCTAAACCCCCGCTCTCTTCAGGAAGAAAGAGAATGGCGCCTGATCTTAAATAACAATCTGCTCAAGTTTTTGAGAAAGGAGGGCTGGCTAAAAGGCAGAACTTCACTCTTTGAAACTCTGAAAGCCTGCCTGCATTACCTGAGTCAAAGCCCGGCCAGATTACACCTGATAAACTTAGAGGACCTCTGGCTGGAGACCAGACCCCAGAATGTCCCCGGCACTGGCCAAGAGAGACCAAACTGGAGGAGAAAAGCGCGCTACGGTCTGGAGCAGTTCATTAAGATGAGGAAAGTGAACCAACTGCTCCGCTCTGTCGATTACCTGAGAAAGAAATAGGATATAACCAAAGAAAAGGCCGCCATAAAATGCTCCTGCTGACTTTGAAGAACGGCTCTTTTCTGCCAAAGGTCCTATCGTTTGGGCAGGCTCCTGCGGACTAATCCTGGCTTGACAATCCGAATCAAGTCTTTTTATTAGATGGTTTTTGCTGTATAAAAGCCGTAAAATACCGAAAATAGAGAGTGGTAGAGTATGCCTGAACTGAGGAAAGACCCGGTCATAGACCGCTGGGTGATTATCTCAACCGAAAGGGGTAAGAGGCCTAAAGACTATCCTCCCTTACCCCCTAAGCAGAATTCGGAAAAGTGTCCTTTCTGCCCGGGCAAAGAAAACCAGACCCCTCCGGAAATCTTTGCTTTTCGACCCAATGGAAGCCAACCCAACACCCCGGGCTGGAGCATCCGGGTGGTTCCCAATAAGTATCCGGCCTTGAAGATTGAGGGAGAATTGGACCGGGAAGGGGTGGGAATGTTTGACAAGATGAATGGCATCGGCGCCCACGAGGTGATAATCGAGACACCGGAACATCACCTGGAACTGGCCGATTTGAGTTATAAAGATGTGGAAGACTTACTGTGGGTCTTTGTGGGTAGGTCTATTGATTTAAAACAGGATAAACGCTTCCGCTACATTCTGATTTTCAAGAATCAGGGTGAGGCCGCCGGAGCTTCGTTGGAGCATACCCACAGTCAGCTGATTGCCACCCCTATCATACCCCTGCACGTGCAAAACGAGCTGCATGCTTCCAAAGATTATTTCCGCCAGAAGGAGCGCTGCATCTTCTGCGATGCCATTCGTCAGGACTCAAAAGACGGGGACCGGGTAGTGATGCAAAATGAGATGTTTATCACCTTAGAGCCTTATGCCCCCTGCTTTCCCTTTGAGACCTGGATTCTACCTAAGTTTCATGCCTCTGACTTTGCCACGCTGAAAAAGGAGGGGGTGCAGGCCCTGGCTAAGATTGTCAAAGACACTTTAATGTGTCTGCATAAAGCCCTGAATGTCCCCCCCTACAATTTCATCATCCACACTGCCCCCCTGCAGAATAACTGTGAGGAGTTCTATCACTGGCATTTCGAGATCGTCCCCCGCCTGACCAGAATGGCCGGCTTTGAATGGGGCTCCGGCTTCTTCATCAATCCGGTCTCTCCGGAAGAGGCGGCCCAGATCTTAAGAGAGACCTGCTGTAATAAGAAGAATTCCGCCTAACTTTCACTTCTTCTACGACTTATAGCCAATAAACTATGCGAGTTTGCATTTTTTTCTTCCCTTATCGGCTTTTTTCTGTTATCTAAGATTGGATGTTTTATTTTTCGTATTTACAGATGAATTACTGCCTAAAAATTTGAAGGAGTGATATGCCAGTCGGAAAATTGAAAATTGCTTTAATAACGCCGGAATTTTATCCCTTAGCCAAGACCGGCGGCTTAGCCGACGTGGCCGGGGCTCTCTCTAAGGCTCTGAGCAGGTTGGGACATCAGGTAGCGGTATTTCTGCCCAATTACAGGGGAGTTCAGGCTAAATATAATCCGCAACCGGTCTCGGTAAAACCAGTTCAGATTTCTATTGGAGATAAACGGGTTGAAGCTAAGCTAAAAGAACTCAGCCTGCCGGGTAATCAATCCAAAATCTATCTTGTAGATTCTCCTTTCTACTTTGACCGGCAGGAGCTCTATCGGGACCCCCAGACCGGTGTAGATTACCAAGACAATGACCAGAGGTTTATCTTCTTCTCCAGAGCAGTTCTGGAATTTCTCAAAGCCTTCGATTTTAAACCGGACGTGATTCACTGCAATGAGTGGCAGACTGCCTTAGCCTCCGCCTATTTGAAGACTATTTATCAGAGTGACCCCTTCTTTGCCCAGACCGGAACTCTCTTCTCTATACATAACTTAGCTTACCAAGGGGTTTTCCCTCCGGAAAGCTTTCTGAAAATAGGTTTACCTCAGGAGTTGTATTATCCCATGTCTCCTTTTGAATTTTTTGGAAAGGTCAATTTCCTTAAAACCGGAATTCATTACTCTAACCTGATTAACACCGTCTCCCAGACCTATGCCAAAGAGATTCAGACAGCCGAATACGGCTGCGGCCTGGAAGGGGTATTGAAAGCACGTTCAAGTGATTTGTATGGTATTGTCAACGGGGTAGATTACACTGAATGGTCGCCGGAAGCAGACCGGCTAATCCCGGCCCAGTATGGCCCTGCCAATCTGACCCCCAAGCTCACCAATAAGAGAGTCCTCTTTAAAGAATGCGGCTTTTCCTTGAAGAGAATTAAATGGCCCGCCCTAGGGATGATTAGCCGATTAGCCGACCAGAAAGGTTTTGATTTACTGGCAGAAATTGCTGACGATCTGCTAAGAAAAGAACTTTTCTTAGTAATTTTGGGCACCGGAGACCCTGCTTATGAGAAATTGCTTAAGGAACTGGGAGCCAAATACCCTGACCGTCTAATAGCCTTCATTACCTTTGACGAGAGACTTGCTCATTTAATCGAGGCCGGCTGCGACCTCTTCCTGATGCCCTCCCGTTATGAGCCCTGTGGCCTGAATCAGCTTTACAGCCTGAGATACGGAACTGTACCGGTGGTGCGCGCCACCGGAGGTCTGGCAGATACCATTCAGGATTTCGGCGTGGAGGGCAAAGGGACTGGCTTTTCCTTTAAAGAGTATAGTTCCGGTGAGTTTTTGAAAGCCATAGAGAGAGCCTTAACAGTGTACCGAGACAAGGCCAACTGGGAAATCTTGCAGAAAAACGGGATGAGCCAAGATTTCTCCTGGGAGCGCTCGGCTGAAAAATACGTTGAGCTTTACGGTTTGACACTGCAGAAAAGAGACTGAGCCAATCAAATTATCAGCAATCATTGTTCTTAGCATTTGAGGCAGTAATCCATAGAGATTGAAATCTGCCGATATTTGAATTATCATGGGAGTCAGGGATAAATTGATTTTGGATTGAAACATGGAAGATACCCGCGTCTTCATCGTAGCCGGAGGAAAAGGAAGCCGGCTCTATCCTCTGACCAAGAACCGGGCTAAGCCCGCGGTCCCTTTTGCCGGTAACCGCCGGATTGTGGACTGTGCCTTGAGTAGTTGCATTTACTCGGGCTTAAGAAAGGTGAACGTGCTGGTCTACTACGTTCCCCGTTCCTTGATTAGATACATCCAGACTAAGTGGGATATCTCCAGTCCCGGCATTAACGAATATATTTACGCTGAGGCAGTCCAGCTGCGGGCTGAGGATGACGCCTATTTCGGGGACGCGGATGCGGTGCGGAAGAACCTGTATCTTTTAGACGAAGTGTTGGAGGAGAGATTACTGATTTTAGGAGGAGACCACATCTACAAAATGGACTTCCGCCAGTTAATCGTCTACCACCTGGACCAGAAGAGCAAACTCACCGTGGCGGCCTTTGAGACCACCCCCCAAGAGGCAGCCGGGGCTCTAGGAGTATTGGAAGTGGATCGGGAGGATAAAATCATTGGCTTTCAAGAAAAGCCGGTGGTTCCCAAAACCATGCCCAACAGCAACCTCTGCCTGGCTTCTATGGGGATTTATCTGTTTGAAATAGACTTTTTAAAAGAGGCGCTGCAGAAGTCCGGCTCAGGGTTCGGGCACGATCTGCTCCCCCAGCTGCTTGGGGAAGATATTTATGCTTACAATTTCACCCGCTATAATACCATACCTGATTTCATCCTCAAATTTAAGGAAGGGAAAAGATTTAGGGAATATGTGGAGAGGCCGGATGATTCCACCTATTTTCGGGATGTGGGGACTCATGAGGCCTACTGGCAGGCTAATATGGACTTAGTGGGGGTGAACCCCACCTTTAATCTCTACACCGAGCGCTGGAGAATGGGGAGTGAAAGGCCTCCGGCCAAATTGGTCAATAATGAACTTCTGGTCTGCGACGGCTCCATCATAAACAGCGCTCAGGTCTTCCGCTCGGTCATCTCCCCGGGCGTGATTATCGAAAACGGGGCCGAAGTCACCGACTCCATTATTTTTGAAAATGCCTGGATAGGACAAAATGCCAAAGTTCATCGGGCTATAATTGATAAATATGTCAGAGTTGCCCCCGGGGCCGTGATTGACGGTCAGCGGCTGGAACAATTCGGCTTGGCGGAAAACGATGATTACAAGATCACGGAAAGCGGCCTGACGGTAATTGCCAAAGGAGTGGAGCTAAAATAGACTTTCTGTATCAACTACTTCTGTTCTCTGCTGAGCAATCGTATTGATAGGCTGGTCGCAATCACCCCCAAAAACACTTGAAGCTAATTTTTAGTTGCCTATATTGAGCTTTTGAATCGTATTAGCTTTACTAAGCTGATAACTTTTCACCTGCCTGACCATGAGAGAAAATATGGAAAAACTTTATCGAGAGATTATCAAGAGCATTGGCGAAAACCCTAATCGGGAGGGGCTGAAAAAGACTCCTCTGCGGGCAGCCGAAGCCCTGCGCTATTTGACTAAAGGGTATAAGGCCGACTTGAACAAGGTGATAAACAACGCCATCTTCAAGGTGGACACCGATGAGATTATTCTAGTCAAGAATATTGAGCTTTACTCCCTGTGTGAACACCACCTGCTCCCTTTTTTAGGAAAGTGCCATGTGGCCTACATCCCCCGGGGCAAAGCCATCGGGTTGTCCAAGATTGCCCGAATCGTGGATGTCTATGCCCGCAGACTGCAGGTGCAGGAAAAGCTGACCAAACAGATCGCCGACGCCTTGATGAAAAGCTTGAAACCGAGAGGGGTGGCGGTAGTCATCGAGGCTCAGCATCTCTGCATGATGATGCGCGGGGTTGAGAAACAGAACTCGGTGATGACCACCTCCTGTGTCCTGGGTGTCTTTCGCAAAAATCAATCCACCCGGGGAGAATTTTTGAGTCTGCTTAAGTCACATTAAGACGGCTGCTTGGCTCATCGTAAATGTACCTGACCATCAGCAAGCGCTTTGAATTCTGCGCCTCCCATCGGTGCTTTATACCCGCCTTTTCGGAAAAGAAACACCTGGAATTATATGGAGATGAGTCCAGGGGAAATTATGGGCACGGTCATAATTATGTGGCCTATTTTGTATTTCACGGTCCGCTCGACCCCCGGACTGGCCTGATGATAAATTTTAGTCTCATCAAAAATAAAGTGGGAGAACTAATCGAAAGTGGATTTGACCACAAGTATTTAAATAGCGATACACCACCCTTCGATAAAATCCCCCCAACTCTGGAAAATCTCACCTATGTGCTTTTGCAGAGAAGTCAGACTCTTTTTTCCGGAGAAAAAGTTCAGCCAGTAGCCTGCCATGTAAGTGAATCGACTGAGTGCTCAGGGACAGCTTATGCGAATGGTAAAGTTGAGAGAGATTTTTGGATGGAATTTTCTGCTGCCCGGAGGACCTACTCGCCCAACCTGGCTGAGGAAGAGAATCTCAGTTTGTTCGGTCAGGCTGCCTCCCCTTCCGGGCACGGACATAACTACCGGCTGAGAGTCACCATTAGTGGAGAGGTTAGCGCAGAACATGGATTGATAATGCCTTTGCCTCTGGCCCAACAAGCCTTACGGGAGGTCCACCGCGAATTAGACCACAAAAATCTCAACACCGATGTAGCTGGTCTAAAGGGATTACCCACAACAACTGAAATGCTTGCCCGCTATATCTGGGACAGACTTCAGAAAACGCTGCCGGTAAATAGAATTCGCCTGTATGAAAAGAGTGATTTTTCAGTAGAATATTGCGGTCACAATAATTTTTACATGACCATCGAAGACAAATTTCAAGCCGCCCATCGTCTGTATAGTCTAAACCTGTCTGAGAAAGAAAACAGAGAGGTTTATGGAAAATGCAACAATCCCAATGGACATGGACATCAGTATAAAGTTGAGTGCGCGATTGGTGGAAAATTTGATGAGAGAAGCGGCATCTTGTACAATTTAGTCGAAGTGAATCAAGTTTTGTCTTCCACATTAAGCGAATGGGACTACAAACATTTGGAGTTAGAAACCGAGGATTTCAAGAACACACCCAGCACCGGAGAAAACATCATCGAAATTTTGTGGAAAAAATTAGACCCTCAGTACAACGGCAATCTCCACCGCTTAAGAATCTGGGAGACGCCCAACAACAGAATTACTTTAAGAAGAGAGATTCCAGCTTAACTATGCAGAGAATTCTAATCACCGGCGCCAGCCGGGGAATCGGTAGAGCCATAGCCGTGAGGCTGGCTGAAAAAAATAAGTTGCTGATACTGCATGGGCGCGATAAATCGGCACTCAGGAAAACTTGTGCGCTGGTGGAAACAAGAGGAGCTGAAACTAAGACAATCGTCTCGGATTTGAGCACAGTAAGAGGAGTCCAAAGGCTGATTTCTCAAGTTGGCCAGTTAACAATTGATGTTTTGATTAATAATGCCGGTATTGCCATAGTCAAGCCAGTGGAAAAAATCACCCTTCCGGGATGGCAAGAGGCTCTTTTCTTAAGCGTCACTGCCCCCTTTCTTCTGATTCAGAAACTCTTACCCAAAATGTCCAGAGGCTCAACCATTGTCAACATACTCTCTATCGCCGCTAAACAGGGATTTCCCAATTGGAGCTCTTATTGCGCCGGTAAATTTGCCCTGGAAGGTTTTTCGCAATGTTTGAGAGAAGAACTGAGACCCAGAGGCATCAAAGTGGTCAATATCTATCCCCGGGCAACAAGAACTGAATTGTGGCAAAAAATATCAGGGAAATGGCCTAAAGAAAAAATGCTGCAGCCGGAAGAAGTGGCTGAAGCAGTGCACTACGCCCTCAGCCGGCCTGCTCATATGCAGATAGAAGAGCTTGTTTTAGGGAATATAGCCGGTGATCTTTAAGTGTATTTCACTTCTTTTTCGGAATCGGCACCAGCATCGAAACCTCCCGGCGGTACTGGAGATAATCCTCGCCGTGGTAGGCAATCAAATCTTTTTCCTCCAGCTGTAGGGCGATCAAAATATACCCCGTAGTGGCAATGGCAAAAATCAGATGCCCGACTGTCATCTTGGGAGTGGCCCAGAAGGCAATGATGAAACCCAGCATGATGGGGTGGCGCACATATTTGTAAAAGGCGGGCTTTCTGAAACCCACCGGAGAGTATTCTTTTCCTCTTAAATGAAGATAAACCTGCCGCAGACCAAATAAATCAAAGTGGTTTATCATAAAGGTGGCTAACAAAACAACCCCCCAGCCCAGCCAGAATAAGACCCACAGAACGGTCTGCAGTGCTGGACTTTGAACCTCCCAGACAACTCCGGTAAGAGGCTGCCACTGCCAGTAGAGCAAGAGTAAAAGCAGACTGGCAATCAAAACGAAAGTGCTCCGCTCAACCGGCACGGGGACTATTTTAGCCCACCATTTCTTAAAGCCGGAGCGGGCCATGATGCTGTGCTGAATGGCAAAAAGGCCTAATAGAACCAAATTGATTAAGAGTGAAGGGCCAAAATCAGCCTGCTCTCCGGAATCAATGGACTTCGGCACAACTATGTTTCCAACAAATCCAATCGCGTACAGAAAAGCTATGAGAAATATCGCATAGCTTAAAACTCCGTAAATAAACGCTAACACCCGACCCATGATGAGCTCCTTTCTTTTGAGTTGGTTCTAAGTCTGTGCTCTAATCTTGTTGAGAATCTAGAATTTTATCGATTTTTGCCGCCACCACAAAATCATTCAAAGACAAGCCGCCGATAGCGTGGGTATATAAAGTCACTTTCACCTTGTTCCAGCTGTAAATCAGCAAATCCGGATGGTGGCCTTCGGCCTCGGCAATCTGGCCGCAGGCGTTGACGAATCTCAAGGCTTCCTGGAAATTCTTGAAGGTAAAGTTCCTCTCAATCTTTTTGTCTTCCACAACAGTCCAGTCCGGCACCTGAGGAAGATAGGGCGTAAATTCTTTTCTGGTCAGAGGCGGAATCCCCCCCTCGCAGGGGACGCATTTAATCTGAGTCAGCTCGCTCATTATTTCTCCTTCGCTGCCCAGGTCTGTGGACCATAGACCAGATTCAGTCCGTCCTGGATCAATTTGCCGAGTTCTTTTTTCTGCTCTTTTTTTCGTTCCAATTCCCGGCGTATTTCACCTTCTAATTGGAGTGAGAGTTTTTTAGACGCCAGAATTTCTAAAATTTCTAATGACAAAAGCCAGTCCTGAGAGTGGTTCTTCTTCAACTCCTGCCAGACTTCTTGTAAAATTTTCTCGTTCTCTCCCTGTTCCCTGAAACTCCTCACCTTCTGATACAGCTTCTGCAATTCAATGGTCTTGTCATCGTATTGAATCTTAATCGTCCGCTCCTTGGGGACTGAAGCCACCTGCTCAAAGGCATCCTGGTCAGCCGCATTACAGAAGACCGAGGTCACCTTTTCTCCCACGGCCATATCATATTCTCCCCAGGCCGGGTCGAACAGTAGCTGACTTCCGCGCGTAACTTTGCAATTGGAGAATTTCATCAGAATTATCTTACCCTCTTTTCTTTCAATTTTTTCTAAATTCCCTCTGACCTCCACTCCGCCCTCGAAATTCAATTCAACCGGTCTACCCACCTCAATCTTTACTTGTCTTAAAGCTTCTTCGCTTAACCTCTCTAAAGGTGTAGAACTATCTTTCAGACGCCCTACCGGTGTGCCGAATCCCTCCTTGTAATAGCCCTTTCCCTGCCCGGGAATTTCCCTACGCCTGTAGGCTAAGGCAGTGGGACCTTGGGTCTTGATGTAAGCCGGCTGATTATCTCCATTCTTTTCTGCGCCGGCAAAGACTCCTGAAATTTGAATGCCGGAGCTCAATTCACAGGTGGTGACATTCTCACACTCAATGGCTTTCAAAAGACTGGAGAGCCCGCCGATTCTGAAGGACATGCTCTTGGCGAATTCTTCCAAGACGTCTATTAATCGCTGGAAGGTAGGAGTCACAAAGAGATGCGGCTGCTGGGTGGTAATGTCAAAGGCGTAATTCTGCGTTTCCAAATTATAGGGTAGTTTTTTGACTCTATCGGTCAGGCAGTTGTAGGATTCGCCGATGGAGGAGAGTAAACCGGCTCCGTAAATCTTAGGCTTCTTCAAATCTCCGATTAAACCGAATTCGACTGTCCACCAGTGCAGACGGCTGATTAAAGCCATCTCCGAGGGGGTGCCCAAATTTTTCTGTTTGTAATCTACGTCTTTTTCAGCGGCTTTTACTTCTTGTGGGTCGGCATTGGGCAGTTCTTTCAGAATTGATAAGTGCCGGATAGCTTCATACAGCTCGAAATCTTTTTTGGACGATAAAGCCTTGGCCCCATATTCTCCTATGCGGCGCAGGTATTCGGCATATTCCGGGTCGGCAATAATCGGCGCATGGCCGGCCGCTTCGTGAATAATATCCGGAGCCGGGGTGTATTCGATGTGGTCTATCTGGCGCATATCTGCGGCTATGACCAGGACTTTAAAAGCCTGAAATTCCATAAAAGCAGCCGGAGGTATGAAGCCGTCCACAGTGACTGCGGCCCAGCCGATTTTATCTAGAATGCGGTTCATCTCCACTATGCTGGGAATCTTTTCAATGCTAATGCCTGTTCGGCGCAGACCCTCCACATAAGCTTCATGGGCGTGGTCTTTTAGAAAATTGAAGTTCTGGCGCATCACATAGCGCCAGACCGCGTGGTCAATCGGAGTGTATCTATGGTACTGTTGGGCCACGATAAACTGTTTCAAATAATCGGGCAGTCTCTGCAACGCCAGATTCTCCACCTGGGCTAATTCCGGTGGCAGACCGCCATTGGTTTTAGCTGACATAGCTCTTGCCTCCTTTCATCCAGGGAGGAATTTTTTTGAAACATTTTGTTTTAAACCGTTACTTGTGCCAACTTTTTCTTGGCTAAAATCGAATAATCATTCTTAGCCTTGACAATCTTGTTCTTCAATCTTCCTAATCCCGTAATTTCCAACTCTATGGTATCCCCCTCTTGCAGCCAGACCGGCTCATACACCTGTCCTTTTTCTTTGGCTTGCATGGCCCGGGTGCCGTTTAATTCTAGATAACAGCCGGTCCCCACAGTTCCTGAGCCGATCACGTCACCGGGCAAAAGTTCCACGCCATAGGAGCACCTTTCAATAATCTCGGCGAAGGTCCAGTTCATATCTTTCATGTTACCGTTAGAAACCTGTTGGCCGTTGTGAAAAGCTTTCATCTCCAAGTCATACCTATTTCCAGATTTGCCTTTGACTTTATGTTCTTCCAATTCATCAGGCGTAACCAGCCAGGGCCCCAAGGAGGTGGCAAAATCTTTTCCCTTAGCCGGACCTAAATTCATTTTCATCTCTTCCGCCTGCAGAAGCCGGGCAGAAAAGTCATTCATTATCATATAGCCGGCAATGTAGAAATCAGCTTTTTCGCAGGAGATATTTTTACCTTTTTTCCCGATAACAATGGCTGACTCTAATTCAAAATCCAGTTTCTCTAAGTGGTCTTTCTCAACTAAAACATCCCCCGGGCCGATGATGGAGAGATGGTTGGTGTAGTAAAAAACAGGAAACTGGTCGAATTCCGGAAGCATCTCCAGGCCTCGGCTCTTTCTGGCTGCGGCCACATGCTGGCGGAAGGCATAGGCGTCCCGGCAGGAGCTGGGATGAGGAACCGGAGCTAAGAGAGTGACTTCGGATTCGTTGTAGACGAAACCAACTTTCCACTGTTTGTATTTTTCTTCAATTTTACGAGCCAAATCCAGATTTTTATCCCAATTCTCCAAGAATTCCCTCATCGTAGAAGGGAGATTAAAAGATAGGGCCTGCGCATTCTTCTGCAGGTCAACTATTTTTCCGTCAGAAAAGAATCCTGCTCTTTCCTCTCCACTTTTAGTTTTAAACGAAACAAACTTCATCTACTTGTTACCTTTTGGAATTTTCTGGAAATAGTTTTTATCGGCTCCTGATTTTTCAATCTACTGTAAACTTCCTCGATAACTTCTAGAGCATATTCCGTTTCTTCTGTTGTTCCAGAATTAATTCTCACCCCTTCTGGAATCCCGTAACCTTTGACGTGCCGGACTAAGATGCCTTTCTCCAGACAGCTATCGAAGAAATCAAAAGCCATTTTTTCATCCGGGAAAACTAACAACAGAAAGTTAGCAAAAGTTTCCACCCATTTGATTCCCAGCTGGTCGAACTTGGCTTTCATCAGATCCAAGGATGAGCGGTTGGAGGCTAAAGTTCTCTGCACAAATTCTGCGTCATCCAGCGCGGCCAGGGCCGCTTTTAAGGCCAGGCAGTTGGGCTCATAGGGGAGGCGAATCTTGTAAAGTTCCTTAATCAGATATTCTGGCCCGACGGCATAGCCGATGCGCAGGCCGGCCAGGCCATAGCATTTAGAAAAGGTGCGGGTGACCAACAGATTTTCGAAGTCGTATTTCATTCCGTCAGGATAATCTGCATTCCAGTCCGCATATTCGAAATAAGCCTCGTCTAAGATTACCAGTATGTTTGCAGGAACCTTGCTCAGGAAGTCTTGAAATTCTTTTTTAGTAAATATCGTGCCTGTCGGATTGTTAGGGTTGGCCAGGTAGATGATTTTCGTGGCCCCAGAAATTTGCTGGGCTATCCCCTCTAGATCGAAGGCGTAATTTTTTAGCGGCACCAGTTTCAATTTACGTCCGAATTTTTTCACGTTGGCATAAAAGCCGGAAAAACTGCCGTCTGAAGTCAGAATCTCATTCCCCTCTTCAGCGAAGGTATTGATGACATAGGCCAGAAGCAAATCTGTTCCTCCGCCACAGATTATTTGTTCGGGCTTTTTGTTATATTTCTTGGCAATCACCTGGACAAACTCATCAGAAGTCGGGTCAACATAACGGTGCCCGTCCACCGCAAATTTTCTAATCGCCTCAGTCGCCTTAGGTGAGGGGCCCAATGGATTTTCGTTAGAGGCTAACATCACTATTTTGGTGGCGCCTCTTTCTTTAGCCAGAGCTTCCAATGGGCGGCCTAATCTCGGAACCAGAACCTGGACCCTGGGGGATAAAGAAATCATGGCCTAACTAATCTGCACCACCGGCTTGAAATCCTGAGGTGCTTTCAGCCAGGAGTGGGGATAGGCTTCATCCAGGGTCTCTTTCACGTTGACGGTCAACTGTAACGGCTCGTAGGTATCCACCATCACCGCATACTCTTTGGTCTCCCTGGCGCCAATCGAAGCCTCGGTCTTCCCCGGCTGGGGGCCATGCGGAATCCCGCTGGGATGCAGGGTAATCGAGCCTTCCTGCACTCCGGCCCGGGACATGAAATCTCCTTCCACGTAGTAGATGATTTCGTCGCTGTCGATATTGGCGTGGAAATAAGGGGCCGGCACGGCCTGGGGATGAAAGTCGAATAAACGGGGGACAAAATTACATAGTACGAAATGCTGGGTTTTGAAACATAAGTGAGTCGGAGGTGGAAGATGAATTTTACCGACCTTGGGACAATAATCTCTGATATTCAAAGCAAAAGGATAGTGATAGCCGTCCCAGCCCACAATGTCGAAGGGGTGATGAGGGACAATATGCTCAAAAAATCTGTCTCCGTGCTTGAAGACTAATCTGAATTCTCCAGCTTCGTCTTTCGGCTCTAAATATTGAGGCACTTTGAGGTCTCTCTCGCAGTAAGGGGCTCCTTCCAAAAGCTGACCGTATTCATTGCGGAAGTGCTCAGGAATGTCGAAGGGAGTGGAAGACTCCACAATCAACAATTTGCTTTTGGTGAAATCATCAAAGAAGAGCTGGTAGGTGGTGCCTCGGGGAATCACTATCTGGTCTCCTGGCTCGAAATCGAACCAGCCGTATTCGGAGACAATTTTGCCTTTGCCGTAATGGACGAAGAGATATTCATGCGCCCCGGTATTGCGAAAGAACATCTCCGGGTCATTTTCCGTGACATGAGCAGTGGACATCACGCAGTTGCGGTTCTTTAAGAATTCATTGCGGGTGGTGACGAAATTGCCCTTGCTCTTCTTCTTGTCCGTGAAAAAGTGGTAGTGCTGTAAAGGGGCTTCCGGCCACAAAAGGGCGGCTTTCCAGTCCAGCTCCCGGATTTTTAAAACCTGGGTAGGCATATGGATGCGGTATTTGTTAGAAAAAATCCCGGAGAAGCCGTAAGTTGAAAACAGCTCCTCGCGATAGAGCGATTTGCCGTCCTCCCTGAAAAAGGTGGTGTGCGGTTTCTTGGGCATCTGTCCTAATCTATGATAAAAAGGCATCTTACTTCCTCTCTTTTAGTATTACTTATTAAATCCCTACTCCGTATTCGACCTTTTTACCGGCCTGAGTGGCTTCGTGCATCATGGCTTCGCGTAAAAACTGGTCCCTTTCAATGGCCTCGAACAGAGCCTGGAAATTCCCCTGGCCAAAGCCCTCGGCGCCGTTGACTCTCTGAATAATCTCGAAAAAGAAAGTAGGCCGGTCGCCCACCGGCTTGGTGAAGAGCTGTAAAAGATACCCCTTGCCGGAGGTGTCGCATAAAATACCTAATCTCTGCAGTTCGTCGATATCTTCGTTCAGGGACAGATTCTTCTGGCGCAGGCCGTCATAATAAGTGGCTGGCACGGTCAGAAAATCAACTCCATTCTCCCGCAGGGCGCGGATGGAATCCACGATGTTGTCAGTGGCAATGGCGATGTGCTGAATGCCGGTTCCGTGATAATGCTCGATGTATTCATCTATCTGCGATTTGCGCAGGCCGGGATAGGGTTCGTTAATCGGATTCTTGATGATGCTGTCTTTAGAGCGGACCACCTTGGAGAGCAAAGCCGAATACTTGGTGGAGATGTCCCCTGGCCCATAGCTGATAAAGGTCTCGAAGTCCATGGTCTGATTGAAATATCTGGCCCAGTAGTCCATTTCGTTAATTCGCACGTTGCCGACCACGTGGTCAAAGACCTGTAGCCCGGTATCCTCGCAGCTTATTTTGGTTTTTTGCAGCGGCTCCTTGTAGCCCGGCTTGAAGAGCCCCCGGTAGTTGTTATAGTTGACAAAGACCAACTCGGTGTCATCATAAACTTTCAGGGCTGCCTCGATGACATAACCGTCTTTATCCCTGATTTCATGGGGCGTGCGGGCAAAGACCCCTCCGTTCTGCGCGGCAAAGCGGTAAGCCTTCTCCACGTCTTCGACCCGGATGGCCCAGCGTTTGACCCCGTCCCCGTGCCGGGTTACGAAAGAATTGACCTCATAGGTTCCGGGTTGGATGCCGGTGGTGACCACGATTTTCAGATTTCCTTTGGTCAATAAATAAGAGGCCCGGTCAAACACTCCGGTTTCCGGACCGGCATAGGCGGTGACTTTCATCCCTAAGGCTTTGGCATACCAGAAGGCGTTCATCTTGCCGGAGCCGACGTAGAATTCCACGTAGTCGTAGCCGGTGATGCCTAAGGTGTTAGCCATTTTCTCCTCCTTCTAAAAATTCACAAAGGCTTTAATTCGCGAACTGCTTCAGTTACTACCGTCAGGCAAAATCTGAATTATTATTCTAAAATTTCTACGATAAGTCAAGCAGAATTGCCGGCAAAAAAATGAGGTGATTGAACGCCTCATCTGTCCTGATTTTCATTTTCCCCACATTCTTTTATTATACTCCTCCGACTGTCCCTTAGGGACACTCAAAGTCTGCCAGCTGGAACCAGCAAAGTGTTTAGCCAGATAGAGAATCTGCCCCACATGGAGTGAGTAATGCGACAATTGGCGAATGATAGCCTGATAAGCCGGCTGCCCTTTTCCTCGGATTAAAACCGTTCTGCTTAAATCCTCGGGTTCTAAAGCTTCCACAACAGAAAAGAGTAGATTCCAACTTTCTTCCCATCTCTGCAGAAGCGATTCACGGCTGTCCCCCTTAGTGATAAACTCCGAATCCCGATGGCGGTCCGGTTTTTCTCCATCCGAAGTCAGAAAATCAGTCCAGCGGGAGCGCATATTGCCGGCTAAGTGTTTGACCAGAACCGCGATGCTGTTCGATTCCGTGTCAGGCGAAGAGAAGAAGTCCTTCTCCGAAACCTGCGCCATAGCCCTTTCTGCCACTTTCTTCAGGCTCTTTAATTCCGCTATCGCACTTTCTAAAAATTGCGCAGGTTGCACTTTCTGATCCCCATCAAATAGTTACTCTTGAGATACTCACAACTTTGTTCTTCTTGAAACAAAATATTCTCAAAGCAATTTAAGTCAATTGAGATTGCTATATATTCTAGAGAAATAGACTTACAATTAGTCAAAACTGTAGACCCGGGTTGCCCTTTTGTGTGAGCTTGTCGAACCCCCAACCTGGGATAGTTATCCACTTTGACGGCAAGTTGGGTCTACATTCTCAAGTCAAGAGACCATGAAGTTGTCATTGCGAGGAGGACGAAGGACGACGAAGCAATCTGTTTTTGAAACCTCACCCCTTCCCTCTCCTCTTAGGAGAGGGTGCTAAGTTTCCTCCCCTAAGAGGGGAGGACTAAGGCGGGGTTACACAAAGCGCTTTAAACTGAGGATTTTCCCGCAGGCTCTCGAAATGGGGGTCCTTGAGGGCCTCAGCCGGAGTCGGAGACAGGGGACTCTGGAAAGCTTTTTTCAAAGTCTCTAAGGCTTTTTCAATCTGGTTTTCCATAACAAAGATCCGGGCTAAGTCATATAATATCAGACCGTTTTCCGGGTCTAAGTTAAAGGCCTTCACCGAGGCTTCGCTGGCTTCGGGAAATTTTTTCAGGGCTGCAGAAGCTAAACTTAAAGTGGAAAAGAGTAGCGCATCCTGAGGGTCTTCGCTAATCTGTCTGCGGCACAGAACCACGGCTGAATCGTAGGAGGCGGCTGCAAACCATTTCTCCTCTTTTCGGTGATAGGCATAGCCTAAGAAATAATAAGCCCGGTAATCAAACAGCCCTAATTCAATCGATTTGCGGAACGACTCGATGGCCGGGTCAATCTGGCCTTCGATTAAATAAGCCCAGCCGATGTCTAAATAAAGATTGGGCTCCAAACCGAACTCACTGGCCCGGCGATAATTCTCTAAAGCCAGCTTATAATCGCCCCGGCGCTGATGAATCTGCCCTTTTTGATAGTAAGCCCGGAAATAATCCGGGGCTATGTCTAAGGCTTTGTCAAACATTTCCAGCGCTTTCTCTTCTTGTTTCAAGTCTTGGTAGGCCAAACCTAACAGCAGATAGGTTTCTTTGTCTAATGATTTAATACCGAGAACTTTTTCTCCAGTGGCAATAGCCTGCTCCACCTTGCCCTGCTCCAAATAAAGCCAAGCCAAGGAGCGAAACCCTTCTGCGTAATCCGGCTTGACTTTTACAGCCTTTTGAAACTCGGTTTCTGCCTCAGGATATTTTTTTCGAAACTGATAGACCCGTCCTAAAGCCCGGCGGGCCTCAGGCAGATTGGCATCCAGATTAAGGGCTCTCTTGCAGGTTCTCTCGGCTTCGTCCAGCCAGGTGGAGGATTTGTCGAAATAGGCCATGTACTTGGTGACATAGGCATCCCCCAGTCCTGCATAGGCTAAGGCGAAATCCGGATCGACCTCTAAGGCCTTTTCAAACATTCTTAAAGCAAAGTCGATGTTGCTCTTGTCGGCCCGGGAGTAATAGTCTCTTCCTTTCAAGTAGAAGTCATAGGCTTCAACATTGGCGGTCGGCTTTTTGGCCAGTTCCTGAATCTGGACAGGGGTCAGTTTTAGCTTTAAAGCCTCAACTATTTTTTGGGAGACCGTGTCCTGTATTTCGAAAATGTCTTTCAATTCCCCGTCGAATTTTTCCGCCCATAAATGGAAGCCGTCTCTGACCGAGGCCAGCTGGGCCGTGATTCTGATTTTCTCTCCGAATTTTTTTATGCTCCCCTGCAGAAGATACTCCACTTTGAGCTCCTGGCCGATTTCCTTAATGTCTTTGATGCTGGAGCTGTAGCCGGTCACCGACGAGCGGGGAGTCACCTTGAGAGCCTCTAAGCGGGAGAGGTCAGTGATGATTTCATCGGTAATGCCGGTGGCTAAGTACTCATTCTCCTTAGTAGGGGAGAGATCTTCAAAGGGGAGGACTGCAATCGCCCTTAGTCCCGGCTTTTCTATGGCGGCCTCAACTGCTGTTACCGAGCCGGACTGCGCCTTTTTAAAATCGGCGGTCATCTCTTCTAAACTCTGGTATCTCTGCTCTTTGTTCTTCTGCAGGGCTTTAGAGATGATGTTTTCTACGGAGCGAGGAATCTCATTTCTGAGCTGGGCCGGAGACAGAGGCTCTTCATTAATTATGGAATACATAATGGCCATGGGGTGCAGTCCCTTAAAGGGGAGCTCTCCGGTGAGCAATTCATAAAAGACTATTCCCAGAGAAAAGATGTCGGAGCGGGCGTCTAATTCTTCTCCCTGAACCTGTTCCGGGGACATGTATGCGGCTGTACCCAAGACTTTGCCGGCTAAGGTGATGGTTCCCGAGCCCTTTAATTTAGCCAGGCCGAAATCGCTTATTTTGGGCCTACCTTCTGAAGTTAAGAGAATGTTTTCGGATTTGATGTCCCGGTGAATGATTCCTCTTTGATGGGCCTGGGAGAGTCCCTGGCAGACCGGAATGGCCAGCTCGTAGAATTTTTCTAAGGATACGCTCTGCTCGGAAAGAAGTTTTTTAAGATTACCTCCGTCCACGAACTCCATGCTGATGAAGGCTTCTCCTTCAATCTCGTCGATTTCATAAATGGTGATGATGTTGGGATGATTCAGGGCTGAGGCGGCCTGAGCCTCCTGGATGAACCTCTGTTTCTCCTCTGAATCGGTGGTAATGACCCGGGGGAGAAATTTCAAGGCCACGGTGCGGTTTAATTTAGTATCCTGGGCTTTGTAAATAATCCCCATCCCCCCCTCGCCGATTTTCTCTAGAATCTTGTAGTGTGAGATGTTTTTGCCGATCACTTTACCAAGCCTAGGAAAGGAGATTGTTTATAAGCTCCGCGGCCCTTTTAGCACCATCAGTAGGTATGGGTTTGTAATTTACTTCCTTGCCAATGTTAGAGATAACCTGCTCCGCTAGAGATTGCGGAGTTGTCCGGGAGTAAGTCATCTTTATTCCAGCTTGATGTCTTCGTGTCTTCTCCGCTCCTATTAGCTCCTGTCCAAAGTGTCCCTCTATGGGAAAATAAATAAAAGGAAGCTTCAGAGCGGTCAATTCATTTGTAGTCGTTCCGCCTCCCTGAACAATTGCTAAATCACTTGCAGCAAAGTGTTCGTAAAGAGCAGGAACATAGCCTCTTACCTCCACCCCCGGGGGAACTTTGACTGACTCTACAGGCAGACGAGGACCGCAGACTAGAATCATGCGCAAATCAGGGATTCTTTCTTTGATAATCGGGTATGCCCGTCCACAGAGCTCTAAAAGTTCTTTGCCAATGGAAGTTCCCCCAATCGAGCAGAGCACCAGCGGTTCTTTCCCATATCCTAATTTCGCCCGAACTTTGGTTTTATCAGTATAATCTTCCGGGTCAAATCGAAGAATGTATCCCACGAATTTACAGAGTCTTTTAGCCCATTCCCGGCGATTGGGCAGAAGAAAGCCAAACTTCTTATCGGCAACGTCTTCCAGCTCCCCTACAAACAGGAGCAAATCTACCGGATAAGGAACACTCTTATAACCTTTGGCCCATTTTCGATTATTGATATAAACGCCTAACCTTTCCAGCGGGTTTTTGGTCATGGCATCCATTCCGATGAAATCGTAGATCATCACGAAGGGAATATCTAATACAAGACGTTTATTTTTCAAAACAATGTCTATCTCATAGGTCTCATCGCCGATAACTAAATCAAATATTTTCCCCTGCATTATTTTTTTGAAGACTTCAAGGTGTTGTGCCCATACTTTTCTAATATTGAAGGCGTACTTCATCAAACCTAAATGAAAACCCTTGGCAGCATCTTCAGCCACAACCGTTTCATCTGCCCACACGTCAGGTTCAGGCAGAAGTTTTTCCCCGGCCTCCTTGAGCACCACGTTTGCGGGATGAGCAGCTAACCAAGTTATCTCCACTTCAGGATTTTGCTTTCGCAATTCTTTAGCAATTGCCAAATCCCTGGTAATATGTCCTAAACCCAATGAACCGCTAATATAAAGAACTTTTTTCATTGTCCCGATCCAGTGTTGAATAAACACTGTTTTGTTTCATGGCAACTTCAATGTTGTTATGTATAAAGAGGGTCACTTTATGGGTAAATCTGGCCTTAACAGAATTATTACAAAAGAGATGCTTTTGTAGAAACTTCAAAGCTAGAATCCGGTCCAATTTGATGTCCTGGGCTTTATAGATTATCCCCATCCCCCCTTCGCCGATTTTCTCTAAGATTTTGTAGTGCGAGATTATCTTATCTTGCATGGCGCTTTCAATAAGGTCACCCAATCAACCAAGTTAGTCTATAGACAAAACTAATCCTAAATTGACCTAAAGGCAATATGAACTTAGGGGAAGAATTCAGAATGTGGAATTACAAGCCTTAGTTCTGTTCGACCGGTAGACAGCAAGCCCCCACAGGGACCGGAGCCCAGGGGCCGTTGGGCCGGTTAAAGATGAAATTGACTTCCTGAATCACATCTGAAAGTTTAATCAGACCGTCGCCATTCCAGTCTGCCCGGCAGTTTAAGCCCCACAGCCAGCAGTCAGGGGCGGGCAGACACCCGGGATGATTGAAAATGTAGTTGACAATGGAGATGATGTCCACCAGGGTCAGGTGGCCGTCAGCATTGGCATCTCCAGACAGAGAAAGACAGGCAGGGAGGCTGGGCTGAGAGGTAATGGCATAGTTGTGGCTCTCTCCTTCCTGAGGAACCGGGGCCGAGGAGGCCAGTAGATTGTCAGCCGTGCCGTCTATACGCGCCTCAATGGCATAACTGCTGTCATTAGAAACGTCTAAGGTGTCTTTGACTACTTTAATGATATAATTGCCGGGCAGAGCCTCTTCGATGTGGATACTGTCATTGCTGGTATCATAGTGGGCTTTTCCGATGGTGTTAAAAGAATATCCGATGCTGTCATTATTCGGGTCGATTACTATCAAGTTGACCGGAGAGAATGCCTGAACATAGAGGGGAATCGGTCCGAACCCGATTAAGAAAGGTATTATTCCGTCTGAGTCTTGCCTTTCCACGAAGAAAATATGATTGTCGGGCGAAAGTTGAGCCGTATCAACCCGTACCACTCTGGCGTCAGGTGCCGGGGCTATGCTCAGAAAAAGAGTGAAAAGTGTATCTTTGCCCGGAGCCAGCCCTTGCTTCCAGAGTAAGCCTAAGTTGACGGTAGCGGAATCGGGGTCGACCGTAGCGGCAGAATAGTCGGAACTCAAAGCTCTGGTGCTGAACATAACTGAATCTATCTGAGGAACAGAGCCTCCAATCCTGACTCTTAAAGGCAGGGCTAAGGCGGCCAGTGAATCACTATTCTTGTAAATAAAGGGGATGGAAAGAGAAGAACTGCCGGCCTGCAGGATGATTGCCTGCTGGATTTCTAAGGTGTCTGCCGGTTTGAACGCCGGTTGATAAGCCGGTTGCGTCGGAGGGCAGGCTATTTCAATATCGCCTCCAGCCTGACGGGACAGCGAGCGACAGAGCCAGGCCGCATCCCGGATATTGACTGTCTGGTAATCGTCTAAGTCTAAGTTTTCCAGACAGGAACCTAGCAGTAGCGCAGAGTTGAAGAGATAGTCAAACAGGACCGCTAAGTCCTGCTCATTAATCGCATCGTCTCCATTTCCGTCTCCGCATACGGCGTAACAGGAATCCGCACGTATTCCCAAGCTGGATTGAGCTGACCAGGAGTGTGAATAAGTGAGTCTGGCCGCTTCAAAGGAAAGTGAAGCCAAAAGCCAGAATATCGTTAAAATCCACAATCCTGGTCTTACAAGAGTATTTCTGCGTTGGAGTTTATTTACTTGCAATACTATAACAACCTCCATATCCTCCCTCTCAATCAGATTCTAAGAAGTGACAAACAGCAGGATTAAACCAGTATACTTCGCTAAACTTACCCTATTCTCGATGGATGTCAAGCAGATTTATTCGTGACGGCTTAATTAGAAGATTTAGGGGCAAAGGTGAAATCCTAGGCCGCAAGAGACGGTTTAGGGATAGTCAGCAACGTTAACTAGAACCAGAATGCTCTTCGATGGTCTTGAAATGACGGATCATCTGAATACTCACCAGCAAAAACCACAGTCCTGCCAGAGGCCCCACATCTATCAATCCGGCATCACCAGGCGGGGTGGGGAAAGTGTAAATGTTAAAGCCCAGTCCTAGCAAGCCAATGACTGCGCCTATTCCTCCTATAATCTTGCCAAATCTAGCATCTCCGCACATGGCTAAGCCCAAAAGAATCATACTGGGGAAAATGAACATATCCCAGGCTAAGTCGGCTCCTAATTGGAGTGAGTCAGCCGCAGTCACCGCCATATCCCAGGCCATTTTTGTAGTTAGATTGACGCTATCAGGTTTGATTTCCTGCATAGCCAGACGATAGGACCCCTGCATGGTCCCCATCAGGGTGACTAAGGCACCGGCAATAATCATAAAAATTGTCCCGATTTGCAGGGCTACACTCTTTCTTCGGTGACTAATGAAGTAGTAGATTCCGACCGCGGCAAATATTAAGAGTGGCCCGAAGGACCAGAATACTGGAAAAGCAATCCGCAAAGGCAGACTGACCGTGGCGGAGATAAAATAGACTATATCCGCCAGAATTCCACAGACAATGCCTGCTAAAACGAATCTTCTCGCTAAGCTATTCTGAACATTCATATATTTTCCTCTGGCAAAGTTTTCTATGACCATTCCGGGTTACTTGTCCTCTAATTTGCTTCGAAAAAAATCGTAAAAAGTTTCTTTTTTCTGTAGAATTCTTTCAACTGGTAATCTGACCAAATTCAATATATTATTCAGCCATTAGCCTGTCAAAAACCAATTGAATTCAGGTACGCATTAATGGAAACAAGGAAAGGAGCCATGTCTGACAAATCTGTGAATCTCGACGAGTTTAGAAAAACCGGACACCAGCTGATAGAATGGATAGCAGAATATCTACAGCACATCGAAGAAGAGCCCCTATTTCCTCAAGTAGAGCCGAAAGAGCTGGAGGAGCTATTTGCCGAACCATTGCCCCAGGAGCCGACTTCATCTGAGCAAATTATCAATGAACTTAACCTGAAACTCATGCCTCACTGCTGTCAGGTCAATCACCCCGGCTACTTTGGTCTGATAACGCCCACCCCTCTGCCGGTTGGAATCTTAGCAGATCTGCTCTGCTCAGCCCTGAATCAAAACGTCGGGACTTATTCGGTCGGTCCGGGAGCAGTGGCTCTGGAGAGACGAACTGTCCGCTGGCTGGCTGACTTGGTCGGCTTCGGTCCTCAGGCCGGAGGGCACCTCACCAGCGGCGGAACCATGGCCAATTTCGAGGGTTTAAAGTTAGCCCGGGATTGGGCCTCCTTCAACTTAGCCCAGCATGATGGAGTAAAGGGAACCTGGGCAGCCTATGTCTCCGAAGAGCGCCATGTCTCCATAGATAAAGCTGCTGACGCAGTGGGGATAGGAAGAAACAATCTCAGAATACTGCCCACTGACGATGAATTCAGGATAGATCTGAGGGCACTGGAGGAGGCAATTAAGAATGACCGTCAGCAAGGAATCTCTCCTATGTGCATTATTGGCCTGGCTGGCACGACCAATACCGGCGCGGTTGACAACCTTATAGGGCTGCGCAAAATAGCCGACCAAGAGAAACTCTGGCTGCATATTGACGCTGCCTATGGTGGCGGAATGCTCCTCTCCCAGAAATGGCCTGGAGTGCTAAAAGGGATTGAGCTGGCAGATTCAGTCACCATCGATCCGCACAAGTGGTTTTTCGCCCCTTTGGATGCCGGAGCTATTTTGGTCCGGGACAAAGCACAGCTGACAAACTCCTACGGAATCCAGCCCGCCTATCTGCGGGACGAACTGGACACCGAAAGCTCCCGCTTCAAGTACTATGCCAACTCCTTTGAGCAGTCGCGCCGCTTTCGCAGTCTTAAAGTCTGGATGAGCTTCAAGCACTACGGAGTTAAGCAATTAGGCGAGTGGATTGACCGGAATGTGGAGCAGGCCAAATACCTCCATCAACTGTGTAAAGAACATTCGGTCTTCGTCTCTGCCGCTAGTCCGCAACTGTCAGGCGTATGCCTTCGCTTTAAGCCGGAAAATCTAAATGAAACCAGACTCAGTCATCTGCATGCGGAAGTAGCCCGCCGGGTGGAGCAAAAAGGGAAATTTTGGATTACCACAACTGAGCTGAAGGGCAAGACCTGGTTCCGGGTCAACATTGTCAATCTCCGAACTCGGCCAAAGCACATGGAGGAACTGTTGGAACATCTCCTTCAGGAGTGCCTGCAAGTCGCTGCGCAAACGGGTCCTCAGAGTATACTATTTAAATAAAATTCTCTAAGTGGAACTCGCACAATCCCAGCATCCGCATTGAAAAAATGGGCTAAGTCAGGCATTGGCTGATTTTGTTTTATCTGCAGCCTTAGAACCTTCGGGCAGGCTTAAAAGAGAAAGGCAGAGATATCCTCCGCTAACTTTCCTATCCTGAATGCGCCAGATAATGACCGTTGACCTTCTGCTACTCTTGGTCTGAGACGCTTTCACTCTTTACTGAGCACCCTCACAGCTGAACCCGGCCATAATTGCGCTATTAATATCCAACTACAAGCTTCATCTCAACCTTTCTCTAAAATGAGACCTATTGAATGTACAATTACTAGCTTTGAAGAATCATTTCAATTCAAAGTATGATATAAAATTAGCTTAAGACCCATCTTCCACCAGCATGCTAAAAAGCAGATATTATGTGAAATATATCACATATGTCACGACTGCACGGAAATGTTTTTTATGGATTCAAAGGCAAAAGCTAATGTAAAATAGCGAATTATTCGAAAAAAAAATAATTTTTTACTTGACAGGCTTTAGCCATTAATTATATATTTCTTGTGAACTAATTCACGAAAGGTGGTCGTATCGTCGATATGAAAAATAGAGAGAGCCACTCAAAGGGGAGATAGGATATGAAGGACAAACATCTCACCTCACTTGAAGCATTAGGTATTGCCATACGCTCTGAAATTGATGCGCAGAATTTATATGAAGAATTAGGTCAGAGAATAGCCTCACCGGCAGTGGCGGGCCGCTTCAAACAACTGCTCAATGAAGAAAAACAACATCAAAAGATTTTGGAAGAGATGCACAGCCGCTATTTCTCCGGCACCCAGCTTAAACTCCCCCCGTCGGTTTTACCGGCCAGTTTCAGTACCAAGGGAAAAAGGACAAACAAATCAGTGGTGGATGTGTTAGAGCTAGCCATAGAGGAAGAGAGAAGGTCGCGGGAATTTTATTTGGACGCGGCAGAGCAGACTTCGGAACTTTCCGGGAAAAGGATGTTCCGTTTTTTGGCGGACATGGAATTCTCTCACCAGATGCGACTGCAAGCCGAAATGGAGCTATGCAAGAAATATCCCTCTTATTTCTGCGGCGGACGGGAGCCCTGGAAGCCGGAACAAACCATGCGGGTGAAATGAGAGGGAAGCGACCGAAAATATGTCTCGACCCTTTTGTGAAAAAAATAACAAGAAGACATCTTTTCCTACTTATAGACGATCGGGTCGATTCATGGTTTTTCTGTGGCAATGACCTATTCTCATAACTTGACTGAAAGTACGTTGGCCCAGTTTTTAATGGCACAGAAGTTGAATTTATATCCGCAGGAAGCGTTTTAGCGAGGTAGACAATGGCCGCGAGTTTCCAAGCGCTTAAGCTAGTCCAGCCGGGGGTAATGCCCAAATCAGAAAGGGTGTTGCGCCACTCATTCTTAGCTCAGTTAGAGTTGATTCCCGGGGGCGACAAAATCAAAGCCTGTATCCAGTGTGGCACCTGCACCGGCTCCTGTCCGGTCAGCTATGCCATGGATGTCTCTCCCCGGGGCGTGATGGCTCTTTTCCGAGCCGGTGACATTGAGACTATCCTGCGTTCCAGGACCATCTGGGTCTGCGCCTCTTGCTATGCCTGTACCACCCGTTGCCCGTCCGGGATCAAAATCACCGACATACTCTACGCCCTGAAGAGAATTGCCATGGACAAGGGGATTTTCCCCTCCCGTTTTCCGGTCTATGCCCTCTCCGAGCAGTTCGTAAAGATGGTCAACCGCTACGGCCGGAATTATGAGCTGGGTTTGGTTACCCGCTTCAATCTTAAGACCGGCTGGAAGAGATTCTGGCAGATGGCTCCCTTAGGATGGAAGATGTTTACCCACGGGCGGCTGGCTTTCAGGCCCCAGAGGATTAAAGGGTTAGAGCAGATTCGCAATATTATCAGCCAGGCGGAAAAAGAGGCCTTGCCGGTGGAGCGGGAGATACCGGAGTACGCCAGCCCGGTTGGTTATGGCGCCGTAGTGGAAGTCGCTAAAGAGACTAAACCGGCCGGAGGTGGCGCTTGAAATACCTTTATTATCCTGGCTGTAGCTTAGAATCCCAGGCTAAAGCCTACGATATCTCCTTAAAAACTGTTTTTCATCTTTTAGGGCATGATTTGCAGGAAATTGAAGACTGGAACTGTTGTGGAGCTACCGCATATATGTCGGTCAAGGAAACGGTAGCTTTTTCAATATCGGCCAGAAACTTAGCTTTGGCAGAGAGATTAGGTGGAGAAGTGGTGGCTCCCTGCAGTTCCTGTTTTACCATTTTGAACAAGACCAATGAATACTTGAAGAGAAATCCGGGGCTGAAAAGGATGGTCAATCAGGCTTTGAAGTCCGGAGGACTAGAGTACAGCGGCCAAACCCCCATCCGGCATCCCTTGGATGTCCTGGTCAATGATGTGGGAGTAGAAGTTATAAAATTGCAGGTTAAAAAGGATTTGAGCGGCATAAAAATAGCCCCCTATTATGGTTGCCAGTTAGTCCGGCCTGAGCGGGGTTTTGACGACCGGGAATTCCCCACCACTATGGACGACCTCTTCGCTCAATTAGGAGCAGAGATTGTTTACTTTCCTATGAAAGTCCGCTGCTGCGGAGGGATGTTGATGTCTACTTTTCCAGAAGTGGGGCTGAAATTAAACAAGGAAATCTTAGAATGCGCCGCTGAGAATGAGGCGGACGTCATCATCACTACCTGCCCGATGTGTCACATCAATCTGGAAGCTTATCAGGGTAGAATCAACCAGAAATTCGGCACCGGCTTTAAGATGCCGATCTGGTATTTCACCCAGCTTTTGGGCTGGGCTCTGGGAGCCAGTGCGGAAGAGCTGGGGTTGAAATACAATTTCGTCAACCTCCCGGAGAAAAAGCTGGCTGGTGTAGGAGTTCTGGCATGAATGCGCATATGCCCCCCCGGATTGGAGTCTTTGTCTGCCACTGCGGGACCAACATTGCCGGCACGGTCAATGTGGAAGAGGTGGTGGAGTTTATCTCCAAACAGCCCAATGTAGTCTTAGCCAAAAACTATCTTTTCATGTGCTCCCAGCCCGGGCAGCAGATGATTCAAAAAGACATTGAAAAGTGGAAGCTGAATCGGGTGGTGGTCTCGGCCTGCTCTCCCCAGATGCATGAGCTCACCTTCCGCAAGGCCTGCGAAGAGGCCGGCCTGAACCGTTATTTGTTTCAGATGGCCAACATCCGTGAGCACTGCGCCTGGATCCACGAAGACAAAGAAAAAGCGACCGACAAAGCCAAGGCCATAGTCAATGCCGCAGTCAGAAGGGTGGCCTGGCAGGAGCCTCTGGAGCTTTCCCACGTAAGAATCAATCCTGATACCATGATTGTAGGAGGGGGAATTGCCGGCATTCATGCCGCCCTGGAAATCGCCGAATCCGGCAATCAAGTCTATTTAGTCGAGAGAGAATCGACCATCGGCGGACACATGGCTCAGTTCGACAAGACCTTTCCCACCTTAGACTGCGCGGCCTGTATCCTGACCCCCAGGATGGTCTCAGCTGACCGACACAAGAATATTCACCTGTTGACCCTTTCAGAAATAGAGAAAGTGGAAGGGTACATGGGGAATTTCAAGGTGACTGTGCGCAGCAAAGCCCGCTATGTTAACGATAAATGTACCTCCTGCGCCGCCTGTGTCAAAGCCTGTCCGGTGGAAGTCCCCAGCTGGTTTGACGAGATGCAGGGGAAGAGAACTGCCATTTACAAAGCCTTCCCGCAAGCGGTTCCTAATACCTACGTCGTAGATAAAGAGGAAACTCCACCCTGTATAGAAGCCTGTCCCATCCGCCAGGAGGCGGCAGGTTATATTGCTTTAATCCGCGACAAAAAATTCAAAGAGGCGGCCCAACTCATCCGCCTGCGCAATCCCCTGCCAGAGGTATGCGGCCGGGTCTGCTACCATCCCTGCGAAACGGAATGCAACCGAGGCTATGTGGATCAGCCCTTAGCCATTCAGCACCTGAAAAGATTCGCCTTAGATTGGGCCAGAAAGAAAGGGGTTGAAATCAAACCCCCCAAGATTGAGAAGAGGGCTGAAAAAGTCGCAGTGGTCGGGTCCGGCCCGGCTGGTTTGGCCTGTGCCCATGACCTGGCAACCAAAGGCTTCCGGGTGACGGTCTTTGAGAGACACTCTTTATTGGGTGGAATGTTGGCCCTGGGAATTCCGGCTTACCGGCTCCCTCGGCATCTGCTTAATGAAGAAATAGAATATATGGAGAAGCTGGGAATAGAGTTCAGAACCAATGTCAGCCTGGGCAGAAACATAACCTTAGAGCAGTTAAAGAAGCAAGATTTTCGAGCCGTTTTCTTGGCCGTAGGGACACAGAGCGGAGTGACCTTAGGTATTAAAGGAGAAGATTTACAGGGGGTTTACGGCGGAGTCGATTTCCTGCGCCGGGTAAATTTAGGCATTCGGACTCCCCTGGGGCGCCGAGTGGCCGTCATCGGTGGCGGTAATACCGCTCTGGATGCGGCTCGCACCGCCTTGAGAATGGGAGCAGAAAGAGTCGCCATTCTGTACCGCCGTACCCGGGCAGAGATGCCGGCCTCTCCTCAGGAGATTGAAGATACCGAGGCCGAAGGCGTGGCTATCCATTATTTAATTGCCCCTACCAAGATTACCCGCATCTCTCCTCTGACTCTGCAATTAAGCTGCGTGAACATGGAATTAGGTGAGCCGGACGCTTCCGGTCGTCGAAGACCAATTCCTGTCCCAGGGTCGGAACACACTCTGGAGTTTGAAAACATTATAGTGGCCATCAGCCAGAAGCCGGAGATTGAGATTTTATCCGACGAAGGTGGCAAGCCTCATTTCGCCATTACCCCCTGGGGAACCCTCCAAGTTGACCAGGATAGTTTGGCAACTAATCTGGAAGGAATTTTCGCCGGCGGTGATGTCGTCTTAGGTCCTTCGACTGTGATTGCCTCAATGGGACTGGGAAGAAGAGCGGCTGAATCCATTGAGAAATATCTGAATGGCCAGCCCTTAGTTAACTTTAAGACCCATATGCCCAAACCGATTGTCCCACGCGGGGAGACTTTTAGGCCGCACCGCTATTCTCCCATGTTCAAGGACATACCCAAACAGGCGCGTATGGAGATGCGCAAGTTAGACCCCAAAAAGAGAGTTCATGATTTTAGCGAGGTGGAATTAGGTTTCTCAGAAGAAGAAGCGGTCAAAGAGGCCTCCCGCTGTCTGAATTGCGGGGTATGCGTGGAATGTTTGGAGTGTGTCAAGGTCTGCGACCCACAAGCCATTGAACACGATATGCAAGACCAGGTTCAGACGCTTGAGGTGGGGCAGGTGCTCTTAGCCACCGGTTACGATTTGTTTGATGCCAGAGTAATGTCTCAGTTCGGCCACGGCAGATTGCCCAATGTTTTCTCTAGTCTGGAATTTGAGCGGATGCTTTCAGCCAGCGGAGGGACCGGCGGAAAAGTCTTGTGCAAAAACGGACAGCCCCCTCGGGCCGTGGCCATCATTCACTGTGTGGGCTCTCGGGATGAAAACCATCATAAGCACTGCTCCCGGGTCTGCTGTATGTATGCTTTGAAATTCGCCCATTTGGTCAAGGAGCGGACCCAGGCCGAGGTCTATCAATTCTATATAGATATGCGGGCCTACGGCAAGGGCTTTGAGGAGTTTTACAACCGGGTCATGCACGAAGGGAGTTATATCATCCGAGGCAAGGTGGCCGAAGTGGTCAGAGCCGGCTGGTCAGAAAAAGAAAATGGTCATCTGGTAGTGCGCTGTGAAGATACCCTAATCGGCAAATTCAGAGAGATTCCGGTGGATATGGTGGTCTTGTGCAACGCACTGGAGCCGCGCTACGACGCCCAGCTGGTGCGCCAGAAGTTCTCCATCTCCCTCTCGGCTGACGGCTTCTTCCTGGAGCGGCACCCCAAATTGGATCCCACTGCCACCATGACCGATGGAGTATACATTGCCGGCTGCTGCCAGGGGCCCAAAGACATTCCGGACACAGTGGCGCAAGCCTCATCGGCAGCTGCCCGCATTCTGGCCATGATTCAAAAAGGGGTAGTGGAAGTGGAACCTATCCGAGCCGTAGTTCAGGAAGAGCTCTGCTCCGGCTGTCGCATCTGCAATAATCTCTGCCCTTATGCCGCCATCACTTTCGATGAAGTCAAGAAAGTCTCCCGGGTCAATGAAGCCTTGTGCAAAGGGTGCGGCACCTGCGTGGCGGCCTGCCCGGCTGCAGCCATATCCGGTAAGGGATTTACCAACCAGCAGATATTCTCAGAAATCGAAGGGATATTAGTGTGAGAGATTTTGAGCCAAAGATTGTAGGATTCTTGTGCAACTGGTGCTCCTATGCAGGAGCAGATTTGGCTGGAGTCTCCCGGATGAAGATGGCCCCTAATGTCAGACCCATCCGGGTGATGTGCTCAGGCCGAGTCGACCCGGCCTTTATCCTGAAGGCTTTTGCCTCCGGGGCAGATGGAGTCTTAATCGGCGGTTGTCATCCCGGGGACTGTCACTATTCCGAAGGGAATTACAAGACCTTGCGCCGCTCCCTACTCTTGAAGAGAATGCTCAGAGAGCAGGGGGTCGACCCCAGAAGAATACGTCTGGAGTGGATTTCTGCTTCAGAAGGGGACAAATACGCCCGAATCGTGGACGAGTTCGTTCAAACCATAAAAGAATTGGGTCCCTTGAATCTGCAGACAGCTGAATTGGCGGTGGCTTGAAGGATGGCGCTATGAGCAAACCCAAATTAGCTCTGTACTGGGCGGCCAGCTGCGGCGGCTGTGAAATTGCGGTTTTAGATATTGAAGATAAGATTTTAGATGTGGACGCAAACTTCGAGCTGGTCCTGTGGCCCTGCGCCGCTGATTTTAAATACAAAGATGTGCGGGCCATGCCGGATAAAGCCATTGACCTGTGTCTTTTCAACGGCGGGATACGCACCTCTGAAAATAGAGAGATGGCCGAGCTGCTGCGCAAGAAATCCAAGGTCTTGGTGGCCTTTGGCTCCTGCGCGGGTGAAGGCTGCATCCCAGGTCTGGCTAATCTCTCCACCAAGGAGAGCCTATTGGATAGAGTGTATAAAGAGACCCCCAGTACTGATAATTCCAATGGCGTCTATCCGCAGACGGTAACCAAAATCTCAGAAGGGGAATTAGAAATCCCTGAGTTTTTAGAGAAACTGGTTCCTCTGGACGCGGTGGTGCCGGTCGATTACTACATTCCTGGCTGTCCTCCTCAAGCCCATCAGGTCTGGGCGGTTTTAGAGCACATAATTCAGGGGAAACCTCTGCCTCCCCAGGGCTCAGTCCTGGGAGCTGGAGTCAAATGCTGCTGTGACGAATGCCCCCGCACCAGAGAAGAGAAAAAAATCAGAAGATTCTACCGGCCCCATGAGATTCTGGTTGACCCCAAGCAGTGCCTGTTAGACCAGGGAATTGTCTGCTGTGGCCCGGCCACCCGCTCTGGCTGCGGAGCCCTGTGCGTCTCAGCCGGAGTCCCCTGTCGGGGCTGCTATGGCGCTCCGCCTGAATCTCCGGACCAGGGAGCCAAGATGCTTTCCGCCATCAGTTCGGTGATTGACTCTACTGACCCGGATGAAATCGAAGAGATCATAAGTACCATAGCAGATCCGGTCGGGACCTTCTACCGCTTCAGTCTGGCGGCCTCCATGCTGGGCAGGAGAAGAAAATGAAGAAAATCTCCATTGACCCCATCACTCGCTTAGAAGGGCACGGCAAAATCGACATTTTCTTAGATGACCAGGGTAGGGTAGCCAACTGTTACTTTCTAGTACCTGAACTGAGAGGATTTGAAAAATTCTGTGAGGGGAGGCCGGTCGAGGAATTGCCCCGTATACTGACCCGCATCTGCGGAGTCTGCCCGGAAGCCCATCATATGGCTTCGGCTAAGGCCTGCGATGCTGTTTATCATGTCGAAATTCCTTCCACTGCTAAGAAACTCCGAGAGCTTTTGTACAGTATTTTCTATGTGGCGGACCACACCGTCCATTTCTACGCTCTGGGAGGCCCTGATTTCGTAGTCGGCCCGGAGGCCCCGGCTGCCGAGAGAAACGTTTTGGGAGTAATCCGCAAAGTCGGTCTGGAGGCAGGTAAAAAAGTGATTCACACCCGTTCCATGGCCCATGATGCCCTGACTATTTTAGGAGGCAAGGCCATTCATCCGGTGACTGCCTTGCCCGGTGGAATGGCCAAGGGAATCACTGAAGAAGAGAGGACAAAAATAGCGGGGTATGCCAAAGAGATGGTTGAATTTGGCAAATTCTCCCTGAAAGTCATAGATGATATCGTTCTGGCCAACAAGACCTATGTCGACCTGATTCTCTCTGACACCTACGCCCACAAGACCTATTCCATGGGAACGGTTGATGCGAAAAACAGAGTCAACTTCTATGACGGGAAAATCCGGGTGGTGGATACTCAGGGGAAAGAATTCGTCAAGTTTGAAGCTAAGGATTATTTGAATGTGCTGTCCGAGCATGTGGAACCCTGGACCTATTTGAAGTTTCCTTATTTGAAGCAAATAGGCTGGAAAGGCTTTGTGGATGGGCAGGAGTCCGGCGTGTACAAGGCTACCCCTCTTTCCAGACTGAACGCCGCGGACGGGATGGCCACACCTTTGGCTCAGGCAGAGTATGAGAGATTTTACAAGACCTTGGGAGGAAAGCCGGTGCATGCCACCCTGGCCACTCATTGGGCCCGGATCATCGAACTGGTCTATGCGGCCGAGAGAGCCTTAGAGTTAGCCCAAGATCCGGAAATAATCAGCCAGAATATCAGGACTATTCCGATGTCCGAGCCGGATGAAGGCATCGGCTGTGTGGAAGCGCCGCGCGGCACTCTATACCATCACTATGTTACCGATAAAAAGGGAATCGTCCAAAAAGTGAATTTAATTGTGGGGACGACCAACAATCATGCCGCCATATCGATGTCGATAAAAAAGGCTGCTCAAGGCTTGATAAAGAAAGGTACCGCGGTAACCGATGGCATTCTGAACAAGATTGAGATGGCTTTCCGGGCCTATGACCCCTGCTTTGCCTGTGCCACCCATTCCCTGCCAGGAGAGATGCCTTTGGAAGTCAGAATCCTGTCGCCGCAAGGAGAAGTCTTACAAAAAATAGAGCGTTTCTGAAATGAGGGGAAGACGTGTTGCAAGAAAAAATCCTGGTTCTGGGGCTGGGGAATCCCATCCTGACTGATGATGGAGTCGGAATACACGCGGTAAAAATCGCCTCCTCTCTTTTTGTTCACCCCCAAGTAACTTATCAAGAATCCTCCTTAGCCGGCTTCGGCTTCTTGGATACGATTTCGGGATTCGACCGGATAATCATAGCCGATTCAATCAACTGGCGGAAAGACCCTCCCGGCTCTGTAACTGTTCTGAACTCTGAGGACTTAAAAGACCAGCCTTACCTGAGAAATTTTCACAATCTTTCCTTGGCAGGCACCTTGTCTTTGGCTGAACAGATGGGAGTCCCCCGGCCTAAAGAAATCGTCATCTTTGCCGTGGAAATAGAGGATTGCGCCACGTTTTCGGAAAAATGCACGCCGGCAGTTGAAAGGGCAATCCCGGAAGTGGCCCAGATGATAGTGAAACAGTTAAACCAGTGGCTGGAGATTAAAGAGGACTGTCCTAAACCGGAGGTAATTCAACATGGCTAAAGGACAAGCTCTTATCTCCGGTTGCACCTATCAGAAAGAGGCGGAAGCCCCCTGCCGGAATACTTCACATTACAGGTTTTTGGTGAAAGGCACGGTTCAGGGAGTGGGATTCAGGCCTTTTGTCTTTCGGCTGGCCCATCGCCTGGGGTTGAAGGGGAGGGTCTATAACAATTCCAGCGGGGTAATCATAGACTTAGAAGGAGAAGCTGAGGCTCTCAAACTTTTCCCAGAACTTCTGAAAGCTGAGAGACCGCCCGCCTGCAACATCAGCGAAATAGACTGGGATGTTCTACCACTCCAAAATTACCAGGATTTTAGGATTGGGAAGAGCACGGACAAGCAGGAATTAAAACTGCATGTGCCGGCTGACATTGCCACCTGTGCCGAGTGCGAAAAAGAAATTTTTGAGACGGGTAACAGGAGATACAATTATCCGTTCACAAACTGTACCAACTGCGGGCCGCGCTATACCATAATCAGAGACCTCCCCTACGACCGGCCTCTGACTTCCATGGCGGAGTTTCAGATGTGCCCGGAGTGTCAAAGAGAATATGACGACCCCTTAGACCGCAGATTCCACGCTCAGCCGAATGCCTGTCCGGAGTGCGGGCCGAGCTTGAATTTTATGGCTCTGGATGGCATGAAACCCTCCCGGCAGCCGTTAGAAGAGGCAGTCCAGAGATTGCATGGGGGACAAGTCATTGCCATTAAAGGCATTGGGGGGTTTCACTTAGCCTGCAATGCAGAAAATCCAGCCGCAGTCAAACTACTCAGAGAGAGAAAAAAAAGAACTGCCAAGCCCTTTGCCATCATGGTCAAGAATTTAGAAACGGCCCGGGAAATTTGTGAAGTTTCTGCATCAGAGGCTCAAATACTGCAGTCCAGCGAAAGGCCTATCGTTCTATTGCGCAAGATAGAAAATTGCCGGGTGGCAGAAGATGTGGCTCCTGGCTTGAAATACTTAGGTGTGATGCTCCCTTATTCTCCCCTGCACCATCTGTTGCTAGAGGCAAGCCAAATGATTCTGGTAATGACCTCAGCCAACATTTCCGAAGAGCCGATTCTGTACCAGGATGTGGAGGCCTTAGAAAAAGTTGCCCGCTGGGCTGATGGGATTCTGACTCATAACCGCAAAATTGAGAGGTTCTGCGATGATTCGGTGCTAAGTGTGGTTCTGGAGAAGCCGGTGCTCTGGCGCAGGTCACGCGGATTTGTCCCCCGGCCTTTGATAGTGAAAGAGCGCTTTGAGACTCCAATCTTTGCTGCGGGCGGGCATTTCAAGAACACATTCTGTCTGGCCAGAGGGAATGACCTCTTCTTAAGTCCGCATATCGGAGACCTGGAGAATTTGGAAAGCTTTCAGGCTTATCAGGAGGTCTATCGCCATTATCAAAAACTGTTTGAAATTAAGCCGGAGATTGCAGCCCATGATTTACATCCGGAGTACTTGGCCACCAGATTCGTACAGAATCTCTCTGGAATCAGAAGAATCGGGGTTCAGCATCATGAAGCCCATATTGCCTCATGTATGGCAGAACACGATTTGTCAGAGCCGATAATCGGTTTAGCCTTTGATGGAACCGGTTTAGGCTGGGATGGAAATCTGTGGGGAGGAGAATTCTTCGCCGGCAGGCCGGAAGAGTTTCGCCGAAAGGCTCACTTCAAGTATCTCCCCTTGCCTGGCGGTGAGGCGGCCATACTTCACCCGGCTCAGATGGCAGTCTCACTGTTAAGAGATACTTTCGGAGAAGATTTATGGGGACTTAAACTGCCGGTGGTCAGGAAACTGGGGAGGAATAGAATGTCGGCGCTGGTAAAAATGATACAGTCGGGCATTAATGCGCCCCTTTCCTCCGGCCTGGGAAGAATTTTTGATGCCGTCAGTGTCATTTTGGATTACAGAGAAAATATTAGCTATGAAGGGGAGGCGGCCATAGCGCTGGAGATGCTGGCTACTGGACAGAAAGAGCAACCTTATCCATTTGCATTGCTGTCCGGCTCTGAGCCAATTGTGATTGACTTGCAGCCAGCCATAAAACAGATAGTGGAAGATTTAATCAAAAACATTTCTAAAGACCGGATTGCGGCCAAGTTTCATTCCACCATCATTGAAATCGTAGTAGAAGTTTGCCAGAAAATTAAAAAGTCGGAAGCCTTAAAACGGGTCTGCCTGTCCGGCGGGTGTTTCATGAATCGGATTCTTCTAAAAGGATGTTTTCGGCGTCTGACCGAGTCAGGATTCGAAGTCTATTTCAACTCTTTAGTGCCTATCAATGACGGAGGTCTGGCTGTCGGCCAGGCGCTGATTGCCAAGGCGAGGAAAGAGCAATGTGTTTAGGAGTGCCGGCTAAGGTTATTAAAATAGATGAGCAATGGGCCTGGGTGGAGGTGAGCCGGGTGCAGCTTAAGATTAACGCCTCTCTGGTGGAAGAACTCAGACCAGGGGACTACGTAATCGTGCATGCCGGATTTGCCATCCAGAAACTTTCCCCGGAAGAGGGGGCCTCTACCCTGGAGTTGTTCAAACAGATTATGGAATCAGAGCCGAGATGAGCCAGCCGGAAGAAAAAATCAAAGCCCTGATTTACTGTGTGAAATGCCTGGGCGGGCGGCTTAAAGAGAGCATCAACTTCATGGAGGTATGCGGTACCCATACTGTGGCCATCTACCGCTCCGGGATTAAACAAATCCTGTGCAAAAAAATCAGGCTGATATCCGGTCCCGGCTGCCCGGTCTGCGTCACTCCTAATGAGTTTGTGGATAAAGCGGTCTGGTACTCGCTGCAGCCTAAGACCATCGTGGCTACCTTTGGAGACATGTTCAAAGTCCCGGGGTCTGATTCTTCCCTGGCAGAGGCTCAGGCTAAGGGCGGCAAGGTGCAACTGGTCTACTCTCCCTTAGAGGCGGTCGGGCTTGCTGAAAAACATTCTGACCTTAAGATAGTCTTTCTGGGAATCGGTTTTGAGACCACGGCTCCGCTGGTGGCTTACGCGGTCCAGTCAGCCAGAAAGGCTAACCTGCGCAATTTTTTGGTGCTTTGCGGACACAAGACCGTTCCCCAGGCGCTGGAAAAGATTGCTACTAACCCGCTTCTGAATCTGCACGGGTTGATTTTGCCGGGACATGTCAGCTGTATAATCGGCCGTAGGCCCTATGATTTTCTAGCCCGGCAATATCGCCTCCCCGGAGTAATATCAGGCTTCGAGCCGGAAGACATCTTGGAATCGCTCTGCTTGCTTCTCAAACAGACCAACGAGGGGAGATGCCAGATAGAAACCCAGTACCGCCGGGCCGTGCCTGAAGGGGGTAACCACAAAGCCCTGGAAATCATTGAGGAGGTCTTCCTCTCCAGAGATTCAGAGTGGAGAGGCCTGGGCGTTATCAATGACTCCGGTCTGGCTCTCCGGGAAAAGTACTCCGACTGGGACGCCGAGGTGGTCTTCCCGGCTCAGATAGATAAGCCCCGGCAACATCGGGGATGCATCTGCGGGGCGGTCATCTCTGGATTAAAGGAGCCTGAGGAATGCACTTTGTTTGGCCAAACCTGCAGACCGGAGCACCCGGTCGGCCCCTGTATGGTCTCCTCTGAGGGGACCTGCGGCACCCATTTTTTGTACCAGCTACGAGGGGGCTTAAATGAAGATTGAAACTGCAGCCAATCTCAAGGCAGAGACTAAGAGTAAAGAGGTTATCAAATTGGCTCACGGCAGCGGCGGCCAGCTCACCCGGGAGTTGATCGAGAATTTCATCCGGCCCAAGTTCGGCAACCACATCTTAGACCGCTTAGAAGACGCCGCCATTTTATTCTTATCAGAAAATCTGTTGGCCTTTTCGACCGACTCTTATGTGGTACGGCCCATCTTCTTTCCCGGAGGAGACATCGGCAAATTGGCCGTGTGTGGAACCATTAATGATTTGGCCGTAGTGGGAGCCCGACCCTTGGGAATTTCTTGCAGCTTCATCCTAGAAGAGGGATTCCCCTTAAGCGCTCTGAATAAGATTATCGACTCCATGCAAAAAACCGCCTCCCAGACCGGATGTCAGGTGGTAACCGGCGATACCAAGGTCGTGGAGAAAGGGGCGGCTGACCAGATTTTCATCAATACCACCGGGATTGGAGTCGTGCAGACCCAAACTCCTCTCTCTGTAGAGCAAATCCATCCAGAGGATCAAATCATAATGACCGGCACTCTGGGCGACCATGCCGCCTCCATTTTTGTGGCCCGTCAAAATCTGCCCTTATCCAGCTCTCTGGTCAGTGACTGCGCCCCGCTCTATGAGCTCTTAGAGCCGCTCTGGAGCCTGGGACCCAAAATTCGCTTCATGCGCGACCCCACCCGCGGGGGAGTGGCCGCGGTCTTAAACGAAGCAGTCCGGGGCCAGAAGTTCGGCATAGAACTGAACGAGGGCGTCTTGCCGGTCAAGCCGGAAGTAAAAGGCATCTGCGACCTGATGGGTTTCGACCCCTTGTATCTGGCCAATGAGGGAAAGGCCTTAATAGTGACCGCACCCGATGCCGTAGAAATCGTCTTGGGAATTCTCAAGCAACACCCTTTAGGAAAAGAGAGTAGTGCCATAGGAAGAATCGTCTCAGAACCCCAAGCAATTGTCTATCTCAAAACTAATCTGGGCACCAAGAGAATTATAGACTTGCCCATGGGCGACCCTTTGCCCAGGATCTGTTAAAATGCATGAAGTGGGAATCGCCCAGAACATAATCGAACAGGCCGAGAGGAAAATAGCCGAAATCAACCAGCCGGTCCGGGCTCTTAAAATCTCTGTGCGGTTGGGGAAATTGGCCGGCGTTAGCGCCGAAGCCCTGCGGTTCGGATTCGATATAGCCAAGAAAAATTCCCGAATCCCTTTCGCCGAAATTGCCATACAGGAAACCCCCGCCGTTGTCACTTGCCCTTCCTGCCAAGAGAGCTACTCCACAGACAAAATTGAGGAAATCTGTCGGATTTGCGGAAAAGGACCGCTCCGGATTATTTCCGGAAAAGAGTTGAGTCTGGAGGGCCTGGAATACGAGTAGGAATCAACTCGCAGGATAGGCTGATCCTTTTGTCATTCTTTCAGGCATACAAACGAAAGACAGCTCAACTTGAAGGCACAAAAAGGGCGCTATCTATCCCAGGCTAAAAGAGAGCGATGAAATCAGAACATACTATAATCTTAGAGCCAAGCCGTCTGCCTTACCGGAGTATCTTCAGACTAATTCTGGTTAGAGGAATTAAAATTATCTCACTTACAGCAGTGGTATTCCTCGTCTGGTGATTTCTGCACCAGCAGCGTTATCTGGAAGCAATTCTATTAATCGGAGCAATTGCCGGTCTTGCAACTTCTATGCTCAATTCAAGAATATTGTAATACATAGAAACAGTACTCACATTCCCGCTCTCAGAAAAGTCTCTTAATTCGAGTTAATTCCAATCGGGTTGGTCGCTTATAGATTTTCAGCCTTGCAGTTAAATCGAGACTTCCCCAGGAAGGTTTCCTCAATCTGGCGGCAGAGACGAGGACGATTCTGACTGAGTAAATTGTCGACTTTCGCACATCTTTTCACACCGGTTGTGCGGAATTTCACAATGCTTCAAGAATGAGAGTTTCAAATCCGATATTTAGAGGTATATGAACTCAATTTTACAAAAAAAGCTAATCTTTTGGCCCCACCGGCGTAAATACATTAGTTCTTAGCCCTAGTTCCTGTCTGAACGTGTCGGTAAAAACACAGTCGATCGAATTACCAGTTAATCTGGTTCAGAATAGCAGGGCGCAGACCAATAAATGGATTTTAGGTCGCCTCCTAATGATTCTGGTTTCTTTGGTGATTCTATTTCTTTTGCTAGATGGTCTCTCCTTTTACTTAACGCCTTATGCGGACCGGCCTCATCATCCGGATTACCGGGCGCTGCGACCGGCCGGGAGTCGCGGCCTGCTTTATGGCATAATCGGGACGGTAATGATGCTTTTGATGCATCTCTATTCGGTTAGGAAGAGAATCAAATTCCTAAATAAACTTGGTAATCTGAGCCGGTGGCTGAATTTTCATATTTTCCTGGGAATCGTGGGGCCGGTTTTCATTCTCCTGCACACCTCTTTTAAGGTCCAGGGATTGGTGGCCCTCAGTTTCTGGTCCATGGTGGCAGTGGTGTTGAGCGGAGTATTGGGGAGGTATATATACCTACAGATTCCGCGCAACCTGCAGGGGAATCAGCTTAACCTGAAGGAAATCGAACAGAAATACCAGGGCTTGACCGATCAACTGCGGTCTGAATTCAACTTGAACGATAGGTCTATGTCCCGGCTGGAGGGCATCATCAGATTGAGCCTGACAGAGAATGTGGGCAGCTTTCCAGCCTTGTGGTCAATGACCAAAGACGATTTCCTGTATAGAATTCGATTGCGCCGCAAGTTAAAACATTTCGTCAACTCTCTGGGAATTCCAGGCAAGAAGCGTCACCACCTGCTGCAAGTGCTGAATCACCAAAGGGTCCTGCGACGAAACATCCTGCTACTTGACCAGGCCAAAAAGCTCTTTCATTACTGGCACATTTTTCACAAGCCCTTTGCCTTTACCATGTATCTCATCCTGGCAGTTCACATTGCCGTGGCCTTGTGGACCGGCTATGCCAGACCTTTTTGATTTTCAATTATAAACCTTACACATATGACAGTTAAGTTGGTCATCTTATTGACAGGGATATTTTCGTTATTGGTCTTTTCCAATCTCCGGGCCCAACTCTCCCCGGGCCCCTTGCATCAGTCCCATGCCGCCTGGGAGGGAGTGGAGAATTGCGGAAAATGCCACAGCCCTAATAAAAAGGCTTTTGCCGAGAAATGTCTGGCCTGCCATTCATTTCTCAAAGAGCAGATTCAAAACTCCAAGGGGTTACACCGCACTACAGAATATAAGAACTGTCAGGAATGTCATGTCGAGCATCAGGGGCTTAAGTATGATTTAGTCTGGTGGGAGAGAGGAATGCAGAACTTTGACCACACTCTCACGGGTTATGTTCTGGAAGGAAAACATCAGAAACTCCTCTGCCGCGCTTGCCACAAGCCTGAACTGATTGCCAACTCAGAAAAATTGAAGGCGCTCAATCTAAACTTGAGCAGGACCTTTATGGGATTGGAAAGCATGTGCACCAATTGTCATACAGACGAGCACCGGGGCCAATTCGTCTCCGCCTGTGTAGATTGTCATAATCAGGACGACTGGAAGCCGGTACCTGGGTTTGACCATAACCGGACCGACTTTGTTCTGACCGGAAAACATTTCGTCATAGCCTGTGCCAAGTGTCATATGACAGTAGTTGATAATCGTACTGAATCCGACTCTGATTTTGTACAATTCACTGGAATCTCCGGGCAAAATTGCACCAGTTGCCATAAGGATGTGCATTCCGGCAGGCTGGGAACTAATTGCCAGAAGTGCCATGGTACTGAAAGCTGGAGAGTCAAAAATCAGGCGGCTTTTGACCATAACCGGACCCGCTATCCTCTTATGGGACGCCACCGCCAAACAAAGTGTCAGAGCTGCCACCAGCCTGGTAGTTCCCTGACCGGTTTGAAATTCGACCGCTGCAGAGATTGCCATTCAGACTATCACCGAGGGGAATTCGTCAGTCGGAGTTCCAAAGGGGTCTGTGAAGAATGTCACACACTTTCCGGATTCTCTCCGACCCTTTTTACGATTGCGCAGCATCAGGAATCAGATTATCCCCTGCAGGGAGCTCACCTGGCGGTTCCTTGTCTTACTTGTCACCAAGTTTCAGGGAAGCAAGCCGAGATGCGCTTTGTTTTTTCTGAAACTGGTTGCCGAAATTGCCATGCCAACCCGCATGGCCGACTCAATCAGGCTCTGTCTGTAAAAGGATGCGAACTCTGCCACCCAGTAGACAGTTGGAAAAATGTAGGTTTCGACCATGGCCTGACTCAGTATCCTTTGGAAGGAAAACACTTACAGATAACCTGCCAGAAGTGCCATGCGCCTGTTTCCAAAAACAATAATACTGCTCTGGTATTCGAGTCCGATAAACAGGATTGCCAGGATTGCCACCAGGACATTCATCAGGGGCAATTCCGACTAACTTACCAAAGGAAGGGGGCCACAGACTGTCAGGCCTGCCATGCCACCGACAGTTGGAAAGCTGAGAAGTTTGACCACAACCGCCAGGCAAGTTTCAAATTAGAGGGCGCGCACAAAGTTGTGCTTTGCCGGGGATGCCATAAACCAATACAGAAAGATGGCATGAGTTTGGTTTTATATAAGCCCCTGGATTCGGCCTGTAAAAGTTGTCATGACGATTCTAAATCCAAAAGAAAGGTGAAGAATATATGAGTAGTGCTCACCCGCTGATAATTCTGGTCATTTTTATTCTGACTCTAATTGCGCTGGCTCAGGAAGGAACCAAAAATCCCCACGGCGACTTGATGAATGACTGCCTGGATTGCCACACTCAAAAATCCTGGAGCGCTTTGAGGAAACCTCTGCTCTTTAATCATGAGAAGACTGGCTTTCCTTTGATTGGTACCCATCAAGTGGCCCAATGTCGCGGCTGCCACCATAATCTGATATTTTCTCAGGTGGCCAGCGCATGTGCCGACTGTCATACCGACATACATAAGGGAACTTTTGGACTGCAATGTCAGAGCTGTCATGACCATTTAGATTGGAAGAGTCAAAAAGACCTCCTGGATGTCCACCTGCAGAAGGGCTTCGCCCTGACCGGAGCCCATCAGGCGGCCGACTGCCGCTCCTGTCATCCTAATCAAATCCAGAGCGAGTTCGCCGGAGTGTCGGATGACTGTTATTCCTGCCACCGGGCCGACTATCTGGCCACAGCCAATCCTAATCACCCCAGTTCTGGATTTCCGACTAATTGTCAGGGATGTCACTCCACCACCATTTGGGGTGACGCCTCCTGGAATCACGATTTATTCTTTCCCATTTACAGCGGTGCGCACCGGGGCAAATGGAACTCTTGTTCTGATTGCCACGTCAGTCCTGGGAATTTTCAGGTCTTCGAGTGCATCAACTGCCACGCCCATGACCAGGCCTCTATGGATTCGCATCACCAGGAAGTAAAAAACTATGTCTACAGCAGCCAGGCGTGCTATAACTGTCATCCGGATGGGAGACACGAATGATACCAATCACATTTCCAGAAATGAATAAGTGCCGCGCAAATTTACTTGCTTGTTGGAAAAAATTGGGCAGTTGGCGTGCACTTTTCTTGCTTGTTTTACTCTCTGGTTCTGGAATGGCTCAGATGCCAGAGGCCAGATTCAAAATTACTTACCTATCCTCTGAAAACGTTTATCTGGACGGGGGCCAGACAGCCGGTCTGAGGGTAGGGGACACTCTTTTGGTCAAGGAAAAAGAGGCAGTCAAGGCGATTTTGGTAGTGGCTTTCGTATCCGGGCATTCCGCCTCCTGCCGGATTTTGCAAAAACAGCAAGAGATAAATATCGGCGAGTTCGCTTATCTCCAAAGAATAATTCCAGCTCCCACGCCTGCGGCGGACACGGTTCTAGCCGAAACTTCAGCGATTGAACCGGATACTTCCCCGGCTCAGACCTGGAAACACAACCAGGACCATTTCGCCAGCCTAAGCGGACAGATTTCTGCTCACTACCTTTACTGGGATGACCAGAGTCAGAGCGACCTTGGTTTTACCCGAAAAATCCTCAACCTGGATTTGAGAATGAGGCAAATCGGAGGTATGCCACTTGAATTGACTTTACGCACACGGCGGAATCAGTATCACTATAATTCCGGCTATCCTCTTCCACCCAGCCAGGAAAATTGGGAAGGAAGCCTGAACGAATTTTCAATAGCATCAGTCGGACCGAATCGCTCCTGGAATTTTCAAGCCGGCAGATTCCTCCCTTTTCAACTGACTGGTCTCGGATATATAGACGGTCTCTTGTTGAAAGGTAGAATCAACCGCAATCTTTTTCTGGGAGGCGTGGCCGGCACCAATCCCCGCTGGCAATACCAGGAAGGAAGAATTCCGGTTCAGCAGTACGGAGTTTTCTTAAACTACTTGTATCAAACTGAACGAAAATTGACTGCCGACATCACTCTGGCCGCACTGGGAAGTTATCGCAATTCCGCAATTGACCGTGAATTCTTCTACTCCCAGGGCTGGCTGAGGTACGGACACAGAACCAGCCTTTGGTATATGGCCGAACTGGACCTGAACCGCGCCTGGAGAAAAGAAAGAACAGGCTCCGGATTGACTGTCACTAACTTGTATATAAACACCCGTCACGATTTTTCTCCCTGGCTGAGTGCCGGCCTGACTTATGACAGCCGCCAAAATTTCTGGACCTATCAAGATCAGATCTTGGCTGAAAGCCTCTTCGACGACCGGCTCCGCCGGGGAGTGAGACTGCAGGCCTATTTCCGCTTTTCAGGTGCCTCGTCGAGCTATCTGGGAGTTGGGTATCACAACCAGGGAGGCGGAATTGAAGCAACCTACTCGTATTTCGGGGGCATCTCCCACAACCTTTCCAGGCTTCGTAGCTTATTGAGTCTGCAGGCCACCGCTTTTAAGGGAGAGTTTCAAGATGGCTACCAGGGTTCTTTCAGATTGGCACACTATTTCCGGCAGCGAGATTTAATAGTATGGGACTACGGTCTTAGCCAGTTTGAACACCAGGTTACCAGCACTAAACAACTCAACCACTGGCTGGGATTCAACCTGCGCAAATATCTTTTCTCCGGGTTCTTCTTTACTGGCAAATATCAGTACAATTGGGGAGATAATCTGAAGGGAAATCGCCTGCAGGCCGGCTTAGGATACATCTTTTAACGAAGATATGGAAAAGATTCTCATCTGGAGTGTTGCCGGACTTGCATTCTTGCTGATTTTGTTACCCTATTATTTCAAGTTCCGGCGCACTCAGCATCAGAATCTAATGGAGCATAAACAAGCCCGGCAAATCGGAATTGACCGCCCCCGGGGGCAGTTCCCTTTCATTGACAGTAGCCGCTGCATTGGCTGCGGCGCGTGTGTCCGGGCCTGTCCGGAAGGGGATGTCTTGGGCGTAATTCATGGAACCGCCACGGTAATCAAGGGGATGCGCTGTGTCGGACACGGCTATTGTGCTGATGCCTGCCCGGTAGGAGCCATCACTGTGGGAATAGGCGACCTCAGAGAGAGAGAAGACATTCCGATTCTAAACGAATTCAATCAGGCCAGTGTGCCCGGCCTGTATATCGCCGGAGAGCTCTCCGGGCTTTCTTTGATTCGCAACGCCATCTCCCAGGGCAAACTGGTAGTTGACAGAATTGCTCAACAGGCCTCATCGCTCTCTGACCAGAATTGTCTGGATTTGGTCATCGTGGGGGCCGGACCAGCTGGATTGAGCGCGGCTTTAACTGCCAGGCAGCACAAACTTTCCTATCTGGTGCTGGACCAGGAAGAGGAAATCGGAGGGACCATCTATCATTATCCCCGGCGCAAAGTGGTCATGACTCAGCCAGTGGAAATACCTCTATATGGCTGGCTGAAGAAGACTGAATACTCCAAAGAGAGATTAGTAGAAATCTGGAAAGAGATTGAGAAAAAGTACCGCCTTCCTATCCAGACCGGCAAAAAGGTCGAGCAAGTCAGCAGACAGAACGGCCATTTCGCGGTTCGTACTCAGCAGCAACTCTATCAGGCGCGCTTTGTAGTTCTGGCTCTGGGCCGGCGCGGTACCCCTCGAAAACTCGGAGTTCCAGGAGAGGAACTCCCCAAAGTGATGTACAAATTGACTGATGCCCAGACTTATCGGGGCTTGAGCCTCTTGGTGATTGGAAGCGGCGACAGCGCCATGGAAGCCGCCATTGGCCTGGCCGAACAACCCAGGAACAATGCTTACTTGGTCTACTTGGAAGGGGCTCTCTTACGAATAAAGAAGAAGAATGAAATCAGAATTAAGGAGCTAATCCGTCAGAAGAAAATCTATCCTTTGGTCAATGCTCAGGTCCAGGAAATAGATGATAAATCTGTAACCTTAAACTGGCAGGACCGGATTCAAAAACTGCCCAACGATTACATCTTTGTGTTAATCGGAGGAGACCCGCCCTTCAAGATGATGAAGGATATGGGAATTGCCTTTGGAGGGAAGACAGCCACACCTGATGTGATGGTAAAAGAAATGCCGACAAAATTAGTCAGCCGGTAATTAGGATTAAGCGATTATATCAGAAGACGGACCATTTCTCGGGCGATTCCCCAATTTTCTCCCCGGGTAATAAAATCAGGTGGGACATTAATAACGGTTTTATCATTGCTTAATAAGACTGTTCTCCACTTAATGCTATATAAGACAATAAGATATGTCCGGACGATAATGCCCCGCAGTATTTGTAGCTGTTAATTAAACTTCTAACTTTGCGGCGCTACTTCTATCTCAGATTCCTGTTTTGTTAAAAATTTCTGATTTTCAGTCAAGGATACCTCAAACACCGATAGGCAGTTAAGCGTTATAGTATATACTTAAATACTTAAATGACTACCGGAAGCATAACTGAGCGGGAAAAGTTTCTGTGCGGCCATCATGCGGAGATGTGTCAGGTTTTTTCTCACTCCACCCGCCTGGAAATCATCTGCGTCCTAAGAAAAGGAGAGCGTTCTGTAAGTCAGATAGCCCGGATATTGAAGGTAAGCATGGGCAATCTATCCCAGCATTTGGCTATGATGCGGGAGAGACGTATTTTGAGTAGCCGCAAGGCCGGCAATCAGGTTTTCTATCGGGTGGCTAACTCCAAGTTGCTGCAAGCCTTCGATCTCTTAAGAGAAATTCTCTTGGAACAGATTGAAGAAGAAAGCTTACTCTTGACCAAGTCTCGAAAGACTTCTAGGAGGCGAATTGTCTAAACTTACCAACTTTTCGATAAATCACCCCAAGTCGGTGATTGTTCTTTCTCTAATCATCACCCTGCTCTTTGCCACCCAGATTCCCCGGGTTAAGACTGATACCGACCCCAAGAACATGCTGCCGGCCACTTCAGATGTGAGGGTCTACAATGACGAGGTGGAAAAGACTTTCGCCCTGCACAAAGATGTCATCGTCCTCGGGATTGTAAATCCCCATACAGTTTTCAATCCCTCTACACTAAAAAAGATAGAACGCATCACCAATCAGGTTGTCCTGTTAAAAGGGGTCGTCTTAGAAGATGTAATCAGTTTTTCCACAGCGGACAATGTGGTGGCTGAAGGGGACAACCTCACGGTACGACCCCTTCTGCCTGATATTCCCCAGGCTCCGGAAGAACTCCAGACATTCAAGCAGGAACTTTTGGAAAACCCCATCTGGGAAGGGCGCTTGATTTCAAAGGATGGCAAGACCACGGCCATCTATATTCCTCTTGAGCCGGGCGCCAATGCCAAGACTATTGCTGACCAGTTAAGAGAGATAGTCCGGCAGGAAAAAGGTGAGGAGGAATATTACATCGCCGGTGACCCGGTAGCCAGAGACACTTTCGGGGTCGAGATGTTCAAGCAGATGGCCCTCTTTTCTCCTTTAGCCGGAATGATTATGCTGGTAGCCTTATTCTTGATGTTCGGCAACTTCTCTTTAGTGTTCTCTATTTTGGCCGTAGCCTTTATGTCTATTACCTGGGCCATGGGTCTATTGATCGGACTGGGCTTTCCGGTCCACATCATGAGCTCCATGATACCGGTTTTTCTAATGGCCATCAGCACCGACAGTATCCATATATTCAATGAATTCTATTTCCGATTTAACGAGGTTAAAGATAAGAAGAGAGCAGTGGTCGATACGATTGAGTCGGTGGGAGCGCCGGTCAGATATACGGCTCTGGCTACGGCGGTTGGGTTCGGAGTCTTAGCCATCGGCGGGATAATTCCGGTCCGAGTTTTCGGGCTTTTTGTGGCATTTGGAACCATGGTGATTCGTTTGATGAGCTTCACCTTCCTGCCGGCAGTTATGGTCCTGCAAAAAGAAGAGAAGCTCCTAAAAAAGGCTCAAAGAGATTCTCTGGAAAAGGGAGCCTCAGCCTGGCTGGGTAGATTAGGGAAGTTCGCTATACATCGCCCTAAGAGACTCTTGACTGTAGGAATAGTTCTCTTGGCTCTGGCGATTGTCGGCATCACTCAGATTAAGGTCAATAATAATATGGTAAAGTGGTTTAAGTCTGGCAGCGAACTAAGAACCGCCGACCGGGTGATGAATGCCAATTTAGGAGGGACGTCACTGGGGTATGTGGTGGCCAAAGCAGATTCTGAAGGGTCAATTGTTGAGCCGGGCAATCTGGCTTACCTGGAGGAGGTGCAGAAAGACTTAGGGAATCTCCCCTTAGTGGGTAAGACCTCTTCTTTGGTTGATCTGGTCAAGCGCATGCACCAGGTGATGAATCAGGACAATCCTGAATTCTACAAACTGCCGGAAGACAGAAGGGTTATCGCCCAGTATTTATTCATGTTCGGCATGGCTGCCAAGCCCTCCACTTTGAACAACCTGGTAGATTATCCTTATCAGCAGGCTAATCTTTTCGTCCAGTTGAAGACCTGGGATGCCCAGGCCATGCAGGAGGTAATCGACCGGATGGAAACTTTCCAAAAACAGAATCCTCATCCTGAGGTGGTCTTAAAGCCAGCCGGCACGGCTTATTTCAATTTAGTCTGGAATAATGAAGTCCTGTATGACATGGTCAAGATGTTCTCTCTGGCCTTGGTCTTGGTCTTTTTGATTTTGAGTCTGAACTTCCGCTCTTTCAAGTGGGGACTGATAAGCTATTTCCCATTAATATTCACCATAATTTTGATTTACGGCTTCGTCGGATTCATTGGCAAAGATTTCGACATGCCTATTTCGGTGCTGTCAACCCTCTCCCTGGGCATGGCTGTGGATTTTGCCATCCATTTCGTGAAGCGTTTCAAGCAGCGCCTGGCAGAGGACAATAACCTGGAGAACTCATTAATCTGGACTGTAGAAAGACCCGGCAAGGGGATTCTGCGCAACGCCCTGTTATTCTCCTTAGCCTTCTCGATTATGATTTTCGCCAGCCTGACCCCTTACATCACCGTGGGCATTTTCATCGCCTCTTTGATGATGATTTCCGCTTTTTTAACCCTCATTTATCTGCCAGCCCTTATTGTCATTTTCAGAAAATCACTACTCCCTCAATTTCAAACAGCAAAGCAATAGGAGGTTAAATGATAAAGAATGAATGGAAGTTGTCGGCATTGGTCATCTTGACCACGGGAATATTGTCGGTGCCTTCCCATGCTCAGAAAGCACTTACACCTTTGGAGGTAGCTACTAATTATCAAAAAGCCTTCTTCTATCCCGGAAAGGATATGCGGGCCGTAGTCTCTATGCGGCTTATAGAGAGCGGCGGCAAGGAGAGGGCCAGGGAGCTAACCATGCTGCGCAAGAATATGGAGAATTCTTTAGACCAAAAGTATTTTATTTACTTCCACGAGCCAGCTGACGTGCAGGGAATGACCTTCATGGTCTACAAATATCCCCAGAAGGATGACGACCGCTGGCTCTTTATGCCGGCTTTAGATTTAGTAAAAAGGATTGCGGCCAATGATAAACGCTCCAGCTTCGTAGGCTCAGATTTTACTTATGAGGATATCTCCGGCCGTGATTTGAGCGAAGACGAGTTTTCCATAGAGAAGGAAGAGAGACTTGGGGAAGAGGACTGTTACCTACTGAAGTCAGTTCCTAAAGATCCTAAGAGCGCAGACTATAGCTACAGACTCTCCTGGATTGACAAGAGTAACTTTCTACCTTTAAAGGAGGAGTATTACGATATCCGCAAGGAGCTGTATAAAATCTTCTCGGCTGAAGAGGTCAAAGATGTGGGAGGGTTCCCCACTGTGACCAAGCGCAAGATGGAAAACGTGAAAAACAAACATCAGACTCTGGTGACTTATAATCAGGTGGAATTTAATTTAGGCATCGAGCCGGATTTGTTTACCGAGAGATTTTTGAAAAGACCCCCCGCCAAGTGGATTAACCGTTGAAAAGGAGGAGAGATGTATTTGGAAAGAACCTTAAGACTGATAGCCGGCATCTTCATAATAGTCAGCTTGGCTTTGGCCTACTTTGTCTCTTACAACTGGCTTTTTCTGACACTGTTTGTGGGTTTGAATCTATTCCAGTCCGGATTTACTAATTGGTGTCTGATGATGAATATTCTGAAGGCCTTCGGCATCAAGGAGAGGCCGGCTAAGAGTTGAAATCTCTGCCCGTTTTAGTAATTCTGACCTTAACGCTGGCGACTAGTTTTGCCCAGGATTTATCCTGGCACGGCTTTATACAGGCTAATTATTCTCTTCGTACCACTGGGCTTTCTCCGGACTCGAATCAAACCGATTACCTCTGGGCCGACCACTGCCTGCAGCTCAAGCTTTCTGCTTCTGAGGGCCTGGCAAGACTCTTTGCTAAGGTCGACTTGTTTCAAGACGCCCTTGAAAAAGAAAATGGCATAGAAATTCGGGAGGCTTACTTAGATTACAGTGCCGGTGCCTTCGATTTTAGAGTTGGTAGACAAATTATTACCTGGGGCTTAGGGGATTTGCTCTTTATAAACGATCTCTTTCCTAAAGACTGGCAGGCCTTCTTCTCCGGACGGCCTGTAGAGTATTTGAAAATAGGGGTGGATGGGATTAAGACCACGTTTACTTCACCTCTTCTATCGCTCGAATTAGCCATAATGCCCTTCTTTGAGCCGGACAACCTGCCCAGCCCTCAAGATTTCTTTCTATTCGACCCTCTTTACTTTGTCGCCAATCGGATCGAGAGTCGCCCAGACCAGAGGTTAGAAAACAGTGAGCAGGCTTTGCGATTCTATCGAAACCTAAACGGGTATGAGCTGGCACTCTATGCCTATCGGGGTTTCTTCCGTTCTCCCTCGATAAAAGCAGATAGCGCCTTTAGCAGTTTAACTTACTTTTATCCCAAGCAGTCAGTATATGGAACAAGCCTGCAAAAGAACATCTACAATGGTATCTTAAGCCTGGAATACGGCTATTCAGATTCCCGCACCGATAGGTCTGGCTCAAATCCACTAGTTCCCAATTCTTTTCACAAATTCCTGACCGGCTACCAGCGTCAGGGATGGACCGACTTAAGCTACACGCTCCAGTTTTATGGAGAACTGATGAGTGATTACAGGAATTACAAGGCCAATTTGCCGGTTAGTTTTCCTAGACAGGACGAATTCCGGTATCTGCTCACTTTGCGAGCCACCCAGCTCTTAAAATACCAGACCTGGAAGCTTTCCTTCTTTGGATTCTATAGCCCCTCGGATAATGACTTCTATCTAATTCCTGAGGTGCAGTACAAGTTTTCTGACAGACTCTGGTTGTCGCTGGGTGCAAATCTTTTTGGTGGCGAGAAGAATACCACTTTCTTCGGACAGTTTAATAAAAACGATAATTTGTCTGCAACCTTAAGATATGAATTCTAACCAGACTGAATCTAATTTTAAATCTCTTTACACCGCATCAATTAGCGCTGAATCATAAGGATTCTCTCTGGCGAATTTTGGAATTTTCTCCCCGGGCTGTACAATAGGTAGAACTTTCAAACTGGAGCTCATTCTATGCAAATAGGCCCAACCTATTAAGTCATTTGCAATTAGGGCGATGTTCGAGTTTCCCATCTGCTGACCACAGCTCAAATTCTACAGTTGTGCTCTCCATTGTGCAAACACCTAGGGGATTCTCAAGGGAAATCGCCTCTTAGGGGTATTCTGTTAATTCCCTCGCATTTCCTCTTCTGATTTGTGGTCTCCTTTAATCTAATTGATAATCATATAACAGCTTGCATGATTTCAATTTTGCAAAAAAATTGTAATGGGTTTGTCAACCCCCTTCTGTATCAACCTAGTGAATTGAACTGGACCCTATGACGATGGAAACTGGTTACCGAAGAAATGGCTGGGCCAGCGCTTGAGATGAGAGCAATAAAAAGCTAGCCAAATTTAGAATGGGTGCGAATCCAGGCCCGAGGGCAAAAAAATTAGCCTACAAAAATAGGGAGAGAAATAAATGAAAAGAGTGTACAGTTTTTTGTCAACCAAGGAAGGATTCAAGACTTCTCCAAGAATGCTATTCCTGTCCTTGGTTCTGTGGTTATCCGTTTTCGCCGGCAATGCGGTGGCCCAGACTACCGGCCAGAGTGGAGTGTTAGTCGGCAAACTGACCGACTCCCAGACCGGGGAGCCTTTGCTGGGAGCGACAGTTCAATTGCAGGGGACAAGCCTGGGAGCCACCACTAATCTGGAGGGAGATTTTAGAATCAAAGAGGTTCCCTCTGGGCAATACGCTTTGGTCGCCACCTACCTAGGCTATGCTAAGACGACAGTTGCTGAAATACAGGTTGAACCCAACCAGGTGACTGAGGTATCTCTGTCTCTTAAGCAGGAATCCATTGAACTGGAAGAGCTGGTCGTAGAAGCCAAGGCTCTGAATAACACCGAAGGCGCACTTCTCAAATTGCGCCAGAAGGCAATAGCCGTCAGTGATGCCATCAGTGCTGAGCAGATGTCAAGATCTGCCACAGGTGATGCGGCTGAGGCACTCTCTCAAGTCACCGGTGCCAGCGTGCAAGATGGCAAGTACGTCTTGATACGAGGCTTAGGGGAAAGATACGTTACCACCCAGTTGAATGGCTCGGCTCTGCCCAGTGCCGACCCGGATAAGAAAACAGTGCAGATGGACCTCTTCCCCGCCAAGCTTTTGGACAACGTGACCACCATAAAAAGCTTTACACCTGACCAGCCCGGAGATTTCTCAGGCGGAATCATTAATCTACAGACTAAGTCTTTCCCGGAGAAGTTCACGGTTTCATTTTCCAGCTCCAGGGGCTACAATTCTAACACTACCTCCAGCAGCAATTTCCTTTCTAATCATGGCGGACACTTGGACTGGCTGGGGATGGATGATGGCACCCGGGCAATTCCGGATGAACTCTCTGACCCCAATGTAGATATTCCTACTGGCTCAGAGGCCTACCGCAATGCTGAGAAGGCCTACGAACTGGACCGTCTCTCCAAGTCCTTTAATACGATTATGGGGCCGAGTAAGAAAACCGCTCCGGCTAACCAGAGCTACTCTCTTTCTGTGGGGACTCAGACCGGACTGTGGGGCAGGCCTCTGGGAATTACCGGGAGCCTGAGCTATAACCGCAGCTTTAACTCTTATACAGATGGAACCGCGGCCAGTTATAGATTGACGGGGAACGTCGGCCAGACCGATTCACTAACCAATGTATTCCTTTTAAAAGATGCCAAGTCAACCTCTGAAGTACTGTGGGGAGGACTGGCGGACTTGTCTTACAGCCTTTCTCCCCGGCATGAGCTGGGGGTAAAATACCTCTATAACCGGGGCGCAGAGTCAATGGCCCGCTATCTATACGGAGCCTTTCCCATCCACCAGTTTACCCCAGATGACTCTTATGAAACCCGGGTCATGCACTATACCGAGAGGGTACTGGGCTCCTTGCAATTCGACGGCAAACATCATTTGCCCGGTTTTGGGGGGATGACTCTGGAGTGGACCGGCACCTTTAGCAATACCAGCCAGGATGAGCCGGACGTGCGCTACTTCACCGACCAGTATACCGTATTGGGTTCAGACACTACTTATTCCATTCCACCTGATAAGCACCCTGCACCTTCCCGTCATTTTAGAAACTTGGAGGAAGACAGCCGGGATCTTATGCTGGATATTTCCCTTCCCTTCAAGCAGTGGAGCGGCCGCCCGGCCAAATTCAGAACCGGCGGTCTGTACCAGACTAAGGACCGCTCTTTCCGCCAGAGGTCGTTCAACTACCCCCAGGGTATTGCTCAATTCGAGGGCGACCCGAACGAATATATCTCCCAAGTAGGGATAGCCGATAGTACTAACGGCCGCTACCTCTTTGGCACCTATATACAAGAGGCAACCCGTCCGGCTGACAGCTATGACGGCGGCCAGGACATAACCGCATTATACTCCATGGTGGAAATGCCGCTTTTCGGAAGACTCAATTTCGTGGGGGGACTGCGCTATGAAATCACTAAGATGGGTGTGGCCAGCCACGACCAGTCCTTGGCTAATGGAAAATTGAATAACAAAGATTATCTCCCCTCCGTTAATCTGATTTACAACCTGGGCCAGGATATCAACATCCGCGGGGCTTACGGACGCACCCTAGCCCGGCCAAACTTAAGAGAATTAGCCCCCTATGCCTCATACGAATTTGTGCGTGGCGACATCTTCATCGGCAACCCAAATCTCAAGAGAACCTTAATCGATAATTATGACCTGCGCTGGGAGTGGTTCGCCAGACCGGGCGAGCTTCTGGCAGTGAGCGGATTCTATAAGAGTTTTGACCAGCCCATAGAGAGGGCCCTTTTCGTTGTATCTGACGTTGCCCAAATCATGTTTCAAAACGTAGACCACGCCAAAGTCTGGGGCATGGAATTTGAGGTCAGAAAGAGACTGGACCAGATTAGTTCCCGGCTGAGCAATTTCCAGTTGGGAGGCAACCTGACTCTGGTACACTCTGAAGTCAAGATTCCTCAATCGGAGTTGGTCAAACTAAAGGGGGTAGACCCTAACGCCTCTGATAAGAGACCATTACAAGGCCAGTCCCCCTACGTTTTAAATCTCGATTTAGGTTATGACAATTTCAAATCCGGGACTAGCTTTGGGATTTACTACAACATTTTAGGACGCCGTCTCTCCGAAGTCGGCACCGGCGGTACCCCTGGAATCTTTGAAAAGCCCCACGGAGACCTGGACTTGACCTTTGCTCAAAGGATTTTGGCCGGCTTCAGCCTCAGGGGTTCAATAAAGAATGTCCTCGACTCGGACATAACCAAGGCTCATACCTACAAGGGCGTAGATTACATAACTTCGCAATACAGCACCGGCAGAACCTTCAGTTTGGGAGTGAATTACGAGCTTTAAGTTGATAAGGGGCAGGGTACGAATCAGAGTAGAGATTTAAAGCAGCACCCGGTAAGAGATTGAAATTAAAGCGGTTGAATTGGGGGAAGACAAAGAGTAAGCGAGCCTCCTCGTCGCACGCCGGGCGATAAACGTCAATCTTGTAATCCAAAAGAAAATCAGTTGTGAATTATCTACCTTAATTTTGGGGCGCATGAACAACCCCGAGGAAACCACGAGCCACGGGCGGTTCAGTTTTTCAAAAGCGAATCTGGATATGAAACTTCGGATTCAAACATTCAAGAGCATTAAGAAGAAGGAGGTAAAAAAAGAGGGTTAGACTAACTCAAGAGGGTGGGATGCTTAACAAAAAACTGCAAGCCTGTATTCATAAGTATTAAGAAGTGAATGAGTTGTAACCTTATAAAAAGACAGGAAGGAGAAATGAAAAAACTTTTAATAGCACTGATGCTGGTAAGTATGCCGATTTTAGCCTTGGCCCAGCATGAACTGCCTACCAAGAATGTCTTTGATGCCGACATCGGCCCGGGACAGACAGTCAACTGGGTCAACGATACCATCTATATCCTGCAGGAGATCGTCTATGCCGAAAGTGGCTCAGTCGTGAATATCGAAGCCGGAACTCAAATTAAAGGAGTGGATGGACCTGCCGGAGCAGCCGGCACATTAGTTATCTGCCGGGGTGCCAGAATCTATGCCATCGGTACTCCTTATGAGCCGATTATCTTCACTGCCGACATAGACAGTGTGCCTGACCCCACTGACATTCCTCTGAGGGTGCCAGGCAGCGGCGAAAACATCAACCGCGCACTGTGGGGCGGATTAATGATACTGGGACGCGCCTGCACCAACTCTTTTTCCCCGGACTCGGTATTCTCTGAAGGGCAAATTGAAGGAGTTCCCATATCTGAAAGCCGAGCCCGTTACGGCGGCGGCGCTGCCTGTAATGATGATGACACTTCTGGAATCTTGAAGTATGTCTCCATCCGCCACGGCGGTAATATCTTCGCGCTGGACAATGAAATAAACGGTCTGACCGTGGGTGCGCTCGGGCGGGGAACTGTTATCGAGCATGTAGAAGTATTCCAGAATTTCGACGACGGCTTTGAGTGGTTCGGCGGCACGGCCAACTCCCGCTATTTAGTCAGCGCCTTCAACACCGACGACGTTTTTGACACCGATGAAGGTTGGAGCGGTAAGAACCAGTTCTGGTTTGCCATTCAAGACAGTCAGCTCAATGTCGGCAACAGCGGTTCGGAAAGAGACGGGGGAACTGTGCCGGAGGACAGCATTCCTCTGGCCACTCACACCCAGTGGAATTCCACTTATATCGGCTCGGGTATGACCTCTACTAACACCAACAACAACCCGGCCTTAAATCTCCGGGATAACAACGCCTCCAGCGATTACAACGCCATTTTTACCGATTTCCGCCGCACTGGAATTACTTTTGAAGACATTTCCGGGGAAGACACTCGCCAGCAGTTAGAGACCGGAGTGATAGAGTTCGAGCACAACATTTGGTGGGATTTCGGCGACACGAATTCGGTATTGGCTAAAAGAGTATTCCCCCAGGCTTTTGCCAGAAATCTGCTGTGGGACACGCTTTCCAACGCTCCTAATGCCACTGATAACCGGATAGTTGATCCCCTGCTTTTGGGCATCAGCCGTGACCCCGACGGTGGTTTGAACCCGCAGCCGGATTCCGGTAGCCCGGCTTACACTGGCGCCGGCGTTCCAACCGACCCCTACTTTGTCAACACCGGCTACATTGGCGCTTTCGGCCCTAATCCTTGCGATAACGTCTGGGTCGGCCCCTGGACAGCACTGTATCAATATGGCTATCTTGACACTGCCTTCACCAGACCCTGGAACACGCTGCCAGGCGATGCCAATGCCAGCGGGAACTATACCTTGGCAGATGTGATTGCCATAGTTAATTACGTCTTCAACAAACCGGGCTGTTCACCTCAGCCAATCTGCTGGCTCTCCGGATTACAGTGCCGGGGAGACTGGAATGGCAGCAGCAGCGTCACCCTCTCAGATGTAATTCAAGCGGTTAACTATGTCTTCAACAAACCAGGCGGACCCTGGAACGCCCAGCCTAACTGCCCTTGTTTGAAACAGGCATAGCTTTAGGACTTTAGTCCTAATCAAAAGAAAAAGGGAGCCTCGCTAGCTCCCTTCTCTTTTTGCGAATTGGATATAAACTAAAGGCCCGAATTCTTAACAGAGATTTAACCTTAGCTTAATTCAAAGGTAACAATCTTGCCTTATGATGGTATAGATGGAAAAGAGAATCCTGATTGTCGAAGACGACAAAGATTTACTAGAACTTTTAGATTACACCCTGGTCAAAGAGGGATATCTGGTCGATAGAGCCGAATCCGGCTCGGTTGCTTTACAAAAGCTAAACACCTTCAAACCGGATTTGCTGCTCCTGGACATCATGCTTCCGGAAATGTCCGGCCTGGAAGTCTGTAAGACCATCAAGAAAGAGCCCAAATATAAAAACATAGCCGTCATAATCCTGACTGCCCGGGGAAGGGAGGCAGATCGAGTGGCGGGATTGGAGCTGGGAGCAGATGATTATATGAGCAAGCCATTCAGTCTTAAGGAACTGGTACTCCGAATTAAGGCGGTCTTGGCCCGCCTGGGGCGGGGGAAAGAAGAGTTGATTAGCGCCGGACCTCTGACTATCGATAAGCAGCAACACCTGGTCTATAAAAACGGTAAGAAGGCTAATCTGACTTTCACTCAATTCAAGATACTCAGCCTCCTAGTGGCGCGGCCCGGTAAGGTCTACTCACGCAGTGAACTATTAGATGTGATTTGGGGCGAAGATGTGGTGGTATCTGACCGCGCAGTGGATGTGCAAATCAAAAGATTGAAAGACAGATTAAAGGAGGAACTGGGGGTTGACGGGATAATCCTCACTGTCAGAGGGGTGGGATATAAGTTCGAAATAGACAACTAATTCTCCGTTTTGGATTCTCAGTTCAGTGAGACAGACGTAGAAATGCACTCGACTGAAGAGGGTTTTAGATTATCTATGAATAAAGTTGACAGTGTGAAAAATCTATTTGCTAAGCAAAGACTGGGAAAAATTATTGAACTCGAATCAAAAATTCACAGGAAGTTTTTGATTTATATCCTAATTTTCTCCCCGGGCCGGACTCGAACCAGCAACTTAGCGGTTAACAGCCGCTCACTCTACCATTGAGTTACCGGGGAATCTGATAGATTTGCAATTTCAATTTAGCGAAAACCGCCCTAAAGATAAGCGATTGGCCTCTATTGTCAAGTTCGCCTGGGTGACGGTCTTTGCTTGACTTTTGCCTCCCGTTTTCGTAATAAAGAAAGAGTGTTTTGCGATGCCAATTCATTAAACTAGAATTCAACTTTTTCAAGAGTAGGAGGAAAAATGCCCCACACTTTGCCAGCCTTACCTTATGCCTATGACGCCTTAGAGCCCCATTTTGACGGCCAGACCATGACCATCCACCACACCAAACATCATCAGGCCTATGTGGATAAGCTCAATGCCGCCCTGGCCGGACACCCGGATCTGGAAAAGAAAACCGTGGAAGAACTTTTGTCTAATCTAAACACTGTTCCGGAGAATATAAGAACAGCGGTGAGAAATCACGGCGGCGGGCACAAGAATCATTCTTTCTGGTGGCCTATGCTCAAGAAAGACGTGGCGCCCAAGGGAGACATTCTTATGGCAATACAGGGGAAATTCGGGAGTTTGGACGGTTTTAAGGAACAATTCTCGACTGCTGCAGCTAATTTATTCGGCTCCGGCTGGGCCTGGCTGGCGGTTGCTGGCGGACAGCTGGAAATTGTGGCCACTCCTAATCAGGATAACCCCATCTCTCAAGGGAAAAGGCCGGTCTTGGGCATCGACGTCTGGGAGCACGCCTACTATCTGAAATATCAGAACCGCAGGCCGGACTACATCAAGGCCTTCTTCAATGTGATAAACTGGGAGAAGGTCAATGAGTATTACTTGGCGGCCAAGAAGTGATTTAAATTTTCTCTTCGGCCACAAGGAGAGGGGGCATTCTTATTTGGAGTTCGGGTTTGTAACTCCTTATCTGAACGGATGTTCAGAGAAATGTTTCACGTGCAACATTTTTGGTTTGGAGCTGTCATTGCGAGCGCAAGCGAAGCAATCTGTTGTCCAGGGGTAGCCTTTTGTAGCTTGTAGGGGCGGGATCATTCCCGCCCTGCCTTTAGAAAGGCGGGGAAGAGATCCCCGCCTACGAGATTCGTTTAGGTTTCTAACCTCTCCCTTGTCCTCTCCTCTGGTTCGACTTCGCTCACCATAAATAGGGGAGGATATCGATAGGAGAGCAAAACAGGGGTAAAATGCGGGGTTTTGGGGGTAAAAAGGGGGTTAAAATGCCAAGGGCACTTGACGGAAATTATGTAAAAGAAGTATTTTTGTTGAAAGGATCGAATGGCGTTACCTTTAGGATAAGTTTTAGCTATCCAATAGCCATTTTAGAATTAGATACTAGTAAAGGTATGATTTATTTGCACAAGTACGTAGCAATCTACACGGTAAATGTGCTTAAAACGCCTTTTCGTATAACTCATCTGTCCTCTGTCAGCATAACTTTTTTCAAAGGCCCCATAACCTATCGTGTTCCTCTGCAAGTTCGTCAGGATCTACCACAAGAAGAAAAGAAACCGATTGCCAAAATAACAGATTTGCGTTTGAATGGTAAGAACGACTATGTAGAATTCATGGTAGAAACTGATGAGAATCCAGATCAAAATGTTGAGGGAAAACTACAAAATAATATTGATCGAGTGATAACCTATGTTTGCTTAACTTTTGGTTCAGGTATCATCGGAAGTAATGTCTATAGAGGTTGGCTATGGAATGAGCAGGAGGGGAATTTTTACGTTTGGCTTAAAAAGGCCACTGCTCCGGTATCAGTAGAAGAAGCTCCTCTTATAAGTAGTCTGAATTCAATAGAGAAGACCGTTACTTCTTCTTCTGAGATTTTTAGCAGATTCCAGTTAATGTCTCGATTCTACTGTAAGCAATTAGAAGAAGATCCTGGAGTGGAAAAGTTTCTCTGGCTTTGGACAATACTGGAAATATTCCCGATGAAAAACACTAGAGATATAAAACCAATCAGCGAATGTCTCTCGTACATTACAAGACAATCCGCGGGTTTTATCAAGGACAAACTTGAGATAGGCAAATTGTACGGACTTAGGTGTGACCTTGTACATTATGGAAAATTCGACATGGATGTACCCAAATTGGCTGTGATAACCACGAAACTGGGATTAATTGTGTGGGAAATACTAAGGTATATGGTTGGTCTTAAGTATACGGGTTCGTTAGACGGGTTTCTGAAGTAGCGTATAGTTTACACAACTTGTGGTCAAACTGGGTCTACGGGTTTGCATTCCTCACAATCAACACCGGAATCCCGATCCGGTGCCTGACCTCATCCGCGGTCGCCCCGAAGAGCAGGTCCTTCACTGTGCCGTGCCCATGCCCGCCTAAGATAAGCAAGTCCGGTTTGCTCTCTTTTACCAGTTCCACCAATCCTCTCACCGAACTGCCATAGCCTAATTTGATTTCCACGCTTCTCCCTTTATGTCTTAAGAGCTCAGCATAGTCCTCCAGGCGCTGGATGTCTGCGAGAGTCTCAGCGTCCTGAATTTCGGTCCCCAGGCCCTTGGCGCCCGCGCTTTCGACCACGTGCAGAAGTATCAGAGTCGCCTCAGCCGGAGTAATCGCTACGGCATGGCTCATCACCGCGTTATCCATTTTGCCGAAATCCAAAGCCAGCGCCACTCTCCGGTATGGGTTGACTGCTGCAATCTCCTGTACCACCGGCACCTTATGAATACTGGGTGCAGTAACTGCAGGAACCTTCTTTTTCTTCAGCAATCCGGTTATCCAGGGCTTGATGATTATGAAGACCAAGAAGAATCCTAAGCCAATGGTAACCGGCACTACAGTCAGATATAAAGCACTTGCCCCTTGAGCGCTTTCCAGCCAGCCGGTGATTTCATCAAAGACTAACTTCACGTTCAAAGAGACTATAATGCTGGTGGTCAGCCAGGCCAAGGTCTTGACCCAGAGAGGAATCACATATTGTCCCATTTTGACTTTGTCGCTGACAAAGTGAATCAAGGGAATAATGGCGAAGGAGAGCTGCAGACTTAAAATCACCTGACTTAGGATTAAAAGCTTGCCGGTGGCGCCTTCGCCAAAGTAGATAATCGTCAAAAGCGCGGGGATGATGGCGAACAGCCTGGTGATCAGTCTGCGCAGCCAGGGGCGAATTCTGATATTGAGAAAGCCCTCCATCACTATCTGTCCGGCCAAGGTGCCGGTGATGGTAGAGCTCTGGCCAGAGGCAATCAGCGCCACCGCGAAAAGAGCCGGAGCTAGCGCAGTACCAACCAGGGGCGCTAGCAGGGCGTGGGCTTCGTTTATGTCGGCCACGGCAGTGAAACCGGCCCGGTAAAAAACCGCGGCGGACATTATCAGAATGGCCGCATTGACAAAGAAGGCTAAGTTCAAGGCCACGGCGGAATCAATTATATTAAATTTGATGGCCTCTTTGATACCTTGAGGCGTTCTTTCTATTTTGCGGGACTGAACCAAGGCAGAATGCAGATAGAGATTGTGAGGCATGACCGTCGCTCCCAACATGCCTAAGGCGATGTATAAGGCTTCATTCCCAGGCAGGCTGGGTATAAAGCCGGACAAGATTCCCTTCCACTCTGGTCCGGAGAAGACGATTTCAGCCGCAAAGCAGAAGCCGATAGTGGAGACTAACATAATGATGAAAGCTTCCATCTTGCGGATGCCGAGCTGATGCAGAAAGAGAATCAGTATCGTGTCTAAGGCAGTAATTATCACTCCGTAGGCTAAAGGAATTCCAAATAAGAGATTCAAACCGATGGCTGCGCCCAAGACTTCTGCCAAATCGCAGGCGGCAATGGCAATCTCACACAGAATCCAGAGCACATAGCCGCTTAATTTTCCGTAATAATCCCGGGAGGCCTGGGCCAAATCTCTTCTGCCAACAATTCCCATCCGGGCCGAAAGACTTTGCAATAAAACGGCCATGGCATTGGACATCAAGAGCACCCAGATTAAAGCGTAGCCGAATCTGCTCCCCCCGGCAATGTCAGTGGCCCAGTTGCCCGGGTCCATGTAACCCACGCTGACCATATAGGCTGGCCCGGCAAAGGCTAAGAGCCTCCTGAAAAATCCGGGATGCCTGGGAATGGCTACGCTCTCGTGAACTTCAGATAACGAAACCTGGCGGTATTCAGTATCAATCCTGGCCATTCTTATGCTTCTCCTGCCGGAGTCACAAGGATTATGTCAGTCAGACCAATACCTAGATAATGTGTCTCTTCTCCGATTTTAATTGACATCGGTCCCCCAAAAGGAGCTTTTTCAGTTATTACCAAAAGAACTTCCGGATAAATCCCAATCCCGGCCAAATAGCGCAGCTTTTCCGGGTCTCTATCGCTCACCTGTCTGACCAATACACTCTGCCCCACTGCCACTGAGGAAAGCGTAGTCAAGTTTCTCTGTTCGATGCTGCCATCCTTTGCCGGAATGGGCGCGCCATGCGGGTCCGAAGAAGGCTGACCTAACATCTCGGCTATTCTCTCCTCGAATTCTTCGGAAATCACGTGCTCTAATTTTTCCGCCTCCTCATGCACTCTATCCCAGCTGTAACCCATGGCCTTGGCCAAGTAAAGTTCCAGCAAGCGGTGATGTCTGATGACCTCCAGGGCAATCTTGCGCCCAGCTTCAGTCAGCCTTACCCCTTGATAGGGGGTGTAGTCAATCAGATTCGTCTCCGAGAGCTTTTTTAACATACCGGTTACAGAGGGCTGGGTTACGTTCAATCTCTCTGCCAGAGAGTTGGTGGTCACCTCCTGCCCGGTCTCTTCGACTTTGTAGATGGCTTTTAGGTAGTCCTGAATTGATTGGGTAATCATAATCTTTGAATTATTACGGCTATAATAGTCAAAAATTTAGCAATAAGCAATAATTTATTTAGCTATTCCTAATTCTATTGATAGGCAAATGCTTAGATAACTTTAAGGATGTTAAAAGTGGCATGAATTGAATGACCTTAGGGCTGGATTTAATGGAAGGATTTTATCCAAAAATCCATTACTTTTATGAGTATAATTTTGCTCCTGATTTATTCTTCATGTTCAGCCAGAATGTATACGGAAGGCGATTCCTTGACAACCCCCCGCTTTGACGTATCATAACTACCTATGTCATTATCACGTATCCGCAACTTCTGCATCATCGCCCACATCGACCACGGCAAGTCCACGTTAGCAGACCGCCTTTTGGAGCTGACTGACACCATCCCCAAAAGGCACATGCAGGACCAGGTCTTAGACAACATGGACTTAGAGCGGGAAAGGGGGATTACCATTAAAGCCCATGCAGTCAGAATGAATTACACTGCCAGAGATGGCAACCAATATGTTCTAAATCTTATTGATACGCCCGGACATGTCGACTTCACCTATGAAGTCAGCCGGAGCCTGGCCGCCTGTGAAGGAGCTTTGCTCTTGGTCGATGCTTCTCAGGGTGTGGAGGCTCAGACCATTTCCAATCTCTATTTGGCCCTGGAGAATAACCTGACTCTGATTCCGGTGATAAATAAAATTGATTTGCGAGGGGCGCAAATCGAGCAGACTAAGAACCAGTTCATGGAGATTTTAGGGATAAAGGAAACGGAAATACTTTTAACCTCGGCCAAAGAGGGAATCGGAATACAGGAAATCTTAGAAGCGGTGGTGAAAAGAATACCCGCCCCGAGCGGTAAAGTCGAAGCTCCTTTACAGGCCATGATTTTTGATTCCTATTTTGATCCCTATCGTGGGGCGGTCGCCTTGGTGCGAATCAAACAGGGGGAGGTTCGCAAGGAGGATAAGATTAAATTCTTCTCCACCGGCAAGGAGTTTGAGGTGGATGAAGTCGGTTATCTGAGACTGAAACTAATTCCGGCGGAAAAACTCTGCTGCGGCGAGGTAGGTTACGTCATGGCTAATCTCAAGAATGTCTCTGACACGAAAGTCGGAGATACAATTACCAGTCCCGCCTATCCTGCCTCTGAGCCTCTGCCCGGTTTTAAGAACATAAAGCCGATGGTCTTTTCCGGCCTTTATCCTGCCAACGCCGACAATTACCAGGAGCTGCGGGAAGCCATAGAAAAGCTCAAATTGAACGACTCCTCTTTGGTTTTCGAGCCGGAGACCTCTAATGCACTGGGTTTCGGCTTTCGGTGCGGTTTCTTAGGCCTTCTGCATATGGAGATTGTGCAGGAGAGGCTCCATCGGGAATACGACTTGAATTTAATCGCCACGGTCCCTAATGTCGAATATAGGGTAATCAACCGTGACGGCGAGTCGGTTTGGGTCGAGAACCCTGCTCTCCTGCCCACCCCGGACAAAATGGAGAAAATAGAAGAGCCTTATGTTCTGGCCCACATCATTACCCCGGCAGAATTCATCGGCAACATCATGAAACTCTGCCAGGAAAGAAGGGGGGTTTACCAGACCACCGAATATGTGGACCAGACCAGAGCCAGCCTGAAGTATGAAATTCCTTTATCGGAGATTATCTTTGATTTTTATGACCGGCTCAAATCTACCAGTAAGGGATACGCTTCCTTAGACTATGATTTTTTAGACTTCCGGGAATCGGAGTTGGTCAAATTGGACATTCTGATTAACGGTGAGCCGGTAGATGCCCTTTCCTCTATTGTCCACCGGGAAAAGGCTTATCATTACGGGAAGAGTCTCTGCAGCAAGCTCCGGCAGCTTATTCCCCGGCAACTGTTTGAAGTGGCTATTCAGGCTGCTATCGGCCACCGGGTGATTGCCCGGGAAAATGTAGCCGCCCTGCGCAAGAATGTTACCGCTAAATGCTACGGCGGAGACATCACCCGCAAGCGCAAGCTATGGGAAAAGCAGAAAGAGGGGAAGAAAAGGATGAAGCAGATTGGCAGCGTGGAAATCCCCCAGGAGGCCTTTTTGGCCGTCCTGAAGGTGGAGCGTTAGCTTCTTAACTTTTACTGCGCTAAGCCGATAACACCAAGTGGGTAGAACTATATAGTTATGGCTTATACCAAAAAAGAGCGCAGACCCGCCAGTAGGCTGAAAATTTACCTTGAGGTGGCGGTCTTAGCCTTGTTTGTGGCCTTTCTGCTGCGCAGTTACGTAGTGCAGGCTTACCGCATCCCTTCTGGCTCTATGGAGGCGGCCCTTTACTCCGGAGACTTCGTTTTGGTCTACAAGTTAGCCTACCAGCTGGGAGAAGAGCCTAAAGCCGGAGATGTGGTGGTCTTCCGCTATCCTTTAAACACCTCTAAGACCTTTATAAAAAGAGTCATAGCCCTGCCAGGCCAGACCGTGCAGATTATCGACAAGCAGGTCTATGTCAATAATCGTCCGCAGGTCGAGCTGCTCACGGTCCAGCACAAAGATAAGAGAATTTTTCCGGCAGCCCTTTCTAATCGGGACAATTTCGGGCCCCTGCAGGTCCCCCCGGACCAGTATCTTGTCTTAGGGGACAACCGGGATGAGAGCCAGGACAGCCGGGAGTGGGGTTTTGTCGAAAAAGAGCATTTAATCGGCAAGGCTCTGTTCGTCTACTGGTCCTGGAGACCGGACCCGAAAGCGCCTAAATGGGAGTCCCCTTACGTCATACCCTTCTTTCAATACTTATTTTATTATCTCACCAATTGGCCCACCAAAGTGCGCTGGGACCGCATCGGCTCTGGACTTAACTGAGTTTGCTTTTGAGTATAGGGATATACTTAAGCTTTCCTTTTTCAATAAATCCGGTTAATGGACTGGAATGGGGAGATTATCTTTTTACTCCGAGTAATACTGGGCCCTATCTTGCCGCACTCCTAACTGAAATCGAACATGCCCGCTTTCAACGGCTAGCCGTTTCCTCACTCCTTTTGGGCGCCGGAGACTGGGCCTTAGTTCCAGATGATTATCTGGCAGGGATAATCAAGACTCTCAGGAAGAAATTCAATCTCTGGCCCGGCTGTGAGTTTACACTCGAAATGACCCCTACTGCATTATGTAAAAAGAGTATAAAGTTTTTGAAAGAGGTAGGAATAAACCGGGTCAGCTTAAATCTGTTTAGTAATAAGAGGGAGAGATTGGAAAATTTAGTCAAGAGTTTATTCAATGTCGGGATTAAGAACCTTAATCTCGACCTTTATTTTGGAAAGCCAGGACAGTCTCTCAAAAAGTGGCAGGAAGAACTCCAATTCCTGACTGAATTAAAACCAGCCCATATTTCGCTCTACAGTTTCGGTTCTGGCAATCGCCAAGCCAAGTTGAAACAGGAGCTCTACTCTTGGGCTTTAAATTATCTTTTTAAAAAGGGATATCGACAATATGAAATCTGTCATTTTTGTTCTCCTGGATTTGAATCCAAGCAGAATCTGATTTACTGGAATAGAAAAAATTTCATCGGCTTTGGAGCCGGGGCCTCCTCTCTATGGAACAACAGACGCTGGAAAAATCCGCGGCCAACCAGACAATATATTAAGTCAGTCCCTCTGGGCAGGATGGCTTTTAATTCTGCCAGGGGCCTGACCAGAAAAGAAGAACTGGAAGAGACGGTTTATTATGCGCTCAGGCAGATGGAGGGGTTAAACTTAAGCGTAATCAGAAAAACATTTGGAATCAACCTTTATGAAAATAAGAGGCCCGTTATTAATGCGCTAATTGAGAATGACTATCTGACTTTAAAGAGAAATCGACTGACCTTGACTAAAGAAGGATATCTTAATGCCGATGAATTGATTAGCAAACTTTTTTGATAGAATTTTCTTGACAGACTGAAGATGTGTGTTTTGATTAAAAATAGAAAAGCAGTCACAAGGAGGTGATAAAATTAAAAGGAATCCTGCCCACACTTAAATTTTTTCACCCTAAACCATTTTCCTTAAATAGAGGAGGGGGAAATGAAAAGGAGTCGTTATAGCTTTATCGCTCTGTTTTTTGTTTTAGCTTTGGCTCAGCCGCTTTTAGCGGATGAGTGGTTTACCCATCATCACGATTACCAAAGGACCGGAGTCTCTTCGGTTGCTTTAAATGAAACCACCTTGACCAGGGTCTGGATGTACACCGAGCCGGTTAATGTTATCTTCTTCTCTAATCCGGTAGTGGCCTATGACCGGGTGATCTACGCCAGCGCCACCAACAGCAGTTTTCCGGGCCGGGTGGTCTGCTTGGACGCGGTCACCGGAGACACGCTCTGGACTCAGGTTTTGCCGGGCGGAATCAGCCTGCAAGTCCGGGGCACAGCTACGGTAGCAGTGGTAGACACAGGAGGGGGAACTCTTGATACGGTAGTATACATAGCCGGCGGAGCAGGCGGATTTGGCACTTTCTACTGCTTTGATCTGGAGACCGGCGACACCGTCTGGGTCGGCAATCCGGGCGGCGCGGCTCGCTTTGGCCCCTCGGTAGTAATAGGGGATAAGGTGATACTCGGCCATGACAATAATGGCTTGACCGCGCTGAATATCAATGATGGCAGCGTGGCCTGGCAGACCTCACTGGTCGGGCGTCCCTACATGAGCCCTTCTTCTTCCAATGATACCATCTTTTGCGGCACCTGGGATGTGGTAGGCGGCACCGGCGGCAATCTATATTCGATCGATGCCAATACCGGCGCCATAATCGACAGCTTTGACCCGGGTCCGGGTATTGACTTTTCCTCCGGGGTCTTGGTCTGGGGGGACAACGTAATCGCGGTCTCGCAAGATGTGGCTGGCGGCGGAAGCAGCCAGATGTTTTTGTGGAGAAGTCACGATCTTTCGGTACCGCCGGAGACCTCGGTCCATAATACAGGAATTAATCTCTACTCCACGCCCTGCGGCTATGTCACTGACCAGGGAGATTCTATCGTTATCTGGGGACAGGAATTTCCAGGTGGTTTGATAAAGGCTAGGAGACTTTCTACCTTAGGGACCTATTTCAACATTCTGCCCGACCATGCTACTTTTGACGTGCCAGTAGCCATAGCTGCTAACGGCTTGGGCATAGTAGGTGATAACGGCGGTAGAGTATTCTTCTTTGATGCGGACACATCGTCCTCTCGAGTTTCTGATCGGGTCTATTACACCAAGGACTTCATCACTCCGATAAATTCAGGAGCAGCCATTGCCGGCTCAGACACCATTTTAGTCTTAGCCGAGCAATACGGCAACGTCTTCGGGTTCAAACCCTCAGCCGGAGCCCGGCCTCGGACCAGTCTCTTGGTTGACCAGGTTGACCTGAATATCCAGACTGTGGGCACAGGCAGCGATACCGCCACTTTGGATGTATACATGAACGCCGGTAATGGCAACTTGGACTATACTGTCGCCGACACGGTCTATACTGCTCTGGCGGCTAATGTCTCTGTCAGCCCGTTGAAACCTATCCGCAAGGCATTCTCCAGCAGACTGAGCGATGAGCTCCTGGTCACCGGTAAGAATGTTTTCTTAGAAAAAAATGCCTTCAACCAGATTCTCAGATACGGAGAGCCGGTCGACTACACCATAGTTGACAAAGCCAGCTTTATCGCCTCTAATTCCAGGTCTTCGGCCCAGAGCGCCGCAGTGGACTGGCTCACGGTTACCGATAATTCCGGCGGCAGCGTTGCTCCGGGCGGAATGGTCAATCTGACCTTTACCGCCGATGGCACCGGCCTGGGGAGAGGTTTCCACGATGCCTATGTACTCTTTACTCCTACTAATGAGCCGGACCCGACTCCTTATCCAGGTGAAACTACTATTCAGGCGCCGTTAGTCAGGTTGCTGGTGGGTTTCTCTTATCAGGACAGTGTGATAGCCAATCCGCTTTTGAGCAAACTGGTGACCAACTACGGGGCTCTGGCCAATGTGGACGTGGACGGGAACGCTTATCCGGATAACTTCGATTTCAACGGAACCAACGAACTGTTCGACGCCTCCATCATCTTGGGGAATGGAGCGGCCAACCTGGCCATGGACGTATATAGCCATGAGCAGACCGGCACCTTTCCGGATACTGATGTGGTGGTGACCGGTCTGGTAGACAGCACGGTTACTTATGCCTCCTTCATTGACAATGTCGGTTTAGGAGTAAAAGTAACTCAGATTACCAAAACCTACCAGGATCTGGAGAAGGCCGGGTTTGTTCTCTATCGTCTGGAAATTACCAACACTTCTGACTCCCTGATTCCGAATTTCGCCGTGGGTCTCTTTGGCGACTGGGATGTCGGCTCTTATGGCAACAACGAGGGAGCAATGGATACCGCCTACAAGGTCTTCTACCAGTACGATGCTGCGACTCCGAACTTGCGCTTCGGGTTCATGAGCATCCCCTTCAACAGTGGAGTACAGGGATATGAACTGTTGGACAACAATGTCTATGTTTATCCCACTTCTGACCTGGTGGATGACTCGGTCTGGGCTATTATGAGCCGGGGCACTTTTTCGACTACCGGTGCCGGCGCTCCGGATGACCACTCCATGCTCTTGACTCTTTCTTTAGGAAATCTGGATTCAGGAGCCACCCGGGTTGAAGAATTCGCCCTGTTCGGGTACGACTCCACTCAGGTTACCACTGACAGTCTGGCTAATCTCATAAACGCCACAGCCACTTACGTGCGGGATATTTCCGACCAGATTGCCGCTCTACCCAAGAAGTTTGAGCTAAGCCAGAACTTCCCCAACCCCTTCAACGCTAATACCCGGATTAGATTCTCGGTACCCAAGGCCTCTCATGTGAAACTGGAAGTCTATGATATCTTAGGCCGTAAGGTGAGAACCCTGGCGGATGAGGATATGACTGCCGGATTTAAGCAGGTTATCTGGGATGGAAGGAACCAGAGCGGAGATGAAGTGGCCTCCGGAGTCTACTTCTACCGGATTAAGGCGACTGACTTTGTGATGACTAAGAAAATGACTCTGCTGAAGTAACGCTTACTAAATAGAATCCGATTCTTCAAAGGGCGGGAGCAATCCCGCCCTTTTATTTTTTGGCAAATGGGTTAATTTATTTATCCCTGGACCAGTCCAGGGGCCCGGATTCGAATCTTTTCTTCAGATTATTGAGCACCTGGTCCCAGGCCTTATCAAAGTATTGGTAGAGCTTATCCCACTCCTCCCCTTTTCCCCAGCCGAGCTGGTCAAAGGTGACTTTCACCTGCCCGGGCCGTACTTCCTCGAAGTGCAGGATGACCTGAGTATGTTTTCCTCTGAGTTCGCCAAATTGGGGAGGGGCGTTCCATTCAAAAGAGAGCATCTTCTTGGGGAGAAAGCTCAAGATTTTACACTCTTCCGAGCCCCGCAGGCCGTAGGGATTCTCCAGCAGGAAGTAAATCTCATAAGGACCGCCTAACCGCAACTCTATTTTGACAGAGGGCGAGAAAAAAGTTTTTGTGCCTTGGCTCGTGGTCCAGGCCTGCCAGACCTGGTCTAAAGTGGCCGGAACTACAAACTCTTTGTGTAAGATTCTACCAGAAGGCTCTCTGACGTAGCGACTTTCTGGGTTAGTCATTTATCCTTCAATGTGTAATCAGAGTAAACCATATTTGAACAAACCTTCTTTCCCAAACTGCATTTTACCTTGCTTTTGGGCTTTAAGTCAAGCTATGTTTAATAAGTCTACTTAAACCTTAAGTATGGATCTATTCGAAAAGAAAAAAGGCAAATTGCCGGACAAGTCTGCTCCTCTGGCTGACCGGATGCGCCCTTTGACCTTAGATGAATTCGTAGGTCAGATTCATCTGCTTGGCCAGGGCTCGGTTCTGCGTAAAGCCATTCTGGAAGATAAAGTCCCCTCTATGATTTTGTGGGGGCCGCCCGGAAGCGGCAAAACTACCTTAGCTCATGTCATTGCTCAGATTAGCAATGCCAATTTTGTCTTCTTCTCGGCAGTCACTTCTGGAGTAAAGGAAGTTAAAGCTGTCATCGAAAAGGCGCGCAAAGATAAGGAATTCTACCATAAAAAGACCATTCTTTTTGTTGACGAGCTGCACCGCTTCAACAAAGCCCAGCAGGATGCCTTTCTGCCCCACGTGGAAGCCGGGACCATCACTCTGATAGGCGCCACCACCGAGAATCCCTCCTTTGAAGTAGTCTCTCCACTTTTGTCCCGCTGTAAGGTCTACGTGCTGTATCAACTGACTCCAGAAGAAATTAAAATGATTCTTCAGCGCGCTTTACAGGATAAGGAAAAAGGTCTGGGGAATCTGAACGTCAATATTGAAGAGAAAGCCTTAGACTATATAGCCCAGATGTCCAACGGGGATGCTAGAATCGCTTTGAATACTCTGGAAATGGCGGCGCTGACCAGTCTGGCGGAAAAATCCGGCACAAGAAAAGTGGACTTAAAACAGGTCGAAGAGGTGATGCTTAAAAAAGCTTTGGTCTATGATAAGGCTGGAGAAGAGCATTATAATGTTATTTCGGCCTTCATTAAATCTCTGCGCGGCTCAGACCCGGATGCGGCTTTGTACTGGATGTTTCGCATGTTAGAGGCCGGAGAGGATCCGATTTACATTGCCCGGCGAATGGTGGTCTTGGCCTCCGAGGATATCGGCAATGCCGACCCTCAGGCGCTGCAAGTGGCCGTGGCCGCCAAACAGGCAGTAGAATTCATCGGACTGCCGGAAGGAGAGTTTGCCTTATCTCAAGCGGCAGTCTATTTAGCCACGGCACCCAAGAGTAATGCCATTTTTCAGGCCATGAATCGAGTCAAGGAGGACATCAAGAACACCTTAAATCTGCCAGTGCCTCTACGCTTGAGAAATGCTCCTACCCCGTTGATGGAGAAGCTGGGCTATGCCAAGGGCTATAAGTATCCCCACCAGTTTGAAGGGCATTTTGTGGCCGAGACATTCTTACCCGAGGAGTTGAAAGAACGTAATTATTATAGTCCGACCGAGCAGGGTTTTGAGACCGAGATAAAAAAGAGGATGGAGAGCTGGCAGAAAATCAAAGAACAAAATCAGGATAAGGGCGGTAAAAAGAATAATAAGAGATGAAGTTTTCTCGGCTGAACAAACTGCTATTTGTAAACTTACTCGCGGTAACTATATTATTGCTTCTCTGTGCAGAGACTGCTTCAGCCCAGAAGATTTTGATTTTCATGGATGACCAGCAGTCCGACCATCTGCGCGCCTACGGTGTGGCTTACTGGACTCTGCAGCAGGGGCAAAAAGTGGAATGGCTCTTAAACTACCGGGGCGGCTCCTTTCTGACCAATCAAAGTACGGCCATTGAAGACCGCTGTAATTTGCAAGGCGTTAGTCACTCAGTAATAGATTTAAGCCAGGCTGGCGCCATTTACCAGGAGATAGAGGAAAACAACATGGAAGTCGTCGTTTTAGAGAAAGTGCCCAAAGTCGGCGTCTATGTTCCTCCCAATAAAGAGCCCTGGGATGATGCGGTACGCCTGGCTTTGGAGTATGCAGAAATCCCCTATCAGACAATCTGGGACGAGGAAGTTCTTAAAGGGGAAATTTACAAGTTTGACTGGCTGCATCTTCATCACGAAGATTTTACCGGCCAGTACGGCAAGTTTTACGGTCAATTTCGCAACGCCCCCTGGTATCAGGAAGAGGTGGCCATGAACGAGGCTTTAGCCGCCAAGCTGGGTTTTAAGAAAGTCTCGGAGATGAAGAAAAATGTGGCCAGAATCATCAAGAATTACGTCGGACAGGGAGGCTTCCTGTTCGCGGTCTGCTCGGCCCCGGAGACCTTTGACCTCGCCTTGGCCGCCGAGAAAATCGACATTGTTCCCCAGGAGCTTGACGGCGATCCGGCAGACCCGGATTGTCAGGCTAAACTTGATTACTCTCAGTGCTTGGCCTTCACCGATTTCACGCTTTCGCTTAACGCTTTAGAATATCGACATTCCAGCATCGACATGACTGAGGACAAGTTGATGATGGGCCTGGGACCGGGTGAGGATTATTTCACACTGTTTGAATTCTCGGCCAAGTTAGACCCGGTGCCAGCCATGCTGGTTCAAGACCACACTTCGGTGGTGAAGGGCTTTATGGGACAGACCACCGGATTCAGGAAATCCGAGGTTAAAAAGTTTGTGACCATTCTGGGAGAGACCAAAGGCATTGATGAAGTCAAATATCTGCACGGCAATTACGGCAAAGGGACTTTTACCTTCTTGGGCGGGCATGACCCGGAGGATTATCAGCATTCTGTCGGCGACCCCCCTACAGATTTGAGGCTGCACAAGAATTCGCCGGGTTATCGATTGATACTCAATAATGTCCTCTTTCCGGCGGCCCAGAAAAAGGAGCGGAAAACTTAGCAATTAGGTGTTTTAGACTTTGACTTTCCCCTTGACTTTTATCCCCTGACCGCCATATTGGTTTTTTTAACTTAAGGAATGCCATAATGAAATTAGAGAGCAAAACCTCTGGAGATGTCACTATTTTAGAGCTCTCCGGCGATGTCACCGATGTCTCTGATTCGGCCCTGATGCGGGAAACGGTCCACAAATTGGCCGAACAGGGCCAGGTCAAGGTAGTGGCCGACTTAGGCCAAGTAGGGCTGATGAACTCCTTAGGCATCGGCATGCTGATAGCCTCTTATACCACCCTGAAGAACAAGGGCGGGGATTTGAAATTGGCCAACATCACCGACCGGATAAAATCACTTCTGGTAATTACCCGGCTTTTAACCGTATTTGACTGCTACGACTCGGTCAACGAGGCGGTGCGCAGTTTTAAGAAGTAAGGAGCAATAGATGAAACTTTCCACGCGCGAGATGCAGGATGTGGTGGTTTTGGAGCCCAAAGGCAAAATCATGGGCGGGCCGGACGCCACGGTTCTGCACGACCAGCTTCACGAATACATCAAGCAAGGCAAAAAGAGAGTGGTCATAGACCTGTCCAAAGTGGATTGGATGAACTCCACCGGTCTGGGCATTCTGATTTCGGCCCTGACCACCCTGAAGAGGAATCAGGGCGAGCTGAAATTAGCCAACGTGACCGACAAGATTCAGTCCCTTTTGACCATTACCAAGCTGGTCACTGTCTTTGAGACCTACGACTCGGTCGACCTGGCTGCCTCCAGTTTCAAGTAACTTTTCAACCGGAAACTGCGTTAATCAAAGGTAGGCCGAAAACCTACCTTTTTTAGTCAAGAGATGGAGCAAGCCATAAAAGAAGACAACCGCATTATCATTCCTTCCAGCCTGAACTTCCTGCGGGAGGTGGATGAGTTCGTGGAGGAAAAGCTCAGAGCTCAGGGAATTGAACCGAGTCTGGTCACCGACATCGCCATCTCGGTTACCGAAGTGGTCACCAATGCGGTGGCTCACGGCAATAAGAACAACCCGGACAAAAAAGTTACGGTCTCGGTTAAAGTGGACAAAAAGCAGGTGACCATCCGGGTGGAAGACCAGGGTGGAGGCTTTGACCCCCAGCATCTGGCCAATCCCCTGGCTGAAGAGAATCTCCTAAAGGACGCCGGCCGGGGCATTTTCATTGTAAAATCTCTGATGGACGAGGTCAAATTTGAGATGAACTCCAAATCCGGCACCACCGTGATACTGAAAAAAAACTTGTAACTGTTTTTTCCGTAAATGTCTGCTGAACCGCAGACCGTGTGGTAAAATGATTTACTCCGACCTGTTTGCCGCCGCCTATTTTGCCTTAGGAATCGTCATCCTTTTTTTAGGGCTGGTCATCTTCCGGGAGAATCCCAAGGCTAAGCTCAATCGCATCACCAGCCTGATGCTTTTCTTTGCCAGCCTGAATCCTATTTTAGGAGCTTTAGGGATTACCATCCAGGCCCAGGGGAATTTGATAGGTTCCGTGCTCCTTTCCTCCACGGTCTATTTCAATCTCTTCTATGTCTGGGAGCTCTTCTTTCCCTTTTTGATTTTGTTTGCCCTGGCTTTTCCAGAACAGAGACCTTTCCTCAAAAAAAGCTGGCGCTGGCAATATCTTTTGTTTCTCCCCCACTTATTTCACATTGTTCTGGTCTTAATCTTCAGCCAGCCTGACCTGACCAAGAAACTAAGCTCGCTTTTCTCCAGCCAGAGTACCTCCCAGTTAGCCAAGCTCTTCTTGGAGCCGATTGACATCGCCTGGAGATTGATGGTGACCCTGTTCGGAGCCATGTATAGCGTGCATTTGAAGTTCTTCTCGGTAGTCAACTTCTCTTATATCATTGTAGCGCTGCTTTTATTACATCAAAGCTACCGCAGCCTTTCCCAGACCCGTATCCGTCCTCAGTTGCAGGTCATTTTGACCGGTTTGTCCATCTCCCTGGGGCTATACTCAGCAGCCTTTTTGATACCTACCTTAACCCCCTGGGAGGTAATCGAGCCGGTCCGCTACGCCTTAGCCATTTTAGCCCTGGTGGCCGGGTCCGGCTCAATTGCCTGGGCCATCATTAAGCATCACTTTTTGGATATCAAATCCATCGTCCGGCAGTCTCTGGCTTACTCCATCACTTCGGCCCTGTTGATTGGAGTCTATCTGCTCCTGGTCAGCAAATTCAGCTCGGTTCTGGCCCAGCTTCTGGGTAAACAGGTTCCCTTTATGGAGATCGGCTTTATAATTCTGGCTCTGATTTTCTTCCAGCCGGTTTTAGGGCAGGTGGATGAATTTGTGCGCCGAATAATAGTCCGCGACCGCACTGACTATCGCCAGGTATTAGAAGAATACAGCCGGCAGATTATTTCCATTTTTGACTTTGATAAACTAAAGGACATTACCCGCCAGGTTCTCTTCACCCATTTGGAGGCGGAGGAGGTAGCACTCCTGGTCCGGGAAAGTTCTGGCAGCGGCTGGAGCTGGCATGGCCAGGCTGCCGCAGAGCTCTGGCCAGCTGTAGATGAGAGATTAGTCGCAGAACTATCTGCTAAAAGCAATCCCCTGTTCGTGGATGAACTAAGTGACGATTATGCGATTAAAAAAAACCTCAAGGAAAAGGGTCTTTATTTCCTGGTGCCTCTCTTGGACCAGAACCAGCTCTCCGGAATTTTGGGTTTGGGTAAAAAGAGAAGCGGTTTTGGTTTTTCTTATGAAGACATCGCCTTTTTAAGAGTCTTGGCCAATCAGTTAGTGGTTGCCAAGTCTAACGCCAGCCTCTACCAGGAGGCTTTGGAAAAGCAGAGATTAGAAGAAGAGTTGGCCTTAGCCCGGCAGATTCAATTGGAGTTTCTGCCCCAGACCGTTCCCCAGTCTCCTCATCTGGAACTGGCTTGTTTCATGCAGCTATCCCGTCAGGTGGGAGGGGATTATTATGATTTCATCTGGAGCAAAAGAGGAACTCTGGGCATAGTTATAGCCGACTCGGTGGGTAAGGGGATGCCGGCGGCCCTTTTGGTTTCCTTAATCCACTCCGGCCTGCGGGCCGAAGTCAAGAATTCGGAATCACCGGCTTTGGTCCTCTCTGCTCTGAATCAGCTCTTGTGCGGTTCTACCCGGCCCGGGCATTTCGCCACCTTATTTTATGGCGAATTTGATTCAGAGACAAAAGAGCTGCTTTACTGCAATGCCGGACATAATTATCCCCTTCTAATGCACCCAGACGGAAGCCATACCTGCCTGAAAACCGGCGGCCTGATCTTAGGCGCTTTTCCGGAAGCCGTTTATTCAGATGACCGGATAAAGCTTCAGAGCCAGGACGTCCTGGTGCTGTATACTGACGGCTTGAGTGAAGCTCAGAATCGGGCTGAAGAAGAGTTCGGGGAGAGGAGAATCTTAGAAACTGTGGGGCAGAATCTCTTTGCCTCTCCGGAAGTGATTAAGGATAAAATCATTCAGACGGTGCGAGCCCATACTGCCGATTTTCAGGATGACCTGACCCTAATAGTGGCCAAAACCTTATGAAAAAGCCCAGACTTCCCCGACAGAGCTGGAGCCGCTCGCCGGCTACCAAGGTCAAAGAGTCAAAAAAAGTCTACCACCGGGAAAAGAAAGTAAATTGGGAAGAAGAAATTATTCCCCAAAATCTTTACAAATTTTGCCCCAGGTGCTCGGCTGAATTGGTGAAGAAAAAAGTGGACCACCGGCAGAGATTGGTCTGTTTAAATTGTGGTTTTGTTTATTACAGCAATCCGGTCCCGGCCTGCGCGGTCATCTTAGAGCAGGATGACAAAATTCTACTCTGCCAGAGAAAATACCCCCCCTATCCTGATGGCTGGACTCTCCCCTCCGGTTTTCTGGAAGCAGACGAAACCCCTCAGGAATGCGCCAGAAGGGAAGCCAAAGAAGAGACCAACTTAGAGGTTGAGATAAAAGACATTTTTGGAGTTTATGCCGCTGGAGACGACCCACGCACCAAAGTTACCCTTATAGTCTTTATTGGAGAGATTATTTCCGGCGACCCTCAGCCCGGAGATGATGCCAAAGCAGTCCAATTCTTTAGCCCGGAAGAATTACCTCAGAACATTGCCTTTCAGGCTCACCGGCGCGTATTAAAAGAGTTCTACGGTAAAAGAGGTATATCTCTTCAGAGTTTTTAACTAAAAGCCTTCGTTCGACCCTTCTGTAAGAAACTTCAGTAAATAGCTCAGGCCAGAATTCTGCTATCAGCTAACTCCTTGAATTTCAATAAAAGAGGCTAATAGTCTGGTAATTTCAACCGATAATCAATTAGAGCCCTGAAATGCCAGAAGATAAACAAGGAGAAGAGCTTATGTCTGACCCGTTGGAGGAATTTGAGCTGGTCAGCGGTAAGAGGCTAGATCGAGGGAATCCTTTGGTCGGCGGTATGCCCTCCGGCTCTAAGCCGGATTCAGGCGACATAGTGGGGGAAATTGAAGCCTTGATAGAAAAAGTCCAGACCAGTCGTCCGCGGCTGAAAAAAGACCAAGAGGAGCCTTCCAAGCTGAAAAATTCGGATTTGAAGGCCCTTTTAGATGTCAGCCAGGCCATTAATTCCACCCTGGTCTTAGATGAGATTCTGCAAAGAGTGATGAGGAAAGCGGTCGAGCTCTTGAAAGCCGAGCGCGGTTTTCTTATGCTCTTAGACGAGGAAGGAAGTCTGCAGTTCAAAACCGCACATAATCTGGTCAAAGAGGCCCTCTCTCAGGAAGACTTTAAGATTTCTATGTCCATTGCCAATCAGGTAGCTCAAACCGGAATCTCAGTTTACACCTCGGATGCCTTAGAGGATGAAAGATACTCCAAGCAGAAATCGGTGGTGGAGCTTAAGCTGCGCTCCATCATGTGCGTTCCTTTAAAGAGCAAAGAGAAAATCATCGGCATAGTCTATCTGGACAACAGCTCTCAGGCCAATATCTTTCTGCAGTCGGACCTGGACCTGTTTGAATTGTTTGCCTCACAGGCTTCCATTGCCATTGAAAACGCCAAGCTGTATGAGAATATTCTGGCCCTGAAGATTTACAACGAGAATGTAGTTTCCAAAACCCCCATTGGAATTGTAGTAGTCGATAAAAATTTTAAAATGACCATCGCCAACCGCACTTCCCAAGAAATTTTCCGCAAAATCGGCTGGCAGAACCGCCCGGGCCACGGCGAGATTAATCAGCTCTCCTTCTTCGAATTAATCCCTCAGGACGAAAAGGCCCGCTGGAAAAAGATCTGCTACCAGGCGCTTTTTACCGGCAAGCCGTTTGAGGAGGACCGCTTCTATCACAAGACCTCTGCTGGAGAATTGGCTCTAGCCCTGAAAATTTCGCCACTCAACTCTTTGGACGACCAGATCATCGGTTTAATCATAGTCTTTGAAGATGTCACCGACAAACTCAATCTGGAAAAACATCTTATCAAGTCGGAAAAATTAGTGGCCAAGGGTGAGATGTCCATCTCCATAGGCCATGAGCTGAATAACTATCTGAACATAATCTCCAACAATGCCGAGCTGCTCCCTTTGAATTTATCCAGGGGTGATGCCGAAAAAGCGGAGCAAAACTGCAAAGGCATAGTGGAAACCGTGACCACCATGCGCCGGTTCACTGACGGGCTGATGGACTTTTCCAAGCTGGAGACTCAGAAAGTTCAGTATGACCTGGTGCGTTTAGTGGAAGATTTGCTCTTCTCCATCCGCCCCCTCAAGCTCTATTCTAAGATTAAAATCCTCACCCGTTACGACAACAATCTCCCCCCGGTCTGGATAGATGTCGGACAAATCCAGCAGGTGATTCTCAATCTGCTTAACAACGGGGCGGAAGCCATCCTAGCCAAGTCCCCGGAAGGTGGGATTATCTATCTGACTCTCTCCCATTTAAGCGACAGGAACCTGATGGAAATCAAGATCTCTGACACTGGCACCGGTATCGACCCGGCCAATCTCCCCCGCATCTTCGAGCCTCATTTCACCACCAAGCCAGAAGGGCATGGCTTCGGTCTTTTCACCTGTCAGAAGATTGTCAAAAACCACGGAGGAGAGATTAAGGTGGAAAGCAAGCTGGGACAGGGAAGCACTTTTACCCTTACTCTGCCGGTTCGCCAGGACTCCAGCAGCCTGCTCTAATGGATTCTCTAAATGGCAAAAAGGATTTTCTTTGCCAGATATCAGGAAGAGGAAAAACTGGGGCAGGGGGGAATTGGAGAAGTATACCGGGTCACCGATTTATGGGACAATAGGGTCAAAGCCCTCAAACTTCTTCTCCCTGAGTTTAAATCCTCTCCTTTAGAGCAAAGTTTTCGCCAAGAGTTCTTTCTCTTAAAACAGTTTTCCCATCCGAATATTGTCAGGGTTTGCGATTTTCACTCTGCCGACAAAATCGCAGGTCCGGCTTACAGCATGGAGTTTATCGAAGGTAAGTCTCTGGCTGACTTTCTGAAAGAACATCCGAGCCAGTTTAACAGTATATTAATCCAGATCTGCCAGATTTTGGAATTCATCCATTTGCAGGGAATAATTCACTGCGACCTCAAGCCGGACAACTTCAAGGTAATCAGCAATTCCGCAGATAATTCAGAGACAAGGGTCAAGCTGCTGGACTTCGGTCTGGCGGAATCGGTGGAACTGCTCAAAGAGAGCAAAATCAAGGGGACCTTAGACTACATGGCTCCGGAAGTGTTGCGCGGAACGCCCTATGATTTCAGAGCCGACCTCTATTCCTTGGGGGTGATCCTCTATGAGCTGGTCACCGGCCAATTGCCCTTTCATTCTCCGGATCCGGCGGTCTTGATTTCTAAAGTCCTGGAAGAACCACCTCCTCCACCGCGTACTGCGGACCGGTCGGTTTCGCCGGAGTTGGAGGGCTTGATTCTAAGACTTTTGGAGAAAGATTCGGAGAAGAGAATCTCTTCGGCCAGTGAGGTCAAGGAATTTTTTGCCGGAAATGCCGAAGCTGACTCTGTTAACCTGAATGAGTGGATTCCGTTATTGGAAAGCGGCAGCTGGGTGCCTGCTGTTGCAATTCAGAGCGCTATGTCAAACCAGTTCAGAGATGCTGGGGTTAAAGGAAAATTATCCCTTGTGTGCGGCGCCCCCGGTGTAGGTAAATCCAGGGCTTTGCAGGAACTTTATTATCGCTGCCAGAAGGAAAATAGACCAGTCTTAATGTGGGAACTTCAGAAAGACTTTAAGGATTCCTGCGCCGAATTCTGCCGCAGACTGTCTCTGTTATCTGAGCATTCCCCAGACAGTGCAATGAAAGATTTGGAGAATCTGATAGCACAAATTGAACCAATTACAGACCCGGACAGGCTGCGTCGAAAAATGGCTGAGGTTACGGCCCGGCTTCCCTTCACGCTCCTGATTGACCAAGTTAACTTTCAGGACGAAGCAGAGTTCATAAAATGCCTCAGCCGTGAGCACCAGAATCAAAATTCTACCGTTATTATTGCGATTAAGGCCTTTCCCGGGCAGGTCACTCTTATCAATCAGCTAATTCACTCTCATCCGGAAACCGAGACCATCGAGTTGATCCAACTCTCCCCCCAGAACCAGGCTGAGCTTCGCCTGTTTCTAAATTCTAAACTCCCTGGATTCCGTTTCAGCGAGAAGTTTTTCCAGAGGGCCTGGCATTTTAGCGGAGGGAATCCCGGTTTGGCATTAGATTTTTTGAAAAATCTCTGGCAGAGTGGCCGTCTCGGCTATCAGAATGGCAAGATTAAGCTGTTCAAGAGTAAAGAAAAGGTGAATGCCAAGAGTGAGACTTTACTAAAATATTTACGATTTGTTTTATCAAGCCTCAGCCCGGCTCAACATGGCTTTCTTCAGCGGATTAGTGCCTTAGGAACTAAATTCGACTTAGAATCAGCGCTCTACCTTAGTCAGACCGAGATTGACGATTGTTACGAGCATCTGCGCTATTTTTTAAGAGAGGGAATACTTTTTCCTCGACAGGATTCGGATAAGATTGAGTATGAATTTTCACCTCCGGCCCTGCAAGAGCAATTTTACGCAGAAGTAGCGGAACAAGAAAAGAAGAGTCTGCATCGGCAAATAGCCGATTACCTTGAGAATCAAAAGAGTCAGGGAGTTGAGGTTTCTTTAGCCGTTTTAGCCCATCACCATCTCCAGGCAGATGTTTTCGAAAAGGCCTACCACTATTCCTTATCTGCCGCTCAGGAAGCTTTAAAAACTCTAAATAAGCCTGAGGTCCTATTTCACTTTAAGAATGCCCTTCAGATGGCCAGCGCTTTTCCTGATATCAGGGAGAAAATCTTAAAACAGGGGCAGGTGCTGCGTCTGCGCGCGCATTTCTGGAAGACGGTAGGGAATTTTCAAAAAGCGCTCTCCGATTACCGGCAGATTTTGAAGTTGTTTGACAAAAATTCCCGGCAGAAAATCTTGGCCGAAGCCTACAAGGATTTAGGGGACCTCTGCCGCCTGAAGAACAATTACCGCAAAGGGATGGTCTACCTTCGCCGGGCAGAAGAGATTTATCGTGCCTTGGACGACAAGCCGGAGCTGGCCCATACTCTCAATAATATCGGCAACCTGTACTGGATAGCCTTGGAATATGAAAAGGCGCTTGAATATCTGCACCGGGCTTTGGAACTACACCGCGCTTTGGGCAATCAGGCCGGCATGGCTTCTACCCTGAATAACATTGCCGGGGTCCACTTGGCCTTAAGCCAGTACCGGACCTCCATTCAGCACTATCAAGAGTCCCTGGCAATTCAGCGCCTGTTAAAGACTCCGGAAGAAGTCTCTCGAGTCCTGAATAATCTGGGAGTCGTATATATGTACACTGCCGATTATGGCCGGGCTTTGGACTCGCTTTTGGAATCTCTGAGCCTAAACCAGCAGACCAGCAATCTGCGCGAGCAGGTCTTCAATCTGGAGAATCTGGGCGAGTGCTATCAGCGAATGGGGAAACAGACCCAGGCGGTACAGTATTCTCAGCAGGGCTTGAAATTGGCCGGGCAGATTGGTTTTACTCTGCGCAAGGGAAGGATTTTGGTCAATCTGGGGAAAAGCTATTTCGAATTAGGAGAATTCTCCTCAGCTTTAGAGCAGTATAGCCAGGCCGGGGAAATAGCCGCTCACCTGGAAGACTGGGAAACTCAGGGCTGGGTCTATCTCTATCAGGCGGAATTGTATCTGAAACTCAGTCAACCGGATCTGGCCCAGGAGAGTCTGCAAAAAGCCCAGCCTCTGCTTAAGCGCTTGAACGAAGCCCGCTTGAATATCTATTATTACCTCAATCGGGCAGAGCTTTTCCGCCTAAGGAATGACTCTGCCTCAGCCAATATAGAGCTTTCTGCCGCACTGAAGTTGTCCCTGGAAAAAAATCTCATCGAAGAGAGACTCGGCGCTTTGTTAAATATGACCCAAATTAATCTAAATGAAAATGACCTGGAGGCTGCACACAGAAACTTAGCCGAATTGGACCGAATCTTTGAACAGGGAGAGTTTAGCAGGTTCCGGCTCAGATACACTTTGACCAGAGCCCTTTATCTACTAAAGACAGATGGACCTATCAAGGTCCTGGAGTTGACAGAATCAGGATTGGAGAAGGCGCTCTCCGGCCAGGAATGGGAGACCGCTCTGGAATTGGCTTATCTGTGCGGCCAGTTGTGGCACAGAGAAAAAAATTATGAGCAGTCCTATTTAGCCTATGAAAAAGGGGCAACTCTCTTAAAGCGCCTGTATCAAAATATCGCCCAGCCGGAATTCAAACAGGGTTTCTTGCAGGGAAGAATTCAGAGAGAACTTCTGGCTGAATTCAAAAAGATGGCTGGAATCTTAGCCGGCTCTAAGGCTTAATCAGCCGCAGGAGTGGTCTTATTAGTCAAACAGAAGGAGAGATATTCCAATTCCATGGCCATATTCTCGGTGCGGACATGCACCTCATCAGTGGTGCGCAGATTAATCGGAGCAAAATTCAGAATAGCCTTGACCCCGGTCTTTTGCACTTCTTCGGCGATAGTCTGGGCGGCATTACCCGGGACTGCTAAGACTACCATGTCGATTTTATTGGTCTTTAATTCCTTCTCTAAATCTTTGATGTCTCTTACTTCCAATCCCTTGTGATTGCTCCCTATTTTGCGCTGGTCGTTATCCAAGAGCAGCTTGATGTGAAAACCCTGTCTCTGGAATTCTTTATAAGAGACCAAGGCGGAGCCCATATTCCCCACTCCGATTAAGGCCACGTTCCAGGTACGGTCCAGACCTAAGATTTTGGCTATTTTTTCTCTTAATTCTCGCACCGGATAGCCCAGTCCCCTGGTACCAAAACTTCCGAAGAAGGACAAGTCTTTTCTGACCTGGGCCGGAGTGAGTTTTTCTCTTTTGGCCAATTCTTTAGAGGAAACGGTGTGATAGCCCTCTTTTTCTACGTTCTGCAGGACCCGGTAATAGACCGAGAGCCGGTGGATGGTGGAATCAGAGGGCCGTTTTATTTTGGGCATTGTTGTGAACTATTTCACAAAAATAAATAAAATTTTCACAAGGGTGTCAAGGGGAATTTTTGGGTCCAAGAAGGTCATTATTCCAGCTTGCCCTTGCCTCTTTTTTCCGTAATTACTATGTTCCCCAAGTTTATGAAGAAGATTTGCCTGATTTCCGGCCTCCTTTTAACCCATCTCCTCTTGCTTAGACCCGACTTTGCGGCCGAGTCGCTCAACATTGATTCTCTGGCCATGCTGGGCGTGGATTTAGTCCATCACGAGAAGTTTGACACCGCCTTTGTCGAGTTTCATAAAATAATCAAGGCTAAACCGGAAGAGCCGATAGGCTATTTCTTTGTGGCTGCCGCCTACCAGACCATCATCGACGACTACCGCTCGGACAAATACAAAGAAAATTTCAACCACTATGTCGATTTAGCCATTGAAAAGGGAAAGAAAAAATTAGAAAAGAAAGATGTCAGCGCCTTAGATTATTTTTACACCGGAGCTGCCATAGGCTACCGGGGAATTTTCCGAGCTTTTCACGGGGACTGGTGGGGGGCCTTCTGGGACGGAGGCAAAGCCAAAGGGATGATGGAAGAGGCTTTGAAACGAGACTCCGCCCTCTATGATGCGTATTATGGTCTGGGAACTTATTACTACTGGAGAAGCGTGAAGTCCAAGATTCTGTGGTGGCTCCCTTTTTTCGGAGACAATCGTCAAAAGGGAATTGATTACACCAAATTGGCCATTCAGAAAGGGAGATTGGCAGTCGTTGAAGGCAAGTACGCTCTGATTAGAATCTATGCCGAAGAAAAGGACTGGCGCCAGGTTCTGGCCTGGTATGATTCGGTCAAAGTTGTAAATCAGGACGACCCTTACTGTCTATGGTTGGTTGGTCTTGCTCATATTCAGCTGCAGCAATACGACTCAGCCCGGCAGGTTTTTGCTAACCTTCTAAAAGTGCAAAAGACTTCCGATTACTTTGACCTGGCCAGTGAAATGGAGATTCGCTACTGGTTGGCTTTGATTGATTATTATCAGGAGGATTTTCGTTCGGCTCTCTCTGAAATCGGATTTGTTTTTGCCAATAAATATGTGGCCGAGGAGAATGAATACGCCAAAAATGCCGTAGAATGGGCTAAGGACTTAAAGGAGAAAATCGACCAGAAAATGGGCATTAAATGAGATATTTCCTTCTGGCGGGGCTGTTATTCTTCTTATCTGCAGGATTGGCCTCGGAATTCTTACCTCCCGAACTAAATGAAGGGATTGAGTATTATTTTCAGGAGAATTTCTTCCGGGCCGAGGAAGTTTTCTCCAACCTGATTCAGTCCGACACTCTCAATCCGCTGGGCTATTATTTCTTAGCCATCACTTATCAGGCGGAGATGCTTGATTTAGAGTCCGATTTCAAGGAAGAGCAATTCCAGGCCGCAATTGAGAAATCCATCCGGCTCTCAATGAGGCTGCTGGAAGAGAGCCGGAATGACAAAATCGCCTATCTAATCTTAGGCAATTCCTATGGCAACTGGGCCCTGCATCAGGCCCGCTGGGGGAGTTGGTTTAAGGCTTTTCGCCTGGGCCTGCGCGCCAAGGATAACTGGGAAAAGGCACTGGAGGCCGATTCGACCTTTTACGAGGCCTATGCCGGCCTGGGGAATTACTTCTACTGGAAGTCGGTCTTTATTAAACGCTTTTCCTGGCTCCCTTTTGTGAAGGATAAGCGTAAACAGGGGATTAAGATGCTCAAACAGGCGGCTGAGAATTCCAATCTTTCCAAAGAATTTGCCCTCTCTAGCCTGATGTGGATTAATCTGAAAGAAAAGAACTATAGAGAGGCCCTGGATTTAGTCTATTATTTTCAGAGCAAATATCCCCAGGCCAAATATCCTCTCTGGGCTGAGGCATTTATCTATTACGAGAAATTCGACTGGAGAAATGCCATTTCGGTTTTTGAGAGACTTTTGGCGCGGTTGAAGGAGAGTCAGCCGACCAATTATTATAATTTGATTGAGGTGGAATTCAGGATGGCGAATTGTTATTTCAATTTAGGGAAGAATAAAGAGGCTCGGTTATTGGCTGAGAAGATTCTGGCGTATCCCTTGGATAAAAAGATTAAGGAAAGGCAGAAGGAAAAGTTGAAACAGACTAGACAGATGCTTGAGAAAATATCACGAGCTAAGAGATAACTATTGCAACATCTTAGCCTTCTGGGTATAGTATCCAAAGGAATTAAGGCTCAAAACACCATAGAAGAATGTGCAAATGAAAACCGTAGGAACTAAGAAAACTCTACAGGGGAATCTCAAGAAGAGGAAATTATTATACGAGGCTGATGGTGTTACCGAGGATATTTTTGGGAGCGATGATGGAGGACGAGAACTGGCGAGAGTAGACCATTTGGTCTCGGCACCGCTTGTGAAGGACGAGGAAATTGAACAATATATTCAAACCTTGGTCAATCGGTGTCGCCGCGAGCAATTTCCCTTATTTCGACTGGAGAATAAGCGCTCTCTGGAAATATTCATTGATGAGTTATCGAATGTATTTGAGTTTGCCCGTGGTCGTCTGTTGATTGGCAATGATACTTATGAGTATTTGTTGGAAGGATGGGAATCCGAGTGCATAGCCGAGAGTGTGGTGAAGATAAGAGACTGGAACAATGACGAGTATTTATATGGGATTGTATATGATAAACACGCGGACCTTGTGAAGACAGATTTCCTAAATCGTTACAAAAAGGTTAAGATCGTGATTGATGATGTCAGAGAGGGAAGCCAATTCGGTATATCGGTGGTTGTAGCTAAGATTGTTGAAGAGTAAATTAGGGGTTACATTGAAAATCTGACGATTGAATATGGTCAAGCAAGAACATCCCATAGCAAAAGACATCCGAGATTTCTTCCAGAACATTTTAGTTCTCAGAAAACGCGGAAGCTATAAGTATGCTGAATACTCAGATCCCTGGCTGGGCCGTATTGGACTCTCAAAAAATTATGCCAGGGAATCAGCAGCTTCTAAGACCACCAAAGAATTGCAGAAGATTTTGAAAGATAAATACGGAGATAGAGTCAAAGTCGAAGCTCAAGTGGGCGAAGGCATGAGCCTTCGGTTCCAGACGGATAAGGTTGTTTCAGACCAAGAAATCGACTTCAAAAAATTTCAAGCGTTTGACATTCTTGATTTGGAGACTAATACAGCGTTTGAAATTAGCTTATCTGATGCCTTTGCCGAATTTTTCAAAGATGTGTTGAAATCTATATTGGATTCGCGCGTAAAAACACTCTACTTCTGCGCACGAAACCATAAATATAAGGGCAGCAAGAAGAGCGGGTTCATAAAAGTCAGGGATTCTAACATGATTCAGCAATACATAGCACTGGCACGGCTTTACAAACTTGAAATTATTCTCTTTGACCTTTTTCCTAAGTGTAACAAGTGATCGGTTTACTAATAAAGCAGAACGAAAGAGGTTAAGAGTTCTCTATCGGCTTGGAACTAGTCCTTCCCAGCCACATCTCCACCCCCAATAGCACCAGAGCCAGGATTAAAGTTTCCCTCCACAGTTCCCGCCCGTATCTGGTCCTCTGGATAAATTTTACCACTTCAGCCTTAGCCGGCACTTCCACTATTTTTACATTCTGATTGCCCTCAACCTGTTTGTTGATTTTCTCCAAATCAATCTTCTCCGGCTGGGATTCTCGCGTATCAATGTTCACGGCAAACTCGTCTAAGAGCTTTTCTCCGGCCCTTATTTGATAGATACCAGGTAAGGCCGTGTTCTGAATCTTAACCAGGGCCGAAGTCTTGGCAAAGACAGGCGTCAGGGCTTCCTTGCTCTGATTGGGGTAGATTAGCTCTATAGGCTGGCCGGTCGGCACTTCTAAAAGTTTTCTCTGCACCGCCTCGCCTACAGTGTAACTCTGATTCATTTCCGCGACATCCTGGGCCAGATATCCCGCCATCCGGTTGACAAACGGGACAAAAAAGGGATGCTGGCTGATGTCGGATGCGGCCCGGTCCAAGCCGGACAAAAAGAGCAGCGCCTTTCCCTTTTCTATCTGCTCTTCAATTAAAGCCGGCTGATTTCCTGAAAAATATGCCAGGACTTTGGCCTCTCCTTTACTCTGGCCGGAGTGAATCTGATAGAATTTAATCTCCGGCCTCTCTTTTTCAGCCACTGTCTGATAAATCGAAAAAACCGGGTGGCGCAGGTCCCATTTCTCTAAGGTGTAAAAGCCGGAAGCATTGACTTTTTTAGCCTCATCTGGCTTTAGCTCTATTCCAAAGAGTCTCCGGGTTAGATTGGCATTGTAAAATGAAGGGTCGGCATTGGGACCTAATATTATCCATAGACCTCCACCGGTCTCCAAGAACCTCTGAAGATTGTTTAAAGTCGCAGCGGAAATGTTCTTCAGGTCATTCAATATCACCACACCGTAATTATTGAAATCTTCAAAGGCTAAATTCGAGGCTCCGATGGATTTCACCTGCAGATTTAGGTTGAGTTTTTCTTCCGGGCGGAGCGCGAATTGTATCAGTCGATTGTCCGACTCTTTTTCTCCGGCCAGCAGGATTTTAATCCGCTCCGGAATCTTAAAGACGAAATAGCGGTAATTGTCGGCCAGCAAGTCATCCTCGCCGGACTCAAAATAGCCGGAGTGAAATCCGGTTTGCTGAACCGTGGCGCTAAACTGCGCCACGGTCTTGGACCCGGCTGGAATCTTCGCCTCACTCTGAGCCTGTTTCTTGTCATCCAGATAAAATCCGATTAGATGTTCTGAAACCGCCTTGGCGGTGTGATTGTTTATTTCAGCCTGCAGATTAAAGGGCCGGCCTAATTCGATTAGCTGCCGCCCGAAATCTATTTCTGAAACGGATAAATTCTGCGTTTCCTCCTCAGACAGTTTAAACCGGTATAAGGTGATTCTCCTGGCGAGTTGATTCAGCTTCTCCCAGCCAGTCCCCTGTTTATCGGTAAAAACATACAACTCACGATTCAAATTAGACGAGCTCTGCAAAAGTTTCAGGGCCTGCTCTGTCCCCTTGGAAAAATCGGAAACAGCATAACTCGGCCTCCGGTTCAAAAGTGAATCTTTCAGACTCCAGAAATCCCGGCTGAAAACAACACTGTCTGTCGGATGGGAGAGGTATATAACCGCAGCTTCGTCCTGGGAGCTCAGATTATCTAACACTTCCCCTGCTTTCTTCTGCGCTAATTCAAACAGAGTGCCCTGGCTGGTCTGCGTGGCCATGGAATAGGAGTCATCCATTAAAAGCACTACCGAAGAGGCAGCCGCCTTTCCCAGACCGGCCAGCTCCCCTTTTAAGGCAGGCCGGGCAAAAGCTAAGACAATTAGAATCACGATTAAGGTTCTGATAATCAGAAGCAGAAGGTTTTTTAGTTTGACCTGGCGGATTCTGGTCTTTTCCAGATTCTTCAGAAACCAGAGAGAGGAGAATTCCACCTTTCTCAGTCTGCGCCGGGTGAAAAGATGAATCAAAAGTGGTATGGCCGCCGCTAAGAGACCTAACAGAACTACGGGATTAAGAAAACTGGGCATTTACATCTGACTCAAAAGCTTTCCGGCCAGTCTCTTTTCCCGGTAGCCTGAGGGCAAATCCAGTACCGTCTGCAGGTGCCTGCCGCCCTCTTCTTTATCGCCCATTTTCAGATAGAGCTGGCCTAAATAAAGATGGGTCTGCCCCACATAATAGGCCCGGTCCTCCATTAGCTCAGCTACTTTGAGATATTTCAAGGCCTGTTCCAGAGAGTCGCTGACCAGATAGGCTCTCCCCACCAGCAAATAGGGAAAGCCTTCGTAAGGATTTTTGCTCAAGATCTGTCGAGCAACTGTTCTGGCCCGCAGTGAGGTAGAGTCAGCTAACACGCTCTGGCCTAAGGCTTGGTGCAGTTCGGTTCTAGTTAAATAATGTTCCAGCAGGTCTAACGGATCAGCCGGTAAGGCGTCTGCCTTTTGCAGAAGAGACTGGCAGCGTGGATAGTTAGCACTATCCAGGTTTATTTTGGCCAGATTGACGTAAGCCAGGACCAGGCTGGAATCCAGACTCAGAGTCTTCTCATATTCAGCTGAAGCCGAAGATATATTTCCAGTTATCCAGTACATATTACCGAGTATCAAGTGACGAGCCGGTCTGATACTATCCTGCTTAACCCACTCTTGATAGATTTTCAGGGCCTGTGTGTAATCTCCCAGAAGGTAGTAAATATTGGCCAGGTCATCTGTAGTCTGGTGCTCCGGATAACCCTGCTCCATTTCCAGATAGAGCTGCAGGGCCTCCTGATAATTCCTGAAGCCGACAGCTAATCTGGCAAAGTGGTGCAAGTCTTCGGCAATAGGGTAATACTCTCTTACGTATTTCAGCCATTCTTCTTCCACCTGTTTTAAATCCCCAAAATATTCCTGAAATTTCTCCTTGAAATTAATCTCTGAAACTTCTTTGTAAAAAGCGCCCAGGTTATGCGGAGTAGACTTCTCTATTAGAAATCTGACTAAGGAGGCGGACTCATAATAGGCCGCCTCTTGATTCTGCCGGCGATAGCTGGCTGAGTTGAAAAGACTGTCCAGGGGGATGAAATATCCCGCTTCTAGATTTTTTCTGGTGTAATAGTGGTTCAGAGTGAAAAATCCGGACATCCCGTAGGTCAAAAACAGAGGACCATACCCCCATTGATTAAGCAGCATAATCTGCTGGAAGTGAGGCCAGGTGATAGTCTTGCCTTCCGGTCCAAATAGAATCCGGCCCTCTTTCTGGGCAGGAAACAGGGCCAAGCCCAGCTCTTCATTCCAGTCGGATTGAGGGTAGAGGCAATTATGATAATAGAACTCTAATTTAGTGATGGGATAGACATCATATAACCTGCGCATCCGGTCGAATTCATTTTCCAGATAATTCTTGCAGTAGTTCCAGTAATAATCGGCCTGGGAGTTTTTCAGGTAGTGAAAATTGAAATGGGTCGAAAAATCAGAGGCCCACAGGCTGGTGTCAAAGGGGTCTTCTTGACACTCTATTTTCTGGTCAGAAATCTGCCAGTTCTCAAAGAGGATTTTATAGCTGCGCCCCTCTTTGCCGGGGAGCCGGGCTACTTCTATGCTCTGAGTTTTTTTGAGCTGGATTTGCTTGAACAGGGATTTAATTCGGGGCGGCAGGCTGTAAATGTCGGTCCGGATTTGGAGAGTGTTATTGTCGGTTACAATCGGCAGCAAAGAAAAACTGGCGTTCCCCAAAAATACATGGTTGTCCTTGCCTAAAACTAAGCCGACTCTGTCAAAATCGGCTACTATAGAGCTTTCCGGCTGGTTGTTCCAGAATTCCCGAAATTCAATTTCCAGACTGACCAGCTCTGCGGCATTGATAGCTGTCCAGCTTACGAATAGAAATAGGACGGCTAAACTCTTCTTCATAACTCTAATATTATACTATTTGAACTAGTGTTTTCCCTAACGAATTTCGTAGGCGGGGATCTCTTCCCCGCCTGTATTGAAACAAAAAGCCGCAGAACTATCCGTGGCCATATTAGAATAAGTTTTTCTCTGACTTTAAAACGGCTAATCCTACTTTTTTACCAATCTTCTCAAAGTAGCCAAATTCATCCGGTCGAATTTCCCCTCTTTATCCTTGGGGGTCTCTAACAATTTGGGGATATTTTCTAATCTTCTGTCATTCATAAAGAAGCCAAAGGCGGTTTTGCCAATCTTCCCCTGACCAATGTGAGCATGCCGGTCCACTCTTGAGCCAAAATCTTTGACCGAGTCATTGAAGTGAATAGCCTTGAGTCTTTTTAAGCCGACAATCTTGTCAAATTCATCCATGGTCTTTTTGTAACTTTTCTCCGTCCGTATATCATAGCCTGCAGCAAAGACGTGACAGGTGTCTAAACAGACTGCCAGCCTCTTTTTATCCTCAGTGAGGTCGAGTATTTCTGCTAACTGTTCGAAGCGATAGCCCAAATGACTCCCCTGGCCGGCAGTAGTCTCTAAGGCTATCTGGACTTTATAACCTCTGGTCTGGTCATGCAGCCAGTCGATGGCTACAGCGATTCGCTTGATTCCCTCTTTTTCTCCAGTGCCGACATGCGAGCCAGGGTGCATCACCAAGACCGGCACTCCCAATTGCTCACAGCGTTGTAACTCAATCAGCATGGCCTCTTTAGACTTTGCGGCTAAGGCTTTGTCCGGCGAGGCAACGTTTATCAGGTAAGAATTGTGGGCGACAACCGGTGTGATGCCAGTCTCTTTTTGCTTTTTCTTGAATTGTGCGATTTCTTCTTCGGTCAGGGGTTTGGCGTTCCACTGATTATTGTTCTTGGTGAAAATCTGAATGGTGGCACAGCCGACTTTTTGGCCTTCGATAAAGGCATTAAAGGCTCCGCCGGCAATAGACATATGCGCACCGATTAAGGGTTCTTTCATAGTCGTCTTGCCGTTAAGGCTGTCATTCCGAGGAGCCCCGATGAGATCGGGGCGACGTGGGAATCCCGTGGAACTGATACTGCATTCTATCAAAGCAGCTCTGACAAATCATTCCAATTCTGGTTCGTCTTGTTAATCATTGCGACTTTTTCCTGTCTTGAACAAGCCTTAATCTGTTTCTCCATGGCAATCGCCGAATATACATCGTCAAAAGGCTCTACATACACAAGCCTTTCCAAGTTATATTTTGCAGTGAATCCCTTGACCACCTTTTTCTTATGTTGCTCAATCCTTTTGGACAGATTATTGGTGACCCCTGTGTACAGGACTGTTTTGCGTTGATTGGTCAAGATGTAGACGTAATAGTCCTGTGTCATTATCTATCTTCGGAGCCAGTCAGCGGGATTGCCACGCCCCTCGACTTCGCTCGGGGCTCGCAATGACTTCTCAGTCCCGTAGCCAAGGTTTCCCACCCCGCCGGTTTTATTACAAATTCACCTCTATTTTCTTTTCCTCTCTCTTACCTCCGCAGCACCAGCAACTGCCTCGTCTGCCTCTGGTCAAAAAAGCCAGCCCCAGCGCAATAATCAACAAGGGCCAGATAACCCCCCAGGTCGAAACCGCCAGTACGCCCAAATGCCTCAAAAGAAAAACCACTCCGAGTATGATTAAAAACCAGCCCACAAACATATTTCCTCCTTATTATGGTGAGTTAATTGAACCATTTATGGCGAGTTTATCGAGCCATGGCTTTCAGAACATTCTCTGTCTTTTGTTAAGATAAGCAAATAAGGCCTGGTCGAAACTGATTTTTGTGTCCAGCAGAACATAATCTATGAGACTCTGCCGGCACTCTATAGTAAATCTCTCGACCCACTGGCTGACCGATTTTCTGTAATCGTCTCCAATCTGAAAGGGCGAAGTAGAGAGCTCCTGTCCGGTTTCGATGTCCTTGAATATGGCCTCTTGGGGAAAATCAAAATGTCTCTCTTTGGGGTCCAAGATGTGGAAGAGAATTACCTCATGTTTGCGGTGACGGAAATGTTTTAAGCCAGACAGAATTTTCTCCGGCGAGTCAAATAAATCTGAAAACAGAATGATTAAACCTCGCCGTTTAATCCTTTCTGCCATTTCGTGCAGAGTCTCGGCGATGTTGGTGGACAGAGAGGGCCTTAACTGTTCCAGATGAGTCAAAATGACGTGAAGATGAGACAAGGCCGACTTGGGCGGCAGATATTTTTGAATTTTCTCATCGAAGATGACTAAACCGACTGAGTCTCTCTGTTTGAGCATCAGGTAAGACAGAGCTGCGGACAGATAGCTGGCGTATTCTAATTTATTTATCCCGTTGGAGCAATATCCCATGGAGCCGGAGGTGTCGATTAAGAGATAGGCTTTTAAATTAGTCTCCTCTTCGAACTCTTTGACGAAGTATCTATCAGTCCGGGAGAAGACCTTCCAGTCGATGTTCTTGAGCGGGTCCCCGGGCATATAAGGCCGGTGCTCGGCGAATTCAACGGAGAAACCGTGATAAGGGGAGCGGTGTAAACCGGCGATGAAGCCCTCCACCACTAGGCGCGCTCTGATTTCCATTCCCGAGAGCTTGGAGATGACCTCCGGCCTCAAGAATTTTCTGTAATCAGTTTTATCCATACGGTATCACCGTAGGCGGGGATCTCTTCCCCGCCTATTCTTGACGGCATTGCCCTAGGCGAGGATCCTTTCCTCGGCTAAACCAAGATTCTGTCAATTTCGATGATTGAATTGTCATCCAAATAATAATTTCGGTAGCTGGAAAAAGGATAGTCCTCCAAGTTTTCAACCAGACCAGCATTGAACGGGTTCTTGTGAATATAATCCAACTTGATCTCAAAATCTTTCGCATCTCTTATCACATGCTCATAATATCCTTGCTGCCAGATTGGTTTGCCCATCCGGTTTATTTTGCGACCTATTTGAATACTGGAGAATCTCTTTATATCGTGCATTATGGTTGAAATGGCTTGCCGCTCTTGAACATAGATGATGGCATGGAAATGGTCTGGCATTATGGCATAGGCCAAGAGTTTGAATCCCAACTGGTCTCGATAGTATTTGAGGTTATGTAGAAGAACTTCGCAGTTGGCTGTCTGCTCAAATAGTTTTTCTCTCTTGTAGGTTACGCTGGTTACGAAATAGAGATGATTATCTAAGTAAATGTGTTTCATCTGAGAACTGCACTAGACGGGGAATGATCCCCGTCTACGAATAAAGGATGTTTTTCTCACCTTCCGGGGACTGCCGTAGGCGAGGATCCTTTCCTCGCCTAGATTCTCTATTCCTCCTTCACATCCTCCAGCAACTTCCCGATAATATCTGTCGTGCTCACCCCGTCCGCCTCTGCATTGAAACTGGTCACTATTCTGTGCCTCAAGACCGGCCTGGCCACGGCTTTGACGTCTTCAATGGCGGGTGTGAATCTCCCGTCCAAGATGGCTCTGGTCTTGGCTCCTAAAATCATATACTGCGAGGCTCTTGGCCCTGCTCCCCAGGAGACCCAATTTTTGATATAGGGCAGGTGATTATCACTGGGCCGGGTGGCTCGGGCCATTCTGACCGCGAAATTGATGACATGGTCTGCTACCGGCACTTTGCGGGCTAATTTCTGCAGTCTTATTATTTCCTCTGCCCCCATCACTTTTTCTAAGTTCCAGGTGTAGGCTGACGTCGTGGTCTTAACGATTAGATTTTCCTCATCCGGGGAAGGATAGTCGATGTAGATGTTAAACATGAAGCGGTCCAGCTGAGCTTCCGGCAGAGGATAGGTCCCTTCCTGCTCGATTGGATTCTGGGTCGCTAGAACAAAGAAAGGTTCGTCTAATTTGAAAGTCTCCCCGGCTGCGGTGACTTCATGCTCCTGCATGGCTTGCAGTAGCGCAGACTGAGTTTTGGGCGGGGTGCGGTTGATTTCGTCCGCCAGAACTATATTGGCGAAGATGGGTCCCTTGACAAAGCGGAAGTTCCTCTTGCCGGTTCCTAGGTCCTCTTCTAATATCTCAGTCCCGGTGATGTCCGAGGGCATCAAATCCGGGGTGAATTGTATCCGTGAAAACTTGAGATTTAAGACTCTGGCAATGGTAGAGATTAAAAGGGTTTTGGCCAAACCGGGTACGCCTATTAAAAGGCAGTGTCCGTTGGAAAGTAGTGCCACCAAAAGTTCATCGATGACCATATCCTGCCCTACGATTACTTTCTTGATTTCCGATTTAATTCTGTCTCTGGCCTGCCTTAATTTTTCAACTGCTTCTAAATCCTGTTTCTTATCTGCTTCGCTCATTACTCCTCCAGAAATTAAAATAAGTTTCAGAAGTTATAAGACACATTACATTATACCCTAAAAGGGACAAAACTGATTGCAATCTAATCGGTTAACTTAATATACGCTTTCTTATCAGTCAATTACAAGGCCTACAGGGTTCGCTTAAGCAACTATCTCGAATAAGGAAGCTTCTCGAATATACGATTGGAATGTATGGAGCTAATCAACTATCACAGAATAGGTTAGCAGAAGACACGTTTCATAAAATATGGCCGTAACACAAGAGCCGACCTTTTGGCCGGTTCATGAGAATTGTTTCCAGACTGACACAATCTGTCACTATTTCTCAGATTGTGCTTGACATAATCGTTTAGGGGGGGGGTATCTTTTACCAAGCTAAGAGGTTCCTAGGAACTAAAATCTAAACCAGTAACTTTTAACCTGCTAAGGAGGTGAAAAGGGATGAGGCGCACAATAATACTGATGCTGGTTTTCTCTAGTCTTGCATTTCTTACATCCTTCCTCTTATCTTTATCTGATAGCGTCCAGGCCACTGTTCCTGGTGCAGGAGGCTGTCATCTTGTAGCGGTGAGGCAAACGGTCTGTGAGGAAGTTTGCAACGGAACGCTGTGTGGATATGACGAGTGGGGCATGCCACGCTGCTGTACACGTTGTTATGAGGAGTATGTTGACAGATGTGAGTCCGGCTACACTGCCGGACAGCGCAGATGCACCTGTGAGCCAGATACTCCCAATTAAAATAATGCTAGGGGGGCAGGAGCATGAATCTTCTGCCCCCCGCTGCCGAACTCAAAACTATGAGTAGCAAATTTCTTTTAATTCCGATTGTTATGCTGATGGCTTGCGCACCTGCTTCATATTATCAAAGACAATTAAAGCAGTTGTCGCCGGAGCAAAGGCAGGCATATAAGGTATTAAAAAGTTCGATTGAGGCCGTAGGTACCAGAGCCGAGATTGAACAATTTGAGCAGATTTCTTCCACAGACTCTCTTGCATTGAAAAAATTCGAAGAAGATTTTTGGAAAAAACGCGATCCGAATCCTTTTACACCTGAAAATGAGAGGAAAAAGGAATTTGACGACCGCCTGCGGATAGTTCAGGAGAAATACGCTATTGACCACTATTTTCGGCCCTGGGATGATAGAGGAGAAGTATTTTTGAAGTTCGGAGCGCCAGTTCAAAAGCATGTAGGTACAGCATCGAGGTCTAGAATCCCCTCAATAATGAATTGTCCAATTGGAGGTAAATTTGTAAAAAGAGGGGGTAGCACGAGGATTTCTAACGTAGAACCAGAACTTACGGAGACGTGGGACTACGGTGGGTTTGGCTTTACCTTTTTCTACGACTTGGTAAGAGGTTACACTTTACCCACAGAACAAGTGGAAACGTGGGTAAGTCTTCAGCAGACCCCCTTGCAGTATTTCTACGACTACGGCAAGGAAGAGCTCAAGTATGCCATTGGCTTAACTCCCTTTTTGATGAGAGACACTCCCAATATCTATGACATCTACTTAACCATCAATGCCCCGGCCAAGAAATTAGTTACTCCTTCTTTAGATTCAATTCACTACATCTGGAAGGTCTTAGTTCAGGATGAGAACTATGAGAGACTCTTTACCGATTCATCTGAAGGGGTAAGTTATCTAAGTTCAGCAGTAGACTTAGATAAGCTGATAGCCTTGGACCAGAAAGAGCTGAGGTTGAAGGCTGGGACTTACATCCTGACTTCAGAGTTGGTTAATTCTACTGGGAATAAAGGAGGGATGCTGCAGACCAAGGTTACTTTACCTCCCTATACTTTTCCCAAGGAGATAGAGTTAAGCAAGGCCATTTTAGCTAAAGAAATCAGGCCGGCAGAAAGCACTGATATTAAGTTTGTTCGCAATGGTCTGGTGATTAAGCCGTGGGTAAGTTCTATTTTTAATTTTGATGAGCCATTCTGGATGTATTTTGAGATTTACAATATGCCGCAGGATAGGGAGGGTAAATCTCATTTTACGGTGAAATATTATTTACAGGATTTGCTCACCGACAAGAAGTATCTGTTAGCCGAAAAGTCTCTGCGGGAGGCTCAGCGAGATTTTGCCATGGTGCAATCCTTTACCGACTCGTTATTTCAACAAGCAAAGATTTCCCTGAAGACCGGAAAAGACTATGTAATACTAGCGGAGATTAAAGATGAGGTCATGGGAAGAAAGGTTCAGTCGCTGAGCGTGATGTTTAAGTTTAAGAAAACAAGTTAGTTATTCTAGAAGTCTAAAACAAGAGAGCCGACCTTATGGCCGGCTCCTGATTAATAAACGTCTTGGTTAGAAAGTCACAATAGTCTCAGAATCCAGAATAAACTGCATCAGCCTTCCCATCCCCAATCCGGCTCCGGCCCGGGGTATCTCTCTTTCTTTGAATAGTCCCAAATAGTCATCAAATGCCTGCATGGCCTCGTGTCCGTTGCCGTCGTGGGCATGTTTCAGCTCGGTCAGCTGCTTGAGCATGGTCGATTCTTTCAGCTTACGGACCAAAATGTCATAGTTGTGCTCTCGGGCCGAGCCGCCGACGGTCTCTCCGGCCTTCGGAAGTAGCACATCGACACAGTCCACTGTCTTTTTACTGCCATTGGAGTGGCCATTCCTGGAATTGAGCATGTTGAAGAATTTAATCGGCTCCGGATAATGAGTCACCTGTACAATGCCATACTGCTGGGTCAAAGCCATTTCAGCTTCTCTGGTCAGGTCATCCCCCCATTTGAAATTCAAGCCCTTGGACTGCAGGAAGTCAATCGCTTCTGTGTAAGTGATTTTTTTGAACCCTTTCCTCCACCAGAAATAGAGCTGGTTAGTCTGCATCCGGCTCAAAAGATTACTCCTGAGAATGTCATTAATCACCTTGGTCAGCATCTGTTCGTTAAATTCAAGCAACCAGTTCAAATCCGTGTCTAAGGCTTCATATTCTAATAAGGCAAAGTCCTGCAAGTGCCTGCCGTCTCCTACCCGGTCCTCTTTCCTGAAGCTCCGGGAAAGGGTATACATGCGTGGTAAATCACTGCCGACCAGTTCGGCCTCCATGGCCAACTGGGCGGTCTGCATCAGGGTTAAAAAGCGGGGGAGTTTTAAGACAAAGACATTGCCGATGGACTCACAGGAGCCGGTCGCATTGGTTATTCCGGGATAGAAAGATTCGATAAAGCCTTCCTGAGTCATAAACTCCCGGATACTCTGCATAACCTGGGCTTTGATGAGTAGCAGGTTCCTCATTTAATGCTCCTCCTCTAACATTTAGGTGGGATTTTTAGCTGGGAAAATATGCAGTCAGACAAGAAAATCAAGAGAAATCTTTTCCTTTCTGAAAATTTTTTGCGTTGATGAAGAGGAAATAGCTGATATGCCATAAATACGATACCATTTATCCTCATAACTATTTGAAGTACAGAGAAATCCATTTGAGTAGTCTCCGTCAGATTTTTTGGTTTTCCTCCCCTCAAGGGGAAGAGAGGGAGGGGTTTTTCTGCTCCCTCTCCTCTTAATGGTTCAGCCTGAAGGGTCACACTGAAAGGATGGCGAGAGGGTGTTAGTCCTCATCCTTTGTAGCGTCCGAGCCCTGCCTCGGACGTTTTTCATTCCTCCCAGACCTTTGGCTTAGTTAACTTTTTCACAATCAAAGAATTGGCTTGACAGTCTCCCGACTTTAAGACTTGATTATCGTCTCAAAATCTCAGAGGAGGAGAAGAAGTGAATCAGAGTAAAGTTTTAACCTTTTTGGCAGTTATTTTATTTGTAGGTTTATCTGTTTTAGCCGGAGTTCCACAGCTAATTAATTTTCAGGGACAGTTGAAGAATAATAGCGGCGGCCCCTTGGTGAATGACACCCTGGCAGTGGAATTTAAGATTTACGATGCGGCTACCGGCGGTAATGTCAAGTGGTCTGAAGTTGACACTGTGATTACTGACGCAAATGGACTCTTCACTATCCTTTTGGGGAAGAAAACTCCGATTCCGGATTCAGTTTTTAATGACTCTTTGCGCTGGCTGGGGATTAAGGTCGGCTCGGATGCGGAGATTTCTCCGAGGAGTCAATTGAGCACAGTAGGGTACAGCTATGTGTCGTCACAGTGGACTTCTTCCGGGCAAGACCTATACCGATTGAACGGCAATGTGGGGATTGGGACTTCAAACCCGGGCGCAAAACTGAATGTCGAGACCTCTTTTGGTAACGGTATTTTAAGTTATTCCTACGACCCCTCTGGCACCGGTGTGTATGGTTTCGGTGCAACTATTGGAGTTAACGGATGGTCTACGATTGGTACGGGAGTGGCGGGCAATTCCGGGTTTACCGGAGTATGGGGCGAAGGTTTTGGTTCTTCTTCATCTGGCATATACGGAACCCGAGGGTATTGCAATAATTATTCTTCCACCGGAGAGGCCTATGGTGTTTATGGACAAGGAATTGCTGATCAGGGCTTCGCTTATGGCGGCTACTTCGTGGGAAGCTCGGCGAGTGTTTTGGGAACCGGCGTTTACGCACAGGGAAATTACTGGGGTGTTTACGCCTCGGGCGGCACCAACGGCGTTGAGGCCTATGGCAACTCACTCGGCCTTTATGGTTCAGGCGGCATCGAGGGGGTTTACGCCACGGGCGGCAGCTATGGCGTGGACGGCTACTCTCCGTCCGGCACTGGAGTCCGTGGTGTCAGTAGTAGTGGAGCTGGCGTTGTCGCTTCGGGCGGCACAAACGGCGTTGAAGCCACGGGCGGCTCGCGCGGCGTTTACGCCATAGGCAATAACTACGGCGTTGTCGGCAGCAGCTCATCAGGAACAGGGGTTTATGGTAGTGGACTATACGGAGTTTACGGCGTTGCAACCCAGGGTTTCCAGGGATACGGGGTCTATGGCAGCGACGGCGATATTTTGGGCACATGGGCGGCCTGGTTCAACGGAAGTGTTGGCGTATCTGAATTCCTTAGCGTAGACGGTTACATCTATAAGAATGGCGGCGGGTTCAGAATCGACCACCCTTTAGACCCTGCCAACAAGTATCTGTACCACTCTTTTGTCGAATCGCCGGATATGACCAACCTTTACAACGGCAACGTTACCCTCAATGCCAAAGGGGAAGCGACAGTAGGGCTGCCGGATTGGTTCGAGGCTCTGAACAAGGATTTCCGCTACCAGCTTACGGCCATCGGCGCACCCGGGCCAAATCTTTACATTGCTGATGAAATCTCCGGAAATCAATTCAAGATAGCAGGAGGAACTGCCGGGATGAAAGTTTCCTGGCAGGTGACCGGTATCCGCAAAGACGCTTATGCCGAAGCGCATCGGATACCTGTGGAAGTGGAAAAAACCGGCAAGGAACGAGGGAAATACCTGCAGCCAGAGGCGCACGGAATGCCAGCGAGCCCGGGAATGCACTACGAACAGGAACAAAAAATGGCGGCGGACCTCAAGCAAATGGAAGAAGAACGCAAGCGGCAGGAAGAACAAAGAGTCAAAATGGAGCAGGAGCGCAAGAATTTAGAAGAACAGAGAATTAGAACCGACCAAGAGCATCCACTTCCGAAGCAGTAGCTTCGCCCAGTGGGCGGGAGTGGTTCATTCTATATCCAAAAACGTAGGCGGGGATCTCTTCCCCGCCTCTCCTCATGTGCCGTCATTGCGAGCCCCGTCTTTGACCCTGAGGCTCAGACCCGAAGGGAGCGAAGTCGAGGGGCGTGGCAATCTGGTTTTCTTATCTACTTCCTCTCCCCCAGCTGATGGTCCAGAAAAAGCAAGGCCGGAGCATTATCCCCTATCATCTTCAACTGCTCCACAATCAAAAGCGCCTGCTTCTCTTCTTCCACCTGCTCGCTGACAAACCAGTTCAGCATCACCTGAGTGGGATGGTCGTTTTCCTGAACTGCAAGTTCATAGAGCTTGTGAATCATATTAGTCACGGTTTTCTCATGCTCATAGGTTTTCTGGAAGACATCCAGAGGCGATTTATACTTAGAACTGGGCTGCTGAATGGCAGTCAAATCGACCCTCCCGCTCCGGTCAAAGACATAGTCGAAGATTTTCAAGGCATGCCCTCTTTCCTCTTCGCTCTGCAATCTCATCCAGTGGGCGCAGCCGGGTAAATTTCCGGCTTCGAAGTATGCCTGCATGGCCAGATAGAGATAGGAAGAGTAAAGTTCCGCATTGATTTGCTTGTTGAGCGCATCCTGTACTTTCTTGCTTAGCATGTGAGTTATTCTCCTTTTCTATTAGTAATTAGACCTATAGTATCATCTTTTTACGCATCAGGCAAGCCCGATGTTAGGCTCTCATCCCCTCTCCTTTAACTCGTCCTGAGCTTGTCGAACGGGGAGAAGGATAGGGAGAGGTCAGTATTAACTTGTGTAGCGTCCGGGCTTGCCTCGGAGGATTTTCTTCATTCACAACGCACCGCGTAGGCGGGGTTCTCATACCCCGCCTTATTTTCACTCTCTCCTAATTTATGGTGAGCGAAGTCGAACCAGAGGAGACGGCTAGGGTGAGATTACTTTCTCAACAACTTAAAGGCATGATTCCAGGTGTTGGTATTGAATCCGTATACAATCCAGACCATGGCCAGCGGCTCTAAGTATCTTGACATCTCGATTCCGCCTAAGTTTATAACCGGCCAGCCGAAGACCTTCAGGATTTCCGTAACTTTAGCCTTGGCCCCGGCATCATTTCCGCAGATGAACATATCCGGCGGCCCTCCGGGAAACTGAGGATTGACCATATGGGCATTTCCCACTATGCTGAAGGCTTTCACTACCTTGGCTTCCGCTATAAGGCGCTGAATTTGCTCTCCTAAAGAATCAGTGAAACCGACCGACAGGGTGGGCGACACTCCTTTGGAGAAATCTAAGGGGTTGGTGGTTTCTATCACCACTTTGCCGAAAAAGTTCTTCGGGCCAGCCAACTTTATGGCATTTTCAGTTGCTGCCCCATGTGTCGCCAAAACTAATAACTCTCCAAACTGAGCCGCTTCAGCGAAACTCCCGGCTGAAGCTTTTGGTCCGTTTTTGGCCACCCAATTTTTGACTTTTTCTTGTTGCGGGTCCCGGGTCCCCATTTTGACTTCATGCCCGTACTTGATAAATCCTGCTCCTAAGACCTGCCCCACATCTCCACTCCCTAAAACTCCGACTTTCATTCTCTCTCCTTTGATTTATTCATACTACGCACACCGCTATTGCAGTCATTGCGAGGAGAGCCCCGATTCTTATCGGGGCTCGACGTGGCAATCCCATCCTTAATTGACGAAGATAGTTACCCTAAAAAATTAGGCAAGGATTTGCTCCCCGCCTAATGTAATGAATTCAGTTCTACGATTCTACATCGCCGGCTTTACCTTAGGCTTAAGCATCCCCGCCACCACCAGACCGGCCACGAAGAATCCCACCACCTGCTCTATCAGTCCGGCTATGACATAGTCAAAAGGGAATCCGTACCAGTTCCAGTAAGGGAAAGTCAGGGCGAAGGTGGTGATAAGCCCGAAGGTAGCCATAAAGACCACCCGGCCCATATAGCCTCTTATTCCGCCGACCGCTTTGGCTAAGAGAAGGACCGCAAAGAGTACTGATAGTATATCAGTGACCAGTTGGGTAATCATCTGCTTGGCGGTCATTACCTCTCCTCCTACGGTCTTGAAAACCATAATTCCGGCCGGCCCGGTCTTATATTTCTGGGTCCAGGCCTCCATAGCTGCCTTATCCGCGCTCTTCATATCTATCCAGGGGAAAAAGTACAAGCCCGGCTCAGGGATATTTTCCTGCATGGCTGATAAGACCATCTCCTCATTGGGAATACCCTTGAAGCTGCCATCTCCTAATCCTAAGACCATGTGCGCCACCACGCCCCAGACAAACAGGGCAATCCCGCCTAAGATGCCTGCGAATAATATTCTACCACCCATACTCCTCCTTTGTTAATCAAGGTTTGGATAACAAGATAGCATTCCGCCCAATATAGAATTCTTGTTCCTTAATCTGCAACTTAAAGTTAGGCCCATTCTTATTATCTCCTCCCCTAAGAGGGGAGGGCGCGGGTGGGGTTAAGCCTTGTTTCTTTCTATAATCTTCCACACCGAACTATTATCCGCATACACCTGCCATTCTTTTACCAGCCCATTCTGTACAGCCGCTCTCCAGGCCGCCGGAATTTCCCAGTGATTCTCTTTGAGTAACTTACCTTCTACGGCATAAGTCCCCTTCGCAGTTCCTAAGAGAACCACTTCATCCTGATTTTCAAAGATTTTCTCCACTTCAATGTGATAATCCGGCATCATGGCATAATACCACTTCCAGCCCTCAATCATCCTATCTCTTCCCTGAGTCCGGGTTCCTTCCGAGTCAATGAAAAGATGGTCCTCGGTCATCAGCTCGCCTAACCCTTTCGGGTCCTGCCGATTGATTTTCTCAACGAAGGCCAGGACTGTTTCTTTGTTCCCTCTCCTATGAGGAGAGGGATAGGGAGAGGTCAGTTTCATCTTTGGTAGCGTCCGATTCACTCTGACGAATCGGAACGAGGCTCGCCTCGGACGTCTTTCTATATCCACAACGCACCGCGTAGGCGGGGATCATTCCCCGCCTCATTTCATTCTAGCCCCGATAAGAATCGGGGCTACGGCGAAGCCGAAAGGAAGCAATCTGCTTTCCCGCACCGCATCAATTTATAAGATAAAAAACCTCTAACTGGTAGATCAGAATTTATGCAGTGCAAGTAAAACTACATTACTAAGTGAGACTTAATAGAAATTCTTTCGTAAGTTCACTCTCCAGAGCTTTTCTCTCTGCCGGCAGGTAAATCCTAACAGGAATCTCCAGATTATGTAAATACTTACACATCAAAGGACCTATGTCACTCCACTGCAACCTACCCAAACCACATCCAAGAGCCGGAAGTGCAATAGACCTAATACTTTCCTTTTTATAGTTGCCGACAAGCCATTGCAGACCTTCTTCAATCCCTACGAAATCTGCCTTGTACTTCCAATGTCTCTTAGTAGGAAACAGTAGAAACCATGTCTCATTATTTCCATTTGGTAGTGAATAAGGCTCATCAGCCAATTGTTGCTCAAACGAGACTTCGCGTTTGTGAAGGTAGGGCTTTCCCATTCTTAAGATTCTTCCCCGGCATAAATCTTGATACTTTACGTATACATCGGGGAATTGATATTTTGCTCTCGAAGCAAGACCTTTTCCCATAACGCCGACACAATTTACACTCACAGTCAGTGTCTGCATTCCAGAGAAAAACATGTCTCCTTCAGCAATAATCAGACTTTGTGTTAAGACGATTTCATTTACTGGCTTGAAGAAGAAATGTGGCTCAGGGATAACTGGGATATTTTCCGGGATTGTGGGCCTTATCAAACTTGCTACATCATGGTCAGCCACGTAAATGGATTGAATATATTCACTTGGTACTGAATCAGGCACTAAACACTCAGCCATTATTTTTCTTTTGGAACTATCCACATCTGTCCAATATACCATTTCGACATCTTTTTTTATTTGTCTGATTAATTTCAGACCTTCCTCTCTAGGAAAGATCTTGGTAAGATGGCTTGCAGCATTGCCGTCAGATATGAAGATATTACTTTGGTTCAAAATATCAGGCCTTACTGCTACTATGGCGATGTCTTTCGAATCCTTTTCACAGAGCACGCGATAAAGCATTGGATTACGTGGCTGAAAATAGAGATTAGCAAAATCCCAGAGAGACTTATCGTGCGTTACTTTTATCTGATTGCGATTAGCCACAATATTTGCGTCATAAACGGGAGTATAGGGGATCTTTTGTGATATAACTATTCTATGGGATAGTATGCCCCTATTGAGAATTGAGGGTACATTATTCACATGTGTAATGTAATAAAGATTTCGAGCTCGATACCTTCGCATAATTTCAAATCAAATTTACCTTATGCAGCGTACTTATTTAGACACCACGCCTCTTTTCACACATACACCTTCAACAAATCCAGAATCCTATTCAGCTCATTATCATTAGCAAAGCTGATTTCAATCTTCCCTCTTCTTTTCCCTTTCTTTATTCTCACGCTGGTCCCGAAAAACTGCTTCAGCTTCAGCTCCACCTGGGTCAAGGCAGTCGGTGTCTTACCCTGCGCTTTTATGACTAACTTCCTTCGCTGTTTGCCATAGACCAACTCATTAGTCTGCCTTACTGTCAGGTCCTGACTGACAACTTGACTTGCTATTTCTTCTTGAAAATCTGGCACTTTAACTGCCAATATGGCACGAGCATGGCCCTCAGTTAATTTTCCGTCCTTTATCCAATCTCTCACTTTATCTGGTAAGTTCAATAATCTCAACGTATTAGCTACTACAGAACGGTCCTGAGCTATTTTATCAGCAACTTCGTCTTGAGTCAGATTACACTCTTCCATTAATGTTTTAATCCCATTGGCCTTGTCTATCGGATTGAGGTCTTCCCTTTGCAGGTTCTCGATTAAACTCATCTCGATGATGGCTTCTTTGGAGAGTTTCTCTGCTAATAATGCGGGTATTTTTTCCAATCCGGCTAATTTGGCTGCCCGCCATCTGCGCTCTCCGGCCACCAACTCGTAATGGTCGTCTTTTTGCCGGACCACTATGGGCTGAATCATCCCTCTCTGCTTTATAGAGTTGGCTAACTCGGCTAATTTAAAGCCGTCGAATTCGGTTCTGGGCTGGTACGGATTAGGGGTAATCAGCGAGGTGTCAATCAGCGCGAAGCTCGGCTGGCTCTCCTGGTCGCTGGTCGACAACAGGGCTTCCAAGCCTCTCCCCAGTCTCTTTTCCATTGAGTATCTCCTTGGCTAAGTTTAGATAGTTTTCTGCTCCCTGTGAGGAAACATCATAGAGTATGATCGGCTTGCCAAAAGACGGTGCCTCGGAAAGCCGGACGTTCCTGTGAATTACGGTTTGATAGACCTTATCTCCGAAAAACTTGCGCGCTTCTTCGGCCACCTGCTTGGCCAAGTTCAGGCGGGCGTCATACATGGTTAGCAAAACTCCTTCAATCTCTAATCTGGGATTAAGATGCCGCTTGACTAATTTGTAAGTCTCCATCAGTTGAGATAGGCCCTCTAAGGCATAGTACTCGCATTGAATCGGGATAAGCACCGAGTCAGCAGCGGATAAAGAATTCAGGGTCAGCAAGGAGAGTGACGGCGGCGAGTCGATGAAGATGTATGAGTAATTCTCCCTGATAGACTGCAGTGCCATAGAGAGTCTTTTTTCCCGGTAGTCTAGTTTAAGCAGCTCGACTTCAGCTCCGACCAAGCCGGGAGTAGAGGGCAGCAGGTCCAGATTGTCTACCGTGGTTTTGAGGATAACCTCAGAGGTGGGATAATAGTTAATCAAGAGCTCGTAAATCGAGCGCTCAATCTTCTTTTTGTCGAATCCCAGGCCAGAGGTAGTATTAGCCTGAGGGTCAATATCGACCAATAGTACCCTTTTTTCGGCAATGGCAATGGCCGCGGCTAAGTTGATGGCTGTGGTGGTCTTGCCTACCCCGCCTTTTTGATTGGCTAAGGCTATAATCTTCCCCAAAATCCCCTTCACCCTGACCTTTCGGCTTCGCTCAAGGCGAGCGAATTGGAATGGGTCGAGTTTTGGTCCATCATCACTTGAGGCTAATCTAAACTGAGATGAATCGAAATGCAAGAGAAATTTTCATTTTTGCCAAAAAAATCAAGACTTTTGGCTCGTCTTATTTTGAGTTACGATTTGCAACTGTTTGAAATTCAATCTGATATAAGGAATGTTTCACGTGCAACAATTTTGGGTTAGAAAGGCAAAAAATTCTCTTGACAAAGATTTATTCAGGTATATTATTATACCTACCTGTAACTTAATCGACTATGGTGAATTACAAAACGGAGGTCTTATGAATACTCACATCCGCGCCGTATCCGTCGCCGAGGATTGGGGCATAAGGAGGTGAAAACAACGATCATTTACACCTACGTGCTGAACAAAGGAGGCTGGGGTGTTAAAAGTCCGTGGACAACTTGTAAGGAAGGCCACGATAGACTTTATGCGGAAACTATATAAGACGCCAGAATTCGACTTAAATGGTCATAATACTTTGGCAAGAAAGAGCTTATGCAGAATTGCGGTTTGAGTGTTATGCATGAGCAAAAACCGAAAATGGGTTTATGTGGAGACTATATAAACAAATACTTAGACCTGCTAGAGCTTAGTACGACACAACGCATACACACATACAAGAGGAGGATCAAGAGATGTTCAGATATCAAACCGCGGTCGTTGCACTCCTGATGACAATGGGCGTTTCGTTGGTTGCCTTAGGGCAAGGGCGACCGGACCCGGCAAAACTCATCGCGGTGCAGAAGGAGGCCATGGTCAGGCTCTCATTTATGGACGGGGCATGGAGAGGCCCGGCGTGGACCATTCTGCCGTCTGGTGAGAAGCACGCAATCACGCAGACGGAGCGGATCGGACCGTTCCTGGACGGATCAGTGAAGGTCATGGAGGGGCGCGGATACAACCTGGATGGCAAGCTCACTTTCAACGCGTTCGGCATCATTTCCTACAACCCAGCTACGGGTGCCTACACCATGCGTTCGTATGCGCAAGGTAATGTTGGTGATTATGTGCTAACACTTACGGCCGATGGCTTCACATGGGAGATCCCTGCGGGGCCAATGACAATCCACTACACGGCGGTTGTCAAGGATGGCGTATGGCGGGAGATCGGCGACCGGGTTTTGCCCGGCAAGGAGCCGGTCCGCTTCTTCGAGATGAATCTCAAGCGAGTGAGCGATACGACGTGGCCCGCTGCCGGAGCGGTTAGTCCCAAGTGAAAATATTCTCGCCGGAGGTCTAATAAGGGCATACAACGGACGGCGCAAAGCGCCACTCCTTAATCTACAATTATAATTAATTTACTCGGAGGCAAGGCCGCCTGTGGCGAGGTCCGCTTAGGACGAGTTGGACGCTACGAAAGAAGAAATCCTATTTTTTCTTTTCCTGCAATTTCAGCCAATCCGCCATCTCCTGCAGATTGTTGGTCAGCTCCCACCAGCCATTCTTGAAGGCGGCGTAATCCGGGCCGGACATGGCGGCGGCATAGCGGACTGAATTGGCGTAAAAGAGCCACTGGTCCACCCATTTCTGTTCGATGGCTTCGTCAAAGGGATTGGAAGGGTCGGCCCATTTTTTATCCCAGGCCTTCTGCACCAGTTGAGTCGCAACCAGAGTCATCTGATTGGTCTCTACAATAGTAGAATCTAACTTTTCAAAATGGCCATTTACCCAGGAGGAGGAATGACAGGATTGGCACACTTTGCGCATTTTATCCTGATGGGTCTTTTGCTCTTCCATACTGAGCAAATGTTCAGTTGCAGATTCCGCTTGACTGAATAAAGGGGGGAACTTATAGTATTTTTGTTAGAATAATCAGCTAATGACAGCGTTAGCTCTTGATTTTACGGAGAACAGGCAGGCAGTATGAACTATCCCATTTGGGATGTCTCCTTCGGGGCCGGGCTCTTAATCGCCATTGTGGCCATCACCCACGTCTTTGTCTCCCATTTTGCCGTAGGGGGAGGGCTCTTTTTAGTTCTCACTGAAAAGAGAGCCTACCGTCTGAATGACCAGCCGCTTTTGGAATGGCTGACGCGGCACACCAAGTTCTTTGTGTTACTCACGGTGGTCTACGGGGCTATAAGTGGGGTGGGAATCTGGTTTACCATCGGTTTGATTCACCCCTCCGGCACCAGCAGTCTGATTCACACTTATGTCTGGGGCTGGGCCATTGAATGGGTCTTCTTTTTTGTAGAGATTACTGCCGCGCTTCTGTATCTATATGGCTGGAAAAAGCTTAACCGAAAGACCCATCTCTGGCTGGGGTGGATTTACTTTATTGCCGCCTTCCTGAGCATGGTGATAATCAACGGAATCATTACCTTCATGCTCACCTCAGGGAAGTGGACCCAATCTTATAACTTCTGGCAGGGCTTTTTCAACCCGACTTATTTCCCATCTTTATTCCTGCGCTTTGCCTTCAGTCTGGCTTTAGCCGGGATTTACGCGTTATTAACCGGCTCGGTACAGAAAGACCAGGAGCTAAAGGGGAGAATAGTCAAATGGAGCGCTAAGTGGATTGTGCCGGCCTTTGTGCTCTTGCCGGTATTTGCCTTCTGGTACATCGGCAGTATCCCGGCAGAGGTCTGGGACAGCGCCCAGGGAAAGATGCCGACCGCTAGCAGATATGCCAACCTGATACTTATTTTCTCTGCAGTAACTTTTGTCTTATCGCTATTAACTCTGCTTAAGCCCAAGAGAGTTCGCTTGCTCTTCAGTATACTTATTTTCGCCTCAGCTTTTGTCAGCATGTGGTCTTTTGAATTCATACGGGAGGCGATTCGCAAACCTTATCTGATTAACAATTATCTGTATGTCAATTCCATTTTCAAAGAGCCGGTGCCCGGCAGCGCCGGAATGTCTTTAGCAGAAATCAACCAGAATGGATTGCTCAAAACAGCCAAGTGGTCAAAATACAAAGAAGTAACGCCAGAAAACCAGTTAGAGGCAGGCAGAGAGATTTTCCATTTACAGTGTCAGAGCTGTCACACCCTAGACGGGTACAGGAGCATGCGCAAGATTATCCAGAAGAGAAACTGGTCATATTCAGCTCTGCGCACCAACTTGGGCTCCTTAGACAAAATGTTCAACGGAGTGATGCCGCCTTTTGCTGGAACAGAGGAAGAAAAAGAAGCCCTGGCCAATTTCCTGATCAGCCTGCCACCCGGGCACGTTCCCGGTGCGCCGCCTCCGGGCCTTGGCGGAGAGGCGGTCTATGAGCAGTACTGTGCTCCCTGCCACCAGAGGGCTGCGGATGACCCCTTATTTGCCAAGCTCGGCAAATTAGATGAGCAGACGATTTATTATCTCATCTCTAAATTAGATTCCCTGAACCCGGAAATTCCTCCCTTTGAAGGAACTGACCAAGAGAGACAAGCCCTGGCGGAATGGATCGAGGATGCGTTCGAATAAACTTTTTGAAGGAAAACAATGCCGATAGATTCTATAATTCCCGCGCTTGACCCCATGCCTCTGCCAGCCCCTTTCTGGCTGTTTAAGTTTTTATTGGTCTTCACCTTTATTTTACACATTATTGCCATGAACTTCATGGTAGGCGGGGGAATAGTGGCTTTTGCGGCCCGATTATTTAAACCTAAGAGTGAAGACCACCTGCGTTTGTTTGCTGACACCAGCAAGAAGATTCCTGCCTTATTAGCCGCCACTATCACATTGGGAGTTGCTCCGCTTTTATTCGTACAGGTCCTCTATGGCCAGTTCTTCTACACATCTTCCATCCTGATGGCCTGGCCCTGGTTTATGGTGATTGTGCTGGTTGCCATAGCCTATTATGGATTTTATTTGGTCGTCCTGAAAACTAAACCCGCTTCTGCCGGCGCTGGCTGGATTATGTTACTGAGCCTGCTTCTTATTTTAGCGGTAGGATTTTTCTACAGCAATAATTTTACCTTGATGCAGTCCCCGGAAAAATGGCTGGCCAAATATCAGGCCGATTCTTCGGGCTGGAATCTCAACCTTGAAGAACACACTTTAATTCCAAGATTTTTGCATTTTCTGGTAGGAGCAATCGCAGTTGGTTCCTTGATGATTGTGATTACCGGGTTCTTTCGCTGGAAAAAAGAGCAGGCTTATGCCAAATTCTTAATTACCTATGGGGGGAAATGGTTTATGTATACCACCATGGTGCAGTTTGCCATCGGGGTCTGGTTTTTAATCAGCCTGCCGCAACCACAGATGATGCTCTATATGGGGCAGAATAAGCTGGCTACAATCTGTCTCTTAATCGGGATTATGGGAGCGCTGGGGGCCATCTTTGTGATGTCTGGCTCACTTAGAAGCGAAGACCCGCGCCGGGGCGCCCTGACTGCCATCGGGCTGACCGGAGTAGTGCTGATAGCCATGGCGATTATGCGGGATATATTGAGAGATTCTTATCTGGCGCCTTATTTTAAAGCAGGTGACTTGGCGGTAAAGACTCAATGGGGGGTGCTGATTTTGTTTCTGGCGCTTTTGGTGATTGGGCTGGTGGTGTGGATGATGATAATAAGGAAGTATTTCTTTGCTCCTGAGAAAAAGTTGACAGAATAGATACCCATTATGGATTTGCGGGGAATAAATCAGATTGCTACGTCCCCTTCGACAGGCTCAAGGTCCTCGCAATGACAGCATAAAAGAAAAGGCGGGGTAAGAGAACCCCGCCTACAAGGTGGGCAAACTCCGTTCTGCCAGTATGGGGGTTTTTCAGATTACCGCGGCTAATAGTCCGGAAGTCTCGGACTATGGCATTTTCGATACTTCTAATAAAGAAAAGGATGTCAAAGCGGTAGTTACCGTTAGTTATTCGATAGATTGATAGGCGGGTGGGAAAACCCTGCCTTTGGGGCTGAAATGGCAGTAAACTGGGATTGCCACGTCGAGCCCCGATAAGAATCGGGGCTCTCCTCGCAATGACAACATAAGACAAGAGGCGGGGTAGGAGAACCCCGCCTACGCGATGCATAATAGAGTCACCATGGTTCAAAAGAAGTTCGCTGGATGACCATTCCTTAGTCCTCCCCTGTTTATGGTGGCTTTGTCGAACCATAGGGGAGGAGAAAGCAAAAACGTCCGAGGCAAGCTCGGACGCTACAAAAGATTAAACTAACCCTCCCTTATCCCTCCTCTAAGGAGAGGGGACGAAGAAAAACCCTTTACAAAAAGCCCGTTCGGATTAAATTTCAGGTTTGCATGCGTGTTGCTATTGTCTGTCTGATTGCTATAATTGTCTGTTTTAACCAAGGAGATGCGGTAGATATGCCGGATTATAAAGCACTGACCAAAGAAGCCACTGGCCTTTTAGTCGACTTAATCAAAATCAACACGGTCAACCCGCCCGGAAATGAGATTGAGGCGGTTAAATACGTGGCTAAACTCTTAGATAAAGAGAAAATCCCTTACGAAATCGTAGAGTCGGAGCCGGGGAGAGCCAGCCTGATAGCCAGACTGAAAGGGGATGGTTCAAAAAAACCTCTGGCTATGATGGCGCACCTGGACGTGGTGGGTGTGGAACAGGACAAATGGAATTATGACCCCTTTTCGGCGACTATCAAGGATGAATACATTTATGGCAGAGGGGCAATTGATGACAAAGGGATGGCTTCTGTAGAACTCTTAATAATGTTGGAGCTGAAGCGAAAGAATGTCCCCTTAAAGAGAGATTTAATTCTCTTATTCTGCGCCGACGAAGAGGCAGGCGGCTCCAAAGGAATCGAGTTTTTGGTCAATAAACATTTGGACAAAATTAAGGCAGAGTTTGTCATCAATGAAGGGGGAAGAATCATTGTTGACGAACATACTCATAAAGTAGCTTTTGTGGGAATTCAGAATACGGAAAAGGTTCCAGTCAACATCAAATTAGTCGCTAAAGGGATGCCCGGGCATGCCTCTGTCCCTCTGCCCGACAACTGCATTTTTAAATTGTCCAAAGCCTTAGCCAGGCTCTCTGACTGGCAGCCTCCGGTTAAATTAAATGAGACCACCCGGGCCTTCTTTAAAGGCTTAACCCACTCGGCTTCTTTTCCGGACAGCATGTACATGGAAAATTTGGAGCATCCGGAAATGGGGGCTTTCTGTGCCGCTCAGCTAAGCCGGAAGAATCCGATTTTGGGCTCCACCATGCGCAATTCAATATCACCGACAATACTAAAATCCGGAATTCGCAGTAATGTGATTCCCTCAGAAGCAGAAGTCAACTTAAATGTTAGGCTTTTACCCGGAGAAAAGGCAGAGGATTTTGTCAAACAGCTCAAAGAGGTAATCAACGACACCGGCATTGAAGTCGTTTATCATAAACCGGAGCATCCAGATTCCCCCACCTCACCGCAAGAGAGCGCTCTTTTTAAGGCCATGGAGAAGGTGAGCAACCGGCTCTGGCCTGAGGCGGCTGTGGTCCCTTTCATGTCTACCGGAGCAACTGATGCAGCTTATTTAAGAGCCAAAGGGATTCCTACATACGGGATTTTGCCCTTCCCCTTGGATGAGGATGACTTAGCTCGCATGCACGGGCACAATGAGAGGCTCTCTTTGTCCGATTTAGAAGATGGGCTAAAATTCATGTATGAGACGGTCGTAGAATTAAATAAGTAGAGGAGAAATATGGCCGTGGCGCAGAATCAGATTATTACCAAAGAAAAGAGTAAGAGCAAATTAGACAAAGAGATTTTACTGAAAGCCTATAAGAACATGGCTCTCTCCCGGGCCATTGACAAGAGGGAAAAAATTCTCAAAGCCCAGGCCAAAGTCTATTTCCAGATGTCCGGGTCCGGGCATGAAGCCATTTTAACTGCGGCAGGAATGCTGCTTAAACCGGGATACGACTGGATAATCGGCTATTACCGGGACAAAGCTTTGGCAGTCTCCTGGGGATCCAGCGCCTTAGAGTGCTTCTTAGATGGCATGGCTACGGACGAAAGCTACACCGGAGGCAGGCAGATGCCTTACCACTGGTCCAAAAAAGATAGACACATTTTACCTTTTTCCTCTCCGGTCGGCTCACAGTTCCTGCGGGCAGTTGGCACAGCCATGGCTGGCCGCTTTTATGAAGAGATAACTGCCATACCCGGCAGAGAAAAAGAGTATAAGTCAGACGAGATTGTCTTAGCCTGCGGCGGGGAAGGGGCCACTTCAGAAGGAGAGTTCTGGGAAGCGCTCAATCGGGCCGCCATTCCTTTGGGTAAAAATCTTCTGCCGGTCATTTTCTTAATCGAAGACAACCAGTATGCCATCTCCGTGCCGGTTCAGGCTCAGACTGCGGGCGCAAATATCTCCCGGCTCTTAAGAGGTTTTGAGCCCTTGATGATGGTCAGAGAAGTAGATGGCTGTGATTTCATGCAGTCCTATACTGTGATGCAGGAAGTGGTCGCTCATGTCCGAAAAGAAAGAAAGCCAGCCTTAGTGCATGCGCATGTAATCCGCATGGACCCGCATTCGGAGTCTGATAGACAGGAAGATTATAGAACCCAGGCAGAATTGGAAGAAGACCGCAAGAGAGACCCTTTAGTCAAACTGGAAAGTTTTCTGGTGGGAAAAAATATTTTCCCTCAAAAAGAATTAGATGAAATAAAGAATAAAATCGAGCAGGAAGTCTCCGATGCCGCAGATAGAGCTTTGGAGTACAAGAAGCCGGAATTAAAGACGGTTACTGAATATGTATACTCCCCGAATGTAGACCCCACTTCGTCGAGATTCAGCACCGAGCCGAAATTCGAAGGGGAACCTCTAGCCATGGGGGCCATGATAAATAGAACTCTGGCAGACGAGATGGCGCGCAACCCCAAAATTGTGATTTCCGGAGAAGACGTGGCCGACTGCACCAAAGAAGAGCAGATTGACAAAGTGCCCGGCAAGGGGGGAGTCTTCAAAGTTACCAAAGGACTGCAGAGAAAATTCGGCTCTTTGCGGGTCTTCAATTCATCGCTGGCAGAGGCGACCATAGTCGGCGTGGGAGTGGGTTTAGGTTACCGCGGGATAAAGTATGTGGGCGAGGTTCAATTCATCGACTACATCTGGCCGGCCATGAATCAGATTCATGATGAATTGGCTCTAACCCGCTGGAAAACCAATAATGAATTCTCCTGTCCCATAGTGATTCGCACCACCTACGGCGGATACTTAGGCGGCGGCTCAATCTACCACTCTCAGTCCAGAGAGTCGGTTTTTACTCACATTCCGGGTCTGAGGGTTGTGATACCGTCAACCGCCTTAGATGCCTGCGGACTTTTGCGTACCGCCATCCGATGCGATGACCCGGTCTTATTCTTGGAGCAGAAGAAACTTTATTTCGCGGTTGAAAACCGCTCCCCTTATCCGGGACCCGATTTTATGATACCTTTTGGAAAAGCCAGCATTCGCCGGCCAGGGAAAGATGTCTCCATTATCACCTTCGGAATAATGGTCAACAAATCGGTTCAGGCGGCAGAAAAGTTATTGAAGGACGGGATTGATGTGGAAATAATAGACTTACGAAGCCTAAATCCGGTTGACTGGGAGACTATTTTTACTTCCGTCAAAAAAACCGGCAAAGTTGTCGTGGCGCATGAGGACACCCGCTTCTGCGGCTACGGAGGGGAGATAGCAGCCGAGATTACCGAGAAGTGCTTTGAATACTTAGATGCGCCGATTGTGCGAGTGGCGGCGGAGGATACTTTTGTGCCCTACTGCCCGCCTTTGGAAGAGGTGGTGCTGCCGCAGACGGAGGATATTATGGAGGGGGTGAAGAGGGTGGTGGAGTACTGAAGAACAGAGGGATAAAAATAGGGGGAGGATTCTCGTCTTTACTGGTCTTGCGGAAGACCAAGGATTAATGCTAGGAATGGTTTTCTGGCATAAAAAGCTCTGCTAGTACTGCCATGCCCAGGTCCTTTAGTTCTTGGTTGAACATACATCCCCATTTTGCCGGTTAACACTCGGTCCTTGTCCTTGACTCTCGAAAATTCTAATGTGGATTATAATTCAATTGAATTCGTGGTTTTTCGCCGAAGATTCCGTTTTTACGTGTAGTAGGCACCACTTAACCTGACAGTTCCGCGGTTTGTTTTTCTGTTTGTAA
>CAYNPJ010000003.1:0-109739 GCA_964399055.1 uncultured Ignavibacteria bacterium
TAGCGAAATTCCTTGTCGGGTAAGTTCCGACCTGCACGAATGGTGTAACAACTTGGGCGCTGTCTCAACGAGGGACTCGGCGAAACTGTAGCAGCGGTGAAGATGCCGCTTACTCGCATCGGGACGGAAAGACCCCGTGAACCTTTACTGCACCCTGTCATTGTATTTTGACCAGACTTGTGTAGCATAGGTGGGAGACGTTGAAGCCCTGGCGCTAGCTGGGGCAGAGTCAACAGTGAAATACCACCCTGGTTTTGTCGGAGTTCTAACCTGGGCCCTTACCGGGTCAGGGACATTGACAGGCGGGTAGTTTGACTGGGGCGGTCGCCTCCTAAATGGTAACGGAGGCGTTCAAAGGTTCCCTCAGGCTGTATGGTAACCAGCCGCAGAGTGCAAGGGCACAAGGGAGCTTAACTGCGAGATCCACAAATCGAGCAGATGCGAAAGCAGGACCTAGTGATCCGGCGGTTGTGCGTGGAAATGCCGTCGCTTAACGGACAAAAGGTACTCCGGGGATAACAGGCTGATCTCCACCGAGAGTTCATATCGACGTGGGGGTTTGGCACCTCGATGTCGGCTCATCGCATCCTGGGGCTGGAGAAGGTCCCAAGGGTTTGGCTGTTCGCCAATTAAAGCGGTACGTGAGCTGGGTTCAGAACGTCGTGAGACAGTTCGGTCCCTATCTGATGCGAGCGTAGGAGAATTGAGGGGAGCTGTCCCCAGTACGAGAGGACCAGGACGGACGGACCTCCGGTGTACCGGTTGTCGCGCCAGCGGCAGTGCCGGGTAGCTGCGTCCGGAAGGGATAAGCGCTGAAGGCATCTAAGCGCCAAGCCCACCCCAAGACTAATTCTCCCATCCGAGCAATCGGATCTGAAGGCTCCCCGTAGATTACGGGGTTGATAGGTCGCAGATGTACGGCCAGTAATGGCTTCAGTCGAGCGATACTAATAAGCCGTGCGACTTGACCGATAAAGTTTTCCTAAATGTTTTGAGAAATGCTCTGGCCCTGTAGGGTTGAAAAAATTAGCCAGATAGGGAATTGTCATTCTGAGGAGAGTCTATATATCGGCTGGACGAAGAATCTAATAACAGATCCTTCGTCCCGATTTCATCGGGGCTCAGGATGACAGCCTCTAACGGCTGTCAATTTTCCGGTGGCAACAGCGAGAGGGAAACACCCGTTCCCATTCCGAACACGGAAGTTAAGCCTCTCAGCGCTGATGGTACTGCCCTGGCAACGGGGTGGGAGAGTAGGTCGTCACCGGGAGTAAATTGAAAATCCCTTCCCGATAAATCGGGAGGGGATTTTTTTGTTATAGAAAAGCGGTCATTCCGAGGAGAGCCGATACATCGGCTCGACGTGGGAATCCCATAGAACTGGCTCTGCATCCATTCATCGGGATTGCCACGCCCCGACTTTGTCGGGACTCGCAATGACAGCCATATTTATGATTCCTTGCTCGAAAATCGGTGGACAGCCGAAATTATCTCCCTTAATTTAGGTCCGTTACGAAACTCAGCAATCAGGAAATGACCAGAGCCTCAGAGAGAAGGGACTCGCGTTATGATGGCAAGTTCTATGTGGCCGTTCACTCTACCGGCATCTACTGTCTCCCCTCCTGCAAGGCGAAAAAGCCTAAACCTGAGAATGTGGTCTTCTATCCCACTAGAGAAGAAGCCATCGCCGCTGGTTTAAGAGGCTGTAAACGCTGTAAATCAGAGAAGTTTCCGGATGTGTTACCAGAATGGTTACACACAGTCCTTAAAGCTATGAAAAATAATTACACTGAAAGATTGAATGAAGTCAAACTGATTCAGATGACCGGAGTCGATGTCTCCACTGTCCGGCGCTACTTCAAGACTCATCTGAATAGCACCCCGCTCTCTTTTCACCGCCGCCTGCGTCTGAATTTTGCCCGGCAGCTTCTGGAATCCGGCCAAAATTATCTTGAGGCCGCCTATGAATGTGGCTATGAATCAGTCAGCGGCTTTCGTCAAGCCTTTGCCCAACAATTTGGCCAACCGCCAGGGAGGATGTATGATAAACAGAGCAATGGTTCGACCCTTCGACTTCGCTCCCTTCGGGTCTGAGCTCTTCGAGTCCGAGCCTCAGAGTCGAGGACCTCAGGGTCGAAGACAGGGCAAGCAAGCTCACGATAAAATGGTCTATCGCAACCTTAAAAGCCCTTTAGGGGAGATGATTGCAGGTGCCACTGAGAAAGGGGTCTGTTTCTTAGAATGGCATGATAGAGGTGGCGTAGATAAAATCAAACTGAGAGTCGAGAAGCGTTACAAAGTGAGTCTGCAAGAGGGAAACAACCGGCATTTAGACCAGTTGGAAAGAGAGCTGGCAGATTATTTTGCTGGAAGATTGAAGAAGTTCTCTGTCCCCATGGCGGTAACCGGCACTCCCTTTGAGCAGAAGACTTGGGAAAAATTACTATCCATCCCCTATGGCCAGACCCGCTCCTACAGTCAGATAGCCAGTCTCTTAGGCAAGTCTGGAGCCAGGCGGGCAGTAGGCCGGGCTAATGGGGCGAATTATTTGGCGATTGTCATACCCTGCCACCGGGTTATTGAATCCAATGGCAACTTGAGGGGCTACGGGGGAAGACTCTGGCGCAAGAGGTATCTTTTAGACTTGGAGCAGGGACTGAAGCCCTTAATTCCGCCGGTCTCTTAATCCCCAAATCGCCTTAACATATTGTGCCGTAACTTGTTTTATTATTACGATTTTGGCAACTTTTTCCTTGACAAACAAGTATCACACCTATAGATTTGTCAGTTCTTTTTAACAAGGAAAGTTAACCAGTAACCCAAACCCACTAACAAAGGAGGAAATTTGAAAAAGGGAATGATACTGGTTTTAGCGGTAGCGTTTCTGGCAGTGGCATCTACGGCTTCTGCCGAGATATTCCAGAAGGGCCAGGTCTTAATCGAAGCCAGGCTGGTTCAGTTCGTGTCGAACACAGTGGATACTTTCTTCTTCGGTGGAATCGACAACCACAATGCGTTAGGATTCGGCGGTAACTTCACGTACAGTTTCAGCGATATGTGGGCCTGGGAGTTGGGTGGATTTTTCGGTTTCGGCAATGAGAAGTGGGAATACGCTGGCGATGACGTTAAGTGGAAAGTCTCGGCTTTTGGAGTTGGCTCCGGGATACTCCGCACTGTCAACATCAATGACCAGATAGGGCTTTTCTTCGGACCAGGCTTCGAATGGGTATCTGCCCGCTCCTCGGTTGAAGATAACGACTGGTATGGAATTGGCGACTGGGAGAACCCTCGCGCGAACACCATTTCTCTAGTCACCAAGATGGGGGTACTGGCTAAGTTAGGCGAACACTTTGGACTGAAGGGCCATCTTGGCAAGAAGTGGAGCATAGTAAGCTTCTCTGAGAATGTCGGCGGAGACGAGCTGAAGGTAAGCGGCTGGACCACCTCAATCGATGGAGCCGCCGGATTTGTGTTTTTCATTAAGTAAATAGGAAGTTTAAGACAAAAAATCCCTTCCCGATTTATCGGGAGGGGATTTTTTTATTTTAGATACCAGCTGTCATTCCGAGGAGTACCGTCTTCGACCCTGAGGGCTCAGACCCGAAGGGAGCGAAGTCGAGGGGCGACGTGGGAATCCCGTAGAAATGGCTCTGTATTTTTTCATCGGGATTGCCACGCCCCGACAAACCGTGGCTCGCAATGATCCTTTTGCTCCTTGCAGGCATTTATGTGCTTGACAGGACTCAAGGGCACTGCTTCTTTTAGCCTGAAATTTCAGACTTAGAAAACATATTCTATAATTCACCCGGAGGAGATTTAGCTATGAAAAGGAAGGCACTTTTACTCGTGGTTGCTGCAGCACTGCTTTTTTCCTGCACCGACAGGACGGTAAATCAGATAATCCAGTCCCAGATGGCTCATATCGTGGCTTTGGTTTATCAGTCCCGGAGCGAAAGTTTTGACACGGTCTTCACCGGCTGCAGCGCAGCCGTCTATAATGTAAGCGTTGTTCCTTTAGTTACCCTAAACTCCGACACACTGTTGCCCCTTAATCTGGACTACTCTTTCTTTGAAAAGTATAACATCGAAGCCAGTCCAGGGGAGAGCTTGACTATGCGAGTAACAGCCTCAGAGCAGTCCGCCTCAGCCAAGGTACTTCAACCCGGCGCCCTGATAGTTACCTCCCCGGCCAGCCAGAGTGTCTGCATTAGCTCCGGCGAGAGCACTGGAGTGGCCTGGAACCCGGCCAGCTTTGCAGAATGGTATGGCCTGGTCTTTCACTGGAGCGTCCAATGGTTCGACACCTATTCTTTTACCTATCACTACACTTTTGTAGATACCCTGGCGGTCACCGGAGAGACTGCTCTTTCGATTTCTGCCGGACAGCTCTGGGCTAAGCCGGACACAAATTGGGTGGCTACTGACTGGCTGGGCTTTTACTATCTGGTGGCCGGAAACGGCACCAAGCCGGTAGCCGGGGAGGCCGGTAATTTCACCGGCGACGGAACCGGATTTCTGGTAGGTATGTATCTGACCGACTGGTTTATTCTACTGCCCTGTTACGGCTTACAGCAGGCCAGCGGTCTGGAGCCGCCTAGTGAGCCTCCTTATGAAGACATGAAGAAGCGGTTTTTCAAGAGAGGTAAGAGTTAGATTGCATACAGGCTGAGAGTTATCCATGGCATACGTTACAGAGAAAAATTTAGCCAGAAAAACCAAAGAGTGGTCACAGATTGCCAAGAAGTTCAATACTCATCGGCTCAAGTTAGATTCCAGTCATTCAGCCCTTTTAATAGTGGACATGCAGAACTTCTTTCTGGACCCTGAAAGCCCGACTTTTACTGAAGGCGGGCTGGCAATTTTGCCCAATGTTAAGCAAGTCCTGGCCGCTTTCCGGGCCGCCAAAAGACCAGTCATCTACACTGCCCATGTTCACGCAGCGGACGGCTCGGATGCCGGCATCATGAAATGGTGGTGGGAGGGGATGTGCATCGATGGTACTCAGGAGGCTGAAATTCACCCTGAAATTGCGCCTCTGTCTTCTGAAAAGGTGATTAAGAAACATCGTTACAGCGCTTTTTACAATACCGACCTGGAGACTATCTTACGGGTTTTAAAGATTAAGGACCTGGTGATTTCCGGGATTATGACCAATATGTGCTGTGAGTCCACGGCCCGGGATGCCTATTATCGCGATTACCGGGTCTTTTTTCTCTTAGATGCCACGGGCTCAGTCATCGAGGAATTTCATTTAGCTACCCTGAAAAATTTAGCCTATGGCTTCGCCTATGTGACCACTTCTGCCGAAATCTTAAATAGTCTGAAGAGAATGAGATGACGCTTAAAGGTAAAGTCGCCTTAGTGACCGGAGCAGCCAAAGGCATCGGAAATTCGATTGCCATTGCCCTGGCCCAGGAAGGGTCGGATGTGGTCCTTAACTACAATAAGAGTAAAAAAGAGGCTATGGCCCTGGCTAAGACTATTGAGGGCATTGGCAGAAGAGCACTGCTAATTCAGGCAGATGTCACCATTCCCAAAGCCGTGGTTAAAATGTTCCAGCAGGCTGAAAAAAAATTTCGCAAAATCGATATACTGGTTAACAACGTGGGGAATTTCATCATCAAGTCTCTGTCTGACATGACCTATGCTGAGTGGGACGATATTATCAAGAGTAATCTCTATGCTACTTTTCTCTGCTCTCAGGCAGCTCTGCCGGGCATGCGCATCCGCAAGTGGGGAAGAATTATCAACTTAGCCGTGGCCTCGGCAGAAAGGCAGGGGGCTTTTCCGCGAACATCCGCTTATGCTGCAGCCAAACAGGCGGTCCTGACCCTGACCCGCACCTTGGCTGCAGAAGAAATAAAGAGCAGAATCACAGTCAACGCTGTCGGGCCCGGAATTACTGACACCGGTTTCTCCGAGAAAACCAAACATGAATTGATGAAGCTCTGTCCCTTGGGGAGAATGGCCAGGCCGGAGGAGATTGCCCGGGTGGTAGTCTTCTTATGCCAGAATGAGTCAGAATATATCACCGGAGCGCATATTCCGGTCGGGGGAGGATGGGGGTTATAGGAGATTGAATAAGAAAGACTTTTCAAGTAATGCAAACCAAAACCCCTCCTTTGTCCTCCCTTTGGTTCGACCCCTCAGCAAGTTCGGGGTGGTGAGCAAAGTCGAACCACAAGCTCAGGGCAAGCTTCGCTCACCATAAAAAGGGGAGGATTACATCACCCTCTCCTAAAGGAGAGGGTGGGGTGAGGTTTTGGTTTTGTCTCAAAAAAGAAAAACCCCTCCTTAGTCCTCCCCTCTAGGGGAGGATACCTCTCACTTTCATAATGGTGAAGGATAGGGAGGAATTTTAGTTTTATTCTGGTGAATTAAATGAAAATACCCTCAAATTGGCCTTATGATGAATGTAAAACAATCTTCATTCCTGCCGAAAAGATAATAAATACTAAAAAGGAAGGGTTATGAGCCAAGAAAAGTCGAGTCTGTCTTACTTTCTCACCCCCGCAGGGGCAATTATCGCAGCAGTGGCATTTTTCCTACCCTGGGTCAAGCTCTCCTGCTCAGGTCAGGTCTTTAACATGAACGGTTTCCAACTGGCTAAAAACGATGCTTTAATGTGGGTAGTGTTTGCCGCCGCAATTTTGATAGGGATAGGATTTTTCTTCCTGCGCAACAAATGGGACTTGGGCAAGATAAAGAAGCTCTCTTTTGTCGCTTCCTTGGCCGGGATCGGAATCCTGCTATACAAGTACTTTGACTTCAAATCCTCCATGGACTCGATGGGACAGTTTATGGGAGGGGCTGGCGGAGGCAATTGGGAGCAGTCTCTGCAGCAGAGCGGGGTCCAGGATTTTCAGATTACCCTGCAACTTGGGGCTTATGCTTGTTTAATCGGATTTATCTTAGCCGGCCTGGGGGCTTTGTTTCTGAATAAGGAGGAAGAGTTTCAGCCGCGAGTGGTAATGGATAAGCCAGGCAGCGCAGTCAGGCAGACCAGCCAGGCTTATTCCCGCAATGTGCGCAACAGTTCTCCGGGTGTTACTCCGAAACCGGCAGGTGAATGCCAGTTCTGCGTCAACGGACTGCCGCCGGGATTTATCTCCTGCCCGGAGTGCGGGGCGACCAAGCCGGCGGTGATGAGTTAAGTTAGAAAATCTGAGAGTTGATTTAAGGCCTCTGGCTGGAAAGTCAGAGGCTTTTTTGTTTTTGGAAATAGAGACAATTAAATCGATAACGCCAGCGTCCTCTTTTTAGTTCTCACCTACTCGTCAAGTTCCGGGTCGTAGCTTATGAAATGCAGGCCGGTCTGGAAGATCAGCTCAAGAAGTGAATCCACATCTGCGTTCGGATGCCGGGCACGCGCATGGACGAGGTCCCGCTCCCAGTTCTTTTCAAATATCTTCTTAATTTGTTCTCTATGCTCAGCATATTTGAGCTGATTGGTCCGATTGAAAGAATCACAGTAGGCCGAATCCAGAAACGTTCCAGCTGCAGGGAAGAGCGGGACGAATCCAGCGAAGGGCATCTGGCTGTGCCACCAGATTTCCTGTATGTCCCAGTTCTCATAAGCGTAGGGTTCTAATGCCTGAACACTTAAAGCTACCAGAAAAAGCTGCTTACCTCGCACCTTGTGTTTCTCTTCCAGAAAACTTGAGTCTTCTCTGCTCTTAATGGCAAAGACTCGGTACAAAGAGGTCTCCTCTTCCGCCAATTCCCGATAATATCGGCACAACAACAGTGCATCGCGCAGTGAATAAGGCTTGGCAGTTGTATCCGGCAACGGCCTGACGCCGCTGGTATATGTTTTAAATTGCTCATTCTGCAGTGAATCCAGCTTGGCACCGGAATCATTTTCCTGGCTCCAGGCCGCCAGCCCACTAGTCAGCACTGTATACACGGCCAGCTTAGTCAAATTCTTACTTAGCCTCATGGCCCACGACCTTCCCGATTTGCTTTGTACAAGAGGTGTCGCAAGAGTGTTTCTCAATTCCCTCGAATATATTTTTCAATTCGAACCAAGACTGTGGCCCGATCGGTGAAATCAAAATAGTCAGAATATAAGGTATCATTCTGGTTCCAGGCCATAACATAGAAACTCCCCATTTGGCCCGTCACATTCTGGCCAAAGTGCGCTACCGCAAATCCCTGACAGCCGGTGGAAACAGTATCCCCGCTCCAACAGTAGCCCTCAAAAGGCCCGAGCGGTGTGACCAGATAATCATAGGCTTCTTGCGTATCAGTTACGACCTGAACAATGACCACAGCGGTCACCCATTTCAGCTTTAGCGGCTCCACGGACCTATCTTGGCAGGCACTCAAGAGCGAGATTAAAAGGGTAAGCAGAAACAAGTTTTTCACGTCCCCTCCTTTCTGGGTTAAGCCCTTCTTTGCCAATTAAACTAGCTTCTCTGTTAGGGGTATATACAAACTGCGTGCCAAACCCCGATGGTCAATAACTCAATTCATTTCAGGCACATAAGGCTGGCGAATCGCCTGAAATGGCGAATCAGCCAGAATTGATGCACTCCAGCCTCAGATTTTGCTTGACAGTGTCATATCAGACTAATAACTTTGATATGAAGAATTTGACATAGGGGTGCTCGGTCGAAAGCCGGGCTGAGATTATACCCTTAGAACCTGATCTGGGTAATGCCAGCGAAGGGACCAAGGCAGATAAGACCGCGCACCTCCGGCGAGAAAATGCGCGGTTTATTTTTTGAAAGTAAAGTTCAAAAATCAAGACTAAATAGTAGACCCACCTTGTCCCCAGGGTGGGCGAAAACAGAAAACAATTGAAGGAGGAGTTGCTATGGAAAAATTCAAACCAGTAGGCGAAGCCTCGGTCAGCCGGGCTATTTTAAATCATTTCTACGACCAGCTTACTAATCACATCCAGAATGACGTGATTATTGCCGGGGCCGGGCCGGCCGGGCTGACTGCCGGCAGAGACTTAGCCCGGAAAGGATACAAAGTCCTAATCGTGGAGAACAACAACTACCTCGGCGGCGGGTTCTGGATAGGCGGCTACTTAATGAACGGCGTCACCGTCCGTGAGCCGGCCCAGAAAATCTGGGATGAAATCGGGGTCCCTTACCAGAAAGCAGAAGACGGGCTTTTCTTAGCCGATGGGCCGCACGCCTGCTCCAAGTTAATAGCGGCGGCCTGCGATGCCGGAGTAAAAATTCAGAACATGACCCGGGTGGAGGATGTGGTTGTCCGCGAGAACAATCGGGTGGCCGGCGCAGTGATAAACTGGTCGCCGGTGGCGGCTTTGCCCCGTCAAATCACCTGCGTTGACCCGATTGCCATTGAGTCTGAGCTATTAATCGATTCTACCGGACACGATGCCGTGGTGGCCAAGGCCCTCTCTGAGCGGGAGATGTTGAAAATGAAGCAGGTCTGCGGCTCGATGTGGGTGGAGAAATCAGAAGACACCTTAGTGGAAATGACCGGCGAAGTTCATCCAGGACTGATTTTGGCCGGAATGTCGGTGGCGACTTTCTACGGCATTCCCCGGATGGGTCCCACTTTCGGCGGCATGCTCTTATCCGGGCGGAAAGCCGCCCAGGTGGCTGACCAGATTCTAAAGGAGAGATTTTCAATCAAGACAACACCCAGGAAACCCGAGAGGGAAGCAGTCCTGGTGTAAGGCAGGCAGGCTCAAATCCCCCCTGGTCAGATCAGCCTTGTGGCAACCAGGGGGGCTGCCTGAATAGAGATGAGTGATTTTTCAAGTGTCACAGAAATGAGATTAGTTAATGATTTTGGGATTGCCACGTCCCCTTCGACTACGCTCAGGATCCTCGCAATGATAATTCGGACCAATGGTTCCTGGCAGGCGGAGGAGTAACAATCCCACTCGAGAAAAAGGAGTGTTTAGATGAAGTGCGATGAATCAGCCTGCATCACCCAGATGCACTATGCCCGCAGGCGAGTCATAACTCCCCAGATGGAGTATGTGGCTCAAATCGAAGAGATAGAGCCGGAATTTTTAAGAGAAGAGGTTGCCAATGGCAGGGTGATAATCCCGGCCAATATAAACCATTCCAGTCTAAAGCCCATGGGAATCGGCAAGATTCTGAAAACCAAGATTAACGCCAACATCGGAAACTCAGCCGTGAGTTCGGAAATCGACCAAGAACTCAAGAAATTAGAACTGGCCATTAAATACGGCTCGGACACAGTGATGGACTTAAGCACCGGCGGGGACCTGAACAATATCAGAATGGCTATTATTAAGGCTTCGCCTGTGCCCATAGGCACGGTGCCGATTTATCAGGCCATAACCTGGGTCAGGAAGATTGAGGATTTGACTGCAGATGAGCTGCTGGAGGTGATTGAATTGCAGGTTAAGCAGGGGGTCGATTACATGACCATCCATGCCGGAATTTTAAGAGAACATCTGCCCTTGGTGAAGAACAGAATTACCGGCATTGTCAGCCGGGGTGGGTCGATTTTAGCCCTATGGATGACCAAACATCAGAGGCAGAATCCGCTATATGAGAACTACGACAGAATTTTGGAAATCGCCCGGCGCTATGATGTCACCCTGAGCCTGGGGGATGGCCTGCGGCCTGGATGCTTGGCCGATGCCTCGGACGAAGCGCAGTTTGCCGAGTTAGAAACTCTGGGTGAATTGACCAGAAGAGCCTGGGAAAAGGATGTACAGGTAATGGTGGAGGGACCAGGACATCTCCCCTTAGACCAGATTGAGATGAATGTCAGAAAACAGCAGGAAATTTGCGACGAAGCTCCATTCTATGTATTAGGTCCTCTGGTGACCGACATTGCTCCCGGGTATGACCATATCACTTCTGCTATCGGGGCAACCATGGCTGCCTTTGCAGGCGCAAGTCTACTTTGTTATGTGACGCCCAAGGAACACTTGGGACTGCCTGACCTGGAAGATGTTCGGCAGGGTGTGATTGCCTACAAAATCGCCGCGCATGCGGCTGACGTGGCTCTGCATAAAAAGGGAGTTCGTCAGCAGGATGACCGGCTCTCCAAAGCCCGCTTTGAATTCGACTGGGAGGAGCAGTTCAAATTATCGCTCGACCCGGATACTGCTAAGGCCATGCACGATGAGACCCTGCCTCATCCGGCTCACAAGTCAGCGGAATTCTGCTCTATGTGCGGGCCGAAGTTCTGTTCGATGCACATTAGCAGAGAGATGAATAAGCTGGAAGAAAAGCAGAAAAATGATGAGCTGGCGCTGAAATTAGAATTCGGCACAAGGTAGATTGGCAAAACGTACCAGGACGCACCGCGTAGTCCAGGATTTAATCCTGGGCTCTTCATTTCCTGAAAAGTAGTTCAGTAGACCTTTCTTATCCTCAAGGTGGACGTTTTAAGAAGAATCCCAGGTTGAGACAACCTGGGTCTACTGACTACCAGGAGAGAGGACCTAATAAAAAAGGCGGCTTTTGGCCGCCTTTCTCTTTTAAAAGTTAAGCTTACACGCTCTCCGGACTTAGATGATAAGTCTCAATCTTATGCCTTAAAGTCGACTCCGGAATGTTCAAAATCTTAGCCGCCCGGGTCTTGACCCAGTTGGAGGCCCGCAGAGCCTGCAGAATCAAATTTTTCTCAAACTCCGAGACCTTCTCGTTTAAGGAACCGGAGTTTCCGTTCCTTAGTCCATCGAATTTCTCGGAGAGAAGCTCCAACAGAGTTCTCTCTTTGATTCCGGCCAGCACCACGGAGCGCCGAATTTCATTTTCCAGCTCCCGCACGTTGCCGGGCCAGTCATAGGCCTGCAGCTTGCTGTAAAGCTCGGCCTTTTCCATCAAGCTTAAGTTGCTGGCTGAAGAGCCGGCCTCATTCAAGAAATAATCTACCAAAAGGGGAATGTCTTCCTTTCTTTCGCGCAAAGGGGGAATCACCAGCCTGACTCCGCTCAGCCGGTAGTATAAATCCTGCCGGATTCTGCCTTCCTCCAAGGCCTGATTCAGATCCCGGTTAGTGGAGGCAATAAAGCGGACATCAATCTTTCTGGGCTCATTGTCCCCCAGGCGCACCAATTCTTTGGTCTCCAATACCCTCAGGAGTTTCACCTGAATCGAAAGAGGAGCGTCGGCAATTTCATCCAAATAGAAAGTTCCTCCGTCTGCAATCTCAATTAGCCCGGGTTTATCCTTTTCCGCGCCGGTATAAGCCCCTTTGGCATAGCCGAAAAGCTGATTCTCCAAAAGCGCCTCAGGAATTGCACTGCAATTGACAGCTATGAATTTCTTGTCTCTTCTCTTGCTGGAATAGTGAATCGCCTTGGCCAGAAGGTCTTTGCCGGTGCCGGTCTCACCCTCCAGGAAAACGGCGATATCGGCGTCTTTGAATTTTTCCGCCAGCTCTAAAATGGATTTCATCCCTGGGTTGGTAGTGACGATAAAGGAGAGATTGCAATTAGACCTGCCGCCGGTCTGAGTCTGAACCTCCTGTATTTCGGCCCGGCGCTTGAGATTCTGCAGTTCTTCTCTAAGACTGTTGTCATCCAGACCGGCCACCAGTTTCTCCGCTTCATCCAGGAAGACCTGACCCTGGGAGATTTCATTCTCCCCGATTAAGAGCTCCGCTAAGGTCAAGTAAGTGGAAGCTAGATATGTTCGGGTGCCCAGCTCATTGAAAATATCCTCAGCCTTGCTCAAAAATTTCAAGGCGGTCAGCTTATCCAGGCCTTTCAGTCTGCCGGCAGTCAGATATGTCTTGGCCAACTCCAAATCATTCTTAGTCTTCTGGAAGATTTTCAGAGCGCTGGAGAGCTGTTTCTTAGCCCGGGTGGATTCTAAGTTGTGGTCGTAGACACAGGCCAGGACCCGGTAAGCTGCTCCCTCTTCTAACCTGTCTCCCAATTGCAGCGAGACCTCCAGGGAGCGGGCGGCAAATTTCTGCGCGGAAGAAAAATGTCCGGTGGCCAGCTTCAGCTCAGCCATCAGGCGGCAGACCTGGTTGATAATGTCTCCTTCCGGAGCAATCTTTTCCCCGATTTCCAAGGCCTTTTGATAGTGCTCTTCAGCTAATTTGTGATTCCCCTCAATCAAGCAGAGCTCGCCTGAATATTCGTGGTAAATGGCCAATTCCCGGGGGAGATTATTTGATATAATCAAATCATAGGCAGTCTGTAGGGAGCTCTTGGCCGAGGAGGTCTCCCTCTGCAACATCTGCACGTAAGCTAAAGCCAGCCAGCTTCTGGCCAAATTAATCTCGTCTCCGAATTTTTCATTGGCGACTAAATTTAATTTCAGATTTTCCCGGGCCTTGTCCCACTCTCCTACCAGGGCATAGATTCTTCCTAAGTTGCCTAAAACACCGGCCTTCATGCGCTGGTCGTCGGTTTTTTCTATTTGGGTGAGAGCCTGTTTCAAATAGTGGGAGGCCTGATGATAATCCGATTTAACAAAACAGAGATTGGCCAGCTTGTTGTAACAGTCGGCCATCCCCTTGAAGTCGTCAATCCGGCGGTAGGAGGCCACTCCATCCCGAAGTTGATTTTCGGCCTCGTCAAAATCGCCTAAAGCCTGGTTTATGGCGCCTAAGATATATTGAACATCCCCCAGAATTCGATTAGCCGTGGTTGGCCGAAAAATCTGATAAGCTCTTTGCCCTCGGTCCAAAGCCTCTTTGTATCGGCCAGTGTGGTAATAGACTAATGCGGATAGGTAATAAAACTCTCCCCGTTCAAAAGAGTCCTCTGCAAACCTCTTGAGATTTTCCTCTTCCCTGATTTCAGCCAGAGCCTGGCTGAATCTCTTTTGTTCCACCAGAGACCTAATCTCAGTGAGCTTGCGGTCCTGGTGGAGTCCTTCTAATTTTTGCTCCTTCATCTGCCTCTGATTATAAGATAATTAAAACCACCCAGCTTGGAGCCCTGCCACTTAGATGGGGCTGTTGGTTCCTTCCAGACCAAAAGATAGGACTGGCCCAGCGGCACTAATACAATAGCGGCCGGCTTGGCGCCTTTGTCAAGCTGGTCTTCAATGGTGCCGTTGGAGCGCTCATCCCAGGTATGGGCGTCATTCGGACCGCCGGCCAGAAGCCAGCCGAAACAAAGAATCAGGAAGGAGCTTACCAGAGCTGTGGTGATAAGAAATTTTTTCATTGATACATCCTCCACAGGTTTGGGTGCCTGCACTTCTTCAGAGAAAATCTCTCTGGTAAATTAGTTTTGATAATGAGTAACTTACCCAGATGTCGCACTATAAATCTAGACACTGTTCAATTTTTGTCAAGTAAAAAGTTGCAAACCAAGTACCTCTATTCTAAATACGCAGGATTACTCAACACTGGTGAGAATTTTGACATCTGACCAAAGACCGGTTCCACCCTGTCCGGTCAGGCTGACGCTCTTTCTATTTTCAATCGGTTTCAAAGTAATTAAGCCCATACCAATATTCAGGTTAGACGGCTTGGCCGGTATGTTGCCGCGGGTAATCACAAGCTTTTCGTTAAACCAGAAATCGACCTGGTTCAGTCCAGGACTGTAGTCTATGCGGGCATTGAACAGCGACCCGGGCTGGTTCGGGGCAACTTCTATTATTTCCGTGAAGGCCTGTTCTGTAGTAGTGGCTCCCGGCATCAGCAGACGCTCGTAAATTACTCCAATTTTAGAAGAAGTGGCAATGAAATCAAATACCATCCCACTGGCAAAGTCCAATACGTTGAAGCAGGCAAAGCCGTCTCTGAAGTCATCCGGGTTGCCATTGTGAGTTATGGCCCCCATTTTAAGAGAGAAAGAAATTCTCCCCTGCTCTGGCACTTTGAAGTTTTGCGTACCCAGAATCAGGTGTTTGGGATTGTCGAAAATCTGGACTTCATTATTGAATCTGGTAAAAGGGTTGACCGTAATTTCGAGTTTCCCGTCTCCGGTTTTAACTTCCGCCCTGGGTTCTTCCCAACGCCAGAAGTCGCCGTTGCCTAGAGGGAAGGCGGCGACGGTCCATTTAGACGAGTCTAATTGGGGCGCGGTAAAAGGGTCATAAATCAACTCGGTTTTGGATAGCATTTCTCCTCCTTCAGCGCTGGAAGATAAATTTCGGGATGACTAAAGGCAAAAGTTTTTGAGAAGATTCTTGCTTTTCCCCGGCAATTGTCCGAGTCAAGCTCAGACGCTACATAAAATAAGAACTGACCTCTCCCTAACCCTCTCCTCTAGGAGAGGGAATTTGGTTTCCTCCCCTAGAGGGGAGGATAAAAGGTGGGGTCAGTAGGTGAATTCCACGCCTACCACCGGGCTGGTGATGACCCTCTCTTTGCCTCCCCAGATTAATTTAACGCGGGCGTAGAATATGGCATTCTTCTCAATCTTGGGAGAGAAAACTTCTTTCCGGTCGTTAGTATACGTGAAATATTCTTCCTGTCCCGGCTTGATCTCCACCGGCTCCTGTGGGTCGTCTGAGGATAGTCGGAAGGTGTGAAAAGGCTCCTTGGAATTCTCCGGATAGAGGGTCAGTTCAGTAGCTTTAAAACCAACCAAGCTCTTATTGTTGCCGTTTCTTACAGTTAACTGCAAGGAGACATAGAAAGGGGGGCCGCTTTCTTCTGGGCCGGGCATGAAGTTCTGCCAGAGGTAGAGGTCGGTTACAATGGTTACTTTATCAATGACCTGCAGGGTGTCGGCTTCGGTAGGGAACTTGTCAGGCGGTTTGACTTCTGATAAAGCTGGCTGGTTAAGAGAGAGAAAAGTAATTAGAAAGAGACTACCTAAAGCAATCTTTATTTTGAGCTTCGAACAAGGATTAAAACTCGGCATTTCTAATATATACGGGCTGGGATTTATATTACACAAGAGAAACGACCGCAAGAGTCATTGCAAGGAGTCCCGATAGACATCGGGACGACGTGGCAATCCCGAAGAATTGGCACTGTCGACCATACAGCGGGATTGCTTCGCCCCGACTCGTCGGGGCTCGCAATGACATGTCTGGTCTTTGTCCTTACTCTCCGATAATTTTCACGACCACTCTTTTTCTCCTCTGTCCGTCAAACTCGGCGTAGTAAATCTGCTGCCAGGGGCCTAAGTCTAATTTTCCCTTGGTCACCGGCACAAGCACTTGATGGTGCAAAAGCAAATTTTTCAGATGAGCGTCTCCGTTGGATTCTCCGGTGCGGTGATGGCGGTAGTCATCCCGATAAGGTGCTATTTTTTCCAGCCATTCGTCGATGTCGGCAATCAAGCCCTGCTCGGCGTCATTGACATAGACCGAGGCGGTGATGTGCATGGCCGAGACCAAGACCAAGCCCTCTTGTATTCCGGATTTTTCCAGCATTCTCTCCACTTCTCCGGTGATATTGAGATATTCCCGGTGCTTTTTGGTTTGAAACCAGAGGTATTCGGTGTGGGATTTCATATTCGTTTTGTGTTATCTAGTGCTAACTTCTAAGAATGACCCTTCCTTAGTCCTCCCCTGCAGGGGAGGAAACTCTTCTCCCTCTCCTATAGGAGAGGGCCGGGGTGAGGTCACGATCACATTTTCATGGAATACGGTCACATTGACTTTCTGAGCGTCAGGGAAAAATCTCCTAATATATCTTATGCCACAGATTCTGCTGCAAATCTTTCTGGTCGATGATACGTTTCAGTTCCTCCATTAATGGTAGAAACTTGGCCAGCTCTTTTTTATCCTTTTTGAAGCGATTGTAATGCTGTCTGGACTTGTACTCATAGCGCTCGATGTAGACTAAGGGGTCTTCCAGGTTGTTCCAGAGCTGAAAATTGGAGAGGTATTTGGACTTTTTGCTTAAGGATGAAATCTGCTGCGTGATCTTCAAGTATTGCTTCTGTTTTTCGGGCCAGACTTTGCAGCCTAAGGTGAGGATGAAGGGTTTGGAAAGGGGCAATGCAATTCCTATTTGGCGTCCGCTATTTTGAAGACTGCCATAATTTCTTTCGTAATGGTTATCTCATCTGGCTCGATTACAATGACCGGCTTTGTTTGGGCCTTACCGCCCATCACAGCACCTAGACCGCCCAGCGGAGCTCTGGTAGGTACGCCATCCACTATGTATAGAGTTTCCTGGCGTAGCTGCTTCAAACTGATTTCCGGGTGTTCGTCCACTATTAAAGTGCCCGTAATGACACTCCCAGTAGTCTGAGCAATAGTTTCTGCCTTAAGTTTGGCGTCCGCAGTAGCTTTTTCAAGAGCTTCCAGCTCGGCTGAAGCTCGGTCTTTTAAATCGTAAGAAACGCGCAGATCATCTGGCTGGAGCCTTACTAATAACCCTATTAGCTTGCTTAATTTAATCTTATTTTCCAACGTGAGCGTGTAATCATTTCTGACTCCATTCTCAAATATTGTTATTTCCTTCCAGATTCTTTCCTCACCTATCCCCAATTCTTTAAGTTCATTCATCACCTGTGCTTCCTTTTGGGCGACTATTTTATATGCATCTGCCTTGTTCTTGGAGTCACTTGAAAATCGGAAGTAAACCTTAAACCAATCCGGCGCCCTTTTTATTTCGCCCAACCCCTTAACTTTAATGTATTCATCCCCCGTGGCACGAGATGGTTGCGCAAAGGCACAAATCGTGGATAACAAAATCCCTGTGGTAGTTAGCACAAATTTTTTCAACATGATTCCCTCCTTGACTGATTGGTTATATTCATTCTATCCCCATGAAATACCCGCTATCCGGCGGCTGGATTTTCAGCATTCTCAACATCAAGTATACCTGTCCCCGATGGTGCAGTTGATGCTCCAGCTCTCCCAGATAGAGATTCAGAACAGTCCTCACCCCGGCAATAGTCCCCACCTGCTTACGAAAGAAGTCTGGGTTTTTGGATAACTCTTTAGTCTCGGCAAAAACCTCTTCCATAAATTTTTTTAGCTCAGCCTTGCCAGTAGGCTTGTCGGCCATGAATTTCTTATAGACTGAGACATCCATCCGCCCGGATTTGGCCGTCACATTATAAAATTTCTGGTTGGCATACATGTGGTGCAGCGTATTTCTCAAAGTATAAAGCTCCTGCACAGGATGGAAGTCGAGCTTATCCTCTGGAATAAGCTCCAGGCAGGATAAATTAGAACGATGAAGCTCTTCCAAATAGAGGAAGAGCTTCTGAGGATTGAAAATCTCTGACATTCAGACTCAAATCAGCGCAGCGGATTTTCTGCGCAGGCACTGCTTATGGATTCTCTATAAGGATTAACTCCCGGGCGTGCCGGTTCCTCCTCCGCCTGCGCCGCCGGTCGGCTTTTTCTTCTTGGCCAGCTTCCAGATGATGGCCAAAACTATGATGATGATAATTATCCAGAGAAGTGTTCTCATTTCCCCTCCTCGATAAGGGTTAAGGGTTGCATGGGATTAAAATAGGGGAGAGGGTTTGGGATTGTCAATGGGAAAATGTTATTTGTATGTGAAGCTTGAGCTTATGCTTGAGTGGGGACTCTCCTGCTGTGTATGAAATAGATCAACCCAGACAACAGAATCAGAGCGAATATGATCAAACCCCATTGTGAAAGGGTAGGCACAACAGGGCCACAGCAGGCTTCACGCCACTGGGGAACATAATCAATAGCGAATTCAGTGACCACATGCACCGGATAACCAAGATGGAAGCTGGAATCGGTGTCTACGCATATTTCACATGGTTGAGCGATTGAGAAAGTCAGATTGGCTACGATATGCTCTCCCGCACCCATTTGTGTTCCAGTACCAAAAAAATGACCTCCAATGACAAGTTGCATAGGAAATTGATCTGGGCCTCCGAATACGCTAACAGCCAGGTATGGCCAATCAGCCAGAACGGTGCCAGCGTATGTGGCAGCAATGGTAGTGTCGAGTGTGACCCCTGGCTGATCCGTTGTGATTATCAAGGGGATATACATTCCCACTACAGAATCCCCATCATTCATGTTATCAGTTTTGTAGTGAAATTGAAAAATCTGCTGATTTTGAGTCTCATTTATACAAAATATAAAGAGTGTATCGGGCTCCCCCGGGTCATCACCCCAGTTAGGATTAGCAAAATACGCCAACAAATCTGCTAGGTCAGCCTGGGCTGTCAAAGTTAAACAAAAGAATACCCCCGCCGCTAATATTCCCCACTTTCTTTTCATAACTGCCTCCTTGTTTTGTCACTTCTTTCAATGCTTGTCCCCGGCAGGCTGACCTATAAAGGCTCAGTTAAAAATAACATCTGACATTTGTTTGTCAATCTCAAATTTAGTCAATGCGACTGTCAAAATTCGGTCAGGACAATATAAAAGCCCACCCGTTTTCGCGGATGGGCTTTAACAGTGTGAGAGCCGGTGTGGGGGGTTAAGAGGGGGCTAACAGAGGTCTTACTATCCTGCTTACACCGGCCATCTCACGGAGGCTCATCTACTATTACGCTGGGGCAGTTGAAAAGTTTGCTATTAATGAAAAAATTTATCAATGTTTTTTCGGCAGGGAGCAGACCCGAAGAGATTTGTCTCCTCTCCTTATTAGTGGCTGGGATTTGCGAGCTCCTTAAATCTGTAATACCACAGCCAAAAATCTCACGCTGGATCAGAATGAAAGAGGCGGGGTATGAGAACCCCGCCTACGAGGTTCGTACTGGAAGGACTAGAGATTAGGTTGCGCTTGGCATGGAAATGGCCAAGAACTTTTCGCCAGTTGTTGCGCTTCAGGTGTCGTTGTGCTTGAGGCTCTTAACAGTTGACTTTGGTCAATTCTAAATCTATTATCCGACAGATGGAGCTTAAGTCGAAGTTGGAAAAAGAATTTCTCCCCTTTGTGATAAAGCCGGGGCAGTATATAGGCAATGAATTCGGAGCCGTACGCCTGGCTTCCAGCCGCAGATTCAAGGTTGCCCTGGCGGTTCCCAGAAATTACGACCAGTCTGCCACGGGTTGGGAAGTGCAGAGTATTTATCATTATCTAAACAGCTTGCCAGAAGTTGGCTGTGAAAGGGTGTTTTTGCCCGGAGTTGAGGCTCAAAGGCTCTTAAAGGCAAAAGAGATTCCGCTTTTCTCTCTGGAAAGTTTTCGTCCGGTAAAGCAATTCGACGTTTTGATTTTTCAGACCTATTCTCCCTTGGAATTTCCTTACATTCTGCAGATGCTGCACTTAGCCGGTCTGCCGCTTCGCTCGGCAGAGAGAAAAACCGGTCCTGTAATACTAGGCACAGGCAATGGGTTTGTTAATCCGGCGCCGATGGCTGAATATCTGGACGGATTCATCTTGGAATGGCAACCCGAGACTATCGAGCAAGTTCTAAAAGTTTTGCAATCACTCACAGGGGGGAAAAACTCGCTGGCTGAGATTGAAGGAATATATGTTCCCGGATTTAACTACAAGAGGCCAAAAACTGCTGCTGTTTGTGAAATCTTTCCGGTTCAGCCGGTGGTTCCCTTTATTGAACTGAACAGGGATGAGCTATTTGTTCAGGGGGACAACCAGAGTTGGCCTGGGCCTGCCTGGAAATGCTCAGAGTCCACTGAAAATACGGCTGAAAACTTTACTCAGGCGATTCAGAATTCGGGCTTTGAGCGGATAAGGATTGATTGTGAGAAAATTGGCGCAGAGACAAAGAAGGTTTTACTCTCCTTAGAGAAGCGGATTAAAGACCGAAGATTTGCCTTTGAAATAGATAGTATCTCTTACGCGGAGTTTGATTCTGTGCTGGCTGATTTGCTGGCGGCCACTAACCGGCAGCAGGTGAGCTTTAAGGCGGTGGCTTCAAGTCAGAGGTTAAGTAGCTGGACAGGACAGGAGGCTTCGGACGAGCTTATTCAGCAGGTCATAAAGTTAGCCATTGAAAGAGAATTTCAACTGGTAACGGCCAGATTTGTCCTGGGAATTCCTAAGGAAACCGATGAAGATTTGAAAGAATTGGCCGGTCTGATTACCAACCTAAATGCGTTTTACAACCAGAGACACCGCTGCAAGCATCTGCAGATAGAAGTGAGCTTTTTTGCTCCCTGGCCCGGCTCAGCTTGGCAGTGGGATGATGCACCGTCAGTTGAAGAAATGCAGAGAAAGACGGCATTTTTAAAAGATAGTTGCCGGACTAAGAGCCTGAAGTGGTCCTGGCCTGATTTTCAAAAATTGTACTGGGAGAATTTGTTACACCGGGGAGATAGAAGCTTAGGTCAGATCATATTTAAAGCTTATCAGGAACTGAATCAAAATCTTAGTGCCAAAGAAATCGTCTTAGACTGGCAGAGTATCTTTAAACAGGCCGGGCTTGAACCGGCCAACTACTGCCGGGCTTTCAAATTCGATGAAGAGTTGCCCTGGGACTTTTTATTCACTCCGGAAGAAAAGGAACCCTTGCGGAAAGCCAGAACTTCAGGAGCGGTCTGGTCAGAGAGAAAAACAGACATTCAACCAACTGCCAAACCCCATGCGGCCCCTCCTGTCACTGAACAGCTTTACGGTCGGCGGGCGAAAATTAAGCCTTCAGTCTCAACTCTAAGCCCTTCCCAGAGTAAAATCAGGATGAAATGGGTCAAGGCCGAAAAAGTGCGCTTCACTTCCCACTTAGACACGGTGCGTATGTTTGAAAAGGCGGTCCGCCGGGCAGATTTTCCAGTGGTCTTCTCAGAGGGCTTTCACCCTCATCCTAAGATTGCCTATGGGCCGCCTTTGCCCTTAGGATTTATCTCCGATTGCGAATACGTGGATATGCAGATTGAAGCGGCCTTTAACTATCAACTGATTGACAAGCTCAATTCCACACTACCGGAGGGTTTCAGAATTGTAGAAGCCCGGCCGGTATTTGCCCATTCCGTCTCCCTGTCTGCTTTCATCAATGCCGCAGTCTATGAGATGGAATTTGAAGAAATTTTAGACCGGCAGGTTGAAGCGCTTAAGAATTTATCAAAAGCCAAAGAAGTCATCATAACCCGCAAATTCAAGGAAGGGAGCAAAACTGTCAATATTGCTGGATTAATTTACAGCATGAAAATCAAATCTCAGAACGATAAGAAAATTGTCCGGACTTGCCTGGGGCTGGGCCAGGAAGGGTATGTCAGACCGCAAGAAGTATTGCAGTCGGTTTTCAATTTCAGCGAGCAGGAGTTGGCCGGGATGTTATTTAAGAGAATTGACCTGTTAGCTAAAAAAGGGGAGAGTTACCTGTCGCCAATGCAGGTGTTATGAATACTACAGGTGCGGTAATGAACAAAGTTTCGGCCCGGGAAGTAGCCCTGAAAGCCCTTTACAAAATAGAACAGGAAAGGGCCTTTGCCGAGGAGACTGTGGACGCTCTCTGTTCCGGGCAGAAGCTTCTGCCGGCTGACCGGAGATTAACCGGAGAGCTGGTTTTCGGCTCCACCAAAATGCGTAAGAGAATTGATTATGTCCTTGATTATCTAATCGAAGACGGATTGGAGAGAGTCACCCCCTGGATTAGAAACATTCTGAGGATGGGAATCTACCAGTTAGAGTTCACAGATAAAATTCCGGAGTACGCCGCAGTGAATGAGGCGGTTGCCTTAGCCAAGAAATTCGGGCATGAGGGGGTGGCCAGACTGGTCAATGCTGTGCTGAGGAATTATTCCAGAAAAAAGGACCAGATAAAGTTTCCCGACAATGAGGTCGAATATATCGCGGTCTTTTATTCGTTTCCGGAGTGGCTGATTGAAAAATGGCTGAATTACTTTGGCCAGGAGAGCGTGATTCGCCTGTGTGAATACTTAAACCGGAAACCAAGCTTCGGCTTCAGAGTCAATGCGCTTAAATCGTGTCCTGAGGAAATAGAAAGTTTTCTGACTGAAAAAGGCATTAAATTTCGAAAAGGGGAGTATGCAGAAGATTATTACTATCTGGAGTCACCGATTGAATTAGCAGAGTTGAGTTTCTTAAAGGAGGGCAAAATTTACATTCAAGATGAGTCATCGCTTTTAGCCGCAAGACTGTTAGACCCCAAGCCGGATGAGACGATAATCGACTTGTGCGCGGCTCCAGGCGGAAAGTCGACTTATATGGCCCAGCTAATGCAGAATAAAGGAAAAATACTGGCCGTGGATAAAACAGCGAATAAGTTAGAGAAGCTGAAAGAAAACAGCTGCAGATTGGGAGCCGAGATAATCGACTTTGTGACAGCAGACGGCACCAGTTTTTGGACTGACCCGGCGGACAAAATTCTGATAGATGCCCCCTGCTCCGGCACCGGAGTTCTGAACCGCAATGCCGATGCCCGCTGGCAGAAGTCGCAAAAAGACCTGGCCAGGCTGGCTGAAATACAATTAGCTCTACTGGAAAATGCCGCTAAACTTTTGAAGCCCGGGGGGGCGCTGGTCTATTCCACCTGCAGCATTATGCCGGAAGAGAATCAAGAGGTGATTGAAAAATTTCTCAGGGTGCATCCAAGGTTTGTTGTGGTAGATGCCAAACCCTTTGTCTCTGCCGCATTAATAACGCAATCCGGGCACTTGCGCAGTCTGCCTTTTCTGCATAAAATAGACGGAGCCTTTGCAGTCAGGCTGGATAAGAGATGACAGAGCTTCAAGCCGAAACCAGCACTCCTTCCAAACCACCCAAGCCATTGTGGCTGAAAATCGCCTATGTCATGGGGGGTCTGATTCTGCTGGGAGTCTTAACCGACGGGATGCTGATGCCTATCTGGACCAGACAGGGAGCAGACACTATGGTGCCCAATATCGTGGGCCTGAATTACGAGAAAGCCGCAGACAGTCTGAAGAGTTCTGATTTAAAGATTGAAAAAGTAGGGGAGAAATATGACCCCAATTATCCAGAAGGGACGGTCATTTTCCAGCTGCCAGATGCCGACTCCCGGGTGAAAAAAGGACGCTATGTCAAGGTTACCTTAAGCAGGGGAGGGGAAACAGTAATTGTCCCCCGATTGACCGGCCAGACCTTGGAGCAGGCTGGATTGACCCTGAGCGAGTGGGGCTTGAGCTTGGGGGAAGTAACCAAGACCATGGTGGATTCTTTAGCACCCAATACAGTTATTACCTCCTATCCGCAGTCAGGCACCAAAGTGCCGGCGGGCATGATTGTCAACTTGGTAGTCAACGAGAAGGGAGAAGTGGATTCCACTGAAGTGCCGGAGTTAATCGGCAGGAACTTAGCCGAAGCCAGAAGAATATTGGAGAAAAAAGGACTGAGAGTAGACAAAATCAAGCGCCGGGTGGATGAAGCTTTATTACCCGAGACCGTGATTGCCCAGTCTGTGGCACCCGGAGAGAAGGTCCCCTTAGGCACAGAGATAGATTTAATCATTTCAATCCTGGAAGAATGAATCCTGTCAAAGTATCCGCCTCGATTTTAGCCGGGGATTTCACGAATTTAGAGAGAGAAATCCGAGCGGTGGAAAAGGCCGGAGCGGATTGGATTCACTTAGACGTAATGGATGGTCACTTTGTGGACAATCTCACCTTTGGCCCGGTCATGGTTGCGGCAGTAAACAAGATTACCGATTTGTCCTTAGACGTGCATCTGATGATAGCCAATCCGGACAAATATATCCCGCGCTATGCCGAAGCCGGAGCAGATTATTTAACCGTTCACGTTGAAACTTGCCCAAAGGTGGCAGATACCATAGAGTCTATTAGAAAATACAACTGCAAAGTAGGACTTACTTTGAAGCCGGCGACTCCTTTGGAGATGGTCCTGCCATTCTTAGAAAAAATAGATTTGCTGTTGATAATGAGCGTCAATCCAGGGTTTGCAGGCCAGGCCTTTATGCCGGAGGTGCTGCCTAAGTTAAAGCAAGCGCGAGAATATATTGATAAACACAATCTGAAAATTGAATTGGAAATCGACGGGGGGATTAATCCCAGGACTGCGAAAGACGTGATAAAAAACGGAGCCACGGTTCTGGCTGCGGCCTCGGCTATTTTCGGGCAGAAGGATTATGCCAGAGCGATCAGGGAGTTAAGGGGGATTAAATGATCAATAAAACCCCTCCCTACCCTTTGGCTAAGCTCAGGGTAAACCGTCCCCTAACAGGAGAGGGTTTTTATCCTCTCTTTTTAGGAGAGAGCAGGAGAGAGGCAAGTTTCATTTCTCTCTTATGGCTCTTCTTCTTTTTATTTTGGCTTCCCGGGACCCCGATACTCTGAGGCGCACGCAAACCAAGAGGGTTTTCTACTTTAGTCTGCGGAAGTTCGCCGACACATAGTAGGTTTGTGTTCGACAGACTCAAGACCAGACCGGCCGCAGGGGCCCTGCGTTTTTAAGCCTTTCGGTAAAAGGCCCTCTATAAATAGGCGACCTCTCCCCCCTGGTAGCGATTCGGTAGCGGGGTTAAGTAGAGACAATGCAGCAAGTAAGGCGGAAAAAGGACTGTTTTTAACGATTTCCAGCGAGTTGTAAGTTTAGAAATGGCAGGGGGTTAATTTTGAGTGCCCGGAGGTAGAGGTGAAAAAGGCGGTTACACGGAGGGTATTTCGACAAAAAAAATTTGAATTTTTTTGTTTGGTAAAACCGGAGAATTGAGGTATCTTTAAGCAGGCTAAAGAGGTAAAAAGACAAATAAGAAATTGTTTTTCAGCCAGAATTTTTGTGGTGGTAATTCTCTGTTTTGCTGCAACTAGCTCAGTCAATGGGCAGGGGGTGTATCAGGCCTGGATGGCGAGGTATGATGAGCCTGCAAAATCAGAGAGTTTTGTAAATACTTTAACTCTGGATTCAAGTACCAGCGCCAAGACCGGCTGTGCCTACGTAACGATCGGCGAAATCACAGCCGACCCATGTCAGATGATAGAACTACCGGTCACCCTGACTGCTTTTAAAGACATTGGCGGTTTTAATTTCTGCATCGAGTTCAAAAACACTGACCTGACAGTGATATCAGCGCGCCGGGGTGACCTTATCGATGATGTCGATCCGCTTTACAATAACAGGCACAAATGGCACTACTTCACCTACCGGCTCAACCCAACTACTGACCCAAGCAAGTACAGAATCTGCGTAGTCGGAATTGGCGAGGTGTATTCCAGTTATCCAGGCATCTGCATACCGGGCACAGGCCAGCCCGATGTATTACTATATATTAAGTTTTACCTGGCCTGCGATGAACTCCTGAGATGCTGTGATTCGAGACTCCAATTTCATTGGGACTCAACCACCTGTCTAGAGAATACCTTGATTGATTGTATCGGTGAAACTCTGTTGGTAAGCGATAATGATACGTTTTTCCACCCGGATTCTTGTAACTTTGGAGTATACAATCCGGTCGCACGCTGCGTTCATTTCGACAATGGTCGGGTGATTTTTCGTTGTTTTCCGGGAGACATGGATACGTCCGGAACCATTACCTTGTCGGACATTGTCTATTTAATCAATTATTACTTTGATAAAGATGGTCTCGGATGTCTGGGGAGCGATCCGGGGAACTGTTGGACACCTAACCTGCCTTGTAAAGGTGACTGGAACGGAAGCGGGGACATAACTTTGGGAGATATAATTCAGGCTGTGAATTATTATTTCAACAAGCCGGGCGGACCGTGGGATGCGGTGCCGTCAGGTGCATGCTGTCTGGCGCCGTAGGTTAAAGGTACTAACCCCTCCCTTACCCTCCCCTAAAAGGAGAGGGGACAGAATAACCCCTCCTCTGTCCTCCCCTGAAGGGGAGGAAACTTAAGCTCTCCTCCTTCGACCAGCTCAGGACAAGAGGAGGAGAGGGGACAAAAATGTGGAACAAAAAAGAGGCAGGGTATTAAAACCCTGCCTACGAAATTCGTTCTTGCCTAACCCCTTCCCTAAGAGGAGAGGGGACAATCTTTACCCCTCAAAGTTAGACCGAAATCGACCGATTATTAAATAGATATGCCTGAAAGACCATCCTTTTTGGGCGGCTGGTGGAATACCGTATTCTTGAGCCTGCTTTTACTGGGAGCCGGCATTACTATCGGCTATGACCTGGGAGGCAAAAGGGTCATCTCCACGCCGGCGCAGGAAGAGACTGAGAAAGTTAATCAAGAAAATCAGTCAGAACAGAATCAAGCCCAGGTCCAGAAGTTAATCAAGACCGTCAATTCGCTGCAGGACAGTGTTAAGGTTTTAAAAGCCCAAATTGCCACTCCGCAGATACAGATGCCTGAGCCCAAGCCGACTCCTCCCGGCTTTAAAATCATAGAGCCGACAGTAGTACTTTCCGGCAAGAGCAGAAGTCTCTTAGGGGGCAAAGTCTTGCTCTCGGTGTCGCCTCATGCCTCTGATGAAAGCAGTGAAGTGGAAGTCATAATCCGGCGCACCAAGAGTCCTCTAGAAACCGCAATGGAATATGGCGAAGTTCTGCGCCTGTTTTATGCCCACACGGGCCGGGTGGAGAGTTTTGAGTTTAACGGAGAGACTTACTTTATCGAGTGCGTTGAAGTGGCGAAATTCGACGGCACTATGGGGCTTAAATTCGCCTTGTATTTGAAGTAGTCCGGTTTTGCCTATAAAAAAACGCCACTCTTCCGGCGCCTTTTTTCCAAAAAAACTCTTCAAATCAGACTTTGTAGACTTCAGCCTGATTGCACTTGCAGATGCCGACATTGGTGTCGGAAAATTTCCAGCTCCCCTTAGTCTCATTCTTGACCGGCTTCACCAGGCGGACGTACTGTACCGGCCCGTGACAAACCGGACAAATCACCTGCTTCTTTTCTTTCTTAGCCTTCTGCTCAAAGCTCATCTGTTTGGCCATAAATGCTCCTGTTTATTTGAATGCATTGTATTATACGCAGGTATTTTTCAATTGTCAATTTAACCATCAAGAAAACTCTTCGTAGGGAGTCAGGCTCCCTCTCCTAAGAGGAAAGGGGTCATCCTGCTCGCCGACTCGTTCTGATTCGTCAGAGTGATAAGATTTACCCCGAAGGGACAGGGTGAGGTTTGAAGTTTGCTACAAACAAGTGTGAACCCCACCTTCATCCTCCCTTCAGGATGAACCCCTCTTTGGGGAGGAAACACAAGGAAAACTAAGGTGAAATACAGCAAACTCCTACCGGTACCGCATTCCAGGGGCCGCCGGGTTTGTTGAAGATATAATTAACAGCCTGGATTACGTCAGAGAGAGTGACCGAATTGGTGGCATTCCAATCTCCTCTACAGAGCAGGTCAGACAGCCAGCAGAGAGGTAAAGGGGAACACCCGGGTTTGTTGAAGACATAGTTTACAATGGAAATCACGTCCCCCAGAGTGTAGTCTCCGCTGGAGTTGGCATCCCCGGGTTTGGCCAGGCAGGCTCCGGCTTCATACACCAAGAAGTTGTAAGCCCAATCCGGTGCCACCATTGGCTTCCGTCCGGTCTTACTGCTGTTGCCCTGGGCTTCCAGGTAATAGAAAACCCGAGTTCCATAAGCCTGGCCGGGAATTGAGGCGGTGAAGCTATCGCCGCTGACATTGGACATGGCAATAGACTGAAAGCCAAGAGTAGTATCAGTGGTCCAATATACCATAGCGCTGGCAATCCCGCTTCTGGTCTGAATGAGAGCGCCAATCTGATAGTCAGTGGTCTGGTTTATCGTATCAGGATACCAGGCGTGGGAGATGAATACCGGCTCATCCGCTGCTATTTCCCGGGTGATGCAGTGGATGGTTCCACCCATTCCGGCAAACTGCCGGGCCGGGAGGCCGACAATCCGGTAGCCGGGCATATTCTGTTTATAGATATTCAGCGCGGTCGTATCAGTCGCGATAGAATGCTGGTACTGAGGCACCAGCACGGTCCGGTTGAGGATAAGTGAATTGGCATAGCTGGCTTCAGAAGTAAAGACGGTCACATTATTGGAGTCGCTGGTGGGAGCAGTCTTTATCCGGATAAACTTATAGGGACGGCCATAACAGGAGCTCTTCTGACCGATTCTGTTAACCACCGAATCGATGACGGCGCTGTCTCCGAAGAAATTATCAAAGGGAGGCAAATAATTCGAATAAGGAATTTCATTGATAATGAAGGTTTCCTCATTTATCATCTTCAGATAATAATCGATGTGGACTTTGTAATTGGCGACCTGCAGGCTCTCTGTAAACCCGAACGTATCCAGATCTATATTAGGCTGCTTGGCGTCGCAGAACAGATTGCCGTGGCCGTCGGTCAGATAGTTGCCCCCATCCATAATATCCGTCTCAATGAAAGGATAATTTATATAATCGGCTATGGTCTGATTAAAGCTTCGCCCGGCAAGGTAGAGTGAATCATTTCTGCTCTGGTAAATGCTGTAGGGGCCCCAATCCCTGGCCCAGGGAGAATTTTGCCCCACCTCGGGAATCACGTGCAGAAGGGGCGAAGAGAGGCCCAGGGCGCTTAGCGTGTCCGGCACGTGGTAATCACTGTAATATTTCCCCCACACCTGATTGTGAGAGGTGTCGTCCAGCACATAGACCTCCACACCCTCGTTCAGAGCCTCCTGCACCAGAGTGGTCTGGGTGTTCATCAGCCCCTGGTACTGCTCCAGCAGAATCGGAGTCCAGCCAGATTCCTCTACATGGGCAAAAATAGTAAGGTACTGTTCTTCGAACCAACAAATGACCACTCCCTGCACTTCCTCGAATTCTGCAGGGGAGCGCGGATTAGTTATAGCCTGAGAAGTAAGAGTGTAGGCGCTGACCAACCAGACGATTAGCAACCACTTTAAATTTTTAAGATTCCTCATAACTACGCCCCTGAGTTTCAAAGTTGACTGAGAAATCTAAAACACACCGAAAAAATATAAATACTGCTTGATCTCAAGAATAGGGACGACCTAAGAATTGTCAAGCCAAATCTTGAGATATCAGAATTCAGGGAACTAACGTCTCTCGGGAATTGTTCGAATAATCGCAAAGATTGTCGAGGCGTTTACTTCTTGTTGAATCACTTAGGGTTAGATGCCCATCAAATGATAGAAAAAAGACTTGAAAATATAGGACAGATAATTATATTGGAAGTTTAGCTAAAAGAGAACCACCCATGTTTGGCCAGTTAACCGAGAGATTCGAAGAGTTAGTCAACAGAGTCAGGGGCCTATCCCGGCTCTCTGACAAGAACATAAAAGAGGCCCTGAAAGACGTCCGAGTTGCCTTATTGGAAGCTGACGTCAATTACAAAGTGGTCAAAGAATTCATCGCCCATACAGAAGAAAAAGCTCTTGGTCAATTGACCGTAAAAGGGGTCCTCCCGGGCCAGCAGTTGATTAAGATTGTCTACGATGAATTAGTGAGTCTCCTGGGCGGGAAGGCCGAGTCTCTTTCTTTTCGCGAGCCGGCTCCCATGGCGATTATGTTAGTCGGCTTGCAGGGCTCAGGCAAGACCACTACAGTGGGCAAGTTAGCCAGATATTTCGAGCAGAAAGGGAAGAAAAGTTTTCTGATAGCCGCAGACGTATATCGCCCGGCGGCGGTTGACCAGTTAAAAGTGTTAGGAAGGAAGCTGAACCTGCCGGTTTTTTATGTTGAAAAAAACCCGGTGGAGATTTGCAAAGCCGGAGTTGAACAGGCTAAAAAAGAAGCTTATGACGTGGTAATAATTGATACTGCCGGAAGACTGCATATCGACAGGGAGTTGATGGAGGAATTAGTCAGGATTAAGAGTGAAGTTTCTCCTGCAGAAATCTTGCTAGTAGCTGATGCCATGACCGGACAGGATGCGGTCAATTTAGCCAAGTCCTTCAATAACCAGGTCGGTTTGACCGGAGTGATTCTGACCAAGATGGACGGGGACACCCGAGGCGGAGCCGCCTTGTCCATCCACTGGGTCTGCGGCAAACCTATTAGATTCGCAGGCGTAGGAGAAAAGTTGGACGCTCTGGAACCTTTTTATCCGGACCGCTTAGCTTCCCGGATTTTAGGAATGGGGGACGTGGTCTCCTTAGTAGAGAAGGCCCAGCAGGTGGTCGAGGAAAAGGAAGCTTTAAAGCTCAGAGAGAAAATCAGAAAAGAGAGCTTCACTTTTGATGATTTTTATCAGCAATTGCAGCAGATCAAGAAAATGGGCTCTTTAGAGTCTTTACTGGGCCTGATACCAGGTTTAGGCGGTAAAGCGCTGAAAGGTTTAAGCGTGGATGAGAGGAATTTAGTTAGAATAGAAGCCATGATAAATTCTATGACCAAACAAGAGAGGGCTCATCCCCAGATTTTAAATGGCTCCCGTCGGAAAAGGATTGCTAATGGCAGCGGAACTTCAATTCAGGATGTCAATAGATTGGTCAAGCAATTCGAGATGATGCAGAAGATGGCTAAAGATTTTTCCAGAATAGACACCCGCAAATTAAATCAGATATTTTCGGCTAATTAAGGAGGAGATTTGGCAGTTAAACTCAGATTTTTAAGAATGGGGGCCAAGAAGAGGCCCTTTTTCCGGCTGGTGGCCAGCGATTCCCGCAGTCCCAGAGACGGCAGATTCATAGAAGTCATAGGACAGTATCATCCTATTTCCAAGCCCCCCCGCCTGGAAGTCCAGGAGGAGAGGCTCTATTACTGGCTCAAAAACGGCTCCCAGCCTACCCAGACAGTCCAGGCTCTGCTCCAGCAGACCGGAATGTGGGCCAGGTGGCTAAAGGTCAGAAAGGGAGAGACGCCGTCGGAGACAGAAGTCAGGAAAGAAATCCACCAGACCTCGCGTAAGAAAGCCAAGAAAAAAGAGGCCCAAGCAGAACAGGCCGCCGAAGCTAAAGCTTGAACCTGAAACGTCTAACTGAAGAACAAGGAGGACCCGTGAAGGAATTCATCGAATACATCGTTAAGAATCTGGTCGACCATCCGGATCAGGTTTCGGTCTCAGAGATGGCTGGCGAGAAGACTACCGTGTATGAACTAAGATGCGGACCAGGCGACTTGGGCAAGGTCATCGGCAAAAAGGGCGCTACGGCCAAGTCCATCCGCACCCTGGTGACCGCGGTTTCAGCCAAGCGCGGCAAGCGGGCGGTCCTGGAAATCCTAGAGTAAATTGGCCCCGGCCGAGTGGGTGACCTTAGGCCAGGTTACCAGAGTTCGAGGACTGAAAGGCGAACTGGTGGTCCTCCCTTGGTCGGACAGACCGGAAGGTATTGCAGAACAGGAGGAGATTTACTTAACTCTGGAAAAGCCGGTTCAATTCCGGCTAATCCAGGCCCGGGTTCACCAGGGCAAGGTTTTAATCCGACTGAAAGGCATCCAGACTCCGCAGCAGGCCCAGGAGTGGGTAGGGAGTCTGGTGCAGATACCCGGAGAGAAGCTTCCAGCCCTGAAAGAAGACGAATATTATGTACACGAACTGGTCGGCTTGAAAGTTTATACCGAAGCAGATGAGCTTGTCGGCCAAATAAAGAACATAATAACCAATCCCGGCAATGACATTCTGCAAGTGATAAAAGAGAATAAAGAGTATTATGTGCCGGCAACCAAGGAAGCGGTTAGAAGAATAAATTTGGCAGAAAAAAAAGTCATCGTGAAAAAAGATTTCGTGGTAGAGCAATGAAAATTAAGATTCTGACAATATTCCCGGAAATGGCTGCCGCGTTCCTGCACGAGAGCATGCTAAAAAAGGCGCAGGAAAAGGAACTGGTCGAATTCGAAGTCATAGACATCCGTGAATTTTCCACTGACAAGCACAAGACCGTGGATGATACTCCTTTCGGAGGCGGGGGAGGAATGGTTTTTAAGCCGGAGCCTTTGACCGGAGCTTTAGAGCAGGCTATTTCCGGCCAGAAGAAACATAAAATAATACTAACTTCCGCCTCAGGCGCCCAGTTCACACAGGACCTGGCTCAGAAATGGAGTAAGGAAGAATGCCTAGTCTTCATCTGCGGGCATTATGCCGGGGTTGACGACCGGATTAAAGAGCTCTTTCCGATAGAAGAAATCTCCATCGGCGATTTTGTCTTGACCGGAGGGGAACTGCCGGCTTTGATGATGATTGACGCCACAGTCAGGCTCGTCCCCGGAGTTCTTGGCAACTTCGACTCCGCCGAAAATGACTCCTTTCAGAGCGGCCTGTTAGGCTATCCGCATTACACCAAGCCCCAAATTTTTCGTGGCAAAAAAGTGCCGGAAGTGTTAATTTCCGGGAACCATAAAGAAATCAAAGAGTGGAGGAGAAAGAAAGCCTTAGAGACAACCTTTCAGAGGAGGCCGGAATTACTGGCCAAAGCCAATCTGGATAAAAAAGAAGTGAAATTCATTGAAGAACTAAGAGTCACAAGAAAGGGATAGTTTATGGATTTAGTCGCCAGCCTAGAAGCCAAACATCTTAAAAGCAAGCTGCCGGAATTCTCTCCCGGGGATACGGTCAAACTCTTCAGCAGGATTAAAGAAGGGGACAAGGAGCGCGTTCAGATTTTTGAGGGAGTGGTGATTCAAAGAAAGGGGAGCGGAATAGGGGCCTCGGTCACGGTGCGCAAAGTCTCGATGGGAGTGGGTGTGGAAAAGTTAGTCCCTTTACACTCCCCGGCTTTGACCAGAATCGAACTGGTCAAAAAGGGGAAAACCCGCCGGGCCAAGCTCTTTTACCTGCGTAAATTAAGAGGGCGCTCGGCTCGGATAGAAGAGAAGCGGGAAGAAATAGATAAAGCAGTCTCTACAGAAGCCCAGGAACGGGAAGCCGAAGTCAAAGCCTAGCCCTCTTGAAATCGAGAACTGGCCGCGGTTCGAGAAAAGACTGGCTTAAATTTGAAAAAGAGCTCTGGGAGCGGGGTTTTTTCCGGGTGGCTGGTGTGGATGAAGTGGGACGGGGTCCTTTAGCCGGCCCGGTAGTTGCGGCAGCAGTCGTATTCCCTCCGGGAGTATCGGTGCAGGGAATAAATGACTCCAAAAAACTCTCTCCCATAGAGAGGCTAGTCTTAGCCAGAGAAATCGAATCAAAAGCCTGGGCTCATGCGGTTGCCCTGGTTTCTCCCGGAGAAATAGACCGATTCAATATTCTCAAAGCCAGTCTAATGGCTATGCGTCGGGCAATAGAAGATTTGTCTGTCAAGCCTGATTTTGTCTTAGTAGACGGAAGAGAAAAAATTGGCCAGCTAAAAATTCCCCAGAGGGCAATTATCAAAGGGGATTCTCTCTCCCAGAGCATTGCTGCAGCTTCGATTTTGGCCAAAGTGACCCGGGATAAGATGATGGAAAAACTGCATCGGGAGTATCCCCATTTTGATTTCCGGCACAATCAAGGGTACGCCACCAAAACCCACAAGCAAGCCCTGTCTAAATTCGGGCCCACTCCGGAGCATCGCAAGAGCTTCTCTCCGGTTCAAAAAGCCTGGTCCCGTTCGAAAGAAACCAGGCTGGGTTTGTAGTGGATAAGGGAGGAAGAAAAGAGAGAGGCAAAAAGGGGGAAGAGATTGCTTACAGATACCTGCAGAGTCTGGGTTATCAGATTTTAGAGCAGAATTACCGGAGTCAGCGGAAAGAAATCGACTTAATCGCTCTGGATGGAAAAGAACTCGTCTTTGTGGAGGTGAAGGCGGGCAAGTCAAAGGAGTTCGGGGAGCCGGAGCTGAGGGTGGATAAAAGGAAGCAGAGGAATCTGGCTGAGGTTGCAGAGGCATTCTTGTCAAAGAAGAAAATTGAGTTTGAGAGTTGCAGGTTTGATGTGCTGGGAATAGATTTATCAACCGGTAGGGTGAAACACTATAAGGGGGCATTTATCTTGATGTCGGAGTAGTTGTGTCATTCTGAGTCCCGATTATATCGGGACTCAGAATGACATTCGACTGGCGGTCTCCTGTAACTTTGGCGTGACCAGAATTGACCTTTCTTTCTCCACCAGGGCCTGGCCTGGCCTGGCTTTCTGCGGTTTGCGGACGTATTTGGCCTGGGTGTAAATCACCTCCACTTTTTTGGAATTCCGGGCTTTGCTAAAATAGGCGGCCAGGGAAGCAGCCTCCAGAATTGTTAAATGAGTCGGCTGCTTCTTTTTCCCCCCGAGTTGCAAGACCACATGTGAGCCAGGGATTCCGGAGGCGTGAAACCAGAAATCCTCTGGCCTGGCAGTCTTGAAAGTGAGCAGGTCATTTTCCTGATTATTTCTCCCCACTAGGACAGTCCAGCCATCAGAAGTCTGAAACTGCCGGAAGAGTTTTTTCTTTGGTTTTTTTCGCTTGCCTCTGAAAGGCTCCTCCGGTTTAATGAAGCCAAATCGGATTAGATAAGGCTTAACTTTCTCTAAGTCTGTGAGAGTCAAACAAGCTGAAATGTTCTTGCGGATTTGCTCAATTCGCTGCAACTCTCTTAAGAGAAGATTTGCTCTTTTCTGTAACAGGACCAGACCGGCTTTGGCTTTCTGGTATTTCTTGTAGCAGCTCTGGGCGTTCTGCAGAGGAGAGAGCTCAGGATTGAGGGGAATGGTGATTTTCTTTTTCCCCGAGGCATATAAATCCTCAACAGCGATTTCAGTCATCCCTTTTTTGATAGTCTCTTTATTGACCATCAGCAGGTCGCCCAATCTTTTATACTTCTCATATTCAGATTTCTCCGTGATTTCAACCTCGGTTTTTTCCAACCCAACCCTGAGTTTGTTCAGCCTGTTTTCAACTGACTTGAGATACTGATTTTTCTGGCGCTGGAATTCCTCATGCAAAGACTTTAAATGGAAAAATTCGCTTAAAGCCTGATTAAGAGTGAGAAAAGCGAGTTTCCTTTTATCTTTGAGATGACTTAACTCAAAGGGAGAAACCAGAAGCGGCGAATCGGATTCGTCCAGGTAGAGGGTGGGCTGAACCGTAACATCTTTGGAAAAAAATCTGAGCAGATTTTTAAAGATGATTTCAGTCTTGCCCTCTGATAAGTCTGATACCTTAAAATCGGAGTTTAAATTTGATGAAAGAATTATTTCCTGGGTTAAAAAAGGGTCCAGACCTGACAGATGTGCGCTTAGAAGGTGGCTCAAACTCTCATGGGGGTGCTGGTGCAGAAGATTTTTCCATTGCCCAAGATTTAAGTAGTGCGAGTCGAGTTTAGCCGGGCGAGCGGGGAGAGCGTAATTCTCTCCGGCTCTAATTTTACGCCGGGAAGCAGAATCACCCGGAGTAGATTTCAAAGAGTTGAGAATGATCTGCTCAGAATCAGTCAGAATCAGATTGAGATTGGCGCTGATTTCACAATAAAGGAAAAATGTTCGTCTACCCCAGAGCTGGTCAAACTGACTAAGGCTGAATTTCAGAACCCGGTCAAAGTCGACCTGTTCGATTGTCTCTATAGTAGCTTCCAGCAATTGAGCTAAAAGATTTTCGACTTTAGGAAAGTCGAGCCTGCGAATCTGGGAGTCGGTCAGAATCCGGAGATGGTAACTTTTGCTGTCATAATTCACAAGGAGTCCGTTTGCTCCGGATGAAGCTTTGGACACCAGAATAAGCTGTTTACTCTCAGGCTGATGTCTGATAGAAATAATTCTGGCTCCCAGGAAAGCCTGCCTCAGTTCCGGCAGCAGGTGTTTGATTAGAAGGGGGGTGATGAGCATGGAATTTTAATGTAGAGACGGGGTGAAAATTGTCAAGCAGAGGCGATTATCGGATAGAGTCCAACGGAGGGAGATAGAAAGAAGAATTCCTTACAAGAGTTCGAAGAAGTTACAATCCTTCCAAAAAACCAGGTAAAGCAGATTGCTTCGCCCTTCGACTTCGCTCAGGGCTCGCAATGACAGAAATATTGAGTTATTGCGTAATTCCAAGCTGGTCGAAAAGGAAGGCGAATTCGAAGGCGGTCTCTTTGAGCTGTTGGTATCTGCCGGAGGGGCCGCCGTGACCGGCGCCCATGTTCACTTTCAACAGTAAGAGATTCTTATCAGTCTTCAAAGCCCGCAACTTAGCAGTCCACTTGACCGGCTCCCAGTAGCCTACTCGGGGGTCGTTTAAACTGGCGGTAATCAGCAGAGCAGGATAATTTTTGGCAGTTACGTTGTCATAAGGGGAATAAGATTTCATATAATCATACAATTCCTTCTTGTGGGGATTGCCCCATTCTTCATATTCGGTGACAGTCAAAGGAATAGACGGGTCTAGCATAGTGTTAAGCACATCCACGAAGGGGACTTTGGCGACTACAATCCGGAATAAGTCCGGCCTCAGATTGGTCACTGCCCCCATCAACAATCCACCGGCGCTACCACCGGCAATCACCAGCTTTTCTTCAGAGGTATATCCTTCCTTAATCAGGTGCTCAGCACAGGCAATGAAATCATCAAAAGTATTCTTTTTATTCAGCAATTTCCCTTGGTCGTACCAGTACCTCCCCATTTCAGCGCCGCCCCGGACGTGAGCTAGGGCATAAATGAATCCCCGGTTCAAAAGAGAAAGCCGGTTAGGATTAAAGCCGGCATCTATGCTGGCTCCATAGGAGCCGTAACCATAGAGATAAAGAGGTTGGCCGCCATTTTTTTTCACACCCTTTTTATAAACCAGAGAAATCGGTATCTGAGCACCGTCTGGAGCTGTGGCAAAGATTCTTTCCGACTGGTATTCTGACGGGTCATAGCCCCCTAAAACTTCGTACTGTTTTTTTAACTCCCGCTGGCGGGTCTCTAAATTGTAATCGTAGATGGAGCGGGGAGTAATCAACGAGCTGTAATCAAAGCGGAAAATATTGGTCTTATATTCGTAATTCTGAGAGGGCCAGACAACATAGGCCGGCTCAGGAAAGTCGACATAGTGAGTTTGATTACTCTGCAAGTTGATGACCCGAATCTGCCTTAAGCCCCTCTGCCGTTCGAAAAGGACCAGATGATTCTGGAAAGCATACAAACGCTCCAATAGGACCGAGTCACTGTGGGGAATGAACTCTTTCCAGTTTTCTTTTGCCGGGTCAGAGACCGGGGCCTGCATCAATTTGAAATTCTTGGCGCCGTCATTAGTCAGAATAAAGAAGTCGCCGGCATGGTGGTCGACACGGTATTCCATTTCGGCCTGGCGGGGATGGATGATTTTGAATTCCCCCAAAGGCTGGTCAGCGTCCAAATAGTGAATCTCAGTGGTGGTATTGCTCTCCAGCTCCATCAGAATAAATTGTCTGCTCCTGGTCTTGTTCAACCCCAGAAAGTAAGCCTCATCCTTTTCATGATAAATCAGAGTATCCTGCTGGTATTCAGTTCCCAATTTGTGGCGGAAGAGCTTATAGGGTCTTTTAGCTTCATCTAAGGTGGTGTAGAATAGAATCTGGTTGTCGTTGCCCCATTCTACCGAATAGGAGGTGTTGGGAATCTGGTCGGAGAGAAGCTGGCCTGAAGAGAGGTCTTTGACGAATAGAGTGAAGGTTTCCGCGCCGGTGGTGTCCGAAGAATAAGCCAGAAGCTGATGATTGGGGCTGACTGCAACTGCTCCAATTTGAAAATAGGAATGCCCCTGAGCTAATTGATTCTGATCTAGGATAATCTCTTCCGGCGCCTCCAGGTTTCCTTTCTTCCGACAGTAAATGGGATAATTCTTCCCCTGCTCGGTGCGGGAATAGTAGTAATAGTCGTCCAATTTATGCGGGACAGTAAGGTCGGTCTCTTTAATCCGGCCCAAAAGCTCTTTATACAATTCCTCCTGCAGTTTTTCAGTATGCTTCATCATTGCAGAAGTATAGGCGTTTTCCTCCTCTAAATATTTTATCACTTCAGGATTGGATTTGTCCTTCAGCCAATAGTAATTATCATTTCTGACATCTCCGTTAAGAGTCTCAGAATGAGGAATCATTTTGGCTATTGGCGGTGCCAGGCTCTGGGTTTTGGCGGTGGTTGTCCAGGACAGCATAAATAATAAACTTATGAGCAATACGTAAAAAGGCCTGATTTTTGATGGCATTAAATTCTCCTTAGGATATGAATTTTAAAAAAACCACATTATTTTTCATAAGTAATGCGATAGATACAATTGGCATAATCATCTGAGACAAAAAGGGAGCCATCCGGCATCACTTCGATGTCTACTGGTCTGCCCCAAACCTCGCCATTTTCCAGCCAGCCAGAGGCGAAGATTTCCTCTCTAATAGCCTTATTATTCTCCAGCTTAGCCACAGTAACTTGATACCCAATCGGAGTTTTCCGGTTCCAGGAGCCGTGCTGGGCTATGAAGATTTGATTCTGATATTGAGTAGGAAACATTTTGCCGGTATAAAATCTCATCCCTAAGGCGGCGACGTGTGGGCCCAATTCCAATGCCGGCGGAGTAAACCCGGCACATTTGTGTTTGTTGCCGAATTCGGGGTCGGAGATATTCTTTCCATGACAGTAAGGATAGCCGAAGTGCATTCCTTTTCCGGGAGCGTGATTTAACTCGTCCGGCGGAAGGTCATCTCCCATCATATCCCGTCCGTTGTCGGTGAACCAGAGCTCCTTGGTAAGCGGATGCCAGTCAAAGCCGACCGTGTTCCTGATGCCGGAGGCAAAGACCTCAAGGCCGGTTCCGTCGGTCTTCATTCGCATAATCGAAGCGTAGCGCTTATCGCTCCGCTCACAGATGTTACAAGGGGCGCCAACCGGAACATAAAGCATTCCATCCGGGCCAAAGCGGATGAATTTCCAGCCGTGGTGTCTGTCATCGGGAAAAGAATCGTTGATTACCACCGGCTTGGGAGGATTAGCCAATCTGGATTCGATATTGTCGAATCTAAGGACCCGGTTAACCTCTGCCACATAGAGAGAGCCATTCTTGAAGGCCACGCCGTTGGGCATATTTAGACCTGAGGCGAGGGTATGGATTTTGTCTGCCTTAAAATCGCGGTTGCTGTCCACCACAGCGTAGACTCTGCCCTCACTCCGGGTACCTACGAAGAGTGTTCCATTTGGTGAAAGGCATAAGGAGCGGGCGCCTTCGAGGTTTTCAGCAAAGAGAGAAATTTTGAAGCCGGGAGGGAGTTTGATTTTGTGTAAAGGAAGAGTCGCAGATTGAGGAGGCTTACAAGCTGAGATGAATAGTAGTAGTAGGGTTAAAAAAAGAGTCAGGCAGAGGCGCGATTTGCTTAAATGGAGCGACATCGACTATAAATACGGAAATAGGGAGAAGTTCGTCAAGGGAGATGAAGGAGGACTTTTGAGCTTGTTTTAACTACACTGTTTAGCAGCTTCGCAGGAATGAAAAGAGACTTGACCCCACCCTCCCCCTCCCCTCTAAGGGAGGGGGAAATGAAAAGGGTTCGTCAAGGTAGATGGAGCAAGATTTTGGGCTTGCGTCAACTATGCTATCGGACGGCCCTCTTTAAAGTGATAATACACCTGACCCCACCCCAGCCCTCCCCTTTAGGGGAGGGAGAAAAAGTGAGGAATTCAGGCGCGGGGGAAGGCTTTGTCGTAGACTTTTCTTAAGTGCTGAATGTCTAAGTGGGTGTATTTCTGGGTGGTCGATAGAGAGGCGTGACCTAACATCTCCTGAATGGCCCTCAGGTCTGCGCCTCGATTCAAAAGGTGAGTGGCAAAAGTGTGGCGAATGGTATGAGGCGAAACCTTTGCCCCTTCGCTGACTTTCTGCAGGTACCATTTGACGATTCTGGCGATACTGCGGGGGGTGATTCTGCCGCCGTTGCGGTTTACGAAAAGATAATTGTGTTTAAGGCAAGCAATTTTATTTCTCTCTTGTTCTATATAATGATTGACTGATTCCAGAGCTTTAGCTCCTACAGGCACGATTCGTTCTTTGTTTCTCTTGCCCAGCACTCGGACAGTACCTTCGGTTTGATTTATAGAATTAAGTTTCAACCCCGATAATTCTGCAAGTCTCAATCCAGAGCTATAAAAAAGTTCCAGAATGGCTCGGTCCCGGAAACCCAGGCCTGCTTTAGTAGTTGGAAGATAAAGGGCCGATTCCATCTGTCGCTCTTGTAAATAAGAAGGAAGTTTTTGCTCGAATTTGGGGGTTCTCGGAGTTAAAGAAGGGGCAGATGCTTTCCCTGAGCGGTTCAAATACCGGCTGAAACTTTTCAAGCAAGAGATTTTACGGGCGATGGAGCGGTTGCTGTAATGCTTCCATTTTAAGAAGGCCAGATATTCGGTTAAGGAAGATTTATCCAAAAAGACGAGATTTTTCCGGCGGCAGAATTCCTGCAGGGCTTGCAGGTCAGTGGAGTAAGAAATCAGGGTATGATTAGAATAGCGCTTCTGGTTCTTAAGATAGGATAAAAAGGATTCTATCCACTGCTCCAGCATGCGGATAATCTAAGCAGTAGTTTCAGCCTGAGCAACTGATTCGTAATCGCAGGAAAGACATTTCAGATAATCGCCTTTGGTCTTGGAGTGTTTTTCCACCAGAAAGGCTGCTTTACACTGGGGACATTTCTCAGCTACCGGCTTGTCCCAGGTGGAGAATTTGCATTTGGGATAGCGGGAACAACTGTAAAAGAGTTTGCCCCGCTTGGTTCTCTTCTCAGCAATCTCACCGGTACAACCTGGACGGGGGCAGGGGATACCTAAGGTCAAAGGTTTGGTATTCTTACATTCCGGGTAATTGGAGCAGGCTATGAATCTTCCGAAACGTCCGGTTTTAATTACCATTTCCGAGCCGCACAGCTCGCACTTGGCTCCGTTAAGCAACTGCTTATCTTCTTTATGATTGAGCGGTTTAGCATTTTTGCAGGCCGGATAATTCGAGCAGGACAAAAATCTTCCGTGCCGACCCCATTTAATCACCATGGGGGAGCCGCATTTCTCACATTTCTCCTCGGTCTCTTCCTGATGCGATTCCTTTATCTCCTTACTCTTCCGGCTTACCTTCTGCAAGATGGAGGAGAAAGGCTCGTAAAAGTCATTCAAGACTTCGGTCCATTTCATCTCTCCCTCTTCAATCTTATCCAGTTCTTCTTCCATCTCGGCGGTAAAGTCAATGTTAAAAATCTCCGGGAAATTCTGCACCAGAATACGGTTGACCGTGGTTCCCAACTCTGTAGGAGTCAGTCGCCGTTGAACTGAATCGACATACTTTCTCTGTTTGAGAGTGCTGATGATAGTGGCATAGGTGGAAGGTCTGCCAATGCCGTTGGACTCCATTTCCTTAATCAGAGAAGCTTCGGTGAAGCGGGCCGGAGGCTTGGTGAAGTGCTGTTCCGGCAGAAGCTCTATCAGTTTCAGATCCTGATTGACTTTCAACTCCGGCAGTTTGAATTCTTCCTGGCCGTTGCCGTTTTCTTCTTTGATTTCCTCATATACCTTCAGGAAGCCATCAAATTTCAATTTCGATGAAGTTGAGCGGAAGAGATATTTGCCGGCAGTAATGTCAACTGAAACTGTGTCGTAAACCGCCGGCATCATCTGGGAGGCCACAAATCGATTCCAAATCAGTTCATACAGTTTAAACTGGTCTTTGGTAAGATATCTTTTAACTTTTTCCGGAGTGTTCTCTACGTAAGTGGGGCGGATGGCTTCGTGGGCTTCTTGGGCGGATTTTTTCGACTTATAGAAATTCGGTTTTTCCGGCAGATAGTTTTCACCCAGATTCAAAGCGATATGTTTACGCACCTGACCTAAGGCTTCATTGGCCACCCGCACTGAGTCGGTTCGCATATAGGTTATCAGACCGACCTGCTCGCCCTTGCCCAGTTCCACCCCTTCGTAGAGCTGCTGAGCCAGGACCATGGTCTTGGAAGGGGGAAAATACAAGCGGCGGGAGGCGTCCTGTTGCAATGTACTGGTGGTATAAGGAGGATAGGGATAACGTTTTTTCTCCTCCTGTCTGATGTCTGTTACCGAAAACTTCTGCTGGGTGATATCTTTGACCGTTTTTTGGGCGGTTTCCTGACTGGCAATCTGAAAATCCTGGCTCTCAATTTTCACCAGAATAGAGTAAAACTTCTCTTTCTTATCAGTCTCCAGAAGAGCCTTAATGGACCAGTATTCTTCCGGCTTGAAATTCAGAATAGCTTCTTCGCGCTCACAGACCATGCGCAGAGCCACGGACTGCACCCGACCGGCAGAAAGTCCGTAGTGCAGAGTTTTCCACAGAATCGGGCTGACCTGATAGCCGACCAGGCGGTCCAGCACTCTTCGGGCCTGCTGAGCCTGAACCATCTTATGGTCAATCTCCCCGGCTTCCTCTATTCCTTTTAATACTGCCGATTTAGTTATCTCATTAAAATAAGCGCGGCGAATCTTTTTATTGGATTTCTTCACTTCCTCAGCCACGTGCCAGGCGATGGCCTCCCCTTCCCGGTCCGGGTCCGGAGCCAGGTAAACCGTGTCCGATTTTCTGGCATCCTGCCGAAGACGATTGATGAGTTTCAGCTTGCCGGGAAGAACGTGATAATCTGGCTGGAAATCTTTTTCAATGTTTACTCCCAGCTTGCTCTTGGGGAGGTCTTTGACGTGACCCACGGTGGCCTCGACTTCGAATTCCTTACCCAGAAACTTTTTCAAAGTCTTACATTTGGTGGGGGATTCGACGATGAGGAGATTTTTCTTTTTGATTTTACTCACCTTATATCCTGGACTGCTTAATGTTGAAATTTCGGCTGAATGTCAAGTTTACTTAACGTTCTGGAACATTTATACCTTATATATAGACTCACACCTGAGTTCTTTCTGAATCCAGACATATACGTAAGTGAAAAGAATTTTGGTAGAGATCCGATAATCGTCTGATAAATAACTGCGCAAGTTTTCTAAAACTACAGATTCTTCGCTTCGCTAAAGAATGACAATGAGTTGGCCGAAATTACATAACTGGAAAAACTCGGGTAAAGGCGGATAAGACGATATTAGAAAAAATCCTCAAACATCTAGTTGGATTCGGCTCGTTTTTTCCTGGAAGTCCGGCAGCGCTCAGCCTGAAGAATGCTCTCAATCTGAGAAACTGTTTCTGATAATTTTCGGTTTACTACCAGGTAATCATATTTTTTCCAGGCCTTTAATTCCCTTTTGGCGTTTCTCAGGCGCACACTCAGGGCTTCCTTGGAGTCGCTGTTGCGGGACAAAAGTCGGCGCTTCAGTTCCGGCCAGGAAGGAGGCAAAAGGAAGATTAATACAGCCTGGGGATATTTCTTTTTAACAGTAAGGGCTCCCTGAACGTCGAGGCTGAATAAGACGGTCCAGCCATGCTTGGTAGCTCTGTCTACAATATGCCGGGGAGTGCCGTAGAAATTTCCGTATACCTGCGCCCATTCCAAAAGAGCGCGCTGTTTAATCAGGGTGTGAAATTCTCTTTCAGAGATGAAATGATAGTCGCGACCGTTTTTTTCGCCGGCTCTTTTAGGACGAGTGGTCACCGAGACGGAGCGATGAAACCCAGGATGGCGTTTGAATAAATGTCGGATAACCGTGGTCTTGCCGCCGCCAGAAGGAGAGGAGAGAACCACTAAGAGGGGATGGTTAGAAATTAAGTGAGAAGCCATTTATAAAAAAAAGCTATTCTAAATTCTGAATTTGTTCCCGCATCTTTTCCAGCTCTTCTTTAATCGAAATCACCCGGGCGGAAATTTCGTATTCGATGGCTTTAGCCCCCATGGTGTTGGCCTCCCGGTTGAGTTCCTGAAGAATAAAACCCAGTCTCTTGCCCACGGCGCTGTTCTCTTTTATGGTCTGCAAAAATTGAGCCTGATGACTTCTGAAGCGGGCACACTCTTCGGTTACATCTATTTTGTCCGCCATCAGAGCCACTTCCTGGGCAATCCGGCCTTGGTCGACTGCGACTTCCCCTAACATTTGTTCTATCTTAACGCGCAATTTCTCCGCATACTGGGTCAGGCTCTCCTTGGAATACTTTTCGATTTCATCCACTTTGACGCTTAAACTGCTCATCATTCTGGCTAACTCTCTGGCCAGGGCATCGCCTTCGGCCTGGCGCATACGATTTAAGTCGCCTAAAGCCTTTTGAGTTACCTCAGAGACTAAAGGCCAGATTTTCTCCTGATTGAGCTCCTCCCGCTCCAGTTTTATAATATCCGGCAGGGCGACAAAATCCTCCAGCTCTAACTCTCCTTTTAATTTGAACTCTTTTTTGAGCTGATTAAAGAGGTTGTAGTAAATCCTGGCGGTTTCTACATTCAGCTTAATCTGGTCAGTAGGAGGAGCTAAGTCTTCCCAGGTCAGAGAATAATTGATTTTGCCGCGGGAGACAGAATTGAGAATCAGCTCCTTGATTTTGGACTCCAGAGGGGCCAGAAAACGAGGCAGACGGGTCTGGATCTCGCTGTAGCGGTTGTTGACCGAAGTTATCTCCGCCACCACTTTGGCCTCCGCAGTGACTGATTCAGCCCGGCCATAGCCGGTCATGCTGGATATCATAATTTTTCCTTAGAGTTCATTATGATAGGAGAGAGGAAGTTTGTCAACTATTTTCGGATGGTAGTATGTAAAGATGTAATTCTCTTACCAAATAAGAAGAAAGATGACCTCTCCCCAGCCCTCTCCTCAGGTTCGACTTCGCTCACCATAAATAGGAGAGGGGGCTAACTAACCCCTCCCTAGCCCTCCCCTAAAAGGAGAGGGAACAGAGCGAGACACGCAATGACTGCTTAACAGGTGGAGTTGTTTTTTAAGGAAAGGAACGTATATTAGAAGGAGATGGGAGGAATATGAAGGTCAAAGGAACTACCATAATAGGCATAAGATACAAAGAAAAGGCGGCTATTGGAGGGGATGGGCAGGTCTCATTTGAAAACACGGTTCTAAAACAGAATGCCAAGAAGTTAAGGAGACTGCATAACGGGACAATCCTGGCCGGATTTGCCGGGGCAAGCGCGGATGCTTTCACTTTATTCGAAAGATTCGAAGCCAAGATTGAGGAATTCAGGGGGCATTTGCCCAGAGCAGCAGTGGAGCTGGCCAAGGACTGGAGGATGGACCGCTATTTAAGACGACTAGAGGCTTTACTGGCAGTATTAAATAAGGAGCATGCGCTTATTATTTCCGGCAATGGCGACGTTATTGAACCAGACGATGGAATAGTGGCAATCGGTTCTGGCGGACCCTATGCTCTGGCAGCGGCCAGGGCGCTGTTAGAATATTCGGATTTAGAGGCCAAGGAAGTTGTCAGAAAATCCTTAGAGATCGCGGCAGGAATTTGCGTCTTTACTAATGATAAAATTACCATTGAAGAGTTGGATTAACTACAGATTGAATTATAACAAGGAGTTGCATTTTAGATGCAGGAATTAACCCCCAAGGAAATTGTCAAAGAATTGGATAAATACATCATCGGCCAGGACCAGGCTAAAAAATCGGTGGCGATTGCTTTGCGCAATCGCTGGAGAAGGCAGAATGTGAAGGGAGAGCTGAAGGAGGAGATTCTGCCTAATAACATCATCATGATTGGTCCGACCGGAGTCGGCAAAACAGAAATTGCCCGAAGGTTAGCCAATTTAGCCAATGCGCCTTTCTTAAAAGTGGAGGCCTCCAAATTTACAGAGGTCGGGTATGTGGGCCGGGATGTCGAATCAATGGTGCGAGACTTGGTGGACCTGTCGGTCAATATGGTGAAGAAAGAAAGAATGGAGCAGATTCTGCCCAAGGCGCAGGAATTGGCCGAAGAAAGGGTTTTAGATTTGCTGCTGCCGGTGCGAAATCGCCGCCGCAAGGGTGAAGAGCAGGACAAAGAATCAGTTAAAGAAGACCAAGAAGAAGAACTGGCTCGCTTGACGCGCACTCGCGAAAAACTGAGACAGCAGTTGAAAGCCGGCTCTTTGGATGAAAGAGCAGTCGAAATTGAGGTGCAGGAGCAGGCTTTCCCAGTGATTGAAGTCTTTTCGCCGATGGGGATAGAAGAGTTAGGGATGAATTTTCAGGAGGCTTTTTCCGGGATGTTTCCTAAGAAGTCCAAGCGGAGAAAGCTTACAGTCAAAGAAGCGCTCAGAATCTTGACCCAGAAAGAGGCAGACAAATTGGTCGACATGGAGGAGGTCATCTCCACGGCCAAGTTCAAGGCCATGAATGCAGGGATTGTCTTCATCGACGAGATAGATAAGATTGCCGGCGGCAAAGGAGAGACCTCCGGGCCGGATGTCTCTCGCGAGGGTGTCCAGCGCGACTTGCTCCCCATTGTTGAAGGCTGCACCGTTTCAACAAAATACGGGATGGTCAAAACCGACCATATCCTCTTCATCGCTGCAGGAGCGTTTCACTCTGCCAAGCCCTCAGATTTGATTCCAGAGATGCAGGGGAGATTTCCAATCAGAGTGGAGTTAGATTCCCTGACTGCTGGTGATTTCGTGCGGATTCTGACTGAGCCGAAGAATGCGTTAGTCAAACAGTATTCGGCTATGTTGGAGGCAGAGGGAGTTAAATTGGAATTTGATAATGAGGCGGTTAAGGAGATTGCCCGGATTGCCAATCTGGTGAATGAGCGGACGGAAAATATCGGCGCGCGGAGGCTGCACACGGTGATGACTACCCTATTGGAAGAAAATATGTTTAACCTGCCGGACTGTAAAATTAAAGAAGTGAAGGTGACCAAGAAGATGGTGCAGGAGGCGCTGAAAGAGATTGTGGAGGATGAGGATTTGAGCAGGTACATTTTGTGATAATGTTGGAGAGATAAGCAGGGCGTGAAGAGATCCCGCCACACGCTAAATATGGAAATTGGAGATTATTCGTCCCGATTTTATCGGGACTCAGAATGACAATGATTATGACCTCACCCCAGCCCTCTCCTCTAGGAGAGGGGGCAACAGCTCCTCCCCTATAGGGGAGGATAAAGGAGGGGTCATTAACCTCCATAAAATGGAAAAGCAGATTGCTTCGCTGGCGCTCGCAATGACAGACAAAAGAAACGTCCGAGGCCAGCTCGGACGCTACGAAAGATGAAAGCCAAAACCTCACCCCAGCCTTCTACTCTAGGAGAGGGGGAAAAGATTAAGGAGGAAAATTGAAAAGAGATTTTTTGTCGAATCTGGATTTTTCCACTAAGGAGACGGTGGAGATGCTGAAGCTGAGCACCTCTCTTAAAAAAGGCAAGATGAAGCCTCAACCATTGAGAGGGAAGTCAGTGGCCTGCATCTTCCACAAGCCCAGCCTGCGCACCCGCATCAGCTTTGAAGTGGGAATAAATCAGTTGGGCGGGCATCCTATTTACATCACCGAGAAAGAAATTGAATTAGGCAAAAGAGAGACTATCTCTGATGCGGCCCGAGTTTTATCCCGCTACGTGAGTATGATAGAAATTCGGACTTTCTCGCACTGGGACGTGGTAGAATTAGCCCGATATGCCACTATTCCGGTCATCAACGGGCTAACTGATTTGCTCCACCCCTGTCAGATTGCCTCGGACATCTTCACTATCTATGAAAAGAAGAAAAGATATGAGAATTTGGCAGTGGCTTACTTGGGAGACGGCAACAATGTGACCAATTCCTGGTTAGAGTTAGCCTGCCGTCTGAAATTAGATTTAAGAATCGGCACTTCTCCGGAGACGCCGCCGGACCAGAACATTCTGCGCAAGGCGCAGGCCGCAGGCTTGAGTCAAATCAAGGTCACGCATGACCCGCAGGAGGCGGTCAAGGAGGCTGATGTCATTTACACCGACGTATGGGCCTCCATGGGGCAGAAACATCTGGCAGAGCAGAAGGCAGATGCATTAAAACTATTTCAGGTCAATTCAGAGTTACTCAAACAGGCTAAGAAAGATTGTATCGTGATGCACTGCCTGCCTGCCAACCGGGGAGAGGAAATCACGGATGAAGTGATGGACGGGCCACATTCAGTGGTATTTGACCAGGCTGAGAATCGACTGCATACTCAGAAGGCAATTATGTTAATGTTGCTGAAAACTACAAAAAGAGGGAAAAGATGAAGTCTGCTGTTAGCCAGCCGGATAAATGGAGAGAGGTCAAAGCCTATACACACTGCTTTGTTTGCGGGGAACAGAATTTAACCGGGCTAAGAATCAAATTTTACAGCGACGGTAAGATTACCAGAGCTGAGTACACCCCTTCCGAACACTTTTCGGGGTATAAAGACATTTTCCACGGAGGGGTGATGGCGGCCATCTTAGACGAAGTGATGATTAAGACCCTGATTGCCAATGACTGGGTGGCGGTCACCCGGGAGATGTCCATTACTTACAAAAGACCGGCCAGATTAGGCGAAAAAATCCATCTGGAGGGAGAAATTAGCTCCCAGAAGAAAAAGCTCGTAGCAACTAAAGGAAAGGCGATTAATTCAGAGGGTGAGATTCTGGCTGAAGCCGAAGGAAAGTACTTCATCGTGGAAGGGGAATTTAAAGAGAAACTTTTGGAGAGTCTAAAACGTTAAATAGCTGTGGTTACTAGAAATAGTGTAGCTTCAGAATAAGGAGGAAGCATGCCTTGGGGAAAAGTGTTTCTGGTCATTTTGATGGTTCTGATTTTCAGTTCCTTTGTCTGGTCAGCTCCAGTACTCATTAAGATAGATTTTACTTCTCAAGAACAGGTAGAAGCGGCCAAAAGCTTGGGAGTAAAAGCCTATCAAAGATTTGACAATACTTATTTAGCTGAAATAGAAGCAAGCAAGCTGGCAAAACTGAGCCAAAAGGGGATTGCTTACAAGATAGCAGACGAAGAAGCCTGGTCAGAAAAATATTACATAGTAAGCGAAAAGAGGGCCACGCTTCCGGTTCCAATTACCGCTGAGACCGGGAAGGTGCTTTTAGAAGATACTGACTGGAAGGTACTGAAACTCAATCCAGGCCAGTTACAAAATTTACGAGAGCGGCATGTTTTCTTAAGTGAAATTCCCAAAAGAGAAATACCACTCAGATATATTGAGCCACAAGTTACTTACTTTCAGGAATTACCCGCAGACGAAAAACTGTTGAATATCGCCGATTCTATCTCCCAGGATTCGCTTTACTCATATAACCTCAGATTGCAGAATTTTCAGACCCGGTTCGTGGTTTCTGATTCCTGCACTTCTGCCGCCATGTGGCTTTTGGAAAAATTCAAATCCTTCGGAATAGACAGCGTCTACTTGGACACCTTCAGTTATTTTGACTGGGTCATCTACAACGACTGGAGGACCACTTATAACGTGGTAGCAGTGGTCAAAGGCAAAGCCAACCCGGATAAGACCATGGTAGTGGGCGGGCACTTTGATTCAGTCACCTGGGGCATCTCGCCAGGGCCGATGATCTGGGCTCCGGGGGCGGACGATAACGGCAGCGGGACCGCAGCCACATTGGAAATTGCCAGAAGGGTAGCGCAAGACACACTGGCTGCGACCGTAACCTTTGTCTGTTTCTCCGGAGAAGAATTAGGACTGTATGGCTCCTATTATCATGCTTACAAGCACTTCAGCCTGGGGACCGACATTCAGTTCATGTTGAATATGGATATGATTGGTTACAAGCCCAATAACTCTACTGTGGAGTTACAAAAGGATATTACTTCTCAGGCTTACGCCCAGTTAATGGCTCAGCTGGCCGGGCAGTACGGCTTAAGCGGCGCACTGACCAATGGTGGCGCCAACAGCGACCACTGGCCCTTTCTGGAAGTCGGTTATCCGGCGGTCTTTGCGGCTGAATACATTTTCAATTATCAGGGATGGCACACCAACACCGATTTAGTGGACAGCATGAACTTCGACTACATGACCAGGGTGGTAAAAATGGGGGCGGCCACGGTGGACAGATTGGCCAATTCCCCCCGACCAGTAGAGAACATCAAGATAGTTGACAGCGGAACCGGAAACAGTCTTTACGTAACCTGGCCCCGTAATAGAAACGAAAAGGACATATTATGGTACACCTTGTTTTATGGAACCCAGAGTGACCAGCTGACTGGCTATGGAATTTTCACAGACACCTCAGTATTGCTGCCGGGCTTAAGTGAAGGCACTACTTATTATATAGGAATATCTGCAATGAACTCAGGGTTTAAAGAGAGCCCTTTTATGACTCTTAAAACCGGATCATCTCAAAGCCTGCCCAGAGCACCTGCGGGAGTGTCTGCTCAGGCGGCTTATAAGAGTGTCCGCCTATACTGGAGGCCGAATTTAGAGGCAGATTTGTCCCACTACCGGATATATCGTTCTGAAAACTCAGGTGGTCCTTATCAGCTCTGGGCTGATGGAGTTACCGACACTTTTTACACTGATTCGGTAACCATTCAAGGAGGCGTAAGATATTATTACCAGATTGCAGCTGTAGACTCAGACAGCAATCAAGGGGTTTTCAGCTCTGAAGTCAGCGCCATGGCAGTGACCCTGGACCAGGGCGTGTTAGTCTTAGACGAGACCGGAGAGATACTAGACTACGGGGATGAGAGTCAGGATTCGTTTTACAATGCATTGTTCGGAGAGTACGATTATTTTGCCTACGATTACTCCGGCACCGACAATGCACCCACGCTTTCGGATTTGGGGCCTTATGGCGCAGTGATCTGGCTGGACGATGACATGAACACTCACTATCTTCTGGATCATTTCGACCTTCTGCAGCAGTATTTAGATGCCGGGGGAAAAGTCCTGATTTCCAGTTGGAACAGTTTCCTCTACCTGCCAGGAGGGTTACCCCGCTCTTTTTATGCTGGGGAATTCATTTATGACTATTTGAAAATCTCGGCAGCGGCTCGAGATAGCGTACAGGCTTCAGACTTTATTGGAGCCACCGGCGAGTCCGGCCTGGGATATCCAAATGTTGCAATTGACAGCATAAAGCCCATCTCCAGCTGGAATGGGGTTTTGAGGAGTGTGGCAAAAATAGATTTGAGGCCGGAGGCGGAAGTGATTTATTACTATGATTCCAAGAATGACCGGACAGGTTACGAAGGAGCCATTTGTGGGGGGAGATATTTAGGCTCAGATTATCAGGTGGTTTTTCTGACATTTCCGCTCTTCTATCTTAACTTTGCCGACGCCCAGGCTCTGGTGGACAAAGTGATGACTGATTTTGGAATTCCCACGCCGGTAAAACCGGAAGAACCACCTATTGCGCAACTGCCCAAAGAATTCGATTTATATCAGAACTACCCCAATCCTTTTAACCCTGCTACTACCATCAGGTTTTCTCTGCCACAAGCATCTGAGGTTAACTTGGAGGTGTTTAATATCTTAGGGCAGAAAGTTAACACTTTACTTAAAGAGAAAAGGATCCCTGGAACTTATACTGTTACCTGGGATGGGAGAAATGCGTCAGGAGAAAAGGTCACCAGCGGGATTTACTTCTACAGATTGGTGACGGAAGACTTTAAATCTGTTAGGAAAATGGTGTTGTTAAGATAAAGCACAACTCTCAAACCTGAACCAAAAAGCAGGGTAGATTTTCCCTGCTTTTTTTGTTGACTTCTGCTCCGGAAGGATTAATTTATCGCCTTAAAATTGCGGGTAGCCAGAGCCCATAGTTCGGGACGCCAACCAACCCTACCCCCAGTATCGCCTAAATTTGAACCCAAAAACTTCAAACTTTTAAAATTTATTGTAGGAGGAGGAGTATGAAGAAGACCAAGGAGGAAGTTTTAAAACTCATTGATAAAAACAAAATCCAGGTAGTGAGGCTGGTCTTTTCCGATATATTAGGCCAGCTGAAAGGGATGTCCATCACCCGCAGTGAGATTGAAAAGGTCCTAGAAGAAGGCCAAGGTTTTGACGGGTCATCCATTGAGGGGTTTGTCCGCATCCAGGAGTCGGACATGGTGGCCATGCCGGATTTAGACACGTTTAAGGTTTTCCCCTGGCTCTTAGGTGAAAAACCGGCTGGCATTGTTTTCTGCGACATTTTGAACCCGGACGGAACTAACTTCGAAGGGGACCCGCGCTATGTGCTGCGCCGGAATCTGGATAAGATTAAGAAAAAAGGGTGGACTTATTACACCGGGCCAGAGTTAGAATATTTCTACTTCAAAACCAACGGCCACCCTGAAATTCTAGATGAGGGAGGGTATTTTGACTACTCCACCATCAATGTGGGAGTTCGTCTACGCAAAAAGACCACCACTGCCTTGGAAGAGCTGGGAATACCGGTGGAATGCAGTCACCATGAGGTGGCTGCCTCCCAGCACGAGATTGACCTGCTCTACCAGGAAGCGCTGACCATGGCCGATTTCACCATGCTCTATCGTCTGATTGTCAAAGAAGTGGCCCAAGAGGACGGATTTTACGCCACCTTCATGCCCAAGCCGATTTTCGGAATCAACGGCAGCGGGATGCATACCCACCAGTCGCTTTTTGCCGGCAGTAAGAATCTGTTTTTCGATACCAAGGACAAATATCACCTCTCCAAAACAGGAAAATCTTTCATTGCCGGACTCTTGCACTATGTCCGCGAATTCACCTTAGTCACCAACCAGTGGGTCAATTCTTACAAGAGACTTGTTCCCGGATACGAAGCCCCGGTTTACATCTCCTGGGCGCGCAGAAACCGCTCTTCTCTCGTCCGCGTGCCGATGTATAAGCCCGGCCGCGAAAAGGCTACCAGAGTTGAGTTGCGCAGTCCGGACCCGGCCTGCAATCCCTATTTGGCCTTCTCGGTCATGTTAGCCTCAGGCCTGAAGGGCATCGAGCAGAATTTAGAATTGGCCGAGCCGGTGGAAGAGGACATTTACCACATGTCTCTATCCGAGAGGAAGAAGAGAAAAATCGAAACACTGCCGGACTCTCTGGAGAATGCCTTAAATCTGTTCGAGAAAAGCACACTCATGCGAGATGCGTTAGGGGACCACGTTTTCGGACAGCTGATTGCCAACAAGAAGAAAGAATGGGATGATTACCGAATTCACGTCTCCAAATACGAGACCGACCGCTATCTCCCTTTCTTATGAGGTGAGTTAAGTTGTGAAGTTAAATGAGTTAACTGCCTGGCAGATAGTCCAGCTTCTGCAAAAAAGAGATGTCTCGGCCCGGGAAGTTGTCACCCAGACCCTGGAGGAAATCCAGCGGCTGAATCCAAAACTGAATGCCTATCTGACTGTCACTGAAAAGGAGGCTTTGCAGCAAGCCGAAGCAGTTGACCGGAAGTTATCCAGAAATGTAAAAGTAGGAGGGCTGGCCGGAATTCCGGTAGCAATCAAAGATAACATCTGCACTAAAGGGGTCAGAACCACTTGTGGCTCTCGAATTTTAGAGAAATTCGTTCCGGTTTATGATGCCACTGTGGTCGAAAAACTCCGGCAGGCGGATGCAGTAATAATCGGCAAGACCAATTTGGATGAATTCGCCATGGGGTCGTCCACAGAGTACTCCTATTTCGGGTCGACCAGAAATCCTCACAATTTAGATAAGATTCCAGGCGGCTCTTCTGGCGGCTCGGCCTGCGCGGTCGCCTCTAACATGTCAGTCTTAGCGCTCGGGTCAGATACCGGCGGGTCGGTCAGACAGCCGGCTGCCCTGTGCGGAATCGTCGGTCTTAAACCAACCTACGGAAGCGTCTCCCGCTATGGCTTAGTGGCCTTTGCCTCTTCCTTGGACCAAATCAGTCCCTTTGGCAAAGATGTAAAAGATGTGGCGCTTCTGTTTTCAATCATCTCCGGGCATGACCCCCGGGATTCCACTTCGCTTAAGGTAGAGCCAGGAAATTTTGCAGAGTCTCTGAATTGGTCAGACAGGAAATTCAGAGTAGGAGTTCCCAAAGAGGCTTTGCAGGCCGGCAACCAGAAGGCGGTCGAGGACGCTTTTAAGAATTCATTGGACTCGATGCGGAAGATTGGGTGGCAGGTTGAGGAGATTTCGCTTAAACATTTGGATTATTCCATCGCCGCATACTACATAGTTGCCACAGCAGAGGCGTCGTCAAATTTAGCCCGTTATGACGGAGTCAAATACGGCTATCGCACCAAAGATTACCGAACTCTGGCTGAGATGTACAAGAGGACCAGAGGAGAAGGATTCGGACCGGAAATTAAGCGGAGGATTATGTTGGGCACTTACGTTCTCTCGGCCGGCTACTATGAGGCATACTACGGCAAAGGGCAGAAGGTCAGAACACTTATTAAGAGCGATTTTGACGAAGCCTTCAAGAATTTTGACGTGATTGTGATGCCGACTTCGCCAACGGTGGCTTTCGGTTTGGGTGAAAAGATAGAAGACCCGCTGGCGATGTATCTCTCTGATGTTTTTACCACCGTGGCAAATTTAGCAGGCATACCTGCGATTTCGATTCCGATGGGTAAGTCCAAAGATGGTCTGCCGATCGGGCTGCAGATATTGGCGCCGGCTTTGAGGGAGGATTTGATTTTTGAGGCGGCGTACAAGTTAGAACAGAGTTTAAAATGATTAGAAAAGTGATGACCTCACCCCGGCCCTCTCCTCTAGGAGAGGGTGTGAAAGACAGATTGCTTCGTCCCGACAGGTCGGGACTCGCAATGACATCTGCAATAGATAATCCGCTGAGTCTTAAATGACTCCTAGATTGCATCGGGTGTAAAAGGAAATGAGCAAAGCAGAATACGAATCCATCATCGGCTTAGAAGTCCACCTCCAGCTTTTGACCGATTCCAAAATCTTCTGCGGGTGTGCCACCAGATACGGCGCAGCGCCGAATTCCCAGACCTGCCCGGTCTGCTTAGGGATGCCGGGTGTCCTGCCGGTCCTCAACAAGAAGGCAGTCGAATACGCGCTCAAAATGGTCTTAGCCGTGGGCGGAAAAGTTAACGAGCGCTCCATCTTCGCCCGCAAGAACTATTTCTACCCGGATTTACCCAAAGGATACCAGATTTCCCAGTACGACCAGCCCTTGGCCAGCGGCGGTTTTATTGAGATAGATTCAGATTCGGGCCAGAAGAAAATTGGCATAATCAGAATCCATTTAGAAGAGGATGCGGGAAAATCTATCCACTCAGAAGAGGCATCGGATTTTGCCGGTTCGTTAGTGGATATGAACCGCTGTGGAGTGCCTTTAATCGAAATCGTGAGCCAGCCGGATATTCGCTCGCCCAGAGAGGCTGGTTTATACCTGCAAAAACTCAAACAATTAGCCGAGTATCTGGAAATCAGCTCCGGAAATATGGAGGAAGGGGCGCTACGCTGTGATGCTAACGTCTCGGTCCGACCGGTAGGTCAGCAAAAGTTTGGGACAAAGACAGAAGTCAAAAATATGAACTCGTTTAAGGCAGTTGAAAAAGCCCTAGCATACGAAATTGAACGTCAGATTAAATTACTCGAGGCCGGAGAGAAGATTGAGCAGATGACTTCGCTGTGGGATGAGCAGAGGGAAAAGGTGATTCCCATGCGGGGGAAGGAGGAATCGCATGATTACCGATATTTTGCGGAGCCGGATTTGGTCACTTTGCACATTTCCGAGGAGTGGCTGGATTCAGTCAAAAAGACCATGCCAGAACTGCCGGATGCCAAGAGGCGAAGATTCATTGAACGGTATGGGATACCTGAATACGACGCCGGTGTGCTGACAGCTGGCAAAAAATTAGCAGATTACTACGAAGAAGCAGTCAAAGGTTTTCCCAAGCCAAAGGTGGTTAGCAACTGGGTGATGGGTGAAGTGTTGAGAGAATTGAAGGAGAGAAACATTGAGATTAACCAACTGAAAGTTTCAACCACAGAATTAGCCAATCTCCTGAAAAGAGTTGAGGCCGGAGGACTCTCGAATAACTTGGCCAAGGAGGTCTTTACCCAAATCGCAGAATCGGGAAATAATGCTGAAGCTATCATAAAAGAAAAAGGACTGGTGCAGGTTTCGGACACTAAAGAGCTGGAAAATGTCGTGGCTACCGTCCTGTCAGAAAATCCGGACGAATTAGCCCGGTACAGAAATGGCGAGCAAAAACTTTTGGGATTTTTTGTGGGAGAAGTGATGAAAAAGACTAAGGGGAGGGCTAATCCGAAAATCGTGAGCCAGATTCTGGCGGAGAAGCTGAAATGAAAAGAAAATTGAAATTAGCGGTTTTGGCCTCCGGCAATGGGACGGACCTGCAGTCCATTATCGATGCCATCAAAAAAAAGAAAATCAATGCAGAAATTAGGATTGTCATTTCCAACAATAGCAATGCCTATGCTTTGGAGCGAGCCAGACAGAATGGAATAAAGGCCCTGCATCTGAGCCACAAGCAGTTTGCCACGCCGGAAGAGTTTGACGAAGCGCTGATTGCCGTGTTGCAGGAGGAAAAAGTAGACTTAGTCTGTTTAGCAGGATATATGAAGAAATTAGCTTCGGTGGTGGTCCGCATATTCAAAAACAAAATCATCAACATTCATCCGGCGCTCTTGCCGGCTTTCGGCGGGGAAGGAATGTTCGGGATTCACGTACACGAAGCAGTTATTAAAAGCGGGGTTAAAATTACCGGCGTATCAGTTCATTTCGTGGATGAGGTGTATGACCACGGGGCCATTATTTATCAAAAAGCTGTGCCGGTCAGAGATGATGACACTCCGGAAAGTCTGCAGAAAAGGGTGTTGAAAGTGGAACATGAGGTTTATCCGTTGGTGGTGGGCTTATTTGCGGAGGGAAAGATTGAAGTTAAGGATGGAAAAGTTTATACCAAGAATAAATGACCCCTCCCTTGCCCTCCCCTGAAGGGGAGAAAGTTAAGGGTATATGGAGGAGAAGAAATACAATCAATGGTTCTGGATCCTGAATTTCGGGTTTCTCTTTTTTCGGCTGCTTTACATCGGGCTGCCGCAGTTGGCACCACAGGAGGCATATTACTGGAATTACTCTCGTCATCTGGCGCTGAGCTATTTTGACCATCCGCCCCTGCATGCCTGGCTAATCTGGCTGGCCACCCGGCTCGGAACTTCTGAATTCACGGTGAGATTGTTTGCCCCGCTGTGCGCCTTCGGGACGGCCTACTTTTGTTTCCTGACCGGAAAATTGCTCTTCAATGCCAGAGTAGCGTTTTATTTCGTGCTGACGCTGAATGCGATTCTGATTTTCAACATCGGCTCGGTGATTCTGACGCCGGATGTGCCGCTATTATTTTTCTGGACGCTGTCGCTCTATTTGTTCGCTAAGATTGTCATCGAAGGAAAAAAGAAATACTGGTACCCGTTAGGAATTTGCCTGGGATTGTCCATGCTGTCAAAATACACGGCGATTTTCATTCCGATTTCGATAGCGCCATTTCTTCTTCTTTCCAAAGAGCACCGTTTCTGGTTTGCCAGAAAGGAGCCATATATAGCGGTAATACTTTCTTTGCTGGCGTTTTCTCCGGTCATCATCTGGAATGCGCAGAATGGATGGGCTTCGTTTGCGTTTCAGACTTCCCGGAGGGTGGGTGAATTAGGGGGGATTTCACTGAGGGATTTCTTGGCATATTTAAGCTCGCAGATTGGGGTGGTGTCGCCTCTGATTTACGGGGGGATGATTTATGCTTTGATTAAACTGGGAATGGAAGTTTTGAGAAGGAAGAAATTGTCCACTCTGATTGAGAATGAACACACCCTAGCCCTCCCTTCTGGTTCGACCCTTCGACTACACTCAGGACAAGCTTCGCTCACCTTAAATGGGGGAGGGGGAAAGGAGCCGTCCGAGGCAAGCTCGGACGCTACAAAGGAGGGGCAAAGAGATTCTTCGCCCCGAATAAGATCGGGGCTCAGAATGACAAATATGAAAGTTCAATTATTGATTCTCTGCTGGTCGGCGCCAATTATTCTGTTTTTTGCTCTGGTCTCGTTTAAGTACTGGGTGAAGATGAACTGGCCCACGCCGGGGTATGTGCCGGCGATTTTGGCGGGGGTGGTTCTGTTTTTTAATGACATTAAAAACAAAGAGAGGGCGGGAAGAGATCCCGCCCTACGTAAGAAGAGGAAAAGAATACTCGGATTGACAAGTCTGATACTCGGATTTATTTTCGTAACTTTAGGATATGCTTCGCCTTTTCTGCCTGTCTCACTCGGAAAGGGGGAGGCAGTATATGGATGGAAGGAGTTAGCTTTAACGGTGGAGGCGGTTAGACAAAAGGTGCAGGGAGAAAATCCTATTATAATCGGGTATGAATACAAGACCGCCAGCCAGTTAGCTTTTTACTTACCGGACAGGCCGGAGACTTTTTCCAACAATTTCGTCGGTGAAAAAGGATTGAGCTATGATTTTTGGTCTAAGCCCAATGATTATATTGGCCGTAATGCGATTTTTGTCTATGATCAGAGGGCGCGTTATAAGAATCCTGAGAATTTGAAGCAATTTTTCCAGAGAATTGAAAAGGAGCCGGAGTTTGTGCTGACTAAGGACGGGAAGAAGGTAACGACCTTCCATATTTACAGATGCTATAATTACAGAGGAGCAATTTGATGGAACAGGTTTTAATGCAGACCGACTTAAAGGAATTTCAGCTTTTTGCCAGAGGGAAGGTGCGGGATGTTTATGATTTAGACGACAAACTTCTAATCGTTGCCACGGACCGAATCTCCGCCTTCGATGTAGTACTACCCAATGGCATACCCGGCAAGGGGAAAATTCTTACGCAGATGTCGATTTTCTGGTTTAATTTAGTCTCAGAGGTCGTTCCCAATCATCTTATCGCTCATAGAGTAGAAGATTATCCTGCCGGGCTCCGCAAATATAAAGAGATTTTAGAGGGGCGTTCGATGCTGGTCAAGAAGGCCAAGAGGATTGACATAGAGTGCGTGGCGAGAGGATACATCTCCGGCTCGTTGTGGAAAGAGTATAAGGAGTCCAGGAAAAAAGCGGTCGATGGAAAAATTGTAGTGCATGACATAGAATTTCCAGGTACTTTGAGTGAATCTGACAAGCTGCCCCAGAACATATTCACGCCGGCCACCAAAGCGGAAGAGGGGCATGATGAGAATGTCTCCTTCGAGAAGATGTGCCAAATGGTGGGAAAAGAGCTGGCCGAAGATTTGCGGCAAAAGAGTTTAAAAATTTATCAGAAGGCGTATGGGTATGCATTACAGCGGGGAATTATAATAGCAGATACCAAATTTGAGTTTGGCTTGGACAACGGCAAAGTGATTCTGATTGATGAAATTTTCTCTCCGGATTCCTCGCGTTTTTGGTCCAAAGCAGATTATAGACCGGGGCAGGCGCAGGATAGTTTTGACAAGCAGTATATCCGGGATTACTTGGAGTCAATCAAATGGGATAAGAAGCCGCCGGCTCCGGTGTTGCCGGAGGAGATTGTCAAAAAGACGTTGGAAAAATACGAGCAGGCTCATAGGATGCTGGTGCCGAGGGAAGTTGCGACTAAGTAAAAACACAAAAGCAGATTACTTCGTCCCGACTTGTCGGGACTCACAATGACAGACGGAAAAACGCCAGAGGCAAGTTAAGAGGTCAAAAGGGAGAAAATGAAAAACCTCACCCCAACCCTCTCCTCATAGGAGAGGGAGTCAAATCCCCTCCCCTAGAGGGGTTCATCCTGAAGGGATTCACCCTGAAGGGAGGGATAGGGAGGGGTTAGTGTACTTTAGAGATGAGGAGAGTGAATGTTGAAAGATGAGATAGCTATTAAACGGGCCTTAATTTCGGTGCATCTGAAAGAGGGTTTAAAAGAATTAGCCGAGACTCTATCGAATTCGGGAGCAGAAATTCTGTCAACGGGCGGGACGGAAAGACAGTTGAAAGAATGGGGAATTAAAACCGCTTCCGTTTCCAGTTACACCGGATTCCCGGAAATATTAGAGGGGAGGGTCAAGACTCTGCATCCTAGGATTGCCGGAGGGATTTTAGCCAAAAGATGTGATTTCGGCCAGATTTCAGAAATTGAGAAACAGGGAATCGGTTTAATCGATATGGTGGTTGTAAATCTGTACCCATTCGAAGAGACCTGGCAGAAAAAAGCCGGTGAGGATGAGATGTTGGAAAACATCGACATCGGGGGACCATCTTTAATCAGGGCGGCAGCAAAGAATTACCCTTCTGTAGTCGTGGTCACTTCTCCTGAGCAGTATTCCCAAATTATTAGGGAATTGAAGGAAAAACAGGGAATAAGCCTGGCAACTAGAAAAAAATTGGCTCAGAAGGCGTTTGAATACACGGCTTATTATGACGGGGTGATTGCCAGGTATTTTCAATCCAGAGCGGAAGAGAAGGAAGAATTTCCAGAACATTTGAGCTACTCGATTAAGAAAGCGTTACCCTTGCGCTATGGAGAGAATCCGCACCAGAAGGCGCATTTGTACAAGTTGCATCCGGAAATTCATCCCTCTGTAATCAATTCGCAGATTCTGTCCGGCAAGGAACTTTCCTATAACAACATTCTGGATTTGGAGGCGGCTTTCAATCTGATGATTGAGTTTGAAAGGCCCTTCGCGGTCATTATCAAGCACAACAATCCCTGCGGGGCGGCCTGCGCTGATACCCTGGCCCAGGCTTACCTTGATGCCTACGAGTCAGACCCAATCTCTGCTTACGGAGGAATCATCGGCCTGAATAGAAAAGTTGGTCTGCGAACTGCTCAGAAGATAAATGATACCCTCTTCGTGGAGTGCATCATTGCTCCGGAGTATGAGGCGGAGGCGCTACAACTTTTGATGACCAAGAAGAATCGCAGGATTTTAGCCTGCGGTGAGCTTGCAAAAGTAGAATTACCCAGAGAGTTCAGAATCCTGCGGGGAGGTGCATTGGTGCAGACACCGGACGTGATGATTGAAAAACCGGAGGAATGCAAAGTAGTCACTGAAAAGAGACCGACTGATGCGCTGATGAGAAATCTGTGGTTTGCCTGGAAGGTATGCAAGCAGGTCAAATCGAATGCGATTGTAATCTGTCAGGGAGAAAAAACAGTGGGAATAGGGGCAGGACAGACCTCCAGGGTTGAGTCAGTCATAATCGCGGCCAGAAAAGCTGGAGAAAGGGCTAAAGGAGGAGTTCTGGCTTCAGATGCTTTTTTCCCGATGCGGGATGGGATTGATGAGGCGGCTAAGGCTGGAGTTACAGCGATTATCCAGCCGGGAGGGTCGAAGAAGGATGAAGAATGTATTCAGGCGTCAAATGAAAACCGAATAGCGATGGTGTTTACGGGAGTGAGGCATTTTAGGCATTGAAGGCTCATTGATTTTAACATGTTCCGTCAGGAGCTACTACTGACGGATTTGTATGCTAAATGATTTTGCCGAGAAGATGAAAAGACCGACCTCACCCCCACCCTTTCCTCTAGGAGAGGGAGCAAAGTTTACTCCCCTTTGGTTCGACATGCTCACCATTAAGAGGGGAGGATAAAGGAGGGTCAAAATGTTGAAACTGATCTTAGTTTTCATTGCCTCAAAAATTAATTCCTGAGACCAGAGATATAAACTTGATTATTAAAGGAGGTTTTAATGCTCAAAGAATTCAAAGAATTTGCCATGCGCGGGAATGTGCTGGATATGGCCATTGGTATCATCATCGGGGCAGCTTTCGGGAAGATAGTCTCTTCGATAGTCAGCGATGTGATTATGCCGCCAATCGGATTGCTGTTGGGGAAAGTAGATTTTTCAAAACTATATATCAATCTTTCAGGCCAGCATTATGATACCTTAAAGCAGGCCCAGGAAGCTGGTGCGGCCACCATCAATTACGGCGTCTTTCTCAACACGCTGATAGATTTTGTGATTGTGGCCTTCGTAATCTTCCTGCTGGTAAAGCAGATTAACCGCCTGAAAAGACAGCCGGCGCCGGTTCCGGTATCTACAAAGGAATGTCCGCATTGTCTTTCCGTGATTCCATTGAAGGCTAGCAAGTGCGGGTTTTGTACCTCTAATTTGAAAATTAGTTGAGGTTTATTCGAAAAAAAGAAACAAACTGACCTCTCCCCACTCCTCTCCTCAAAGGAGAGGGCATAAAGCTTTCTCCCCTTGAGGGGAGGATTAAGGAGGGGTCAGAATGAATTCAAAGGGATTGTCACGTCCCGACAAGTCGGGACTCGCAATGATATCCCTATCTGAGGCTAAGAAAACCTTGTCATTTGCTTGATTTAATGACCGGAAAGGCTAATTTTACAGTTGCTCACGTATAAATGAAGGAAGGCTTTAGATGCTAACTGGCAAAAAAATCATAGTGGGGGTGACCGGGGGGATTGCGGCTTATAAGACTTGCGAATTGGTAAGAAGGTTGATTTCTCTTAATGCGGAAGTGGTGGTTATAATGACTTCCTCAGCCCAGAAATTTGTTACTCCTCTGACTTTTGAATCCCTCTCCCGCAATGAAGTGATTACCGATATGTTCCCGCCGGATAAATTCGTCTCCACCCGGCACATTGATTTGGCTCAGTGGCCCGACCTGTTCGTGATAGCTCCGGCAACTGCCAATATTATCGGGAAGATTCGAGGCGGGATTGCCGATGACATGCTCTCTACGGTTCTGATTTCTACAATCAAGCCAGTTCTAATCTGCCCGGCCATGAATGTGAAGATGTATGAGAATCCGATGGTGCAGGAGAATATCAAGCACTTAACTAAGCATGGCTATAAATTTCTGGAGCCGGAAATCGGAGATTTGGCCTGCCGTGATATCGGCAAAGGGAGGATGCCGGAGCCGCCTAAGATTGTTGAAGAGATAATCAAGATTTTAGGCATAAAGCAGGATTTGAAAGGCTTGAGAGTCCTGGTTACTGCCGGAGGAACTTTTGAGCCGATAGACCCGGTCAGAGTTATTACCAATCGTTCTACCGGTAAAATGGGATTTGCCCTGGCAAAGGCGGCTAAATCGCGTGGGGCAGAGGTTACTTTGATCTGCGGGCAGACTACAATTCCTTCACCGGATGGAATTAAAACGGAAACAGCCTTAACCTCAGATGAGATGTTCAAGAGAGTCAAAACTCATTTCAACGAATGCGATGTCTTGCTGATGGCTGCGGCGGTGTCGGATTATAAGGCGAAGGTCATTTCAGCGAACAAACTCAAAAAGAATGAGGAAACAAAGACTTTAGAATTAGCAGAGACAAAAGATATTCTGGCTAAGGTGACCAGAGAGAAAGGGAAAAGGCTTGTGGTAGGTTTTTCTTTAGAGACTGAGAAGGGAATTGAGAATGCCAGAACCAAGATGAAGGCTAAGAATTTAGACCTGGTGGTGGTGAATTCGTCGGAGGCAATCGGCTCAGAGGAGAATAAGGTGACGCTGTTGTTTAAGAACGGGAAGAAGAAGGAGTTGCCTAGAATGAGTAAGGAGAAGGTGGCGGAGGGGATTTTGGATGAGGTGGGGAGGTTAATTGTAGGATTGAAAAATCAATAAGAGGGCGACGAGTTCCCTCTCCTTTAAGGGGAGGGTTAGGGAGGGGTTAGTTGAGCCCACCTTGGGGCAAGGTGGGTCTACAGTTCGGATGGTTGGTGAAAAATGCTTAAAATAGAAAATATAACTGACGGCCATAAATTAGTCGAAATTCGAAATCTGTTCCTTGAATATCAGAAAGCTATCGGCATTGACCTCTGCTTCCAGAACTTTGACCAGGAGTTGGCTTCACTGCCCGGTGATTATGCTCCGCCGGATGGACGATTGCTCTTAGCCTGGTACGATTCCAAAGTCGCCGGGTGTGTGGCTCTGCACAAGATTGAGGATGAGGTCTGCGAGATGAAGAGGATGTATGTCAGGCCGGAGTTCAGAGGTAAAGGATTGGGGAGAAAATTAGCGGTTGCAATTATTGAGGAGGCGCTTAAAATTGGGTATCAGAAGATGAAGCTGGACACACTGCCTGTGATGAAGGAAGCGATTGCCCTGTACAAGAGCTTAGGTTTCAAAGAGGTCGATGCTTACCGCTACAATCCAGTGGAAGGGGCGATGTATATGGAGTTGGAATTAGTTCAATTTGTCGAAGCAAGGAGGAACAATGACCAAGGCCGAAAAAAGTGAGTTGCAGAAGCTGATTTTCAAGACTGAAGCTGAAATGATGAAACTTAAGGAAAGGCTTTCTGAGTTCAAAAGAAAGCTGCCGAGGGAAGAAGTTAATGATTACTCTTTCAAGACTTGGAAAGGGACCCCGGTCAAACTCTCCCGGCTTTTCGGGGACAAGCAGGATTTGGTTTTAGTACACAACATGGGGAAGAAGTGCCGCTACTGCACTATGTGGGCGGACGGATTTAACGGTGTCAGACATCATTTAGAGAATAGAGCCGCCTTTGTGGTTAATACACCTGACCCCATTTCTGTCCAGAAAAAGTTTGCCACAGGCAGAGGCTGGAAATTCAGAATGGTCTCTTCCCACGGCACCGATTTCAACAAGGATATGGGGTTTGAAGGAGAAAAAGGGGACCCCTGGCCCGGAGTGTCGACTTTTTACAAGGATAGGGAAAAGATTTATCGAATCGGATATGCTTCTTTTGGCGAGGGAGACAGTTTTTGCGCGGTGTGGCATTTTTTGGACCTGTTAGCCCAGGGTCGGAATGGCTGGGAGCCGAAGTATAAATACTAAAAACCTTAGCCAGTATCACCGTAGTCGAGGACCTCTTTCTCGGCTAGGATGAAAGGTCAGGCGGGGAATGATCCCCGCCTACGATTTTCGCCAGAGAAGAAGCTAGTTGACTTTGTGGTTATCTTTTGTTAGATGTAAGTATTCATGCCAGAGAGAATGTTGTCCCGACAGGTTAAGGAATTTTTGCGGCAGTTGCAGGATCTAGGGGAAGAAGCACTTTATTTGCGACCGAGGATAATTCAACACATTTCAAAGCGCACATCTGAATTAAAAGAAACTATGCCTAAACCTTTTTCAGCCACAGTCTCCAGGGATATTAGTGAAGAGAGTAAAACAAAAGTTCCCAAAAATCCAGAATTGGAGAAATTTCACCAGGAGATTAAGGACTGCACGAATTGCCGTCTGCACAAGGGGAGAGCCAAATTCGTCTTCGGAGTAGGCAATCCCAAAGCTGAGGTGATGTTCATCGGAGAAGGGCCGGGCAGAGACGAAGATTTGAGAGGGGAGCCGTTCGTGGGCCGGGCCGGTCAACTGTTGGACAAGATTTTGGCCTCCATTGGCTTCAGCCGGCGGTTCGACTGCGCTCACCACACGCAGACAGTCTACATCGCCAACATGGTCAAATGCCGGCCACCGGAGAACCGCGATCCTCAACCTGATGAAATGGAGACCTGCTTTCCCTATCTTTTGAGGCAGATTGAGTTAATCAAACCTAAAATCATCTGCTGTCTGGGCCGTATCTCCGGACAATATCTCTTGAAAACCTCTGAAACATTGGGTAGATTAAGAGGCAAGGTTCACGACTTCAACGGCATTAAGATGATTGTGACGTACCATCCAGCAGCCTTATTGAGGTATCCGGAGTATAAGAAGGAGACCTGGGAGGACATGAAGCTGCTGAGGAAACTTTACGAGGAGTTGCAATAAAATGTCATTCTGAGGAGTCCCGATAACTATCGGGATGACGAAGAATCTAAAAGATAGATTCTTCACTTGCGCTCAGAATGACAAACCAGAAATAGAAAATGGCAGACAGAAATACCGAAGGCAGAGTTCCGCCGCAGGCGATTGAGGCGGAGCAGGCGGTTCTGGGGGCGATACTTTTGGACGATAGGGCGATGGATACAGCGGTAGAAATATTGGAGACCGAGAGCTTTTACAACATTGCCCATCAGGAAATCTTTGAAGCGATGAAGGAGCTATATAACAGAGAAAATCCCATTGATATAATCACACTGGCTGATGAGTTGGATAGGAGAGGAAAACTTGAGTCAATAGGGGGAAGGAGCTATTTGGCAGATTTATCAACCTCAGTCGCCACGGCCGCCAACGTAGAACATTACTGCGATATAGTGCTGGAAAAAACCAATCTTCGAGAACTTATAAATGCTACGACAGATATTGCTAAGAGATGCTACGACGAACAAGATGACGTAAAGGTGCTTCTGGATAGTGCCGAAAGCACAGTGTTTACTATCGCTCAGAAAAAGTTTAGAAAAGTGGCTACCCCCCTTAAGGAGCTTTTGCCCAGCACGTTTGAGGCTATCGAACAATTTCACCAGAGAGCCGGGACAGTTACCGGCATCCCTACTGGATTTGAAGGTATTGATGAGATGACCTCTGGCCTACAAGATTCTGACTTGATAGTTGTAGCGGGCAGACCGTCCATGGGGAAAACTTCCTTGGCGCTCTGCATAGCGTTGAATGCAGCAGTTATCTACAAATATCCAGTTGCCATTTTTAGTCTGGAAACTAGTAAAGAGCAGTTAGCCATGAGATTGCTATGCAGTCAGGCTAGAATCAGCTCCCACCATATGCGGACAGGCAGACTTTCTGATGAAGAATGGGCTAAACTTTCTATTGGGGCTGGTCCTTTAGCCGATGCTCCAGTTTACGTAGATGACTCCTCTACTCTTACAGTGCTGGAGCTTAGGGCTAAAGCGCGCAGACTAAAACGGAAATATGACATAAAACTTGTTGTGGTAGATTACCTTCAGCTCATGCGAGGACATCGCACTGCAGAGAGCAGACAACAAGAAATATCGATGATTTCCCAGGGGCTAAAGGCTTTAGCCAAAGAATTGAATGTGCCGGTGCTTGCCATATCTCAGCTATCCCGTAAAACCGAAGAGCGTCCTGGCAAGCGACCAGAATTGGCGGATTTGAGAGAGTCAGGGTCCATAGAGCAGGATGCAGATTTGGTTATGATGGTCTACCGTCCAGAGTTTTACGGGGAGAAAAATTTCCCGGATCATAGCGAGGCCGAGGGAATAGCCGAAATCAGAATTCTAAAGCACCGCAACGGGCCGACCGGAGACCGAAAACTGGTATTCTTAAAAGAGTTCGCCCGATTTGAAAATCTAGAACCTCGCTTCACTGAAAAGGAAGTGCCGTTTTAGCGGTAAGAGAAAATGCTTTTTTGCAAGAAAGTGAAAGCAGTTATCCTCCCCTACAGGGGAGGACAAAGGAGGGGTTTTGGTTTTCATAGTCGACTGCCACTTAAAGAAAAACCTCTCCCCAGCTTTCTCCTACAGGAGAGGGAGATTGCCTTCCTCCTTTTTAGAAAAGTCTTAGATTTATGAGGGAAAGAATATAGGTCTAACCCATCCTTTTGAAGTACTTGGGCGTAAGGTCGTCCTAATGATGCAGGACATCGGGGGGGTGTCGATTCTGACCTGGAACCTGTTCTTATCCTTACCCAGAGGGATGGCCAGAGGGCACTTAGTCTTCCAGCAAATGCTCCAAATGGGGGTTAATTCCCTCCCCTTGGTATTCCTAACCTCTCTTTTCACCGGCGCAGTCACCAGCGTGCAGGCCGCCTATCAGTTCACCGACTTGTTGTCCATGCGCTACTTAGGCTCAGCAGTGAGTAAAGCGGTCATCATCGAATTAGGCCCGGTGCTCACCGCCTTAGTCGTTACCGGCAGAGTCGGCGCAGCCATTGCCGCAGAGTTGGGCACCATGAAGGTAACCGAGCAGATAGACGCCTTGGAGACCATGGCTCTAAATCCCACTGAGTATCTGGTGGTTCCCCGTTTCATCGGCGGCTTAATCATGCTGCCGGTCTTGACCATCTTTGCGGACCTGATTGCCATTTTGGGCGGGCTGGTGGTGGCCATCGCCTTCTTAGACGTCACCTCCCATACTTTTTTAGTGAGCGTAAAATCGTTTTTCGAAATGACTGACCTGTGGGCCGGCATCACCAAGTCCTTTGCCTTCGGCGCAATTATTGCCGTCATAGGCTGTTACCAGGGTTTTAACACTTCAGGCGGCGCAGAAGGGGTAGGGCGCTCGACCACCAAGGCAGTGGTGGTTGCCTCGGTTTTAATTTTAATCTCAGACTATCTCTTAGCCAGCTTAATCTTTGGAGCCGGATGATTGAAATTGTAAATCTGCACAAAAAATTCGGCAACACTCCGGTTTTACAGGGAGTGAATCTGACCATCGAAAGCGGGGACACGGTGGTCATTATCGGCCGCAGCGGCTGCGGCAAGTCGGTTTTGCTCAAGCACATTATCGGGCTGTACAAACCCGATTCAGGAAATATTTCAGTCAATGGAGAAGAGGTCACCAATTTAAAAGCAGACGAACTCTACCAGGTGCGCAAGAAATTCGGGATGCTCTTTCAGGGGGCAGCGCTGTTCGACTCCCTCACCGTGGAGGAGAACGTAGGCTTGGCTTTAAAAGAACATGCCAAAATTAGGTCTGAAAAAATCAAAGAGATAGTGGAGGAGAAACTGAAGATGGTGGGCTTGTCCGGAGTCGGTCACTTGAAACCGGCAGAGCTGTCCGGAGGGATGAAGAAAAGAGTCGGTTTAGCCCGGGCCATTGCCATGGACCCGGAATTCATCCTCTACGACGAGCCGACCACCGGCTTGGACCCGATTATGGCTGATGCCATCAATGACCTTATCATAGAATTGCGAGAAAAACTGAAAATCACCTCTATAGCCGTGACCCACGACATGGTCTCAGCCTATAAGATTGCGGACCGAATTGCCATGCTGTATGAGGGGCAGATTATTTTCACCGGAACTCCGGAAGAGACTAAAAATACGAATAATCCGGTGGTCAGGCAGTTCATTGAGGGAAGAGAGACCGGGCCGATTAAGGCGATTTAGGATTTTGGGCTTGTAGACATATTGAAAGACAGATTGCTTCGTCCCCCTCGACAAGCTCGGGGTCCTCGCAATGACAAACTGAGACAATCGTGCACCCGCCAGTAGCAACCAGCATTTACTAGGAGTATAAAAAGATTGAAATTCTAAAGGGTTTGCGTTATAACTTCGGAAAGCGTATCTTAAGTTAAACTAAGGAGGAAATTTGTTTGGAATAGCATGGGCCATGGGAACACAGCCCGGACAGAGCGGCGGCTCAGCCGGACTTTTGGGATTCCTGCCTTTTATTTTAATCTTATTGGTGATTTACTTTCTGATGCTCAGGCCGCAGATGAAGAGGCAGAAACAGCATCAGAAGATGCTTACCGAGCTGAAGAAGGGGGATAAAGTGGTCACTAATAGCGGGATGTTAGGGACTATCGTGGGGATGAATGAAAAAGACAATATTGTGGTCCTCAAAGTGGGAGAGGACACCAAAATTGAATTCCTGAAAAGTTCCATAGCCGGCACGGTCAAACCAGCCTCGGAGTAAAAATTGGCAACCCTTCCCATTCGTATCTACGGCGACCCGGTCTTAAGGCAGAAAGCCCAGAAAGTCAGCCAGATTGACGCGGCAGTAATCAAACTGGTCCAGGACATGTTTGACACTCTGCGCCAGGCTTCGGGCTTGGGTCTGGCCGCCAACCAGGTGGGAAGTTTGAAGAGGGTTTTCATCGTGGATTTGAGCAAAGTAGTCCCCTCTAGCAAGCCGTTGGTTTTCATCAACCCCGTCATGTTAAAATCCAAGGGAGAACAGGTAGGGGAGGAGGGGTGTCTTTCCATACCGGGCATCTATGAGGATGTGCCCAGATTTAAAAAGGTCGTATTCACAGCCCAGGATTTGTCCGGCCAGGAATTCACCCTGGAAGGCACGGATTTGCTGGCCAGGGTGATGCAACACGAGTTAGACCACATAAACGGGATATTGTTTATCGATCATTTGAGCGAAGTGATACGGGAAAACTTAGGCCCCAGGCTGAAACAGCTACCGCCTTTAGCAGTCAAAGGGGCTTACTGAACTTTGATATCGCCCTCAGCTAGAAAAGAGCGGACCGGTCTTCTGCATGAGAATCGTCTACTTTGGCAATGCTGATTTTGGAGTGCCTGCACTGGATAGATTGGCATCTTCTCCCCACCGGATAGCTGCAGTGGTCACCAACCCGGATAAGCCACAAGGCAGGGGGAAGGTTATGACTCCCACGCCTATTAAATCCAAAGCGCTCCAATTACAACTGCCGGTCATCGAAGCAGATAACCTTTCTGACGAAGGTTTCTATCAGAATTTAGTGATCCTGAAGGCGGATTTATTTTTAGTCATAGCCTACCGCATCTTGCCGGAAAGAATTTTCACCCTGCCGCCCCAAGGGACGGTCAACCTGCATGCTTCGCTTCTGCCCAGATATCGCGGGGCGGCGCCCATTCGCTGGGTTTTGATAAATGGGGAAAAGAGAACCGGGGTCAGCACTTTTTTCATAGAAAAGAGTGTGGATACCGGGGGAATTATTCTGCAAAAAGAGACAGAAATTGGAGAAGGTGAAAATTATGGAGCGCTTTACAAAAGACTGGCAGAATTGGGAGCAGAAGCTGTCCTGGAAACGGTAAGCCGAATCGAGAACAGTGCAGTCAAGCCGGCACCGCAGGATCACATTCAGGCAACGCCGGCTCCCAAGATTACCAAAGAGTTGTGCCAAATCGACTGGCAGCAGAGCGCAGAAAAGATTGTCAATTTAATCCGAGGGCTTTCTCCCCGGCCTGGGGCTTACACTTCTTGGAGGGATAAAATTTTAAAGTTATTAGAAGGCAAAGTCGCCTCAGCCGAAGATTTAGCATCCTCGCCTGGAGAAATAGTTTCAGCCGATTTTAAGAACGGGCTTAAGATTCAGACCGGAGAAGGAGTCTTGCAGGTTCTCTCCCTTCAATTAGAGGGGAAATCAGTCTTGACTGCAGACGAGTTCCTCCGAGGTTACAAAATTAAAGTAAAGGAAAAATTTGGATTACAGGAATCAGCAGCAAATTAACAGGAGTATAGAGTGGTTCAGGAAATTGTAATCAACGTTAGCGAATACGAAACCAGAGTGGCCATCTTGGAAGATGGCAAATTAGTGGAAATCTTAGTTGAACGGCCGGAGAATCAGAAAATCGCCGGCAACATCTACAAAGGAGTAGTCAAGTCCATCTTCCCGGGCATGCAGGCGGCCTTTGTGGACGTGGGCATAGGAAAAAACTGTTTTCTGCACGTTTCTGACATGGGAGAATTTTCAGACATGGCCCGGCAGATGTTCGACATCGAAGAATCGCCAGAAGAAGAGAGTTCCAAAAGAGGAAGACGTCAGGGACCGCCTAGGATCGAACATCTCCTACAAAAAGAGCAGGAAATCCTAGTCCAAGTAACCAGAGAAGCCATCGGCACCAAGGGGCCCCGGGTCACGACTCAATTAACCTTACCCGGTCGATACGTGGTGCTGATTCCCGGACAAAGCCACGTAGGGACTTCCAAAAAGATAGAAGACTGGCAGGAGAAGAAGAGATTAAAGCAGATTCTGCGTGAGCAGCGCAATGGGGATTTTGGCTTAATCGCCCGAACCGTAGGAGCAGGCAAATCCAGCCGGGAATTCCGGTCAGACATAAAAAACCTACTCAAAGCCTGGAATCATATCCAGAAACAGGCCCGAAAGAGAAAGGGCCCTTATCTTTTACACCGGGACGTGGACTTAATCGGCAGCATCATCCGGGATTTAATCACCACGGAAGTAGAAAGTATAATCGCAGACCACAAACCAACCTACAAGAGAATAATCGGCTATCTAAAAGGAATTGACCCGCATCTGCGCTCCAAAGTCCGCTTGTACCAGGAGAGAATGCCCCTGTTTGACGCCTTAGGCATAGAGCCGGAAATCGAAAAGATGTTCCACCGGAAAATCTGGTTAAAAAGGGGAGGATATATCGTCATTGACCAGACCGAGGCTTTGGTCACCATTGATGTCAATACGGGCCGTTTCGTAGGCAAGCAGAGCCAGGAAGAGACCATTCTGCAGACCAATCTGGAAGCCTGCCGGGAAATCGCCAGACAGATAAGATTAAGAGATATCGGCGGTCTAATCATAGTCGACTTCATCGATATGACTCATCGCTCTAATGAGCGAAGGCTCTACGAAGAGTTCAAAGATTCTTTCCGCCGGGATAGGGCCAAGAATGCCTTTGCCCCGGTGTCGGAGTTCGGCTTGATAGAGATGACCAGGGAAAAAGTGGGGCCTTCTATCCTACATGAGCTCTCAGACCCCTGCCCGGTCTGTGACGGCTCCGGCAGAGTTTTGTCCAAAGAAACCACGGCCTTGAAAATCGAGCGTTGGTTCAAGCGGGCCAAGGCGGTATCAGAAGAGAGGGATTACAGACTGGCGATTAATCCGGTTCTCTCGGAGTTGATGCTTTCCAAAGAGGATAACCGGTTGAGGGATTTGAATAAGCAGTTGCGCCTGAATATCGAGCTGATGACGGACAGGAATCTGCTGCCACATGAATTTAAGGTTTTTTCGGTGGCGGAGAATAGGGAGATTACGGAGAGGTTTGCAGGGTAATTAATGGCAGGGAGCCGGGCTTCCTATCTTAAATACATAATTGGCCAAATACATTATATCACCTAAATTCACCTGGCCGCTACAGTTCACGTCTGAATTCCAAAGAGGATTGGGTTGCAGTCTTCTTTTGAAGACGAAATTGACCAGATAGACGACATCCACTATGTTAATTTCTCCATCTGCATTAGGGTCGCCGATTTTGTAAGAGATTTTGAATTCGGCATTGTTGGTGTTGTAGTCGTCATGGCCGAACTGGGGCCAGAGTAAAGTGGAAGGGTCGTAAGGAACACCGGGAAGTTTGTAAAGATAAGTGTAGTAGAGTTCGTCGTTCTGGCGCGGATAATCGGTCATAAAGACCATATCTAAAGTATCGTCGTGGTCAATATCAGCAAAGGCAGGAGTGTGGAAATCAGTCCAGCCAATAACCCTTAGAGGAAAACCTCCTGCTGGAGCGCCGTTTAAATTATGAGCATAAATGTTACTATAGCCATCAATTATGTAATTATCCATCGTAACGATATCGGTCCAACCATCCCCATCCACGTCGGCTAAGGCAATTTGATACCAGGAGCCTGCCGGCACCCAGATGGGCCAGCCCGGATAATCGCTGCCATTATGGCGCAGAACATAAAGATTGAGGATTTCAGGGAATGGGAGAAAACCTTGAAGCTCTGCCACAATTTCTTTGTAGCCGTCTCTATCAAGATCGCCGACACCAGGTGCATGGTCTATCATCGTCGGGAAAAAACGAGGAAAGCCGGGTCTTATCTGTCCTTTCCAATCGTAAATTGCCAAAAATCCTCGCAAGTCAGGACCTACAGGCTCATAACCACTGGTGACGATTTCAAGTTTACCATCCATTTCCATGTCGGCTAATACCGGACTGGGAAAGAAATAAAATCCTCCTGGCGGAGGAACTGGAAAACCTTCTAGAAGTGTGCCGTCAGAATGCCAGGCATAGAGATTGTCCCAGGCATAGGCTACTATTTCCAGAGTGCGATCTCCGTCTAAGTCACCCACAGCAGGATTTATGTTTCCAATTTTACCCCATTCAGGTTCATATATGACTTTTTGAGGCCAGCCAGGATAGGGCATGCCCGTGTAGTCGTAAACATTGACTAATGTGTCACCGGATAAGAAAGTGACTATGACTTCTAATTTCCCATCAAAATTGAGGTCTGCTAAAACAGGCGTAATATACCCCCATAGGGGAAACTCCAAGGGCCAACCTTCCAGTTCCCGGCCATCCGGCTTGAAAACATGCAGTTTAGTTGGCGGGTCGAAGCGTGGGGGTGCACAGCTAACTACGACCTCAAGTTCTCTGTCTCCATCAACATCGCCGACCGCGGCAATCTGACTCCAGTGAAAGAAACCTGGTTCTAAACCTTTGGGCCAGTGCGCAAGATTATTGGCATCTAATTTCCACACATATAGGCTGTCATTGGAGAAGCCTGCCACTACCTCCAAATCTGATAGGGAATCTAAATCAGCTAGTTCTGGAACCCAGTTAGGGACATGCCCCCATCCTGGGTAGGGGATAGCCTTGGGCGGCCAGCCAGGATAAGGGAGTGGTTGAGCGGAAAGTAGGGACACACTACAAGTGAGAATCAAAACAATTTGAATTATGAACTGCTTTATCATTACCTCTCACAGAGCAGACTCATAGAAGTGAAATTATCTATTCTTCTGGTCCTTCAATGGGGGTATCTCTGTACATATTAATATCCTGTTCAACAGTTTCCATTAATTCACCAGTCCAGTAGACCAAATAATAATCTGACCGGCAGTAAGTGCCAAGACCGCGCAAATACCAATAGCCTACATCCGGGGGAACCAAATTACTGTAGAAGCCTGATGCGGCCCCAGTCTTAGTAATGTTTTTATAAGCACCTGTCGGGTTTTGCATTGGATAGGTAAATACCTCCACTCTATCTCCCTGTTGCCAACAATCCCTGGGTGGGTCAGGGCACGCACCACAGGTGTAAGAGACATCTCCATAGTAGCCGGACCCTTGATCGGAAGCAGCCGCCGGATTTGGATTCAGGTAATCTTGTAGGAAGAATAGAGCCATAATACCTAATCCTACGATTAAGAGTAAGTGTATTGCATTTACTTTCCTTAGCATTTTAAACACCTCCTGACAATAATATCTTGTAGCACACTGACAAAGAAACCGGAGTGGCTAAAGGTACATCAAACAATGTACGCAGAGCCTAGCTCATATGAATTTGAGAACCCCTATCTTAGTGAGTACAGGTCCTTGTCTTGACTGGTCTCTCATGGCTATCCCTCGGTAACCACTATTAACATAGCTCCACAAACCGGATTTGTCAAGTGAAAGCTTTCACTAACAAGAATTAATCCTAATATCAAAGACCAAGTCTTGACCCAGCTAATAGGTTGCATTTTTAGCATGTTTAAAAACTGGAAGTCTGAACCCATAGGAGTCTGTCAAAGTCGAATTATCTTGACTGCACGAGTTTAAGGTCTATTCGGTGGCAGAAAACAGGGAGATTACTGGGAGGTTTGTGGGGTAATTACTGGCAGGGAGCCGGGCTTCCTATCTTAAATACATAATTGGCCAAATACATTATATCACCTAAATTCACCTGGCCGCTACAGTTCACGTCTGAATTCCAAAGAGGATTGGGATGCAGCCTTCTCTTGAAGACGAAATTCACCAGATAGACCACGTCTATAATATCAATCTGCCCGTCAGCATTGGGGTCACCAACTTTGTAAGAGATTTCGAATTCGGCATTGTTGGTATTATAATCATCGTGGCCGAACTGAGGCCAGAGAAGGGTAGAAGGGTCGTAGGGGACGCCGGAGAGCCGGTAAAGATAGGCTTTGTCTGAAATGAAAGCCATGTCCGAGGTGTCATCGAAGTCAACGTCAGCAAAGGATGGGGTGAAACCGCCAGTAGAACCGGAAACCATAAGGGGATACCCTTCGACTCGCTCGCCATTCAGTTTGTAAGCCGAATAGCCTTGGTAACAGTACCCGCCGTAGCAAGTGTCGTACATATTTAGTATGTCAGTCCAGCCGTCTCCATCCAGGTCCGCCAGCACATTCTGATTAGCTGACGGGCCCGGGGCCCAGATGGGCCAGCCTGCGTAATCTGTTCCGTCGTACCTGATTAAGTACAGGTTCAGGATTTGAGGGAAATGCGAGTGACCAGGCCCCTCCACCACAATCTCCTTATAGCCATCTTTATCCAAGTCGCCTATACAAGGGGCAGGGTACAAGATATCGTCAAAAATCCGGGGAAAACCTACACGCACCTGGCCCTGGTAATCTATCACAGTTAAGAAACCCCTCAGGTCAGGAAGAACTGGTTCGTGACCAATCACGGCTATCTCAAGTTTACCATCCCCTTCCATATCGGCCAGCACCGGATTAGCGTCGTAAAAAAATCCCTCCGGTGGAGGAACCGGAAAACCGGGCAAGAGCGTGCCATCTGAATGCCAGGCATAGAGGTTGTCCCAGGCAAAGGCGACGATTTCCAGACTGCCGTCCCCATCTATGTCACCCACTGCTGGACTCAGATTATGGATTCTTCCCCATTGCGGCTCATAGATTATCTTCTGGGGCCAGCCAGGATAAGGGTTGCCGGCGTAGTCATAAACGTAGACTAAGGAATCGCCATGGAAAGTGAAGATGATTTCCAATTTTCCATCAAAATTGAGGTCAGCCAATACTGGTATGGCATCACCCCATATGGGAAATTCAAGCGGCCAGCCTGTCAGCCTGTGACCATTAGCCCTGAAAATGTATAATCTAGTAGGCTCAAAGAATGCCGGCAGAGAGCTGCTGATTACTATTTCAATTCGCCGGTCCCCATCTACGTCGCCAACTGCGGCTATTCTGCCCCAGGAAACATAACTCGGGTCAAGCGGCTTAGGCCAAAAAGAGAGATTCGAGCCATCTAATTTCCAAACGTAAAGGCTTTCACGATCAATGCCTGCCATAAACTCCAGGTCCGGTAAAGTATCCAGATTGAGCAGCTCAGGTGACCAGGAGTGGTTACGGGTGATAGCTTTGGGAGGCCAGCCAGGATAGGGTTGAGGCTGTGCAAAAAGCACTGAGCTAAGTCCGACTGCTGCGAGAATAATGAGAGCCGCTAAGCTGTTCATCATCTTCCTGCCACCAGAGGGAATCTTGCCACTCATTTTTATTATTTGTCAGTTCTGAGGGCCTTGCTGTTCCCTGTCATACTGCATGTTTATGTCCTGGCGAATTGTCTGGGTCATACCTGACCAGAAGACCTGATAATACCTTGAGTTGCAGGCAGAACCTATGCCCTGCAAATACCAGTACCCGGCATCGGGTGGAATCAGGCTGGCATAATTGCCGGAACGGCTGCCAGTTTGAATTATAGGCCTTCCGACACCAGTGGGCGCCTTGTCCGGATAGGTAAGAACAAACACGGAATCACCATCAGCCCAGCAGTCTCCGGTTTCAGGGCAGGATTCACAGGTGTAGCTGACATCGCCGTAGAATCCGGTGCTACTGCCTGAGTCAGCAGACGCAGTGATTGGGCCGAGGTTGTCCAGGAAGTCAATCAGCCCTAAGAGACTTAAAGTTCCGACAATGAACCAAAGGATATTTTTTATATTCCATTTCGTTTTAGCTACCTCCTGTATTTAAAGCTAACTAATCTAATAATGCTTACATTTCATCCGCTTCAAATTGTGCGAGTGAGCACAAAATGAAGCAGACTCAAAGAAATTTGAGTTCGCCTTTGGTGGTCAGGAAGTTATTCTGTTCTGGCTGGTCTCTCATGGCTATCCCTCGATAACCACTATTCACATAGCTCCACAAACCTGATTTGTCAAGTGAAAACTTTCACTACGGGGATTTAATCTTAATGTCTACAACCAGGTCTTGGTTAAGCGGAAAGAAATTATGTTTGGGAGGTTTAAAAAACAGACAATGAATCCTGGGGGAACTACTCAAGGCTAGCAGACCCTGGCCTATTATCTTCGGTGCGATTATGATTACTACACGGTTTACTAAACTTTGATTTATAAAACTTGATATAATCTCCGCTCCCCCCTCCACCAGCACACTTTTAATCTTTAACTCACCCAAATTCAGCAACAACTTTTTCAAATCCAACCGCCCTTTTCTATCTTCAGCAATAACCAAGACCCTCGCCCCCAATTCTTCTACCTGTTTAATTTTAGAAGGATTAGCTCTCTTTGTCGCCGCAAAGATGGTCCTGCGAGGCTCTCTCTTAAGCACCTTAGCTGTCAAAGGAGTCCTCAGTTTGCTGTCCACAATTATTTTCAAGGGATTCTTACCCTTCACCAGGCGGACATCTAAGAGAGGGTCATCTTTTAATACCGTATTCACCCCCACTAAGAGCGCATCATGCTGGCTCCTTAACTTATGCGCAAATCTTCTGGATTCCGGACTGCTTATCCACTTGGAGTCGCCGGTCTTGGTGGCGATATAGCCGTCCAAGGTGCGGGCGAATTTGACGGTTACTTTGGGTATCGGTAGTATATTATTCTTCGGTTTCATTATGGAAGTTTAGTCAATTAAAGCTCATATCAGCTGTTAGGCAAGTGCGCTTAAATCGCGGATATTTCTGCTTGCCCGTAATTTTATTAATGGTTACATTTTAGGTCAATGTCTAATTCTTTCAGTCAACATCTTAGATTTTAATTGTCAATGAGGACTACTTTAACTGAAAGTAACACAGGAGGCAAGATGCCTGCAGTTCTTGACCATACCAAATTGTACCGTTTGCCCTGGTCTCTGCCGGACAATGCCATCTCCTGGCTGGAGCCGACCAAGAAGTGCAACCTCTACTGCGAGGGATGTTACCGGGAGAACGACCCCAAAGGGCATAAGACCTTAGAGCAGGTGAAAGAGGACTTAGCCACTTTTAAAAAATTGCGGACCAGCGATGCGGTCTCCATTGCCGGGGGGGACCCTCTTACCCATCCGGAGATTGCCGAAATCGTGCGACTGATTGCCCAGGACGGCAGTAAGCCGATTCTGAACACCAATGGCCTGGCTCTGAATAAGGAACTGTTAGTTGAACTTAAGAAAGCAGGTTTGAAAGGCCTGACCCTGCACATCGACAGCAAGCAGGGAAGACCCGGGTGGAAGGGGAAGAACGAAATCGAACTGAATGAGCTTCGTCTGCACTATGCGGAAATGATAGCAAACGTCAGTGGTCTGTCCTGCTCTTTTAATTCCACAGTTTACAATGATACCTTCCAGCATATCCCGGAATTAGTGGCCTGGGCGCAAGAGCATATAGACATCGTGCAAGTAATGGTTTTCATTTTATTCCGGGAGGCTACTCTGGCCGGTCATGATTACTATGTGGGGGGACAGATGGTGGACATGACCCGTCTGGTTTATTCCACCACCAAGGTGGCGCAGAAATATTTTACTGCGCCTGAGGTGGTTGCTCTAATCAGAGAGAGATTCCCGGACTTCCAGCCCTGCGCTTATCTGAATGGTACTGAAAAACCTGATTCGTATAAATGGCTCTTGACTTGTCGAATTGGCACCAAAGAGAAAATCTACGGCTACTGCGGCCCAAAATTCTTAGAAATCGCCCAGACCTGGCACCATTTAAGAACCGGCAGGTATCTCTCTTACGTCCCTCCGCAGGTGACCAGCCGGGCTAAGTGGCTGTTTTTGTTATCTCCTTTAGACACAGGACTCAAGCAGGCTGCCAAAGAATATTTAAGCGCCACTGTCAGACAACCGCTGAACTTAGGCAAAAAATTACACTTGCAGTCTATAATGATAATTCAGCCGATTGACATCCTGGATGGGGGATATCAAAATATGTGTGACGGCTGTCCGGACATCACGGTCTGGAATGGACGATTAGTCTGGTCCTGCCGGATGGAAGAGCTATTCAAATTCGGCAGTTTTGTGAGGACGGTGCCCAAGGACTGAAATATAACTTCGCCGGAAGCGGAAAAGTATTATCTTTGGCAGACAGAGACAACTAACTCAAAACCAATTCTCTGTAGGAGGAGAAATGAAGAATGCAGTGTGTCATATCGAAATTATGACAACTAACCTAAAGAGGGCGGAGAAGTTTTACGGGGACCTGTTCGGCTGGAAAATCACCTCGGAAATGATGAGCAATTACTCTTTGTTCGAATGCCCCAATCCTCCGGGAGGCGGAATCGCTCAGGTTGAAAAAGTCAATCCGGGTGACAACCTGATGTTCTACATAGAGGTGGATGACATTCCCAAGTATATTTCCAGGGCTGAGAGTTTAGGCGGAAAACAGGTTACTCCCAAATCTGACATCCCCAACGTCGGCTGGTTCGGAGTTTTTGCCGACCCGGATGGGAATAAGATCGGGATTTTTACTCCGCTGCCGCACTAAATGTCTCAAGCATTTTACACAGCTTTCAAGAGAGCAGTCTCATTTACTCTGGGGCTGCTCTTCTGTTTGAGCCAGGCTTTGTATGCCGGCAGTACGATTTACGTGGATGACCTTAAAGATAAGAAAGTGGGAGAAGGGACCCAGAAAAAACCCTATCGGGATTTGCAACACGCCATAGAGCAGGCAGAGGATGGAGACAGAATTGTCATCCTGCCGGGAGTTTATGAAGCGCATCCGCAAGTCTATGTTGAAGACCTGTGCGGGAACTGCGAAAAACATCAGACCCAGGTGAATGCCAGCGGGGGGTTTTTAATCAAGGGTAAAGCAGTTCACATGATTGGCAGTGGAACTGATTCAACAATTTTAATCACCAAAGCAGGCTACGGAGTGCTATTCGAAGATTCGCGAGGCTCGATTATCACTGACTTGAAGATAACCGGAGGAAAAAGAGACCCGGATGGGAATGCCACTGATGCTGGAATTGTGGCTAAATTCTCAACTGTTACGATTACCAACTGTGAAATAGCAGACAACCAGGATTCCGTTCAGGGGGTCATCGTGGGCATAGGAGGAATTTTCGGCAGGGAGAATTCTGAGCTTATCATCCAGAACAATTTCATCCACGACAACCGCTGGGACGGGATTGCGCTTTATCGAGGTGCCACTGCTTTAATTACCGACAATGTGATTGACAAAGGCAGAGGAGCCGGAATTGGCATAACCTGGGACGCAGTGGCTACGGTTTACCGCAACAAAGTTTCCAACTACTGGAAGGGAATCGGGACTTTCGGAGATTCCAGAGCAGTTGTGCGGAATAACGCTGTATTTGACAACTTGGGCTGGGGAATCATTGTTTCCGGCAACTCTTACATGGAATCTTCCAACAATGTGATTACCCGCAACGGCAACTGCGGATTTGCAGTCTGGGGGGAGGGGGCCAGAGGCTTGGCAACCAATAATATCATCACCGATAATGGCTGGAGAAAAGAGTGGGTCTGTCCCTGCGTAGGTGTGTGGTGGTATGAAGGAAAATCAGAGCAGTTCAACCTGAGTTATAATAACGTATGGAATAATGTGGCTGGTAATTATCGGGATATTGAAGATTTGGCTGGAAAAGATGGGAATCTGTCGATAAATCCGCAGCTTGCAGGAGATAAAGATTTCAGGCTGCCTGCAGATTCGGAGCTGAAGGATAAGGGAAATCCGACGTATACTGACCCGGATGGGTCGGTTAGTGATATGGGGACATATGGGGGACCACAGGCGAGGCCGAAGCAAGAATAGCGCAGATTTCTGTTGACAGAAACGTATCATTCTATAAAATTATGTGTTCAAACTAAAAATGGCCCCATCGTCTAGTGGCCCAGGACAGATGGTTCTCAGCCATCAGACCGGGGTTCGACTCCCCGTGGGGCTAGAATATAGGTTAGCGAGAAATTTATTCCCCTGTAACAGGTTACAGCCCCGCCGCCTTTAGTCGATGTCTTAAGAAGGAACGCAAAAAAAGATGAATAAGCCCCATTTGAAAACCACCGATAAAACAGAGAGATTTCCGGTTCTCCACGAGCAGAGTCTTCTTACCGACCAGGACCTCTTTCTCTTTAACGAGGGCACTCACTCAAGATTATATCAAAAACTGGGGGCTCATCTAATAGACTCTCCAAAAGGAAAAGGAGTTAATTTTGCAGTCTGGGCTCCGGATGCGGAAAAAGTCTGTGTCATGGGAGATTTCAATAATTGGGATAGAGAGAGCCATCCTTTAAGGGCCAGAGCTCAATCAGGAATCTGGGAGGGTTTCATCCCCGGCTTGAAATCCGGTGAATTGTACAAATATTATATCAAATCGCGCTACCGGGGGTATCGGGTGGAAAAAGCCGACCCGTATGCTTTTTGCTGTGAAAAGGCTCCCCGCTCTGCCTCTATTGTTTGGGGCTTAGATTACACCTGGCAGGACCAGCACTGGATGCGGACCAGACATGAGCGCAACAGCCTTCAGTCTCCTATTTCCATTTATGAAGTCCACCTCGGCTCCTGGCAAAGAGTGCCTGAGGAGAATCACCGCTTTCTGACATACCGGGAAATGGCTCCTTTGCTGGCAGAATATGTCAAATCCTTAGGATTTACGCACGTGGAATTCTTACCCATCATGGAGCACCCCTTTTACGGCTCCTGGGGCTATCAGATAACCGGCTATTTTGCCCCTACCAGCCGCTTTGGCACCCCCCAGGATTTAATGTATTTAATTGACTATCTACACTCTCAGGGAATAGGAGTGATTTTAGACTGGGTCCCCTCTCATTTTCCCACTGACCAGCACGGCCTGGGCTATTTTGACGGCACACATCTGTATGAGCATGCAGACATGCGCAAAGGGCTACATCCAGACTGGGACAGCTATATCTTCAACTATGGCCGGCACGAAGTACAGAGCTTTTTAATCAGCAATGCCCTGTTCTGGCTGGATAAATATCACGCTGACGGATTGAGAATCGATGCCGTAGCCTCCATGCTCTACCTGGACTATTCCCGCCAAGAAGGAGAGTGGATTCCCAATCAGTACGGGGGGAGAAATAACTTAGAGGCTATAGATTTCCTGCGCCGGTTAAATGAAGTTGTTTACAAAGAATACCCTGATGTTCAGACCATAGCCGAGGATTCTACCGCTTGGCCCCTGGTCTCCCGTCCCACCTATGTGGGGGGACTGGGATTCGGACTGAAGTGGGACATGGGCTGGATGCATGACACTTTAGAATACATGACCAAAAACCCGATTCACCGAAAGTACCATCACAATAATCTCACCTTCCGGATGATTTACTCCTTTTTCGAGAATTTTGTGCTACCTTTATCCCACGATGAGGTGGTTCACGGCAAGGGCTCGCTCTTGGCCAAGATGCCCGGGGATGACTGGCAGAAATTCGCCAATTTAAGATTACTCTTCACTTACATGTATGCCCAGCCCGGCAAAAAGCTGCTTTTTATGGGAGGAGAGTTCGGACAATGGGACGAGTGGCAGCATGACCATAGTCTACAATGGCACCTGACCCAGTATGAAAGGCATCAGCAGCTCCAAAGGTTAGTCCAGGATTTGAATCGGCTGTACCGACAGGAAGCCAGTCTGCATAAATTTGATGTCAGACCTGAGGGTTTTGAGTGGATTGACTGCGGCGACTGGGAAGGCAGTGTGGTAAGTTTACTGCGCAAATCTGAATCTTCTGACGGTTTTATCTTAGCAGTCTTCAATTTCACGCCAGTCCCCCGCCATAATTACAAGGTGGGAGTACCTCATCAAGGGCTCTGGCATGAGATATTAAACAGTGACTCTCTGTACTATGGGGGAGGAGGCATGGGGAATTTTGGAGAAAAAGAGACCTCGCCGGTCAGTTTTCACGGGCGCCCCTATTCGCTGAATTTGACCCTCCCTCCCTTAGCCGGACTGTTTCTGAAGAGCAGCCGAATCGATGCGGGTCTGTGACTTCCGAGCAATCAATTCCCATACCCTGACTTCAAAACCAAAGTTCGCTCATTTAGAGCAGAAAACCTGACGGGGCATTTAATTCTTCCTTGAGAAAAACATAACAGTAATGTTTTTTGCAGAAAATAAGGCTTGAATGGAAAGATACGTCTGCATTCACGGGCATTTCTACCAGCCCCCGAGGGAAAATCCCTGGCTGGAGTCAATCGAATTGCAGGATTCTGCTCATCCTTATCACGACTGGAACGAGCGCATTACCGCAGAGTGCTACGGGCCCAACGCCCTTTCCCGGATTTTAGATGAACAGGGGAGAATTACTCAGATAGTAAATAATTACTCTAAAATTAGTTTCAATTTCGGCCCGACCCTCTTAGCCTGGATGCAGGAAAAGTCTCCTCAGGTGTACCAGAGAATCTTAGAGGCTGACCAAGAGAGCCAGAACCGTTTCAGCGGGCACGGGTCAGCCATAGCTCAAGCCTATAATCATATAATCATGCCCCTGGCCAATACCAGGGAAAAACTCAGCCAAGTTCTTTGGGGAATAAAAGATTTTCAGTGCCGCTTTGGCCGCCAGCCTGAAGGAATGTGGCTGCCGGAGACCGCAGTGGACCTGGAGAGTCTGGATTTGATGGCCCAGCAGGGTATCAAATTCACCATACTGGCGCCCCATCAGGCCAGGCGAGTGCGCCGAATCAAGGGGAGGTCGTGGAAGGAATTAAATCCCGGCAACGTAGACCCTACCCAGGTTTATGAGCTGATTCTCCCTTCAGGTCGAAAAATCAATCTTTTTTTCTACGACGGCCCTGTCTCCCGCGCTGTGGCCTTTGAGAGACTTTTGGAAAAGGGAGAATATTTAGTCGACCGGCTCTTGGGTGCTTTTTCAGATAAGCAAACTAGGGCTCAGTTAGTACACATTGCCACGGATGGAGAGACCTACGGACATCACCACCGTTTTGGGGACATGGCTCTGGCCTTTGCCCTGCACCATCTGGAGCAGAATCATGCTGTCCGGCTCACCAATTACGCCGAATATTTGGAAAAACATCCTCCCACACATCAGGTTGAAATTCACGAAAATAGTTCCTGGAGTTGCACCCACGGCATAGAGCGCTGGAGAAGTGACTGCGGCTGCAACACCGGCAGGCATCCGGAGTGGAATCAAGCCTGGCGGGCTCCCTTAAGAGAAGCTTTAGACTGGTTGAGAGATTCAGTGGCGCTCCCCTATCAAGAAAAGGCCATTCAGTATCTACATGACCCTTGGGCTGCGCGAGATGACTACATCGAGGTAATACTGGACCGCTCGCCGCAGAATCTCCAGCGCTATCTTCAGAAACATTCCCGGCGTTCTTTAAATCAAACCGAACAAAGCGAGGTATTAAAACTCTTAGAACTCCAAAGGCATGCTCTTTTGATGTACACCAGCTGCGGCTGGTTTTTTGACGAGTTGTATAGAATTGAAACCGTCCAGGTCATGCAGTATGCGGCCCGGGTCATTCAATTAGCCGAGGAGCTTTTCCAGAGTAAATTAGAGCCGCGCTTCATCGAGCTTATTTCCCGCGCCAAAAGCAATATCAATCGAATTTCGGATGGGGGAAAAATCTATCACAAGTTTGTCAAACCGGCCATGCTCGACCTGAAGAAGGTAGGAGCACATTATGCGGTAAGCTCACTTTTTGAAAACTACGGCCAGCAGGCTTCAGTCTACTGCTATTCGGTGGAACAGGAAGATTTCCGTTTAATGCCAGTGGGCAAGGCCAGGCTGGCTTTAGGAAGGATAAAAATAACCTCGGCCATTACCCAGGAATCCGCCCGGGTCAGTTTAGGGGTTCTGACTCCAGGAGACTACAATATCTATGGCGGCATCAGAGAATTTCAAGGAGAAGAGGCCTATCAGAAATTGGTAGAAGAAACCACCTCTGCTTTTGGCCGGGCAGATTTGGCAGAGCTCATCCGGACCGTGGACCGGAACTTCGGCTCTGGAACCTATACCTTAAAACTCCTCTTTCGGGACGAGCAGAGCCGTATAATTTCCAAGCTTATAGAGTCGGCTGCAGCCGAGGCAGAGTCCACCTATGAGAGACTTTATCGCCAGTACGCTCCACTTCTACGCTTTTTGGCCGAGGTGAATCAAATTCCTCCGAAGGCCTTGCAAAGCGCGGCTGAAGTGGCCCTGAATTTCGGCGTCAAGAACCTGCTCTTGGCTGAAAATCCTGACCTCATTCAAGTCAATGCCCTGGTAGAAGAAGCCGCTCAGGCCGGGATTACCTTGAATAGCCAGGAGTTGGCCCCGCTTATGCAGGACCGATTCGAAGAGAATTTGGCCAGATTTGAGAGCCAACCCTCTGACTTGAATCAACTGCAAGGATTAAACTGGCTTTTGGACCTTTCCGCGCTAATAGGCGCTGAAATCAATCTGTGGACCAGTCAGAATATCTACTATCGCATACTTAAGAACATTTACCCACAGTTTAAGCAGAAGTCAGAGGCCGGGGAGGAATTTGCCCGGGAGTGGCTCAGGCGATTTCAGGATTTAGGGACTAGACTGTTTGTCAAAGTTTAATCTCTCAAGCCAGGGGTTGCGGTCTAAACCTCTTCTGAGTTCCTGGCAAAACCAAGAATGTGATAGAATCAATCACCCTCTGACAGCAGAAATTACGATAGGGAAGAACAAAATACACCCTCCTATGTCTGCCTATGCGGTGCACTTTTTCCCTAAAATAGTTTCTGCTTGAAGCAACAAACCTTAATGCTCCTGCGTATATTGACAGGAGCATAAAATGAATGTATATTCATTTTCTGAATTGAGGTTTAGCGATGCAGACAGTTTTCAAAAGGAAAAAGAGCCGGCGCTACAGTAGGAACCGCCAGCTAATCTTGGAGGCGGCTAAGGAGGTTTTTTCCCGCCGGGGATATGAGCAGACCACCATGGCCGACATAGCCGGCGCGGCCGAGATGGCAGCCGGCACACTCTATCTGTATTTCCAGGGGAAAGAGGAACTCTTCTATGCAGTAATGGAGGAGGGGATGAATAAGCTAGTCCAGGACCTGAAGGGTGCAGTTTCCAAGGAAAAAAACTGGGAAGGGAAACTGAGGCTATTCGTCCAGAAGCCGTTTGAATTTTTCGAGGAGAACAAGGAGTTCTACAAAATCTATTTAAGGGAGCTCCCTTTTTGCAACGCTCAGGAGAGAAGGAAGAGCATGCAGAGATGTTTCCAGGGGCATCTGGAATACGTAGAAATGTTGGCCAACGCCCTAAGACAAGGGCTAGGTTTCAAATCTGCCAAACAGTTTCCTATTAGGGAGACAGCTTTAATGATTCGAGGGGCGGTCGATTTTATGATTTTGGAATCGATGTTGGAGGAATCCAAAATTCCCTTAACCCAGAAAGTTGATTTTATGGTGGAAGTTTTCAAGCAGGGGTTAAGTAGCACGGTAAGAAAGTTAAAGGCGAAATGACTAAATTCGGGAAAGTGTTGTCGGGAACATTAGTCCTGTTTTCCATGACCGTAAAAATTTCCACGTCTCAGGAAAACTGGACCCTGGAAAAATGCCTGGAATACGCTTACCAGAACAGCCCTTTGCTCAAGGCTGCCGGACAGGCCGTAAAAGAGGCTGAGGCCCAGGCTCAGGCTTCGGCTTCCATTCTCTATCCTCAGCTGAGTTTTAACAGCAGCTACACCAAGAATGCGCCGGCTCCGCTGGGAAGTTTGGGCGGTGGCGCACCGATAGGTCGAATCAGACCCTCTTTTATCTCCGCACAGGTTTATGAGCACAGCTTGGGATTAAACTACACCATTTTCTCCTGGAAAATCAAGCCGACTCTGCAAATAGCCTCGTTTAACGTTGACCGCTCGGAGGCAGATTGCAAAACCACCAAGAATGAACTGACTCTGCAGGTAAAAAGCAGTTTTTACGGGGTCTTGTTTGCCAAACAGTTAGTGGCCATCAGGCAAAAAGCAGTGGAGGTTGCCAGAGATAATTTCCAGACCACGGAGAAATTGTATAAAGAGGGAAAAGTCTCCCATTTCGACGTCTCCAGGGCCAAGGTCAGATGGATTAACAGCCAGAGCGATTTAATCGAGGCGCAAAATAACTACGACATTGTCCTGGAGGCTCTGCGGAGCCTGCTCAGTCTGCCGGCTGAAGAGATGTTTTTAATTGCTGGAGAACTTACCGAAGACTTAATCGAAGTTGACTTAAATCAGGCGATAGAGCAAGCCCATCAAAATCGCCCGGAAATACAGTCGCTGATCTATATAGAGAATCTGACCGCCAGCACGGTCAATTTAGAAAAGGCGGCGCGCCTCCCCAGCTTCTCCTTAAGTTACAACTACGGCTGGCAGGCCATAGATTTGTATGCCGACCCGGACAAATACTTCAAATACTGGACTCTTCTAGGAAGAATCTCAGTCCCGATTTTTGACGGATTCTCCGCCAAAGGAAAGATTAAAGCGGCCCAAGCCAGTTTAGAGCAGGTGAAAGAGAGCAAAGAACAATTATTGGACCTAATAGAGCTGGAGGTCAAGCAGGCTTTCTTAGCCCTGCAGGCAGCCAGGGAGAGAATTTCGGCCCAGAAAGAAAATGTCAGCACTGCCCAGGAGAACCTGAGAATCGCCACAGAGAGATATAAGTTAGGCCTTCTATCCCAATTAGACTTGAAAGATGCGGAGCTCTCCCTGACTGAGGCAGAGACCAATTATCAAAGAGCGCTGTTTGACTATAATCTGAGTTTAGCAGAATTAGAAAGGGCGCAGGGAAGGTGAGCATATGAGATTGTCAAAGACGGAGGAGACCAAATTTGGTTACGCGTAAACGTTTGGTGATAGCTTTCTTAATTCTAATCGCAGCATTTGTGCTGTTTCGGGTAGCCGGCAGATTGCTTAAGGGCGAAAAAGTTCAGAGTACGGCGGTGCAAGGCGGAGTGCCGGTGGCAGCAGCCGAAGTGAAGAGGCAGCAAATTGAAGAGACTCTGATTCTGACCGGGGACATACGAGGCTTAAATGAGGCCAAGGTCTATCCCAAAGTCCCGGGCCGGCTGATGCGCAAGATTAAGGAAATCGGAGAGGTGGTTAAAAAGGATGAGGTAATAAGCTTGGTAGACCGGGATGAACCGGCCTTACAATTTGCTCCGGCAGAAGTGACTTCTCCTCTAAGCGGGGTTCTGACCCGCTACTTCTTGGATTTAGGTGCGGCAGTCACTCCCTCCACTCCTATTTGCGAAGTGGCAGATATTTCGCCGGTCAAAGTGGTGATCATGGTCTCAGAGAAAGATTTGCCCAGAATAAGTATCGGCCAGAGCGCGAGATTTTCAGTGGACGCCTATCCGCAGGATTCATTTACCGGTAGGATAACCAAGATATCCGAGGCGCTGAGCTTAGGCTCTCGCTCGGCAGAAGTCGAAATTCAATCTGACAATCCGACCCTGAAACTTAAGCCGGGGATGTTTGCCAGGGTGGAGATTATTCTAGGCGTTCACCGGAATGCGATAGTCGTACCCCGGGAGTCGGTTGCAGAACAAGGGGGCAATTATTACTCCTTTGTAGTAAAAAATCAATTAGCCCAGCGCAGAGATTTAAGAGTTGGCATCATCAAGCCTGAGTCCATAGAGATTTTGTCCGGTCTGGCTCCGGCTGAGACCTTAGTCACCTTAGGCTGGCATAATCTGACCGACAGCAGCCGGGTCGAAATCGTGGAGTTTGACGGCCAGCCGGTCAATAATTCCGCGGAGAAAAAATAATGAGATTACCTGAATTTGGAGTCCGGCGGCCAGTCACCACTTTCGGCATCTACATCGGGCTGATTGCCATCTCGATTTTCGCCTTCGTGAGGATGAGCATCGACCTTTTGCCCAAGGTCTCCTTTCCCACCATCGGCATCATAACCACTTACCAGGGGGCTAGTGCGGAAGAAGTTGAGCAAAAAGTGACACGCGTGGTGGAGTCCACAGTCTCCATTGTCCGCAACTTAAAGGAGCTGCAATCAGTCTCCCGGGAAGGCTCTTCAGTAATCCGCCTGATATTCGAATGGGGCACTGACCTGGATGCAGCTGCTAATGACGTGCGCGACCGGCTGGGATTCTTGCGCAACATGCTTCCCACAGAAGCGGATGACCCGGTCATCTTCAGATTCGACTTAAGCGACATCCCCATCATCTTCATCGGGGCTACGGCCAGGGAATCTTATCCCAATCTGTATCATTCTCTGGATAAGGACGTCTCCGATATGTTGAAACGAGTTCCCGGAGTGGGTAATGTCTTCGTTCGCGGCGGCTATATCCGTCAGATAAATCTCAACGTAGACCGACATAGATTAGAGGCTTATGGCCTGACCTTAAATGACATTTCCCAGGCCTTGAAAAATAACAACATCACTCTACCGGCAGGCAACATTAAGATTGCCCGAACCGATTATTTGCTGCGGGTTCCCGGAGAGTTCACTGAGGTGGACCAAATCAACCAGATGCCGGTAGGAAAATTCCAGGACCGGCAAATTTATTTCAAAGACCTGGGATATGCGGAGGATTACCGTGCTGAGGAGACTGAAAAAATCTCAGTCAACGGCCAGCCAGGAGCCCTTTTGTTTGTCCAGAAAAGAGGGGAGGCCAACACCGTAAGGGTGGCCGAAGGAATTAAACAGGCCCTGCCGGAAATCAACCGGCGCCTGCCTCCGGATGTCAAGCTGTCGGTCTTAATCGACAACTCCAAAGACATCCGGCGCACCATCGACAATCTCTCCGATACCATGAAGATTGCCATTGCGCTTATTTTCGGAATAATTCTAATCTTCATCCGGCAGATAAGACCGGCTTTAATCGTCTTTACTTCGGTCCCGATTTCGCTGTTGGACTCCTTCATGTTTCAATACTTTTTCGGCTACACCATTAACACGGTTTCTCTTTTAGCGCTCACCATTGCGGTCGGTCTGGTGGTCGATGATGCCATCGTAGTGATGGAAAACCAGATTCGCCACCAGGAGGAATTGGGCGAAGATCCCAAGACCGCGGCGGTCAAAGCTACCAGCGAGGTCGGCCTGGCAGTCACCGCCTCCACTTTAACTTCGGTGGCTGTATTTGTCCCGGTAGTCTTTGCCACCGGCGTGGCCGGGGTAATGTTCCGCCAATTGGCAATTGTGATATCAATCACCTTACTTTTATCTTTGTTTGACGCCTTGCTGTTAAACCCCATGCTCTGCTCCATAATTTTGAAGCCGCGCACCCAGAGAAAGTCAGGATTAGGCAGCAGGTTTTATCTTTGGAGCGAGAGCCAGTTAGTCTGGCTGCAGAACAGCTACAAGAAGGTAATTGCAGCAGCATTGAATCACAAAGCTGCGGTAGTGTCGGTCGCCTTACTTATCTTCATTGGCGCTATTTTCCTGGTTCCCTTAGTGGGAACTGAGTTCTTCCCGGAAGGCGATGCAGGCCAGCCGGTATTTCAAGTAGAATTACCGGTAGGGACCAGAGTAGAAGCAACCCATGGCACCATGGAGAAACTTCAAGCTGAGTTCAAACAGGTAGTCCAGCCGGAGTGGACCATCGGCTATTTCTGGAGAGACGGCTATAACCCCAAACAGGGATGGGGGGGCGTTACCGGCCAGAGAGAAGCCTCCAATATCGGGAGGTTTCAGGCTGTCTTAGTGGAAAAGGACCAGAGGCCTTTGAGCGTCAAAGACATCAACCAGAAGCTGAGACAGGAAGTAAAAAACTGGCCGGAGGTCTCCCGGGTGAATTTTTTAACCGGAGACCTGTGGAGCCGTCTGATTTTAAGCCGGGAAAAGCCAGTAGTAATAAATATTTACGGATATGAATTCGATAAGACCTATCCCTTAGCCGAGAAGATTAAGCAGATGATGGAGAATACTCCCGGGTTGACTGATGCGGCCATCTCTCTGGATTTAAGCCGCCCGGAATTCCACGTCAACATCGACCGGCAGAAGACCGCGGCCTTGGGAATCTCGGCCAAAGAGGTCAGCGACGTAGTTAATCTGGCTTTTGCCCAGCAGAGGGCCTCAACCTATAGAGAAGTGGGGGAAGAGTACGACATGGTAATCCGCATGGAACCTGGTCAGAGAAAAAGCGAGGCGGATTTAGAAGGATTATTTGTCAAAGCTCCCAACGGAGAGATGGTGCGCCTTTCCAATCTGGTAAAATTGGAGCCCACCGAGGGTCCCTTAGAAATAGAACGACAGGACCAGCAGAGAGTAATTCGGGTTGAGGCCAATACCTTTGAAGCCAGTCTGGGGGAGGTGACCCGCGCCCTAGAGGAAAAAATTAAGAAAATTCCCCTGCCGCCCGGGGTGACCTTAGAGTTTGGCGGCTCAATCAAGGAGCAGAGAGAGTCATTTGCGGATTTAGGACTGGCTCTGTTTTTGGGGATGCTGTTAACCTATCTGGTCATGGCCTCGCAGTTCGAATCCTTTGTGGTGCCTCTGGTGCTGATGTTTTCGGTACCCTTTGGATTCGTGGGCGCTATCCTGATGTTTGTGGTCTTTGACCGGACCTTGAATGTGGCTACTTTCATCGGCATAATCATGATGGTGGGGTTGGTGGTCAAGAATGCCATTGTCTATTTGGACTATGCGCTCCAATTGGAGCGTAAGGGTTGGGGGACTAAGGAGGCTCTGATCGAAGCTGGAAGGGTTCGTCTGCGCCCGATATTGATGACTACCTCAGCCATGGTCTTGGGTCTTTTACCCATGGCTCTCTCCACTAAACAGGGTTCGGAAATCTGGCAGCCTTTGGCTATGAGCGTGATTGGAGGACTGATTGTCTCTACTTCAGTGACTCTAATCCTGATTCCGACGGTCTATTATGTAGTGCAGGGGTGGAGAAAGAAGATTAAATACAGCCAGCCCGCAGTCTGAATTTCGAAGCCGACTAAAATCTAGCCAGTTTCTATTTAAGCAATTTCTGCGTGTATCTGATGCGCATATCGGCAAAGATATGATTTGTAGGTGTGGCGAATTTGTTCTTGGCCTCAGCCGGATTGATTTCAATTACTTTTATTTCCTCGCGATGAGGAGTGGCCTGAGCTAAGACTTCGCCTTTAGTATTCCAAATCGTGCTGCTGCCGATGAACTTTAAGCCCCGTTCAGTACCGATGCGGTTGGTAGTTATCACAAAGACCCGGTTGACTAAGGCGTGTCCTTGCAAGGCACGAAAGGAGAGCTTAGGAATAATCAAATTAGATGGATGGCAGATTATCTGGGCACCTTTCAGGGCTAAGATTCGCCAGGCCTCAGGAAACTGCCAGTCAAAACAGATTAAGATTCCGAGCATCACCCCTTTCACTTTAAAAACTGGCAAACTGAGGTTGCCGGGCCGAAAGAATTTCTTCTCATTATAGAATAAATGGAGCTTGCGGAATTTTCCAAGATATCCCTTAGGGCCGATCAAAATAGCAGAGTTGTACAGCTTGCCTTTGTCACATTCGTTTAGGCCGGCTACCAGGTAGAATCCCATTTTACGGCAGAGGGCAATCCAGGTTTGAGTAGAGCGCCCCTCTGGCACCGGCTCGGATAGGCTTTTAGCTTCCGATAGATTCTTAAAATTGTAGCCGGAATTACATAGTTCTGGCAAAACGATTAAGTCTAAATTTTTGATGGCAGAGAGCTTGACTTCAATGCGCTTCAGGTTATAGGCAATGTCGCCCAACTTAGGATTGAACTGGAAAAAACCGACGCGCATGCATTTAATTTAAATTCCACAGTTGAGAAGTCAAGAACTCCAGAGTTCCGTCAGGAGCTACTCCTGACGGTTTTGGAAAGTGTCAGGACTAGGTCCTGACACAACTAATGAGTAACCTGACCTCACCCCAGCCCTCTCCTCTAGGAGAGGGAGCTCACTTTCCTCCCCTATGGTTCGACTGCGCTCACCATTAAAAAGGGGAGGATAAAGGTGGGGTCAAGATCAAATTTTCACTGTTCTCTGAGAAGTTATCCACAGACAGGCTCAAAGTTACAGAGTAGGATCCTGACACAACTGTAAGTAGGGGTTGTTTAAGATTAGAAAGGATATAATATTTCCGATAATGGAATTGTCAGGCAGAACTTATGAAAATCTCTAAGCTGATACAGCCGGACTTGATTAAAGTAGAGTTGGAGACAGTTATTCCTGAGGAAGTTCAGGAGATTATCAAGCCGGAAATCCGGGTAGAGAGAATCAAGGAGCTATTGGTCAAAGAATTTGTGGAACTGCTGGAATTATCCGGCAAGGTGCAGAGCTCAAATAAGCTCTATTTAGATATGCTGAACCGGGAGAGAAAGGCTTCAACTGCCATCGGGCATGGGGTGGCCATTCCGCATATCAGGACGATGCACGCACGGGAGTTTATCATGGCGTTTGCCAAGTCGTATGAGGGGTATGAATATGATGCCCCGGATAAGGAGAGGGTTCATCTGTTTTTTATTATGGCTTCGCCGAATTATGATGATAGCTTATACTTGAAGGTCTATAAAGGACTGGCGGATTTGCTTAAATATGAAGAGCTAAGGGAAAAGCTGCTCTATGCCTCCTCAGTGCAGGAGATCATCGGGGCGATTCAGAAGTGGGAGTAATCTTACTTATTCAGCAGACGGTTATCCAGAATCTTAAGACTATCTTTTTAGAGCTTTAAGATTCAACATCCCTTTCATTATTCAGTAATCTTTTTCCTCCTGCTACAATGGCAGGCAGCAGGCGCGGTTAGGCCAGGGCTGGAAAACAGGATTCCCTTTCAAGACCCAGTTTACTAATCCGATAACATCCGCCAGCGTAATGCTGGAGTTAGCCGGCAGCCCGGGCGCGTCCAGGTCCCCCTGACAGAGATAAGTAACAGTGAAACCAGGCCGGTTAAAGACATAATTGACCAGATAAATCACATCTGCCAGAGTGAGCTGTCCATCGAAGTTGATATCCATAGGCTTCAGCAGACAGTTAACCGTCAGTTGAACCGGAATAATTTCGCTGGGATGATTAGGGTCATTGCTGGCCACGGTCAGGGTCTCGTAGTAAACTCCGCCAGAGAGGTCAGAGGTATTAATCTGTAGCTGGATGACCTGGGTGTCGACCGGGAGAACATTTCCTGAGACGCCGGTCAAAGACAACCAGGAGGCGCCAATGGTGGTTATTTGAAAATCTAAGGTGTCTAAGCCTTCGTTTATGATTGATAAGGGGGAGTTGACCAATGTGTCGGCAAACAGACTCAGACTAACCGAGTCAGGCATAGTTACTATTGCCGGCCCTGAAGGACGAGGCTGTAAGGTCAGATTGACTTGAGTGTAATCTGAGCCAGATACATAGAATTCGAGAGTTCTGGAGAAGTAGAGAGAGTGCGAGACTCGCACGGTGTGATAACCGGGCTGTAAGAGCAAGCGCTGACAACCAAACGTAGAATCAGTATAACGGGGCATTACAGCTGAATAGTCCTGCCCCACCAGCTCGACCTTGGCAGAAAGAGGCAGCCCAGTGGTGCTGTCAGTCACTCCAATTCTTGCTCCCGGACCTTGTGCCCGATCCAATATGTAGGTGATGCCTGGCCTTAACTCCGAGTAAACAGAGTCTAAAGCTAAGCCAGGGGGGATGAAATAAGGGTAGGGTAGAGTCTCGATCAAGAATCCCAAAGTACCCAGAGTGCCATACATCCAGAGAAAGCTCATACCTTGATTGTAGTAATTCACACCATATCCATAGCCGTAAGGGCTGGTGGGAGTTATGATATTAGAGGCAATCTGGTAAGCTATTTCGTCTAATACTGTCTGGTCAGGATTAGGGGCTCCATACCAAGGATAGTAAATCACTTCTCCGTAGCTGTGATAGGTGATATAGAGGTTAGGCCTTATCTCTCGGGCCAGGTCTCTTACTGCCTGAGTCTCACCTTCGGAGAAGCCAGAAGTTCCCCGGTAATAATAATTCCACGGGTCAGGGGAGCCGCTATTGCTCCAGTACCAATCGTAATTCCTATTCAAATCAATCCCCTCGGTGGAGCAGGTCCACCAGTCGTTGCACAGATACTCGTAGAGAATACCGTCTCCGTCTAAATCGCGGGCATTCTTACGCCAGAAGTAGGAGATGTCATTCACAATGGCCTCATGGCCGTCAACATTAACCAGAGGGACAAACCAGATTTCTGTATTATTGACCCAATTGGTAACCTGAGGATTAACTCCATAGCCGGCCAACAGCTCATAAATCAGGCGCATGTTAATCTCAAAACCCATCACTTCGCAGGCATGATGGGCGCCATCATATAACACCACCGGCTCATCCTCATCTGTATCAGCGTTATCAGAAATCTTAAATCCCCACATTATCCTCTGCAATTGAGTTGACACACCCAGGCTCTCCTTATGGCATAAACCGGGATAGACAGTTTCCAGAGAATCTAAAACCTGCACCATTTCGTTATAATCGTGAAACTCAGCACTTAGGGCCGGCGAAAAAGCCATTAGCTGCTCGGCATCTATAATCTTTTTCCCTTCCCAGCCTAAGGAGGCCAGCCACTGTCGCTCTTCTTGGTCAACCCAGACATCAATCCAGTCTTTGATTTCAGCCTCATTGGCTATTACCAGGTTTTTGTGTTGGATTACTTGGATGAGCCCAGGAGTAGGGTTCTTGAGGCGGATGAGGGACTTGTCGGCCCAGGGAGTTTTAGCGCTGACCGAGGAAATCAGAGCAATGAAAAAAACGAGTATCAATAATGGTTTGACCACCCTCCTCGAAACATCTATCAAGGCCATAAGGACCTCCTTGTGGGAACTTTCACAAGCAAATTAAGCTCAATTTGAGTATCTGTCAATACCCATTATAAAAGCAGAAGGAATTGTGGCGGGACATTTTGAAAAAGGAAACCTATAAAGCCAGGTTGTCCTTCAGGGTGAATCCTTCAGAATGAATCCCCATCCTGGGTTATCCTACCTTGAGGACAAGGTGGGTCTACAACTTAATAGATAGATAATCCAAGATAAGTAAACAATCTGGCGTTCAGAAATCTCATAACTTAAACAAGACAAAAGCCTTAAAATACCGTTGTTTATAACCCCTTAATTAACAATTAATTACGTAGGGTCCCTTCGTTGATACCTATTTCGTTCATTATTACAAAAAAAATACTTGACAAAAATGTAAGGATTTTTATATTTTGAGCGATGATATACCTAACAAATAAGTAAGGTATTCGTATGATTAGTTGTAACAAGAGATAGAGTATGAGGATAGCCAAACAAGAGGAATACGGAGTGCGTTGCATCCTCCACCTGGTTGAAGCCGGAGAAATCCCCTTGACTACGCAGGAGATAGCTGCCAGTGAAGGGCTTTCGGTCGAATATGTGACCAAGCTTCTAATCATGTTGCGCCGGGCTGGCTTGGTCAAATCTGTCCGAGGGGTCAAAGGCGGTTATCTATTATCCAGAGAGCCGGAGAAGATTACAGTGGGACAGGTTATGCGCGCTTTAGGATGGTCATTCTTAGATGAATCTGTGTGCCAGCACTATCCGGGGAAGTTGGAAACATGCATCCACTTAGGCGGATGCGGAATAAGGCCAATCTGGATGACGGCGGCTAAGATGGTCTACCAGCTATTGGATTCGACAAATCTAAGGCAGTTGCTGAAAGAAGAGACTGAAGTGATGCAGGAGTTGAACATAAAATTTAATAGTCATTAATGAGAGAGTTAAGACAGATTCTCAGTCCCTCGATGATGCTCCCTTCGGGGTCTGAGCCCTCAGGGTCGAAGACGGGACTCAGAATGACCTCACCCCAACCCTCTCCTCTAGGAGAGGGGGAAAAGGAAACGAAAGACAAAGAAGATAAAAGGAAGGAATGATGAGCGAAGTACTACTGCAAATAGAAGATTTGAAGGCCAGCATTGAAGGCAAAGAGATACTCGACGGGGTTAATCTCACCATTAAGCGGGGGGAGATTCATGCCCTGATGGGGCCGAATGGGTCGGGAAAAAGCACTTTAGCTTATGTCCTGATGGGGCACCCCAAATATGAAGTTACCGGCGGGAAAGTCTGGTATAAGGGTGAAGATTTACTATCTCTGTCACCGGATGACAGAGCCAAAAAGGGCCTGTTCTTAGCCTTCCAGTATCCGGTGCCGATTCCCGGTGTTACCGTAACCAATTTCCTCCGCTCGGCGCTGAAATCAGTCCGCGGACAGGATATACCTGCCAGGGAATTTCTGAAAATGTTAAAGGAGAACATGAAATTGTTGGAAATCGAAGAGAATTTTTCCAGCAGATATATCAATGACGGCTTCTCCGGCGGAGAGAAGAAGAGACATGAGATTCTGCAGATGGCCATGCTCAAGCCGGAGATGGCGGTCATGGATGAGACCGACTCAGGCCTGGACATAGATGCCTTAAAAGTTGTCGCCAAGGGAGTTAATCGTTTGATGAATGAAAATATGGGAGTTTTACTCATCACCCATTATCAGCGAATCCTAAACTACATACAGCCGCATTTCGTGCATGTCTTGGTGGATGGCAAGATTGCCCTATCCGGCGGCAAAGAATTAGCCTTAGAATTAGAGGCCAAAGGATATGACTGGTTAACCCAGGAGGCCGAGCACTTAGCGGCCTCTTTAGAGGCGGAGTAAAATGTCAGAGCAGAAGACCTTCGGCATCGAAGACATAGGCAGAGATTACAAGTACGGTTTCCGCGACCCGGAAAAACATGTCTTTAAGTCCAAAAGAGGACTGAATCGGGAAATTGTAGAAGAAATCTCCTATATGAAGAATGAGCCGGAGTGGATGAGAAAGTTCCGGCTGAAAGCGTATGAGATTTTCCTCAGCAAACCCACCCCCACCTGGGGGAGTCCCTTACTTTTGACCGTGGATTATGACAATATGTTCTACTACGTCAAGTCTACTGAGAAACAAAGCACCAGCTGGGAGGACGTGCCGGAAGATATAAAGCGCACTTACGACAGATTGGGCATCCCGGAAGCGGAGAGAAAATTCTTAGGCGGAGTTACGGCCCAATACGAGTCGGAAGTGGTCTATCACAGCATCAGAGAAGATTTGGCCAAGCAGGGAATCATTTTCACGGACATGGACAGCGGTTTAAGAGAACATCCGGAGATAGTCAAAAAATACTTCTCTACCGTGATACCAGCGTCAGACAATAAATTAGCAGCCCTGAATTCGGCGGTCTGGTCAGGCGGAAGCTTCATCTATGTTCCGCCGGGGATACATGTGAACATTCCCTTGCAAGCCTACTTCCGCATCAATGCCGAGAACATGGGACAGTTCGAGCGCACGCTTATTATTGCGGATGAAGGGAGTTCAGTCCATTACATCGAAGGCTGTACGGCACCGATTTACTCCACTGATTCTCTGCATTCGGCAGTGGTGGAGCTGATTGCTTTAAAGAGCGCCAAGATAAGATACACCACCATCCAGAACTGGTCCAAAAATGTCTATAATTTAGTCACCAAGCGAGGGATGGCACACCAGGATGCCAAGATAGAATGGATTGACGGAAATTTGGGAAGCAAGCTGACCATGAAATACCCTTCGGTCTATTTAGTCGGTAAGGGAGCTCAGGGAGAGGTACTGTCAATAGCTTTTGCCGGAAAGGACCAGCACCAGGATGCCGGAGCCAAGATGGTGCACGTGGCTCCTTACACTTCCTCCACGATCACCTCCAAGTCGATTTCCAAAGATTCAGGCCGGGCTTCCTACCGCGGTTTGGTCAAAGTCTACCGGGGTGCAGAAGGAGTAAAATGTAACGTCCGCTGTGACGCCCTGTTAATGGATGAAGCCTCCCGCTCAGACACCTATCCCACTATGGAGATTGACGAGGAAAAAGTCGAAATTGCGCACGAAGCCACGGTCTCCAAGGTCGGAGAAGAGCAGTTATTCTACTTGACCAGCAGAGGATTGTCCGAACAGGAAGCCACTTTAATGATTGTGAACGGATTCATCGAGCCTTTTACCAAGGAGCTCCCCTTAGAGTATGCCGTAGAGCTCAATCGGCTGATTCAGTTAGAAATGGAGGGATCGGTCGGATGAGCAATTTCAGATTCATGGAGAATTTCAGCAAAGAAAAATTACAGGAATTGACAAAGTCTCGACTTGAGCCTGCCTGGCTTAGTCAAAGGAGGCTGGAGGCGTTCGAACGCTTCCAGTCTCTGAACTGGCCGGCCAAGACCGAAGAGGAGTGGCGCCGGACTGATTTAAACCGGCTGCAGAATCTGGACTTCGGCCTGGATTGGAGTCTGAGCGGGCAGTCTAATCTAGTCTCCAACGGCGGTAAATCCAACGGCTATTTGGCCAAGTTAGAGCAGGCTCAGACCAGAGAAGTCAAACTTTCTCTTTCCCAGGACATTCTTCAGAATCTAGTATTCACCGACTTAGAGGGCGCAGTTAGAAACTATCCCGACTTAGTACAGCAATATCAGAATTTAATCAGACCTGAGGAGAGCAAATTAGCAGCATTCAATAAGGCTTTCTGGAATAAGGGAATCTTTCTGTATGTTCCGAAGAATGTCGAATTAGCAATACCGCTTTACAGTCACCTGAAACTGGAAGGAAAGAGGTGGGGAGTTTTCCCCTATTCTTTAATCATCTTAGAGGAGAATAGCCGGGTCATATTAATTGACGACTACTCCTCTGCTGACCAGAAAGAGAATTCATTCTCCAATACCCTAACAGAGGTTTACTTAAAGCCCAATTCCCGTCTGGCTTACGTACACTTACAGCGCTGGGGTCAAGGCGTTCATCACTTCTACCATCAGAGAGTCCGCTTAGAGGCCAACTCTCATCTGACCACGCTGACTGTCAACTTAGGCTCCAGCATCTCCCGCTCAGACATCGAAACCCTTTTAGCCGGGCCTGGGGCTTTCAGCTATATGTTCGGCCTGGCTCTGAGCAATCAGGACCAATATTTCGAACAGCACACCAAACAGACCCATTTAGCCCCCCAGACCACCAGCGACTTACTCTTCAAGACCGCCCTGTTCGACAGATCCAGCGCCATCTTCTCCGGCCTAATTCAGATTGCCAAGCCAGCCCAGCGCTCGGACGCATATCAAGCCAACCGGAACCTGGTGCTCTCCGATAAAGCCAAGGTTGATACTTTGCCCAAATTGGAGATTTTAGCCAATGATGTGCGCTGTACCCATGGGGCTACAGTAGGGCCGATAGACAAAGAGCAGTTTTTCTATTTGGTCAGCCGCGGAATTCCTGAAAAAGAAGCTAAGACTTTAATCGTGGAAGGATTCTTTGAAGAAGTGTTAGGCAAAGTAAGCCAGGGGGAATTCATAGAGCAAATCCGGCAACACTTAATTCAAAAGATATTGCACTAGTTTTGGCTGACTACCAAGTGGCCCGAATCGGAGAAGTTCCTCCGGGAAAAACCAAAATCGTCCGGGCGGGGAAAAAAGAGGTGGTGCTGTGTAACGTGGATGACGTATATTACTGCATAGACAACCTATGCACTCATGACGAAGGTCCCTTAGGAGAAGGCGAACTGATAGGCGAGAATATCGAGTGTCCCCGGCACGGAGCGCAGTTCAACGTTAAGACCGGCGAGGTGATGGCTATGCCGGCAGTAGTGCCCATCTCCATCTACCCTGTCCGAACCGAAGGGGATCAGATAATCGTAAGCCTGGAGGAAAGATGTTAGACGTTGGCAAGATTCGCAAAGATTTTCCTGCGCTGCATCAAGAGGTCAACGGCAAACCCTTGGTCTATTTCGACAGTGCGGCTACTTCCCAGAGACCCAAAGCTGTGATAGAGGCCTGGGTGGAGTTCAATACCCGCTATAACTCCAACATTCACCGGGGGATTCACTACCTTTCGGAAAGGGCTACTGAAGCTTATGAAAACGTACGCCAGATAGTGGCTGATTTCATCCATGCGCCTGAGCCAAGATGTATCGTGTTCACTCACAACACCACTGAAGCCATAAACTGCGTGGCCTATGGCTGGGGCAGAAAATTCCTCAAAGCCGGGGACGAAATTTTATTGACCGAAATGGAGCACCACTCCAACATGATTCCCTGGCAGATTCTGTCCCAGGAAAAAGGGGTGGTTCTGCGCTGGGTGCCCATCACTGAGAATCACACCTTAGATTTAAGACAATTAGACGACTTGCTGACCTCCAAGACCAAGTTAGCTGCAATAGCCCAGATGTCCAATGTCTTGGGCACCATCAATCCGCTTAAACAAATCGTCCAAAAAGCCAGGGCTGTAGGAGCAAAAGTATTAGTAGACGGCGCTCAGGGAGTGCCGCATGCCGGCATTGACGTGCAGGAGATAGACTGCGACTTCTTAGCCTTTCCTTCGCACAAGATGTTGGGCCCCACTGGAGCCGGAGTGCTCTACGGCAAAATGGAGCTATTGGAAGCCATGGACCCATTTATGACCGGAGGGAGTATGATTTTAGAGGTCTGGAAGGAGAAAACCACTTGGAACGAGGTGCCACATAAGTTTGAGGCCGGGACGCCAGATATAGGGGAAGTAATAGCCTTTGGAGAAGCGGTCAGGTATTTGCAAAATCTGGGCATAGATAATGTCCGTGAGCATGAAAAAGAGATAACCGCCTATGCTTTAGAAAAACTGTCCGAGGTCGATGACCTGATTATCTATGGACCCAAAGACCCGGAGCTACAGGGCGGCATCATTTCCTTCAATTTCAAAGATATTCATCCCCACGATGTAGGCACAATTTTAGACCAGGAAGGAATCGCCATTCGGGCCGGTCATCACTGCGCCCAGCCCCTGATGAAAGTCTTAGAGGTGCAGGGAACTGCCAGAGTCAGCTTTTACGTATACAACGAAAAACCAGAAGTCGATAGATTAATAGAAGCGCTGCACAAAGTGAAGGAGGTTTTCCAGAGTGTCGGTAGGTGAAGACCTGTATCGCGAGATAATCTTAGACCATTACCGAAACCCCCGCTTTAAAGGGGAATTGCCCTCTCCGGCCTTGAAAATAGAGGGAGCCAATCCTCTGTGCGGGGACCAGGTAAGTCTATTCTTGGAAGTAAAAGACGACCAGTTAGCTGACCTGCGCATCGATGTAGCGGGATGCTCCATCTCCTGCGCCTCAGCCTCTATGATGGCGGAAGCAATTGCGGGTAAGAATTTATCCGAAATAGACAAGATTGTTAAACAATTCAAAGAAATGATGTTAAACAAAGATGGAAATCCTGTGCCGACAGAAGGTTTGGGAGATATAGAAGCCTTGCAGGGGGTAAAAAAATATCCGGTCAGGATTAAATGCGCGCTTCTGCCCTGGAATACTTTAATCGAGGCTTTGAAATCCATCAGAAGCAAAAAGCCGGCTAAGAAGGTGGTCATGGAATGAGTAAGTGGACAGCAGAAGAGATTAAAGAGGCTTTAAGGCAGATTTACGACCCGGAAATCAACGTTAACATCGTTGACTTGGGCTTAATTTACAAAATTGAGGTCAAGGAAAATGGCGATGTTCAGATTGACATGACTTTAACTTCACCTATCTGTCCCTTTGGGGAGTACGTAAAAGAGGAGGCCAAGAGAATCTTAAAGCAACTGCCGGGGATAAATGAAGTCTATCTCAACATAGTCTGGGACCCTCCCTGGGACCCGCACACCATGGCTTCAGAGGAAGCCAAATTAGACTTGGGATTATTATAATCGAAAAGCAGGAGGAGAAAGAAGAATGGTAAGTTTGACCAAGCAGGCGGCAGAGGAAATCAGAAGAGTGGTACAGGAGCAAAACATACCTGGAGAGGCGGCCTTAAGAATCGGGGTGACCGAGCAGGGCTGCTCAGGTCACGGCACCTCCAAATCTTATTACTTGCAACTGGAGGAGGCCAAGACCCAGGAGGATGACCAGGTATTTGAATCCGAAGGGGTGAAAATTCTAATCGACAATCAGAGTTTGCCCTATCTCCAGGGACTGCAATTAGATTTCATTGAGCAGATAGACCGCCGGGGATTTGTCTTCTTCAATCCCAACGCCAAAGGGACCTGCGGCTGCGGACACAGTTTTACCGTGGATGACGACCAGTGAAATTCGAACTAAAGCGTAAAGCGGGCCAGAAGCCCGCTTTTTTTGTCATATGGGAAAAGATTTGGTTCTAATACTGGATGATAATCTCTTCTTTGCTAGCAAAATTTATGGACAGCTGCGAAAAGAGGGGATTGAGTGCAGGGTAGTTTCACATTTCGCGGAGTCTGGATTGTCCGGGCTGCTGCGCGAGTCCGAGTTGGTAATAATTAATCTGAATGCCAGAGAGGTTGATTTCCTTAAAGTAATTGCGCAAATCAATAGTTCAACCTCGCTGAAAATTCTGGGCTTCTGCGGGCATGGTGAGACTCAGTTAAAACAAAAAGCAGAAGAGGCCGGCTGTGACTGGGTGGTCCCGAATTCAGTTGTAACCAATAAGCTTGTCAGATTTCTAAAACAAAAAAATCTAGTTAGCAGCAGAATTATTTCGCAGACACAAAAGCCTTGACGTAGGATTAAGGAGCGGATATCATAGGTTTACCATGGCGCGTTTGATTGTAGTTTTAGGCTTAATCTTCTGTATAGCCTCTGCCGGTCTATCCCAGCAGAATTTGTTGAAATTCTTTGAAGGGGAATGGGAGGGGACGGTCAAAGATTTAGACGCTAAAGGGAAGGAAATCAAGAAATTAAAAGCCCGGCGGATTCTGAAGCTGGTTACTCCTGACACTTTACGTGGGACATATCAATTGTTTGGCGCAAATATAGAGAGCAAGTCGGTGGCGATGGAGATTATTGAAACCAAAGAAGGTTTCATCCTAAAACAAGCAGGCAGAACTTATTCCGGGGCCTATAAGGACAAAACTTTCACTTTTCAGGGGAAAGATGAAAATGAAGTGGAAATCAGACAGAGCCACTATTTTGTGGGTGGAGACATGGAATTCTTTAAAGTTGAGCAGATAGAGCCAGAGACCAGAGTTAAGTTTGCCCGGCTGCAAGGGGTTTTTAAACTCAAAAGAGAGTGAGCATGGCCTTGGATTTTAGCTATCTCCACCGGTACATGCAAAGGGTTACTCCTTCGCGTCCTGTAGTCGTCCGGGAAATGGAGGAATTGGCCCAGGAGAAGGATTTTCCCATAATTGGCCCCTTAGTGGGGAGATTTCTCTATCAGTTAGTAAAATTGACCGGGGCCAAGCGGGTCTTTGAATTGGGCTCAGGATATGGCTATTCGGCCATATGGTTTGCCATGGCTCTGCCGGTTGGCGGCAAGATAATTTGCACTGACGGGAAGGAAGAGAATTGTCAAAAGGCAAAATACTTGTTCAAAAAGGCAGGGCTTTCAAATCGGCTGGAATTTAAGGTGGGAGAGGGGGTAGAAATTCTCAAGAAGACCAGAGGCCAATTTGATATCATCCTCAATGACATTGACAAAAGGGATTACCCGAAGGCTCTCAGAGTTGCCATACCCAAACTGAAAAAGAACGGGGTGCTGGTCTCGGACAATATGTTCCGCTACGGGAACATTTTCAAGCATCCTGAAAATCCGGAGAGTAAGGGAGTCATCACCTACACCAGGATGATTTACTCAGATAAGAGATTATTTTCCAGTATCATGCCCATCCGGGACGGGATTTCCATCTCCGTCAAGCTCTGAATGTCTTCCAGCAGTAGTCAACTCAGCTCAGCTTACCGGCTGTGCGAAAGAATAGCGAAAAAGAACCACCCCTATCTCTATCTGGTCGCCCGCTATTTTGAGGACCGGGAAAAATATAAGGCCTTCTGCGCTACTTACGCCTCCATGCGGATAATAGACGACCAGATTGATTCGATTCCTTGGCGGGGGAAGCTTTCGCCAGCAAAGAAGCTAAGTTACCGAAAAAACATTGGCGAATGGCTTGAACAAATCGAAGCCTGCCGAAATGGGTATTCATCTCACGAACCGATTTTTGTAGCCCTGCAGGACACCTTCCAAAAATTACCCATACCGCTTTTTCCCTGGAGAACTTTAGCCAAGGCCATGCAGGCAGACGTAGGGAAAGACTCTTTTGAAACTTTGGAAGAGTTCATACGATACGCCGAGGGGGCTGCGGTAGCGCCGGCAACAGTGTTTATGTTTCTTCTGACTGCCCAGAAAGATGGCGCAAATTATGGCTGGGAATTTTCTGAAAAAGAAATTTACACTTTTGCCCGGGAGCTGGCTCTGTTCTGCTATTTGACTCATATAATCCGGGATGTCTCCTCGGATTTGCAATTAGGGAAAAGCGGTCTGCTCTACATTCCGGTTCGAGATTTAGTCAGGCATAATCTGAACAAGCAAGTTCTCATAGAATTCAAGAAGGAAAAGAAAGTTAATAGTAAATTCCAAAGGCTAGCTGCCAGATACGTCAAGCTGGCCAGAGCATATGAGGTCAGGGGAAGAAGACTCTTAAAAGGGCTCAATCGCCAGATAAGCGAGGACAGCAGATTCATTCTGAATCTGCTTTTAGAGTTTTACGCGGCAACCTTAAAGAAGATTGAAAAGGCAAATTACAATGTCTTTTCCGGAAAAGAGAAGCTGACCAAGGCTGAAGAAGTAGCTCTTATCCGCAGAATAGCCCGGCAGATGGGTTTTAAGCTGAAGTATGTTTAAGGTCATAAGAGAAGATTTTGCCAACAAGGCAAGACGAGCGAGAAAAATAGTCACCCTATTGAAGAAAATCTACCCGCAGGCGCGCTGTTCCCTGAATTTCAAGAATCCATTACAGCTTTTGGTAGCAACCCGACTCTCAGCACAGTGCACAGACGAGAGAGTTAATCAGGTTACGCCAACACTGTTTCAAAAATACCGGAAGGCAGAAGATTTTGCCAGGGCTTCGCAGTTTGAGTTGGAGAAGATGATAAGGTCGACCGGTTTCTTCCGGGCTAAGGCAAAAAGCATACGAAAGGCGGCTAAAAAGATGGCGGAGAATTTCGGTGGGAGGGTGCCCAAAACTATGGAGGAAATGCTGACCTTAGATGGGATTGGCAGAAAGTCAGCGAATGTGATTTTAGGCAATGCTTACGGAATTCCCTCCGGGATTGCGGTGGACACGCACGTTTTGAGAATCGCCAAAAGGTTGGGGCTGTCCTATACGAAGACGCCGGAGAAGATGGAGCAGGAGCTGATGGCGTTAGTCCCGAAAAAGGACTGGATACTATTTCCGCATCTGGTGATTTCGCATGGGAGGAAAATCTGTCAGGCGAGGAAGCCGAAGTGCGGGGAGTGTGGGTTGAACAAATTGTGTCCGTCGTCTTTGGTTTGAATTCTTTTTTGCACCTTGACCATTCTTATATACATGTTATTTTGAATCAAAGTTGTTATCACATTGATTAGAAGCATGACCAGAGCTGAAGCCTACCAAATCCTGACTGAATACACCAAAAACCCCAATCTCATCAAGCACGCCTTAGCCGTAGAAGCCGGCATGAGAGCCTACGCCCGCAAATATGGCGAAGATGAAGAAAAATGGGGAGCAGTGGCATTGCTACACGATTTCGATTACGAGATACACCCGACTTTAGATTTACATCCTCAGAAAGGGTCAGAAATACTGCGGCAGAAAGGAGTCTCCGAAGAAATAATCCGAGCAATCCTTTCGCATGCCAACCACACCGGCGTACCGCGTGAATCTCTATTGGAAAAGACACTGTTCGCCTGCGACGAACTGGCAGGGTTCATCACTGCCGTAGCTTTGGTTCGTCCCAGTAAGAAGATTGCCGAAGTTGAGGTCAGCTCGGTCAAAAAGAAATTTAAGGACAAGGCTTTTGCCCGGCAGGTGAGCCGGGAGGACATTTTTCAAGGGGCAGAAGAGTTAGGTGTACCCATTGAGGAACATATTGAGACGGTTCTAAAAGGGATGCAGGCTGTTGCCGGGGAATTAGGTTTATAGCGCCAGGCAACCAAGTTTGGCTAAGCAGTCTGCGTATATATTTCAGTCAGAGGAGCAAAGATGATAAAAGTCAAAGGCATCCACCACGTGACCGTGATTTGCTCCAATATGGAGAGGACGGTTAAATTCTACACCGAGCTTTTGGGCTTGAAATTAATCAAACAGACCGTCAATTTCGATGACCCAGGGGTCAAACACTATTATTGTGCCGATGAGAAAGGCACGCCTGGTACCGTTATAACCTTCTTCGAGTACCCGGAGTGGAAAGGCGGAAAAATCGCGGCCGGAATCACGCACCATATTGCTTTCACGGTTGAGGATGAGAAAGAACAGTTAGCCATCAGAGAGAGGTTGACGGAGAAAGGAGTAAACGTTACTGAAGTAATCGACCGGAAATATTTCAAATCTATATATTTCAGCGACCCGGACGGGTTGATTTTGGAGATTGCCACAAGGGGCCCGGGCTTTGCAGTGGATGAAGAAACTGAGCATTTGGGAGAAAAGTTTTTCGGGCCGGAAAAACAGCCGGTGCGCAGGCCGGGCTATATCAGAACCAAATAGTCGATATATGAGCGGACAGTTTTTTGAGACACATTTTACAGTGGCCGAGGCCAATTCACTAATACCATTTCTGTCGGATTGTTTTCAAAAGATACATCAAAAACAGGCGGAATTAATCAAACGATTTCCGGAAGTTCAAGAATTTTTAGATAGTAAGATTACAGACTTCGGGTTTCCCAATTCCATTGAATATATTCAAAAAGGGCAGGAAATCAGCCGGTTTTTGAATCGTATCAGCCGGACTGGAGTTCTGCTGAAAGATTTGCAGAAAGGATTGGTGGATTTTCCACATCTGTCAGAGGGGAAGGAAGTATTTCTCTGTTGGGAACTAGGGGAAAAAGAAGTTTTATACTGGCATGAAATCGAGGCTGGCTACGCGGGAAGACAGCCCTTATATTTAGGCCAAAGCGAATAGACTATGCGCAAAATCTACCTGGAAAGTTACGGCTGCCAGATGAACGAGTCTGACTCGGAATTGATTTTAGGTCAGTTATCGGGCAATGGGTTCCGAATTGTCCGGGAAGCTAAGGAGGCGGATGTCATTCTGCTCAATACCTGTGCGGTGCGCGAGCATGCCGAGCAGAGAATCTTTGGTAGAGTGGCGCAGTTGGGCCAGTTGAAAATCGGTAATCCTGAACTTCTAATCGGAATATGCGGATGTATGGCCACGCATTTGAAAGAAAAGATAATCGAGCAGTCACAATTCGTTGATTTGGTAGTGGGACCGGACAGCTACCGGCGTTTACCGGAGATCATTGGAAAGGCAATTGATGAGCCATATGTGGATGTCCGCTTAGACAAGTATGAAAATTACGCAGGCATCAATCCGGTCCGGGCAGAAGGAGTCAGGGCCTGGGTCTCGATAATGCGAGGATGCGATAAATTCTGTACATTTTGCATTGTCCCTTACGTGCGAGGTCGGGAACATTGCCTGCCGATTGGCCAAGTTTTAGACCAGGTTAAACAGGTGGCAGATGAAGGTTATCAGGAGGTAGTCTTCTTGGGACAGACGGTTAATTCTTACCAGGATAAAGAAAAAGGAGTCAAGTTCGCCGACCTTTTAGATAAAGCCTCAAAGGTTAAAGGAATTAAAAGAATCAGGTTCACTTCGCCGCATCCGATTGATTTTGATGAACTGACTATTGAAATGATGCGGGAGAATCCCAAAATTTGCCCCCAGGTGCATTTACCCCTACAATCTGCCTCCAATGCAGTTTTGGACAAGATGAAGAGGAGATATACCATCGAATTTTATGATGATTTACTGCAAAGATTCCGAGAGACCATACCAGAGATTGGCATCACCACAGACATAATAGTCGGCTTTCCCAATGAGACAGAAGAAAATTACCGGCAGACTTTTGACTATATGGCCAAGACCAAGTATGACTCTGCCTTCATGTTCAAATACTCGGCCAGAGAAGGGGCTAAGGCTTATGAATGGGGGGACCCGATTTCTGAAGTAGAAAAGATTAGGAGATTGGAGGGGATTATTAAATTGCAGGAGAGGATTTCGTTAGAATTAAATCAGAAGGAAGTAGGCAAAGTTACCGAAGTGTTAATCGAGGGGGAGGCGAAAAAGGAAGAGGGGTTCTGGTTCGGGAAGAATCCGCAGTTTAAGACGGTGGTTTTTCCGAAGGATGGGGCAAAGCCGGGGGAATTTGTGAAGGTGCGGATAGAGAGGGCGACTCCCCATACGCTGAAGGGAGAAATTGTGAAGCACGATAGCATTCTGCTCAATGCTACGCCCCTGTCTTAGATTCAGCCGGAATAATAAATAAGTCCTTTTTCTCAGTTCCCCTAATTTGTGATAGTCACGATTTAATCTGACATTTCTGAAGAGAACCTTTAATATGAGGC
>CAYNPJ010000004.1:0-104032 GCA_964399055.1 uncultured Ignavibacteria bacterium
CTTACAAACAGAAAAACAAACCGCGGAACTGTCAGGTTAAGTGGTGCCTACTACAATTAACTGCATCAGCTAGCATAAGTTCTATTTTTCTCTTCCCACCATATAAACCACCCACGGTGCCGAGGATCTTTTCCTGACCCATACAAAAGAGGCGGGGAATGATCCCCGCCTACGTTCGAATTTGGTGACCTCTCCCCTGCCCTCTCCTCTAGGAGAGGGTGAAAAATCTCCTCCCCTTTATATGGTGAGTAAAGTCGAACCAGAGGGGAGGGTAAAGGAGGGGTCTCTTTCCATGATTCAATTACGGAATGTTCAAACCTGCTTCAGCGCAGCTTTGACGATGACTCTGGCCTGTCGCGTCTCCCACTATTTCCCCCCTCTTCCCACCACGTAAATCACCCACGGCGCAATTTTAGTCTCACTCACCCACTCATACGGCTCTTTCTTTCTGCCTAAAGGCTTATGCCTCTTCACTATCTCTAAACCTGCCCGCCGGTACACCTCTTGATATGCTTCATCTGACCAGAGAATATCCTCTACCGGCCTTTTATCCTCCACGTCCTTCATGATTATTTTGACCCGGTCCCCGCTTTTAGCCTTCCGGTTTTCAGGGAAGTCCTTAGTCGTAAAAGAAGCCCATTCATTCACATAGATTTCCGGAGACGAAACCAGGTTAATCATCTTCCCCTTCGGCTGAAGCAATCTCCTGATTTCTTTAAAGTTTTTCATTTTCTTTTCAGCCGTTGGAATATTGTCGAAAGTGAAAGCAGACAGCACCAGATCAAAAGTTTTATCCTTAGACTGGCTCAGGTCACCGTCTTTGACCAGACGATAATCCCCTGCAGAATCTATTTCCCTGGCCTTCTTAATCATATCCTGAGCAATATCTACTCCAGTGACCTTGAAACCGAGCTTTTCCAGAAACCTGGTGGAGCGTCTGGCACCGCACCCGAAATCCAGCGCTTTTCTTCCGGTTACATGTTTAGCCATGATTTCCGGCAAATCCCGAAAGGCAAGATAATAGGTGCCGGGAAACTCTAACTTGGCATAGGCATCTGCACGCCTGGTATCCTCATACACGTTCTTGAATTGCATGTTCACTTCAACCTCGTATTAAGGTAAGCAAAAGTACGCACCAAGGCAATTAGCCCTGCCTTACCTATGGCCTGCTGCTTGAAGCACGCCCCATCTCCGCATTTTACGCCCCCAATCTTCAACCATCCCTCCCCATCCTAATGCAGATTAGCCTCAATAATCAGTAACTTACCCCCAAAAATTAGCTATCTTCGCCAAAAATCGCTTGTGAATCGGCTCACAACCGCAATTTCTTGCTTGACAAAAGTCAACTCTGCCGATAAGTTATATGTGGCTTTTTGGTTGACTTATAGGCTCGCTTTACACAGAGAACACAGTAAGAAAAACCTGATTATCAGGCAAGGGAAGAGTGTTGCCTGAGGGTTATTCTATTAGAGGATAACTCGTGTTGGAGCATGAAAATTTCCGTAAGCTCTTTAAGTACAAACTCATAATTAAGCCTAAAGGAGGCGTTATGTACAAGAGGGTATTAGTATTAATGGGGTGGCTGGTATTATTTCTCTTGGTCGCTTCAATTGCTTGGGGCGCAGCGACCAAGGATGGTAAACCAATAAAAAGACAGGTTCAGCCCCGGGCGACTATTTCTGGAACAAGCACTTCTATTGACCTGCAGAAGTTCAGGGAAGCCAATTCAGGTCTTCGCTACATAACTTTTGAGCAGCGGATGGAAGGATTGCGCAAAGCCAAGCAGGCTGAAAGCTCTTCGAGTGTATATGAAGCCGCGGCAGGAATTATCAGCGAATCGCCTTTCTTTACCCCTGGCGTCTTGACCGAGCTTGCACCTCAAAACTATGACACCGCCGGATTCAGCTACTATGATTACAATGCCAACTACCGCAACCCCAGAATGATAGCCTTTGTGCCTACTAACAGAAACGTGGGCGTGTCTTGGGGTAAAATACCGAATAATGTGGCGCCTGGGCAAAGGAACGTCTTCTGCACCTTGTGGAAGAATTCCAGCAAAACTGGTGGCAATTTCTTGCCAAATATAGCATTAGATGCTGACCTGCAGGGTCGGGGCGGCTTTTCCGGAGCCACTTATCTGCCTAAAACCGGCAGGCTGGTTTTATACGCTCACCATGCTGAAGATCCCCAAGGGGTTTGGTTCGGTGCGGAGAATACCGCCGGGCTGTTTGACTGGGGAACTAACATCGAGGCTCCGGACTCTATTGCCGGAGTCAGCACAACAGGTTCCTGGCCTACTGCGGCAGGCGGATTAATACCTGATAACATCACCGATTATGACAATAACCCCACTACAGAGACACTGGAAGTGATTCACTTCTTTTCCTATCCGAATGGCCCTACCCCGCTCATATACGGTCGGGTCGTAGACTCAGCAGGAGTCTGGATCTATCCCGGCTTTGCCAATAAAATCGGTTATATCGTCGACTCCTCAGAATACATTACACCAACCGTGGTGGCCTCCAAAAAATCAGCCAAGGTTGCCCTAATGTATACCAGCGAGGACCAATGCGGCGGTACCAAGGGTTGCTCGGATATCATCTACATCGAATCCACCAACGGCGGCAATGACTGGGTGACAGCCGGCAATTTTGCCAGTGTTACCAAGAACAACATTACCAACTACGGCGTCAATGACCGGGTCAGGGCTGCTCCGGACCTGATGGGAGTGTATGACAGCAATGACAGTCTGGTCATATCCTTTCTCCAGTTTGTGGACTATGACCCCTCTTCCGGGAATGAATCTGTACAGGCAGACGCCATGGTCTGGGCCAAAGCCTTTGGAGTCCGGAAAGCAGTGGACGGGAATTTCCCGATTGACAATCTTCAGGACGACACCCGGCGCCAGACAGTTAACTGGCCTCACCTGGCGGTTAACGATGTCATCGCTGATACGCTCTATGGCTACTTATATTTAGTCTGGACTCAATTCAGCGGGCCTGACTCGGCTGCGCAGGCGGACACCAACCTGGAAGGATATATCAACGGAGACGTTTATATCGCCGCCTCGACTAACAACGGCAAGACCTGGTCGGCTCCGATAAACGCCACCAACTCCCATACGCCGGCATGTTCTGTTACGGCTCCTAATTCAGGCGTGGGTACCTGCTCCGGGGTAAACTACTCTTCCTGTGCGGAGAGAGCCAATGACACAATTCACATCTTCTACATGAGTGACGAATATGCCGGATACTGGACTGCTGGCTCTGGCGAGAACGGTGCTCCCCTGGCTACTGCCAATGAAGTGATTTATATGAAGTACCCGGCTTACAAGCCTCCGGCGAGTAAGCGGATATCCACTACCCCTGGATTGCTGATTGTTAATCCAGGAGGTCCCGGTCCCAGTCTGAGTCTGGCTCTGAACCCGGATTTCACGATCACGGATACTTTCTATGTCCAGAACATTGGTAATGACAATCTGACAGTTGACAGCATTACCAAAGGGCAGTCCTGGCTCACCATAAACAATGGAGTTGCGGGTTTCCCCATAATCGAAGGAGACCCGGACGTGGCCATCGGGGTTACGGCGAATGACGCCTCTCTGGCCAATGGAGTCTATTATGACACCATCTTAGTTTATAATAACTCGGTCAATAAGCCGATAGCAGTAGTTCCGGTTTACATGATAGTGGACAACGGCGACCCATTCTATACGGTTCAGTTCGATTCCTTAGTGAATAACAATGTCAAGGTCTCGGTGTCGAATGTGAGCAACTTGGGTAATCAGTCTACCTCGCTCGGATTTTACCGGATAGCCGGGACAGATACCACCAACAACTTGTTTGATGGAACCAGCTTCCTGGCTGTAAAGACCGCTTCTCCGTATAATGACTCACTGGCTGGACGCTTTATGTTCGGGAAGGTCCTGATGCAGCCCATGAGTAATTTAACTGTGGGTGACACTACCATAGGAGGCGGCGGTATGCCTATTACCGGCACGAGCGTGACTTTGCCAGCCGGGACTTATCACCGGGCCGGATACAGCTATTCTGTGTTCTATCCCGACGCCAATAACATACCCTATCCCGGGCCTTGGTTCGGTTTCCTGGTGCAAGAGAGGCTTTTCCTTCCTAAGCCGAATGGCACTTATCTTTATAAAGTGTCTAACGTAAAACTTACAACTCCTCCGAGCTGGTGGACCAAGCCTTTTGCTTTTGATTCAACCGTGGCAACCGGAGAGGACGTTTATTACGGCATAGGATCAGACTGGGACGCCTATATCACCCCACCCAATCATAATCTGGCAACCAGCGTTGACAACTACGGTATGGCAGCTGCGGGTACAGGCGTGGCCTGGCAACAGGGCGCCAAAGAATCAGCGAGCTTTCCTTCTGACAGCACCTTAGAGCGCAACGGACATTTCGGCTATATAGCCTTTATGGCCCCAGCAGCCACCCCGGACCCGTATTCTATGCACGTAGTATCCAATCCCTTTGGACTCTATCCCGGTGGTGGCTACGAAGATGACATACTGTATACCATGGCTGCGGATGCCGCGGCGGATACTGGTGATGCTAATCCCGCAGTGGCTGGTGTTCAGTTCAAATACTTCCTGCCAGACACGGCCTCTCACGACTCTATTCCGACTGACCTGAACATTGTATTTACCCTAGGCAAGCTGTCGCCTCCCTATGCGGAAAAGAATTTTGTGGCGGTCCTAGGAGTAGTTGCACCGCCTGATACGGTGAGTCTGGCAGCTGCACCATTAGCCCAGACTGGCTGCGATGCTCTGGCCAAGGCAATCCGTAACATTCGTACGGCCGTTGGTTTGGATTCAATAGCTGACCTGAAGAGCAAGCTCAAATGCACTGGAACCAGCTGTCTGGCCAAGCCTGGTGACGCCAACGCTTCGGGCAACTACACTTTGGGAGACGTGATTTCCATAGTCAACTACGTCTTTAACAAGCCGGGTTGTTCGCCTCAGCCTCTGTGCTGGCTGTCTAATCTGCTCTGTCGGGGTGACTGGAATGCCAGTGGCAACGTCACCCTTTCGGACGTGATTCAGGCGGTCAACTTCGTCTTCAACAAGCCGGGCGGACCGTGGAACGCACAGCCTGTAGGCGTGTGCTGTCTGCCGTAATGCGGAATGCAAGCATGGCCCTGCAGACGATGACCTAAAAAAATCCTCTGCTGAGGCTTTTTGGACGCAGGAGGGAGCCAAACTCCCTCCTGTATTTTTTAGGGACTGTTTGACTTTATCTGCTACTTGGGATTATTATCTTTGTTCATCGATAATGCTAAGCATGAAGTATTCCGTTAAGCCGAAAAAATGCTCTATCCATATCGTAAGAGTACCTGGGCCGTAATTCTTTTTTTGCTGGTGGGTTGGCCAGCCTTCTCTATTCTGGTTTCTTCTACCGGTGAGGTGCCTGCCTCTATAAGAAGCTTAAGTTTAGAAGTCTATCTCCCCACTCTTTTGATTCAAATCCTTTTAATCCTGCTTATTATCTGGACTCTGAGCCGGTCCAAAGATAATTTTGCTTCAGTAGGTCTGGCTAGAATCACTTTGACAAACCTCATTCTGGGAATAGCTTTATATCTATTTGCGCAGGCCTTATTCTTTATTCTGAGCCTGATGATACAGGGATTGGACCAATCCCCGGACCTCAAGCAGTATCTCCCTCGGACCGCCTCAGACTATTTCTTATGGATTATGTTGTCCGCCTCGGCAGCCCTGGGAGAAGAGATGAGCTTTCGCGGGTTTTTGATCACTAGATTGACGCCGGTACTTGGAAATTTCGGAGCGGCAGCCTTATTATCTTCAATAGCTTTTGCACTGGGGCATGCCTACCAGGGCTTGGTTGGTGTAATCTTTACGGGAGTATATGGACTTTTATTCTCCTTGATGTTATTCTGGAGGAAGTCGATTTTCCCTTGTATGATAGCCCACTTTTTGCAAGACGCCTTAACCCCTTTTTTGTACAACCTGACCCAGGGACCGACCAATTAGGCTGAGGAATTTTTTCTAGTGGCTTTTTATTTCAGCCGCTCGCTCAGTGAGTGTTCCGGTTTTGGCGGTCGGTCTTAAACTATAAATTTCAGCCTGTTTTTTTATCAAGTCAATAACCCGGTGGCGTAAATGAGCAGGAGCCAACACTTCCACGTCCGGCCCGAAGCTCAAAATCCATCTGAGCATCTCTTCTGAGCCCTGGATCGTGACCGCATAATGGACTTCATCATAGCCGGTTCGCTCTTTCTTTTCTGCCGGATGATGCGGCCTGGAGAAGATTTCCTGGGCGGCCTGGCCTTTGAAGCGGAGCTTGACCACTGTCTCTTCTCCTGATTTCAATCCCCAGTGAGAGCGAAAAAAATCTTCCAAGCTGAAGTTGGATTCTCTCTGGAAAATGCGGTTGGTTAAAGTGATTTTCTTAATCTGCATCAAGCTTAACCCCTCAAATTCGGACTTTTCTTCAGAATAGCCTATTACGGTCCAGTTGTGATAATAGAAGAGCAAGTGGTAGGGGTGCAGAGTCTCTTCAACCGGGACTGAACCGTCGGAAAGAGTTATCTCCACTACTCTGCTGCTGCGAATCGCCTTCTCCAGAGTAGAGGCTATGGTCTGCAGACTAGCCATTTCAGTACGGTGGGCAAAAGGCGCCGCACAGGTCAGGTTGGCCGAGGGGTCAGATTTCCGAATCTCGGGGTTGACCACCGTGTCGATTTTTGCCTTAAGCGTGCGCACCCTGGATTTCAAATCCGGTCGGGATAAAGCCGGGCAGGACAAGGCTGTCTGGAACAGATTATATTCATCTTCGGTCAGGTTCATGGTCTTCAAAAAAGCGGTGGGTAAAAGGCGATAGCCGTTGTCGGAGAGCACTGGATACTGAGAGGCTAAGTTGAGAATGTCCCGGTAGACAGTGCGCTGGCTGACCCCGGTCTCAGCCGCCAGTTCAGAGGCCTGGATGCCTGGCCTGGAGCGAATCAGATTTAAAATCAAAAGCAGGCGCTCGAATTTTTGCATGAGTCCCTCCTTCCTTGGATGTCATCTACATATTCATGCAACTGTTTTTTGAGAATTCATGAGAAACATTCGGGTTAGGCTGAGACATTCCCTGGCAGTGACAGAAATTGTCAGTTTAGTCAGGTTATAGTGACGTCGCCCTTTTTCTTTATCCCCCCTAAACAGTCTGGCCGATTCAGTCTCAGCCCTTTCGGACACTCGACCTCCTTGTCGATTGCCAAATGCCTAACCTAGGCTGCTAAGCAATCCCATTTCCGTAGAATGATACTATAATAGAGGACAAATACTTTCCTGTCAAGAAAAAGCTAAATTTTACTGACAGATTCTGTCAGCAAATCATAAGAATTGTCGGGATTAAGGAGAGAGGTTTAATTCAGCCGGTAGTGAACTGATAGGTAGAACATATCCAGAGGCAAAAGCCAGCCGGAAACTTTGGGGCTGATGATTCCCACTAGGTCAGGCAAGGTAGTGCCGAGACCAATATAATACTCTCGCTCTACCGCAAAGCGGTAATGGTTGGTACTATAGCCTAATCCTACCTGGAGAAAGTTAATCTCTTTGTAAACCGGTCTGTAGGTTAGCCAGAAGATTTCATTGTCAAACTCCTCAGCCGTGCCGGCTACCCCGTGACTATTAGCCGCCCAGGGAGCCTGCTTAAAAGAGAGCTTAAGGTTGAAATTACGCAACGCCGGAAGATGATACTGTCCTAAAGCTAAGGCGCAACCTACATAATTGGCCCAGAGGTCAGAAATTCCTAGACCTTGCAGTGGATTGTAAGCATCGATAGGATACTCTATTAAGGTGCCCAAGAGAGCCGAATGCAGAGTGCCAAAAGTCATTGAGCGGTCAGGGGATAAACCCAGCCATTGGTAGACCGGCTGGAAATACCGGGAAAAATTGTAGGAGGCTACCGTATGGCTGATTTCATCGTTCTGGGCCAAATTATCTCCGGTCCAGTCTTTTTTCAGGTGAAACTCCCCTGAAGAACTCCCCCAGGCCTCCTGAGACCAGAAATAGCCTGCCGTGCCTAGGGCCACATTGCCCAGGGCAAACCATAAGGCTTTCTTCTTATTTAGCTTGTACATCGGGTGTGAAACAGTCTGAATACGGTGATTAAGCAATAGAGTGTCTTGGTCCGGGTCGGTCGTTCTGGCGATGCTGGTCTGCAAATGGAACCGAATATAATGAGTGGGTGCCTCATTCTGTGCGAGGCAGCCTTGACTGATTGAGAGGACCAGCAGGACTAAAATTGGATTTCTCATTCTTTTCATTTTGGAGAATTTTGCATCCTATTGTGCCACTGTCAAGCCCAAATAAAAAAACGCCCGCTTCTTAATTCGGGCGTTTTTGCTGATAAGATTAGCAGAAGTTTATTTCAGCAGGGTCATCTTCCTGCTCTGCACAAAATCCCCGGCCTTGATTCTATAGAAATAAATCCCTGAAGCCACTTCCTGCCCGGAATCATTCTTCCCATCCCAGGCAGCAGTCTTATACCCGGCACTCTGCATACCCAAGTCCATTGACTTCACCTTACGGCCCAGAATGTCGAAAATCTCTATTTCAACCTCAGCATTCTTGGGCAAGGCGTAATTTATCCGGGTGACCAAATTAAACGGGTTAGGATAATTCTGGCTCAACTGGAAGTCCCTGGGGAGCTGAGACACATCCGGAATCGGCTTATCCACATCCACCCCGGAATAGGAGACCAGATTAGCAAAGATATCCAGCCCGGAGCCTAGAACCCGGGCATCTGCCCAGGCCAGGTAAGCCTCGTCTCTGGATAAGGCCACGTCCGGAGTGAGCTGTAAGAAACTGCCCACGTCATTATTGACTCTGAAATCTTCTCCCATTGAATCGTTGGAAGCATAATAGAACTGGCCAAAAATGTCCCAGTCGCCATTGCGATTGTCCTCCCAGGCGACGACGAATGCTTCGTTTTTGTCCATAGCCACGCGCGGGTTTCTGGGCAGGCCTAAACTCGGGTCGGCTATGGCTAAATTGGCCCCTGAGGGAATGCCATTGCTGTAACGCTGAGCAAAGATGTTAGTCCCGGCAGCCCGGTCTTCCAGCCAGACTATGACTCCTCCCTGAGGAGATAACGATATATCCGGCTGGTATTGGACTGTATTGAGTGAGTCTGACTGAATAGGCTCACTGGGACCTTGCGGAGTACCGTTCACATCGTAAGCCCTGCCAAAAATCCGGGAGAGACCGTTACGCGAGTCCTGCCAGACTACCACAAAACTACTCATCGTATCAGCCCCGACCCTTGGGTTAAGATGATCAAGACTGGAAGTGTCATCATTGATTTTGAAATTGGGTGGAAATGGCCCTATCGGAAAGAGGGGTAAATCTATGATTTGACCATAAATGTTTTGGGTAGTGAAAACATTGCGGTTGTCTGACCAAACTATCACGAATTTATCATCTGCCATGGCCCCGCAGGCCGGCCGGTTGTGGATTGCCGAGCCGGTGTCATCCGAAATCTCAAAATTAAGGTCTAGTGGGGAAAGTGCGCTGTTATAAAACTGTCCCATGATTCTGGTGCCGAAGGATAAGTCTAACCAGGTGATTAAGAGGTTGCCAAATTTGCCCGCGGTAATGTCCGGGAAGACCTGGTTGGTCAGAGAGACATCGCTGTTTACCTTGGTGTCGGAGATTAAAGGATTCCCCAGGCGGTCAAAAGCCCGGAGGTAAATATCCGCATTGCCGGAGCGGTAATCCTCCCAGACCACGTAGAAACTCCCGTTGGGGGTCGTCACCATGGCCGGATTCTTCTGAAAGGCTCCCTGCAGGTCATCGTTTACTTTGAAGTTTATCCCCTGCAGGACGCCAGAAGATGAAACCCTCTGGCCGTAGATGTCAAAATTGCCGGCGCGGTGGTCCTGCCAGACTATCGTATAATTTCCCTTTCTATGCCGGTCAATGCCGGGCGAGTTTCTCTCCTGCTGAGAGCCCAGAGTATTTATCTGAGTATTACTTCCCTGGGGAGCGCCTAAGGAATCAAAGCTCTGGGTGTATATGGCCGAGGTAGAGCGGTAATCGGCCCAGGATATGACAAAGCGGTGCAGAGAGTCAGTTCCCACAGCCGGGTCCCACTGTTCATTGCCTCCGGCGTCACTGTTGGCTTTGGTGGCAGAGCCTGAAGCAATCCCGGCTGCTGAATATCTCTGGAAGTAAATGTCCGGGTCTCCGCTGCGGGTATCCACGTAGGTAATCACAAACCGACCGTCAAAGGAGCGGTCCAGGTCAGGCAAATATTGGTCTTCATTAACGACATCGGCTGTAACCAAAATATTCGTGTCTACGGCAGCGCCTGAAGAATTATATCTCTGGAAATAAATGTCTGCATCCCCGTTGCGGTAAGCTTCCCAGACCACGGTCAGATTGCCTGAGCCGTCATATTCGGCCCGGGGTGCAAAATGGGGGGATATTCCAATATCTGAATTGATCTTAAAATTCGAACCCACCGGACTGCCGGAGGCATCATAGAATTGTCCGTAGGCATTGAACCCGGAGCGGATGTCTTCCCAGACTACTACAAATGCACCTGAAGGGGCAACCGCCACAGCCGGCCTCCAGGCAGTGTTCACAGGACCGGTGTTGACTTTAAATGAAGACCCTAAAGCGGTCAGAGTTGAATCAAATCTCCGTGCATAAATAAACAGGCTGTCGAAGTCAACCCAGGCCACGGTCAAATTTCCGCTCTGGTCTACTCCAACATCCGGGAGGTACTGATCGGCTGGGAAGGATTCGTCATTCAGTTTCACATTCCCGCCTATGGCCACACCGTTGGAGTCATACTTCTGTCCATAAATATCGAAGTCCCCGTTTCTGGTCTCCTCCCAGACCGCAACAAATGACTTGCTGGGAAGTGCCGCAATCCGGGGATTGGTCTGCGGATAAGTGGCAGAAAGAGGGTCCTGGTTGACTTTGAAATCCGGCAAAGAGGCCAAGCTCTGAGGAACCACAGGAGTAAAACTGGACGATTGTAAAATCGGCTTCTTATCCGGGTAAAAATCTCTGGCCAATCTCTTTTGCAGCCATTCTGACTTTTTTCCCTGCATTAATTCTTTCTGATAATCCGAGAAAGATTTCGCTGCCTCCGACACATTTACTAGGGATAATCCTAAGATTAATCCGACCACCAGGCTGGTTTTTGCCTTCATAATTTCACCTCAGGCGGGGTTAAAATTGAACTTTGTCGACAAAAGACGGAGTTTTTATTACCGACTTCCTCCAACTATCAAGAAAATAGCCAATTTCGAGAAACTGTCAACAGATATTTTCTGACTCTTAGCCGATTAATCCCTTGCATTACGTCAGGTTAACAATAGCAAAAGTCTTCTTAGTCGGCTTAATACCAACACCTTAAGGTCTCACGACACCTAACTTCCTGAGCAATCTATTCTTACGATAATAAAGGCTTTCCAAAAGTCCGTTTCCTGCCTGTAATGACAAGGAGACATTCAAATTATCAATCGCCCGCTCTACCAGTTTAAGCGCCTGCGGATACTGTCTAATGCGGTGCTCGTAAAATTTGGCTAACTCCAAATAGGGCTCCAGGCAGAATCTATTATTCTCTGTGATTATTTGCCGCCAGATTGCTTCAGCCTTATCCCACTTTGCAGTCCGCTTGTAGAGTCTTCCCAGCCAGAGAAGGCTGTCCATGAAAGAATCCTCGGAAGAGCCTTTCTCCTGAGATTTTTCCCAGCATAGAACAGCTCTCTCATACTGGCCGGAGTAATAGAATTGCCGGCCCAAACTGAGCAAGTCCTCCGGATGTAATATTTCCAATTTTTCTGGTCTTTCCAAAATCTCACATAGATGAGCCAATAGACCAGCCATGGAGATAATGTCATATGCGTTATGCTCAGTAATAAGTTTAATTTTTTCTCTTTCCCCGCTGCGCAGGAAATCAAAATATGCCTGCGGTATCAGATAGCTGGGAATATCGAATTCTCTTGCCACTCCTAATATTTCTCTCTCTAAATTAGAGAGGCTGCAATCCTTGACTCTTCTCTTCCACACCCGCCGGGCCGGAAAGAGCAAATCTAAGTGGCCCTCAAATTCCAGAGAGGCCTTGATGCGATTGAGTATGTATCTGGTCTTAAGAATGGGGATGTCGTAACCTTTGCCGTTATAGGTAACAATGTATGGATAGCTGGATAGCAACTCCGACAAATCGGCCAGCAAAGCTCTTTCCTCCCCATAATCCCGCATGAAAAACTGCCTCAAAACAAATTTATCAAGAGCAAAGTAGCCGACCCCCACCAGAAAGGGATGAGTGCCGGAGCCGCCCGCCAGGCCGGTAGTTTCGGTGTCTAAAAAGATGGTTTTGCTCAAATCTATTTCCTGCGAAAGCTGAGTTTTGGCTAAAAGAGTGATAGACCCGGAATCAGCGCTCAACAGGTCAGAAATAACCACCGACCCATGCTGGTAGGATGGTCTGTATTCCTTCTCAATGAGTACATATTCCCCCTTGGAATTAGAAATCACTCTACCATTCAGGAAATCAACCAGCGAAGAGTCCTTTTCCACCCTCTCTTTCTTTTCAGTTCTAATTAATCCCAGGCTCTTCAAACTTTGCAAGCGTTCCTGTAAATCCATACTTTTATCTCTTGAATTTATTTAGAATTAATGCCAATTTCCCAGTTATGAAAGGGTGCTTCTCCTTCTCTTTCAATAGATTCAACTTGATTGCGTTTTCCATATTATCCGACCCCCCTAAAGCCTCAATTGTTGTTCCTTTCCCTCTCCAATTTTCTCTGTCATAAACCTGCCACAAGTAGTTACTAGCTGCCTGAGTTTTAGTTTTCCCCAGAGCTGATATGCACAGAAGTCTCTTATCTCTTAACAGAGAATTTTCATATTCCCATTTCAGTTGCCCAACTGCTTTCTCTCCCAATTTACCTAATGCCTCCACTGCCGCCATCAGCACCGAGTAGTGCGGATCATCCAGAGCATAAATAAGATAATCCACTCCCCGCTCATCCTGCAGTTCCCCTAATGCATAGACCGAAGATTTTCTGACCACTTCAACAGAATCAGATAACGCAAAAGCAACCCAGTTAAATGCGGAAGTATCTTTGGCATTTCCGATGGCCGTCAGAGCATATCCCCGCACCTGATAATCAGGATGATTGAGGATATCTATTAAATAGGGAACAGCGACAGTATCTTTCAGCTCACCCAATACCCGGCAGGCGTTCCTGAGCTTCCAATTATCTTCATTTTGCAATTCGCCTAATACTGAAGCGACCGGCAAAGTTGCCTCCGGAATTTTGCCTAATATATCCACCAGGGTTTGAATCTCTCTGGCATCTCTGGAATCAAGTTTCTTAACTAAATAAGGAATGGAATTTTCCTTCATCTCTCTCAGAGCCTGTTTTGCCGGCTCTACCCTATCCAAATGCTCCACATTAATGGCAGTTGCCTGGATAAAGAGTGAATCCACCAGCACTTTGAGGGATTCATTCTCCGGCTGAGTGGCAGTTTTCATTGCCTTTTCCCAGTCAGCCATATGAAAGGCCGGAAGGCCTGGCATTTTGAAATGGCGCTCAGTTGTGGATATTGTCTCAGGCTCAGAATAATATTCAGCCAAATCTTCTTCCTTCAAATCCAGCCCTATCCCCCACTTTGAGCCAATCGACCACCAGGAGCCTTCTGAGCCATTGCCGGAATAATTATCATTTCCTTTCAAATCTAAAAACAAACCTATCGAGCCAAATTCCCTTCTGGGATTGCCATAGCCTCGAGTGTTGGATTTCTCTTTAGCGTAATAGCCATCATCCCCGGCCTGGTCAATCAAGATTCCGAAGCCATTTGCATTCCCTGCCCCTTGGGATAAGCCGTTGGCGTAATAATTATCATTTCCAGCTTTATCTAACAAAATCCCGGCTGAGTAATCATGCCCGCAACCCTGACCAACGCCATTGACGCGATAAATGTCATCCCCGGCTGCATCGACTAAAGTGCCTAAAGTCATGTGCGTGCCGCAGCCCTGCGCATACTGAAAGCAGGAGTAGTAGTCATTTCCTTCTTTATCATACAGCCCTCCCCAGCCCCACCAGTAAGAGCTTCCCTGGCCGAAGATGTCCGCATTGTAGATGTCATTGCCGGAGTAGTCGAAGAGTAAACCAATACCGCCGGACATATAGGGCCTGATGCCATAGGCAAAACCCTGGGAAAGTGAGAGGTAGTGGTCTTTGTATCTTAAAATGTCCTTGTATTTCCCTCCGGCGAAGTAATTGTCGCTGCCCGATCTGTCAATCAACATCCCGCAGCCAGCCACAAAGCCGAAGCCCTGAGAGAAAAGCGCGCCATTATATGTATCCGTGCCTTCCAAATCAATCAATAGTCCCAGACCCCACCCTCCTGCTCCCTGCGTATAAGTGTCTCCGAAATATTTATCATCCCCCTTTCTGTCTATTAATACGCCGATTCCAAACAAACCTGAGCCCAGACTGAAATTCTTACCTATGTATGTATCATTTCCCTCTTCGTCAATGAGAATACTCCCACCAAAAAATCCCGAGGCAATGGCAAAATCAGACTTCGCTCTGTATATATCATCTCCGCTCAGATCAAGTATTGTTTGCATGCATACCAGAGAATCGTATTCCAGTTCATACACGTCATCACCACCCAAATCAATAATCAAGGCAGGACTGCCATAGTAATAAGAACTACCGGTTCCACCAATTAAGATATCACCTATTTTAGTCTTGCCATGAAAAATGATATCATTCACTTCTTGCTTATTTTCCTCTCTCCACTTAGATCTGTGCGCCTGTTCTTCATTTTCGAAATTTATTGCGGCCTCACCAAGATAAGCACTTACAAACCACATCCAATGTATCCAATCGAATTTTTCACGGAACTTTGAAATTTGTTTGGCCAGTTCTTCCTCATACTTCTGATTCTGGTCCAGTTTCTCTGGTGTCTTAAATTGATCATTCACATCTTCCAGAAGTAAAATTGGGGCATTATGCCTTAAGAACATAAAAAGAGAGTCCTGTGGAGGTCGAACATTCCACACATGTTGCATATATAGAAATAATCGCAGTATGTAATTTGTATCCTTTCCCGTAACCTTCTTGAGGATCTTGTTAGCTTTAAAGAGGTCAGGATACTCACGCTCAGAGGGCACTCCTTCTAACTCTGTTACATCCCAAGGGTGAGGTTTACGCCTGGGTATTATCTCATTATATTTTTCATGCAAATCTAGTGCTGGTTCCCAAATAGGATGCGTTAGAAATAGGTCTAACCTTATGTCAGTCATACCACCAAAATTGTAAACAATATCCTTTAGTTCCAGTAAACTCGATATAGTGAATCCCGGTGTGTGCATAAGGCTATCCATAAGTTTTAGCCTGAAATCGTCCACCTCCGTATAATCATTCCTGAAAGTCAAATCCGCAGGCTTCATCAAAAGACATTTCAGCCCCAGAGCCAAGGCCGAATCAACTTGAGCGTTATACTTGCTCTGCGCAGACGCAATTCCAAAAAGAAATAGACCGAGCAGAGCAATCGACACTTTCCTCATAGAAGGACCTGCCGAAAATAATCCCCCTCCTGAACAAATGTCAACTTTTTTCTCTAAAAAGCAAAAGCCCTCTGACAATCGCCAGAGGGCCCGCCCTCCTATACTTAGCCCACCCCTCTCTAAGTCAGCTGATATTTAGCCATTCTATCTCTTAGAGTGTTCCTGCTCACCCCTAAAATCTTGGCCGAGCGCAGTTGATTGGACTCAGTCTGCTTCAAAACTTTTTCTATCAGCGCTTTTTCTAAGGCCGAGGAGATGTGGTCATAGATATGCCCGTCGGAATTGTCCATAATCTTGCCGAAGACCGGTTCTAAAACTTCGGAAAAAAGCTTGTAGTAATCCTGCTGAATCTTCTGGAAGTCAAAGGGGATTCTCTCCCTGGTGTCGGAATACAGAGGGAAATGCTCCGGCGCCAAGATTTCTCCCTTGCACATCACCACTGCGGTGTGAATGTTGTTCTCTAATTCGCGCACGTTGCCGGGCCAGTGGTATCTGCCCAGCATCTCTTGAGCTTCCTTGGAGACGGACCTTATCTCTTTCCCCACCTGCGGGGCGTATTTTTTGAGGAAGTGTTTGGCTAAAACCGGTATGTCGACTTTTCTTTCCCTCAAGGGAGGTAAATATATGGAGACCACTTTCAGACGGTAGAACAAATCTACCCTGAATTTGTTGTCTTTTATCAGCTCGACTAAACTTTTATTAGTGGCAGCGATTACCCGGACATCCACCTTTATGGTCTCATTCCCCCCCACCCGCTCGAACTCCTGTTCTTGAAGGACGCGTAAGACTTTGCTCTGGGTGACTAAGGACATGTCGGCGATTTCGTCCAAGAAAATAGTGCCATTGTGGCATTGTTCGAATTTTCCAATCTTGCGGGCATAGGCGCCGGTGAAGGCCCCTTTTTCATGGCCGAATAATTCTGATTCAAGTAAAGTCTCTGGCAGGGCCGCGCAGTTGACTGACAAAAAAGCCTTGTCGGCCCGGCGCGAATTGCGGAAAATGGCCCGGGCTACTAATTCTTTGCCAGTTCCGGATTCCCCCATGATTAATACTGAAGCGTCGGTTTTGGCAACCTGTCCAATTAATTTGGCTATCTCTACTATTTCCGGAGACTGGCCGATTATTTCATTTTCGCTAAACTCTCCGGGTTTGCCTCCGTTAGGGGCACCAGGCTTGCCCAGGTGTTTTTCCGAGAGGGCTTTGCGGACTTCACCAGCCACCTTTTCTAAGGTAAAAGGCTTAGTGATATAATCAAAAGCCCCCTCTTTCATAGCTTCGATGGCCGATTCAGTGGAGACGTAGCCGGTCAGGATAATGACCGGGACCTTGCCGTCAGTGGTCTTTATCTTTCTTAAGACTTCCAAGCCGGACATTCCCGGAAGATTCAAGTCTAAAAGAACTACGTCGGGCTGAAGTTCCGGTAGTTTGGCTAAGGCATCTTCCCCTTTTTCAAAGGAGAGCAGGCTGAATTCAGGAGGGGCTAAAAACTGGGAAAGGGTCCCGCTTACTGCCGGGTCGTCATCAATCAGAAAGACCTTGGGAGTCTGCAGAGTCATTCTAAACTTTTAATCGGTATTTTTGATGAATTTTTAACTGCCGGCAGGCTTAAAAATCGTGAATTTTAGCCCTTTTAAAGCAGGAGAGTATGCAATTGATTTCGCATGTCAATCGGAATGTCTGTATAAAACAGAAAGCGAGCCCTTTTGAGCTCGCTTGTACCATTAAAAGCTGTTCTATATAAGTTAGTTACTTCTTACGTCTTAATCTGGCAAAACCGGCTGCACCTAAGAGGCCGCTGCCAAAGAGAAATAGAGTGGCCGGTTCAGGCACTTCAGGCGGAGTCTCACACAGGTCGGTGCCGTAAACAAATTTGACGTTCCTGATTTTGGCGCTGGGGTCAAAATAGGAAGAAATGCCGCTCAAGGTGAATACTACCTGATTCTGGATTAGAGCGTTACTTCCAGTAACCGCGGCATTCCCGGAAAATAAATTATCTGCGGCAGAGGTGATACCGTATTGCAATCCGTCAGGCGAATCAGGGCCTTGCAGATTAGGGCCCGGGAACCTGTCCCCTGACCCGAACAGGCCAAAGCCGGCAGAGCTTATGCCGTAGCGACCCAATCCATAGTTAGGAAAGCTGGAACTGTACCGAAAAGCCCACTCTCCGCCTACGTTGCCTCCATTAGAAGGGCCGTAGAATACAGATGAGCCTCCGCCCAGAGCGGCAGAGACCCTGCTTAGAGATGGATTGTACCTAATGTCGAAGAATACCGCGGTAAGCACTTCATTGGGTGCCGTGACGTCAGCTGAGGAAGTGTTAGTCAGGGTGATTTGCAGATTTCCACTGACCACAGCAAATATAGCGCTGGCCGCCAGACTGCCACTGGACCAGTTGTAAGTGAAAGGCACAGCCAAAGCCGTACCGCTGATTAATAGGGAAAGTAAAATCCCTGCTTTTATGAGCCTCATTCTCTCCTCCTGCTGGTTAGCATCCTGTTTATCTTTTTTTTGTTTCAGGGAGCAAGACTCCGCTTGAGTCCCGCTCTTTTTGGTTGTCTGTCTTAGTTATAAATCCTCATGCCATCCTGTGGCGTAAATCTTCCAGACTTACTTTTTCCGGCGAAGCTTCGAAAATCCGGCTGCGCTTAGGAGTCCGCTGCCTAAGAGTAACATGGTGGCCGGCTCAGGAATTTCAGGTGTACGTCCTGGACCATACCAAGCAGTGTTTCCGTCAATCTCTTCTCTGTAGTAACCCCAGTCGAGGTGAACCAGGTATTTGGTAGTGGCTGGATTCAAATTGCATCCAGTGCCATTGAAGTCTGCCACCAGAACATTGGTGCAATCCCCTTTATGAATATAGTCGACTGGTGACCCGGTATGGGTTCCGAAAACACCTTTGGGTCTTTCGTAGCCGCCGTTGAAGTCCCAGTTGGCTATGGTAGTAACGCCGGCTGTCGTACCCCACCCAGGAACCGCAGCTTCCAAATCTGGTCCTTGATTACCGTTCTCCAAATAGACCGCAAGGGCTTTAATTCCACCGACGTTAATGATACCGCCAATTGGGGCTCCTGCATCAACGCAGACCTGGAAGGTCCAGACATTGGCAGGACCCTGAGTGCCCGTTACTGAAACAAAGCTCAAAGTCCCTGCTGAAGCGTTCAGACTTGGCCAGGGGTCAGCGTTTACGGTTGCTGCTGTCAAAACCAAAACCAGTCCCAGGATTGCCAGCAGAGTTAACTTCTTCATTGATTCCTCCTTAAAGATTTGAATTGGTTTCAAGTTATAATTCTTCATGCAGAATTAAATCAGCAACCGTTATGCCAATGGCCAGAACTAACCTTCAAAGAGCTAACCTATTGTCATTCTGACAGTTAATTTAAACAACTTAAAGGCTGACCCCATGCCATTTGTTTGTTTTCCCGACAACCTAAAAACTCATCCTAAGATAAACTCATACAATACATTATATTCCAACTGTCAGGAAAACCGACAGCTCTTAAAATACCTCTTCATCTCACTTCAGATTTGTTGCAAGAAGATGCATGATTTACTGAGCAAATCCTCTTGATATGGACTGACTCTTCTCTTGCCATTTCCTTCCGATAGAATTAATTACAACCGTTGATGGAGACAAAGACTCTGGTTTTTAAACGGCTCTTACGACCCGAAATCCTGTTAATTGGGTTAGTCCTGGCCTTAATCTATTTTCCTGTCTTTGTAGAGCTCTGGGACGACTGGGAAAGGGATTCTAATTATTCCCACGGCTTCTTAGTGCCTTTGGTCTCCTTGTTCCTGCTCTGGAAAAAGCGTCGGGAGCTAAGCCAGATTCCTGCTAAACTCTCACCTTTCGGCTTGGCCATCATTGCTGCCGGGCTCTTTCTGCTCATAGTTGGAACTGCCGGAGCTGAGTATTTTTCGGTCCGACTCTCCTTTGTGGCTCTGATCTTTGGACTGGTCTGGTACTTTGGGGGGGATAAACTGGCAAAAAGCGCTGCGGTGCCAATCTGGTACCTGGTCTTGGCCATTCCAGTTCCTTATGTGATTTACTTTGCCATGGCTTTTCCCCTTCAGCTTCTGGCCACTAAAGCGACTGTGGTCCTGCTCCACCTGATGGGCCTACCTTCCATCCGGCAGGGGAACATCATACATCTTCCGGGCTACAGTCTGGAAGTAGTGGAAGCCTGTTCCGGCTTGCGCTCTTTAATGTCCCTCTTAGCCCTGTCCGGCGTCTATGCCTATTTAACCCAGAAGACTAAACTGAGAAAATTCATTCTCTTTGCCTCTGCGGTACCGATTGCTCTGGTTGCCAATATCTTTCGAATCATAATCACTGCCTTAGGAGCTTACTTAATCTCACCTAAAATGGCTGAGGATTTCCTGCATGAGCTTTCCGGCCTGGTGGTCTTCATCATATCTTTTATCTGTCTGTTCATCTTAGGGGAAATATTAAAGCGCATCGGGGCCAAGAAACCGGCTGTCTCTTGACCTTTCCGGCTCTTCTGCTTTAGTTTGATTTTAATATGCCTATTTTCAAACTTGCGGAGCTAAACTATCAGGACCTGGAAAAACTCTCGCCCGGTAAAACCGTCTTTTTTATAGTGATTTCCCCTTTAGAGGAGCATGCTCCCCACCTGCCAGTGGGGACTGACCTCTATATTGCCCGGTATTTTGCCCACCGGTGCGCTGAAGAGCTAATCCAGAGCCGTCCGGAGTGGAATGTGGTCTTAACCCTTCCCATTCCGGTCGGAGCCAATGTCTTCGAATTCAAAGGCTCGGTCCGACATTCCATTCGGACAGTTTATGACGTATTATTAAGTTACGGGAAGGCCATCGCTGAGTGGGGGTTTAAAAACTTGGTCATCATCTCGTCGCATGGCGGAGCCGGACACATCTCAGTTTTGGAAGAAGCAGCAATAAGAATCTCCAAAAAGTATAAAATCAAGGCCATCTCTCTTACCGGGGTAATTGCGATTGATTTTCTACAGGGTAAGTACACCGAACAGATACAGAATGCACTTTACAAGCGTCTGGACGATGAGGACCTCAAACATCTAAAATATGATTACCATGCCGGCTGGTGGGAGACCTCCATGATGCTTTTGATAAAGCCGGAATTGGTCAGGGAAGAATACAAAGAGCTCCCGCCGGTCCTGATTGAAAGCCCCCTGCAACTGAGAGCCGATGCGGCCTTGAAATTAGGACAGGGCCTGGGATATTTCGGCACCCCCTCTTTTGCGGATGTTAAGTTGGCTGAGGCATCTTCCAAAGTACTGCTAAGTGAGGGAATGAAGATTCTGTACCGGTTCTTGGATGGGGAGGATGTGAGCAAGGAAACGCAATCCATTATCTTTAAAAGCTTACTATTCCGCAGAGATTTTTTGAGACTTGCAATTTCGCTGGCAATTTTTCTTCTTATTCTGATTCTTCTTCTTATCAAATCACTCTAAAACGCTAGATTTTCAATAGCATCAATTCGCTTTCGAGCATTGTGCAACTCCTTGCACATTCTCTGCTAAACCCTACAGGTTTAAACCCCGACCTCGGATTCTTTGTCACAAAATCTAACCGATTTCGGTTTTCTCTCATTTTTTATAACCTCAAGCTAATTAAGGGATTAGCTAAACGAAGGAACATCTTTATTTTCACATTTTCGACAATATATATATATTTTTCCTCCCCTCCCAGTGGCAGTAGTTTTGCTATTGACATAAGTCAAGTTGTAGATGCCGTAAGTTTAACACCCCTTAACAGAGATCGGAAGGTTGGGATAATAGAATTGATAGAGATTAATATAAGTACAGCTAAACCTGCAGAATCCGGGCAGAAAATTTCTGCTCGCCGGCTAAATCCTGCAGCCAACGGTAGCAATGGCAATGGAAACGGGTCTGGCCGTCAGAATGGCAGCAACGGCAATGGCTCTGCGCTGACGTCTCGCTATTCCGAACAGGTATTATCCAACGTTTATTTAGCTTCTTACGTTTTCTATACCTTTCTGAGAGGCCTGGATGGCGCTCAGCCGGAGGTAAAATTCACGACCCGTCTGAGGTTATCCTGCAAAAGAGTCCTGGATGTATTACTCTCCGGAATGGGCTTGATTCTGCTCTCGCCACTCTTTTTAATGCTGGCGGTATTAATCAAACTAGATTCAGAGGGGCCGGTTTTTTACAAACAAGAGAGAATCGGGCAGAACCGGCGCAAAGGTGACCGGAGACGCTTTCAGTTTGATATGAGCAGCGACCGGCGCTTAAACCGTAACCGGCGACGCGAAGATTATTTTGGGGTGCCGTTCACAGTTTATAAATTCAGGACCATGCACAAGGACGCCGAGAAAAAGTGTGGGCCTATCTGGGCTACCAAAGACGACCCCCGGGTGACCAGAATTGGCCGTCTGCTGCGTAAGACCAGATTGGATGAGCTTCCTCAGCTCTGGAATGTGTTTAAAGGGGAAATGTCCCTGGTGGGTCCCCGACCGGAAAGACTTTATTTTGTCCGCAAATTAGCTCCCCAGGTCAGGAATTATACCATGAGACTTACTTTCAAGCCCGGCATAACCGGACTGGCTCAAGTCGAAAAAGGGTATGACTCCAGCGTGGGTGACGTTAATAAGAAATTAAAATACGACTTACTATATATTAACAACTGGAGCCTGTGGAAAGATATAAAGATTCTGGTTAAGACCACTCTGGTTGTGATAACCGGAAAGGGTGCTTTTTAAGCTGAATTTTTCAGGAGAGTGAGCCAGGGATAAAGCCCTGGCTTTTTTATTAAAAACTCCTTGCCATACCACAGGTTAAATCTTATACTAACCTTCGCTTTTTGAAAGCCGAATAATAGCATATGAAACGGTTTGGCATTATTGCCCTGATTTTGACATTAGCCGCGGCAAGTACAATTTGGGCTCAGGAAGACACCGCCCAGGTTACTCTGCGTATAACCTCCAATCCTCCGGGCGTTACCGTTAATCTGGATGGACCTTACCAACTCACGACCACGACTCCATCTGACATTACCCAGGAGTTAATGGGAACTTACAGAGTCAAAGCTGAAAAATTCGGATATGAGTCCTGGAACTCCTACATCACTTTGACACCGGACCAGCCTGCCAGTTTGAGGATATCACTTTCGCCCAAGACCAGAATCAAAGCCGCCTTCAGGTCGGTACTCCTTCCTGGCTGGGGACAGTTTTACAGTGATCGAAAGGGATGGGGATATTTCTTCGCGACCGGAAGCCTGGTCATGGCGACCGGTTTTGTTCTGGCGGATTTGCACTACAGCAATGAATATGATGATTACTTGGACGCCAAAAAAGAATTCGAAGAGGCCGTCAGTATCGAAGAGAAGACTAAGCTGAAAGAGAAGCTGGATGACCGGCAGAGCAAGGCTTACGATGCCCAGAAGTTAAGAAATGCGGCCCTCGGGGTGGGTATCGCCTTCTGGGCTTACAATGTGCTGGATAATATAATCTTCTTCCCTTCGGTACAGAGTGGCGTATTTGAGAAACTATCGACGGACTTTGACCCCAATACCGGGCAGGTCAGGCTGACCTACAATTACTCTTTCTGAAACTTACAAGAGATGAAGAAACTCCTTTCGGTCTTTTTAATCATAGGCTTGGGCTTAATCTTCTTAAATTGTGAGCGGAAGCTGAAAGACTCTACAGGTCCTGCTTTAAATCTCAATCCGCCACCCACCCCCAAGAACATAGTTCTGGAAATTGGAGATAAGACCATAAAGCTCAGCTGGAGCGTGGACAGCTTGAACGGCATCAGCTATTTTAAGATTTACCGCTCTGACTCAGTCGGAGTGGAGCCAAAGTTATACGATTCTACGGCCACTGCCATTACGACCTATACAGACCTGGGACTCAAGAATGGCCAGGAATACTTCTATCGAATTAGCTCGGTGGCGACGGACAAATTGGAAGGGTACAAATCGGTCAAGGTCAGCGCTGTTCCTAATCTTTTTGCAGTAACGATAAACAGCGGGGCTAAATACACTAACAATCGCAGCGTCACTATCGGACTGACCGGTGCCAGCAATACCCGGCATGTGATTATTTCGGAAGATTCTCTTTTCGGAGACGCCTCCTGGCAGACTTTTTCAGGTTCCAAGAGTTTCACCCTTTCTTTCACCGATGGAACCAAGTATGTCTACGCCAGGTTCCGGGACCAGGACGGCAATGAGAGCTCTGATTTATACTGGGATGACATAATCCTAGACACCCAGGCCAGCATTAGCAGTGTGACCGAGAATACTGCCGGACAGATTAGACAGGCCGGCCAGATAATCCATTTTGCGGTAACCGCCGGAGAGACAGAGGGGACGGCCAGGCTCGATTTGGGGACGGTCAGAGACATAGGGCTCTTTGACGACGGCACTCACGGAGATGCCTCTGCCAATGACGGCATCTATGAGCTGGATTACATAATTCCCGCTGATGTAGAAATTGCCGATGCTGTGGTTACAGGGGAATTCACTGACGCAGCCGGCAATCAGGCGCCATCTAAAACTGCCACAGGCCGGGTGACCATTGCCAAAGCCCCGGGGCCGGTGAATTTATTCGCCCCTTTTGCTGTCCCTAATTCTTATAGTTCCATCACCTTAAACTGGTCGACCAGCAATGAGAGCGATTTCTCAGTTTATCGCATCTACCGCTCCACATCTTCCGGAGTGGACTTAAATGACACTTTGATTGCCAACCTTACCAATAAGTCTACTACAACCTATACGGATACGGCTTTATTTGAAAACACCTGGTACCATTATCGAGTCTTTGTCTTTGATGCCAACAACCTCTCTGCTGGTTCGAATGAAGACTCGGCTCGCACCAATCAGAACACTCCGCCGACAGCGGTAGTCTTAGCCACGCCCTCCAGGGTCGATTCCACCAGCCTGAAATTGGTGTGGACTCAGAATAGCGACCCTGACTTTGATTCTTATCGGATTTACCGCTCAGTCTCTGCCGGGGTGGATACTCTGGATATGTTGATTACAGTAGTCAATCAGGCCGGTACCACCGAATATACTGATGAGAATCTGACAACCGGTCAAAATTATTTCTATCGAGTCTTTGTATTTGATCGCAAAGGACTTTTTACAGGCTCTAATGAAGTCTCTGCTGCACCCTAGGCCATGAACTGGCTTTACAAGCTCAATAATTTCTTTCGCATCTGGGGAGCTACCTTTAAAGCCATGGGAAAGCTCAAAATCTGGCTCCCCTTGCTAATTCTGCTGATATTGCAGATACTGGTTCTTTTTCAATTAGTCAGATTCTATCAGCCCCAGGTCTCCTGGCTTTTGGTTCCTTTGTTTAAGTTGATTGCCAGCGAAAGAGCGCTGCACTACCCTCAGTTTTATTTGGCTCTTCCCTATTTGTATAACCTTTTTAACTTAGTCCTGATTGGCTTTTTTAGCATTTTTGTCAACGCCCTGGTCATCTGGCTCCTGTCTTCACATTTCTGGGGGAAGAAACTTAGCTACAAGGAGGCCTGGCAGAACACCAGAACCAGATTCGGACATCTGTTTTTAATCTGGTTTTTTAATACCTTGGTGGCCGCTCTAATTCTGATTCTTCCCGGAGTCTTATTTTCCAACTGGATGTCCGGCTCTCCCCGGCGGACCTTTTTCATTCAAGCGGCAAGTTTTGGCGCTGGAGTTTTGGTCTCCGGACTTTTCGCCTACTGCTATAACTCTATCTTACTTTCCGGGGACGCCTGGCTCAAATCCCTATCAACCAATTTCAGAATTTTCCAGCGCAACTTTTTCTCCACCTGTTTTTTTATTGGCATTCCCGGATTGTTGTCCTGGGGTTACGGCATCCTGACCAGCAATACGCCTTTGATAATGTCCAAATTCAGGCCCGACATAGTGCCAGTGCTTTTAGTAATCGGCTCGGTCATAAATCTTTTGGTGGTCTTCTGGATTTTAGGCTCTTTAGCCCGGCTCTTTCTGTATGAGGTAAAAGAGGTTCAGTTGTGAGTTATGTCAGTTCTCTTTGCCGTAATCGCCAGCCTGACCTTAATCTTCGCCGTAGTAGTACTCCTCCGCAATCCTAAAGAGCTTTCCTTTTGGGCTTTTTTTCTCACCGGCCTATTCTGGGTCTCAATTTTAGCCGGCATTCTGTTTTCACTGCGCTGGGAGTTTCCTCTCTGGGGCTCTGCTCTTCTGGCTCTGGGGATTAGTTTCCTGCCCTCCCAGGGGACTTTTTTCAGTTTCTGCTTTGCCAGAGAAAATGTCCGGGAACTGTTAAAGCGCTGGCAGTGGTTTCTGGGGCTGACTTACGCCTTCAGTATAGTTTTTTTCATCTTAGCCCTGCAGGGGAAAGTTTACGCCTTAGGAGTCGGGGAAGTCGAAGGAAAACTGCTATTGGCCTATACCAATCCGGGACGGCTCTTTCTGGCTTTCCTCTTCTTGACTACTCTGGTCAGCTTAGTCAATTTGGAAAACACTTATCGTCTATCCAAGGGTAAAGAGCGCTCCCGCTTAAAATTGCCTCTCACTCTGTCGGTCTCTGCTTACGCCTGGTTGATTTATTCTCTGACCAGTTCCTTCGTATTGGGCTATCTGCAATACTGGGTTTTGCAGGTGGGTTTTCTCTTAATCTTGGCGGCTCTGATTTCAACCGGCGTTTATCAGCTCAAACAGAGCACTCATCTGCCGGCAATCTATATGGGGCGGAGACTGGCTTATTCCTCAGCCGCTTTTGTGCTGGTGGGACTCTACTTAGTCTTCATCGGCCTGGTGGCCAGTTTCATACCCAAACTGGGCGGGAATTTGCAGATTTTCATCTCGGTCTTAGCCGCCCTGATGGTCTTGATTGTACTGGTAATCTTGGCCTTCTGGGAGACCTGGAGAAAGAGGCTGGAGCATTTGCTGGAAAGGCTTCTCTATCCGGGTAAATTCGATTTTCGCGAGGAGTGGAAGAGATTTTCTGAAAATATCTCGGCTCTGCTGGATTCGGGTGAAATTCAAAAAGAGACCGACAAGGTCATCCGGGAGAATTTGCGGGTCGACCAGTTGGCAGTATATTCCCGCACCAGCAGGAACAGCGATTTGAGAATCACGCATCACTCCTCAGGCAACTATGACCAGCCGCCGGCCCTGCCGCCGGAGGACCCTTTCTGGGGCTGGCTTCTGCGCTATGGGGAGACAGTAGAGAAGAGGCAGATAGAAAGGCTGTTGGAAACTTATGCCAGCGGCTCTCAGATTAAACATATTTTAGAGCAGACTAAAGGTGAGGTTATAACTCCCTTGATCGCCAACCGGGAGCTGGAAGGGATGATTATCCTCTCAGACAAGGAAGAGCAGGAGGCTTATACTAACGAAGATTTCGATCTGTTAAATGCCATCTCCGGACAGGCCGCTCTAGCCCTGTTGAATGCCCGGGTAGGGCAGGAACTGATTTTAAGCAAGGAGATGGAGTCCTTTCACAAATTTGCGGCCTTTGTGGTTCATGACCTGAAGAATTCCATCTCCATGCTCTCTATGCTTTTGGCCAATGCCCAGGGGAATCTGAATAACCCTCAGTTTCTGGCCAGCGCCTTGGAGACGGTGGACCAGGCAGTCAAAAAAATGAAGACCCTGGCAGATAAACTCTCCTCCCCGCCGGAAGGCAGCACCTTAGTGTTAAGGCAAACGGATTTGAATCAGGTCTGGCAGATGGCGGCCCGGGATTTAAAATTGGAGCTGCTGCCGAACATAAAAGTGGAGTGGCAGTTAGGCGAGTTACCTCTGGTCAACTGCGACCAGGTTCAGTTGGAGAAGGTCTTTCAGAATCTGTTTTTGAATGCGGTGGAGGCTATGCCTAAGGGAGGTTCGATTAGAGTTACCACTCAATTCTTTGAGAATCAGAATCATCTTCCGGAAGTACGGATGAGCGTCCGGGATAACGGAGTCGGCCTAAGCCCGGAATATCTGCGCACCCGTTTATTCCAGCCCTTTGCCTCCACCAAGAAGTCCGGCTTGGGCATAGGTCTGTTTCAGTCTAAGGAGATTGTTGAACAACACGGAGGCAGAATCTGGGTGGAGACCTGCGAGGGCAAAGGAACCGTTTTTTACATCACCCTGCCAGTGAAAGCAACAGCAGCACCGGTAAACAAGTAGTTTGAGAAAATGGACCGGGATAAGATTCTCATTGTAGACGACGAAGAGGGAATCCGCACTCAACTTGCCTGGGCTCTGTCTGCGGAATACCGAGTCTTGCAGGCTGACTCGGCAGCGCCAGCCTTGGATATAGTCCGGGCAGAGAACCCGAATCTAATCTTGCTGGATTTAGCCTTAAGCACCACTCAGGCCGAGCCGGATGGATTGGAACTCTTGGGAACTTTTCTGGAGAAAGACCCCTTTTTGAAAGTCATTATGATCACCGGCCATGATGAAAAGCCCAATGCTTTGGAGGCCATTAAAAAGGGGGCTTACGACTTTTACGCCAAACCCATCGACTTAGATGAAATTAAAATCATCATAAAGCGGGCTCTCTACATCCAGAAATTGGAAAAAGAGAACCGGCAATTAGCTGAAGAGTTAGAGAGTAAACAAAAATTTGAGGAAATCATTGGCACCTCAGAGAAGATGGAGCAGATTTACCGGACCGTTTCCAGGGTTGCCCCCACTGATGCCACAGTTCTGGTAGTGGGAGAATCCGGCACCGGCAAGGAACTGATAGCCAGAGCCATTCACAGCCTGTCACCCCGTAGTTCCAAGCCTTTTGTCACCATCAACTGCGGGGCTATTCCGCCCAATCTTTTGGAATCCGAGCTCTTTGGTCACGAAAAGGGAGCCTTTACTGACGCCCACATCCAGCGCAAGGGGAGGTTCGAAATGGCTGAAGGCGGGACAATTTTCTTAGATGAAATCGGCGAACTCTCTCTGCCCCTGCAGGTCAAGATTCTGAGGTTTTTGCAGGAAAAAGAGATTGAACGAGTGGGAGGCCGGGAGCCAATTTACGTGGATGCCAGGGTTCTGGCGGCGACAAACAAGGCGCTGCTGGAAGAGGTCAAGCTGAAAACCTTCAGAGAAGACCTTTATTACCGGCTCAGTGTAATTACCATTAATCTTCCCTCTTTAAAAGAGAGGGGTCAGGACATATTGCTTTTGGCCCACACCTTTTTGAGCCGTTTTTCGGCAGAATACAACAAAAGCAAGCTGACTTTTAGTCCTGCGGCCGAGAGGGCCCTTTTAGCCTATCCCTGGCCCGGCAACGTGCGCGAGCTGGAGAACAAAGTCAAACGGGCGGTAATTTTAAGCCTGGGAAATAAGATTACTCCCTATGATTTGGGACTGGAACAAGAGTCCGGAGGCAAGAGGCCAACCCTGCAGGAGCTGCGGGAGCAAGTAGAGAGTCAGTTCATTCAGGAAACGCTCCAGCGCCATCAGGGGAACGTCACCAACGCTGCTAAAGAATTAGGGGTTAGCCGGACTACTCTTTATGATATCATGGAGAAGTACAAGATTAAAAGAGAGTCTTTGGATTAACCTTGAATTAACTTTAGCCAGAGCCGGCGCGCTCGGGGCCCGTCGAATTCACAGAAGAAAATCCCCTGCCAGGTTCCTAATAATAATTTTCCCTTATCAAAGAGGATGCTCTTCGAAGAGCCGATTAAACTGGCCTTGATGTGAGCATCTGCATTCCCTTCGGTGTGATGATAATCTGCGGAGCGAGGGATGTTTTTCTCGAAAAATTCAAGCAGGTCGCGTTTGACCGAGGGGTCCGCATTTTCATTGATTGTCACTCCGGCAGTGGTGTGGGGACAATAGATGACGCAAACGCCTGAAGCTATCTTACTTTCGGAAATGAGAGCTTGAATTCTATCGGTAATGTCCTCCATCTCATTCCTGCGTGAAGTTTTAATTTCCAGTTCTTTAATCATTCGAACAGCGCCTCCACAAAATCCTTGGCCTGAAATTCCTCCAAATCCTCTATCCCCTCTCCCACTCCTAAGTAGCGCACCGGCACTCCTAACTGGTCTGCAATGGCAATTACCACCCCGCCTTTGGCTGTGCCGTCTAATTTGGTTAGAATTAAGCCGGTGGGCTGGACCGCCTCCTGGAAGATTTTTACCTGAGAAAGAGCATTCAGGCCGGTAGTGGCATCCAGCACCAGTAAAACCTCTTGTGGAAAAGCCGGGTCAGTTTTGGAGATTACTCTTTTAATCTTCTTCAACTCTTCCATTAGATTCACTTTGGTGTGCAGCCTTCCGGCTGTGTCGATTATGACTACATCTAAGCCCCGCGCCAAAGCGGACTGCAGCGCATCAAAAGCCACTGCAGCCGGGTCGGCCTCTGGCTGGCTTTTGACGAACTCCGCCTGAGCCCTTTTAGCCCAGATGGAGAGCTGGTCAATGGCTGCGGCCCGGAAGGTGTCGCTGGCTGCAATTAGGGCCTTCTTGCCTTCGCTCTTGTACTTATAGGCCAGTTTGCCGATACTGGTGGTTTTGCCGGTCCCGTTCACTCCGATGACTAAAATGACCTGCGGTTTGCTTTCTGACTCAGCCGGAGAGAAACCTGTGTTTCTTTCCAGAATCTCTTGAATCTCTTCCTTAAGGAGTCTTACCACCTCCTGAGGGTCTTCAATTTTGTCTTGGGAGACTCTTTGTTTTAAACCGGATAGAATTTTTTCAGCGGTGGTTATTCCTACGTCAGCGCTTATTAAAATCTCTTCTAACTCAGATAGAAGCTCCTGGTCAATCTGCCGGTGCTGGCCCACAGCCCGGCTTAATTTTTCTACAAAGACCGACTTGGTCTTGGATAAAGACTGCTTAAGCTTGTCAAAAGAGATTTTGAAAACCACGGGAGAGGTTACTGAACCGCCGGCTCCTTATTCAGTCGCACTGAGACCAGCTGAGAAACCCCCGGCTCTATCATGGTCACCCCGTAAAGTGTGTCGGCCTCCTCCATGGTGAGCTTGTTGTGGGTTATGATGATGAACTGGGTCCGGTCCGTAAACTGGCGGACTAACTTGATGAACCTGCCGATGTTGGAATCATCCAAGGGAGCGTCGACTTCGTCTAAGATGCAGAAGGGGGAGGGCTTTACCAGATAGAGGGAGAATAAAAGCGAGATGGCCACCAAGGCTTTCTCTCCTCCGGAGAGCTGGGCTAAAGTGACTAATTTTTTCCCTCTGGGCTTGGCCATGATTTCGATTTTGGCCTCCAGCGGGTCGATTCCTTCTTCTAAGATTAAGTCTGCTTCTCCGCCGTCGAACAAATTGGCCAGGACTTTCTGAAAATTGGCTTTTACCTGCTGAAAGGTCTCCATGAATAATGAGCGGGCTGTGTCGTTGATTTTAGTAATAGTGGATTGCAGGGTTTCTTTGGCGGAGATTAAATCCTGTACCTGCTTTTGTAAAAAGTCCAGGCGCTCTTTTTCTCTCTGATAATCTTCCAAGGCCAAAAGGTTGACGGCCCCGTAACTCTTGAGTCGGTTGCGGAGCTGAAAAATCTCCTCCTGATAAGCCGGAATTTTCTCTTCTTCTTCTGGCGTTAAATCTGGAATTGAGTTTAAATCGATTTCATATTCTTCCCAGATACGACTCTGCAGCTGCTGAAGCCGGGTAACCAACTCATGCTTGTCTAAATCCAGCCGGTGAATTTCCTCCTGGCCTTCTGAATGTGCCTTGCGGATGCCCTTTAATTCCTGCTCTTTCAAGTTAATCCGCTCCAAGAGTCGGTGTTCCTTCTGGGCCTGTTCATTCAAGGAGACGAATTGTTCTTGCTTGCGGGAATCCAGCAGTTTCAATTCTTCCTGGTCTTTTATAGTCTGTTCCTCTAATGACTTTAGGTCATACTGTGTCTTCTCTTTTTGCTCGGCTTTGGCCTGGGCGCTGATTTGCGCCTGAGAGACCGCCTCTACTAAGCGCAGGCTGTCATTTTCCAGACGCTCCTTCTGCCCCTGCAGGGTAATCAGCTCAATCATCTTATCATTTAATTTCTGGCTGGTTTCTGCTAAGTCTTTTTCTTTGAGCTGGAGTTTCTGTTTGGCATCTTGCAGCGCTTTCTCTGAACTGACAGACTCGGTCTGCAGCTGTCCGAATTCAGCCTGAAGTGAGTCAATCTCACCGGAATATTCTTGGACCAGAGCCTGCAGTCTCTCAATCTCTTGCTGGTAATTGTGCAGATTCTCCAGGGTAAATGCCTGTCGGGATTTAAACTCAGTCAGGTCAATCTGGGTGTTTTGAAAGGCAGTTTTCACCCGCTCAATTTCAGTTTCCATTATTTCTAATTCATTCTGCCAAGATTGGACTGAGGCTGAAAGGTTGTCAATGCTTTCCTTCAGCCTGGCTGCCTCTTTGCTCAGTTTCTCTATTCTAACTTCTGCCTGCTGTATCTGTTCCTGTCTTCCCACCAGGGTCGGACTCTTTTTCTTGCCGCCCTTAATGACGCCCAGGCCTGAGAACAACTCTCCGCTTGGAGTGACCAAGGTTACTTCAGGAGCTATTTCTGTCAGAAGCCTTTGAGCAGAAACAGAGTCAGGAACCAGATATACATTTTTTAACAACATTCCATAGAATTCTTCCCATCTTTCATTTACTGGTCTGACGATATTCAGAATCGGAACTAGACCTGCAGGTATATTAACTGAGCCTGAATTTTCATTGCTCGATCTGGCTTTCAAGTCGGCGATGACAAATCCTGCCTCTCCCCACTCTTGTTCTTTTAAAGTGTCAATGGCTTCCATAATCTGCTCTGAGTTGGAGGCCACTAAATAACCGGCCTTCTCCCCTAAGGCTGCCTCTACTGCCAGAGCGTAAGCCTCTTCAGTCTGCAGGAGATTGGCCACCGTGTCGGCCAGCCCGAATCTCTCTCTCTGTTCAATCAGTTTGCGGACCCCTTCCTGATAGCCCTCATAAGATTTCAAGATTTGAGTGAGGACTTCTTTTTTGGCTGTCTCCGAGGCCAGTTTTTCTTCTATCTGTTTGAGCTTTTTTTGCAGTCCTTCGATTTGTCTTTCTTCTCTTAAAACTGTTGTGTGTAATTCATCCTTCTTGCCTGTTAATTCGATAATCTGGCTCTGCAGCCGTGCTGCCTCGAATTCCTTCTGACTGAGGTCTAATTCTAACTGCGACTTGGCTTCGCTGGTTTTCTTAAGATTTTTCTCTTTCTCCTCTTGTTCTGTCTGGGTCTCCTGAAGCCGCACACGCAGAGACTCCATTCTAGTCTCTCGGTCTTTAACCGCCAGCAGTTTTTCCGAACAAGTTTGACTTAATTCCTCTGAAGTTCTCCTGATTGAGTTAGTCTCTCTCTGCAACTGCTCCACGTCACCCTGGAACACAGTCTGCTCGGTCTTGACCTTTTCCAGACGGTCTAAAACTGCCACGGCCTCGACCTTCTTGTTGGAAATGGCTTGTTCTAAATCCACTTTTTGTTGACTGAGCTGAGCAATCTCCTCTGTTAGTCGATTGTAGTTTTCCTTTTGGCTTTCTGCCTTCTGCCGGGCGACTGAAATAGCCTCCCGTTTTCTGAATATTGCCGATGAAATTTCATCTAAGTCAGCCCTTTGAATCTGCAGGGTTTTCTCGATTTCCAAAAGCTCTAACTTGAGCTGTTCTAACTCTAATTCCCTGGTGGCCAGCTCTGCTCCACCGGATTGTCTGCCGCTCTGCAGACCCTGCAAGGCTTCCTCAATCTGGCTTAGTTTCTGGGTTGCCTCTTGTTGTCTCTTCTTATGAGTCTTGACTTCCAAGACCTTGAGTTCATCCTTTATTTTCTTATACCCCTCGGCCTTGCGCATCTGCCTTTTCAGGGAATTGACTTGTTTTTCTACTTCAGCCACTAAGTCGGTCAGGCGCAGCAGGTCGGCCTCAGTGCTCTCCAATTTTCGGGCGGCCAGTCTGCGTTTCAGCTTATACTTGGTGATGCCGGCTGCCTCGTCAAATACTTCACGGCGGCTGTCGTCCCGGTCTGAAATCAGAGATTCCACCATTCCCTGTTCCATTACCGTGTAAGCCGAGGCTCCTACTCCGGTGTCGGCGAACAATTCCAAAATGTCACGCAATAGACAGGGCATCCCGTTCAAGAGGTATTCGGACTCCCCGCTGCGATATAAGCGCCTGGTCACCCTGGTCTTTTCTGAGCCGTTTAATGTCAGGTCACCATTGCTTTCGATGACTAAGCTGACTTCTGCCATGCTCCCGGAGTTCCTGGAATTGCTGCCGGTGAAAATCACTGATTCCATCCGCTCGCCCCGCAGGGATTTGGCGCTCTGCTCTCCTAAAACCCAGCGGATGGAGTCCACTAAGTTGCTTTTGCCGCAGCCATTGGGACCCACGATGGAGGTTATTCCGGAGTTAAAATTCAAAACCGTGCGGGTAGGAAAGGACTTAAAGCCCATCAATTCCAATTCAGCCAGACGCATGAGTTTATGATTTTCCTTGGATATCAACCAATTGTTTCAGGTTTTGAGAGCCAATGCTTAGACCCTGTTTGACGGATTCTTCATATACGCGCTTTTTTAACGGGTATCCGTTGATGAAGAGCTTCACTTCCCCGGGTCGGTCAATCCGCACCAAAAATCCAGATTGTGAGTTCCAGATATACTCCTGGTTTTTAGTCAGACTACCATTGAATAAAGTATCTGTGCCGGAAATTACTAACCCGCTGCACCTTTCCTCGGCTTCAATTTTGAGAACCAGGAGTTGGGGTGATGTCTGCTGAGCTGATGCCTGACTGTCAGCCGAAACAGGTGAGAGCGGCAGGCCCTGCAGAACTTTCAGGCTGGCTTCTTCGAAATCCGAAATTTTCTGTTGCTCAGGCTTGAGAACCAGGATTAACAAAACGATTAAGCCTAATATTAGACCGCCGCCTACGAAAATATAATCTAAGTGTTTGGTGTGTCTCTTTTTTCCGGGATGGTCTATTCTCCAGACTGCAGTCTCTTCTATGAGTTCTAACTTTGGCTCCAACTCCTGCGGAGTAACCCCTAATTGATGGGCATAGGAGGAGACAAAAATTTTGCCGTAGACATTGGCGGGCAACAGGTCGAAGCGGTCCTGCTCGATAGCTTCCAGGTATTTCTGGTTAATCTTGGTGTTCTGGGCTATCTCTTCCAGGGTCAGACCCAGCTCCTCCCTCCGCCGCTTGAGGAAAGACCCTATTGATTCCAAATCAGGAGACCTCCGCTAAAAGTCTGAGTACAGTTGCCAGCGGCAACCCGATGACGTTGTCCAAATCTCCTTTTATCTCTTTGACCAAAAAACTCCCCATCCCCTGGATGCCGTAAGCCCCGGCTTTATCCTGGTATTCGCTGCTGGAAAGATACTCCTCAATTTGAGCCTTACTGAGCTGATTGAAGGTCACCCGGGTGGTCTGATATCCGGTGGCCTCACGCTCGCTTTCCGAATTAATTAGCGCTACGCCGGTATAAACCGTATGAGTCTGCCCGCTCAGTTTAGAAAGCATCAGTGAGGCTTCCTCTTTATTTCCTGGTTTTCCCATAACCTCATTGCCAAGAACCACGACCGTATCTGCTGCCAGAATTATGCCGGCTGAAATCTGCCCGGCAACTGCCCGGGCTTTAAACAGAGAGTATTTGGTGACGTGAACTTCCGGGGCAGAGCCGTTCAGATTCTCCTCAAGCGCCGGTGATAATATTTTAAATTTTAAGCCGATTTCGTTTAAAATCTGCTGTCGGCGAGGAGAGCTTGAGGCTAATATGAGGCTACGAGCGCCCAACAGTTTTCTTATTTCTTGACCAGCCTCCAGGAATCTGAATTCAGTTAGAAGCGGCATCTCATGACTCCAGAATGAAGGTCACCGGCCCATCGTTGAAAATCTTGACCAGCATTTTAGAACCAAATATCCCGGTCTGAATCTTGAGGCCATAGTTTTTCAACAGCTCTACAAATTTATTATACAATTTATCTGCCGAATCCGGCTCTAAGGCTTCATCAAAACCCGGCCTGCGCCCTTTCTGGGTGTCTCCGTAAAGGGTGAATTGCGAGATTGCCAAGATTTCTGCCTGCGTATCCAGGGCTGACAGATTCATCTTTCCCTGCTGGTCTTCAAAGATTCTCAAATTGACGATTTTTTCTGCTAAATACTGGGCGTCTTTTTCCTGGTCGCCCTTTTTGGCGCCGATTAGAATAACCAGTCCTTTTTTTATCTCTCCGACTGTCTTACCGTCAACTTCGACTCTGGCTTCCTTTACTCTCTGCAGTACGACCCTCAAAACTCCTCTAAATTTCAGGGTAAATTAAGGGGCAGGGGGAAATTTGTCAACAGAAATTCATTGGGGGACAAGAAGTTCTTTGACTCTATTTATAAATCAGCGGGCCTTTCAGAATTTTGCAGAAAGTTTACTTATTTTATTTCTTTTGAATTATAATTCTTTCACCGTCTGAATCTACCCTTATAGAATCGCCGGCCTCAATTTCTTTCTTCAGAATCTTCTCAGCCAACAACTGGACAATCTCTTTTTCCATCACTCTTTTAAGTGGTCTAGCGCCAAGAGTCGGGTCAAAACCGGCTTCAGCCAGATATTCTTTGGCCCCGGCAGTAAGCTCGGCCCGGATGTCCTGCTCCTGCAATCTTTTTTGCGTTCGGGCAAAGAGCAGGTCGATTATTTTGACAAATTCCTTGGATCTCAAAGGCTGGAAGACCAGTATCTCGTCAATTCGGTTTAAGAACTCCGGCCTAACTGAGTGCCTCAGTAAGTCTAAGACGTCTTTCTTCATAGCCTGATATAGTGTTGGGTCCTCTTTGTTTCTGGAATTCTCGAATCGCTCCATTATCTGCTCTGCACCTAAATTGGAAGTCATAATCAATATGGTGTTCTTAAAGGAGATTGTCCTCCCTTGATTGTCAGTCAATCTTCCATCATCTAAGATCTGGAGGAGCAAATTAAAGACCTCCGGGTGTGCCTTTTCAAATTCATCAAAGAGTATTACCGAATAAGGTTTTCTGCGGACTCTCTCGGACAGCTGCCCTCCCTCTTCATAGCCCACATAACCTGGCGGAGCTCCGATTAGACGAGAGACTGAGAATTTCTCCATATATTCAGACATATCGATTCTGATTAAAGCATTCTCATTGCCGTAAAGAGACTCCGCTAAAGCTCTGGCTAATTCGGTCTTTCCCACACCGGTCGGACCCAGAAAAATGAAGGAGCCATATGGCCTCTGCGGGTCTGACAGGCCGGCTCTGCTGCTGCGCACTATCCTGGCTACGGCTCTGACTGCTTCGTCCTGTCCGACTATTCTTCTATGTAATTCTTCTTCTAGATGGACTAATCTTTCCGATTCAGTCTGGGTTAGTTTGGTCAGGGGAATACCGGTCCATTTCGCTACTACCTCGGCGATGTCTTCTGCATCTACTACTTCTTTAATCATTCTCTTTTCTTTTTGAATTTGGGACAGCTCGCCGGTCTTGGTTTCCAACTCGTTTTGTAATCGGCTTAATTCCCCGTAGCGCAAACGGGCAGCCTTCTCGTAATCGGCTATTCTCTCAGCTTTATCTGCATCCAGCCGGACTTTCTCCATTTCCTGTTTGAGGCTGCTGATATTGTTCATCAGCGTTTTTTCCTTCAGCCATTGATTTCTCAATACCTCTCGCTGAGAATATAAATCCTTCAATTCCTCCTCAATCGGCTTCAGTCTCTCTTGGGCGTCTTTTTCTTTCTTGACCACCTCACGTTCTATTTCTAACTGGCGTATTTTCCTTTCCAGACTGTCTAACTCTGCAGGCATAGAGTCCATCTCTATTCTCAAATCCGCCGCAGCCTCGTCAATCAAATCAATGGCCTTATCCGGAAGAAAGCGGTCGGTGATATAGCGTTCGGAGAGCTTGGCCGCGGCTACCAGGGCTTCGTCCGAAATCTTGACCCGGTGGTGTACTTCGTATCTCTCTTTTAGGCCTCGCAGGATGGAGATGGTGTCTTCCACCGAGGGCTCGCTTACCAAGACCGGTGCGAATCTCCGCTCCAGGGCTGGATCTTTCTCTATGTGCTTGCGGTATTCATCCAGAGTGGTGGCACCAATGCAGCGCAGAGTTCCCCGGGCCAGGGCCGGCTTTAGCATGTTGGAAGCATCCAGAGCCCCATCTACCCGGCCCGCACCAATGATGGAGTGTAATTCGTCGATAAACAGAACTATATTGCCGTTGGACTTTTCTATTTCCCTTAATATGGCCTTCAGTCTCTCTTCAAATTCCCCCCGGAACTTGGAGCCGGCCAAAAGCGCACCCATGTCCAAAGCGACTATTTTTCTCCCCTTTAAAGACTCAGGGACATCGCCGGAGGCAATTTTATTTGCCAGTCCCTCGGCTATAGCGGTCTTGCCCACTCCTGGCTCGCCGATTAAGACCGGGTTATTCTTTGTGCGGCGCGAGAGTATTTTGGTAACCCGCCTGATTTCCTCATCCCGTCCAATGACCGGATCTAATTTCCCCTGGCCTGCCAGTTCAGTTAGATCCCGGCTGTATTTTTCCAGAACTTGATATTTGGATTCGGGATTGGGATCGGTCACCCTCTCAGTCCCGCGAATTGCAGTCAGTGCTTGGTAGATTATATTTCGGTTGACCCCAGCCTGCCTGAGAATCTCCTGAGCTTTGGTGCCAGAGACTTCTGCCAAGGCGATTAGCAAGTGTTCCACGCTGATAAACTCATCTTTGAGCTGAGCCGCCTCTTCTTGGGCTTGTTGCAATACCCTTCTGAAATTAGAAGAGAGATAGAGCTCCGGCTGACTCTGGCTGGAGGAGACTTTGGGAAAGAAATCTATTTCATCTGCTAATTTGTCTTTAAGGGAACTGACCGAAGCGTTTAGTCTTTCTAGAATAGTCTTGACTAAACCCTCTTCTTGCTCCAACAATGAAAGAAGCAGATGCTCCGGCTCCAACTGCTGATTTCTACTGCTGATGGCCATCTCCTGGGCATAGGCGATGGCGTCCTGACTCTTCTCGGTGAATTTATCTAATCTCATCTTAGCTTCCACAAAAAAGCCGAGCACTGAAGGCCCGGCTTATTAAACTGTCACTCTTAAATCGAATCATCCCCTTTTTATTTTCTCTGTCATTTTTTTTCGGGACTTGAACCCGTCTCCTCTTTGGCTTTTTTCTTATAAGAATCACTTCGGTAGTCCGTAATGTAGAATCCTGAGCCTTTGAAGAGCAGGCCCGCCCCGGGCGAGATTATCCTCTCCGGCACTCCCTTGCATTCCGGGCAGCTTCTGACCGGCTCCTCGCTCATCTTCTGAAAGACTTCAAAGCGGTGCCCGCAGCCGGAGCAGAGATACTCGTAGGTGGGCATTACTCCTCCTTGAAGAGGCTTCTGCCGGATTCCTCGTAGTATTTGATTTTTCCTTCGGTCAAATCCTGCAGGGCTTTGACCGTCACCTTGGTCTTCTCGTCTAAGACCGGGTCGACCAAGTCCGGGGTAATCATGGCCGCCTCCTTTTGCCTTTTGAGCTTCTGGTTTATGGCCCTTGCTCTTTTGGAGGCAATCAACACCGCCTGGTATCGGTTGAGTGGCAATTTTTCTAACTCTCCCATCTGTTTAATCATTGATACTCCCTTTCCTGGTCATTTATTTGACCACTTCAAAGTCTGCGTCTACTGCTTTGTCTTTGCCTGAGGCAGAGGACTTGCCTGCTGTCTCTGGCTCCGCCTGAGTCTGCGCCTGGGTTGTCTGCTGATACATCCGGCTGGCTGCCTGATGCCAGACCGAATTCAGATTCTCCTGGGCCGATTTGATCGCACTGATATTGTCTGTTTTCAGGGCTTCTCTGACCTTCTTGACGGCATCTTCAACCCTAGCTCTGGTCTCTGAATCTATCTTGTCGCCGTACTCTTTTAGACTTTTTTCAGTCTGATAGGCTAACTGGTCGGCCTGGTTGCGGATCTCGACCTCCTGGCGCCGCTTCTTATCCTCTTCTGCATTCTGCTGGGCCTCTCTGACCATTCTCTGGATTTCGGATTCGGATAGACCCGAGGAGGCCTCGATTCTGATGGACTGTTTCTTGCCGGTGCCTCTATCCTGAGCTGATACGTGTAAAATGCCGTTGGCGTCAATGTCGAAAGTAACTTCTATCTGGGGCATTCCTCTGGGGGCTGGCGGGATTCCGTCTAAGTGGAATCTGCCTATGGATCGGTTATCTCTGGCCATCTCTCTTTCGCCCTGAAGCACATGGATTTCCACTGAGGTCTGGCTGTCTTCAGCCGTGCTGAAGATTTCCGATTTTTTAGTCGGAATAGTAGTGTTGCGCTCGATTAGTTTGGTAAAGACTCCGCCCAGGGTCTCCACGCCCAGAGAAAGCGGGGTTACGTCTAATAAGAGCACTTCTTTGACTTCGCCGGCAAGAACTCCTCCCTGTATAGCGGCGCCAACTGCCACTACCTCGTCCGGATTCACGCCTTTGTGCGGCTCTTTCTTAAACAATTCTCGAACGACTTCCTGAACCTTGGGCATTCTGGTCATTCCACCCACCAAGACGACCTCATCTATGTCAGAGGCGCCTAACTTTGCATCAGCCAAGGCTCTCCGGCACGGCTCGACTGTTCGCTGAATCAGGTCATCTACTAACTGCTCTAACTTAGACCGGGTTAAGTTCAAGTTCAGATGCTTTGGCCCATTGGCATCCGCGGTAATAAAAGGCAGATTGATTTGGGTCTCTAAGGCAGAGGAAAGCTCGCATTTTGCCTTCTCCGCCGCCTCTTTTAACCTCTGCATGGCCATGGGGTCTCGGGAAAGGTCAATCCCCTCTTGCATTTTGAACTCAGCCACAATCCAGTCTATAACCCGTTTATCAAAATCGTCTCCACCCAAATGAGTATCTCCATTGGTGGCCCGGACTTCAAAAACTCCCTCGCCGATTTCTAATATAGAGATGTCAAAGGTGCCGCCGCCTAAATCATACACCGCTATCTTCTCGTCCTTCTTCTTATCTAAGCCATAGGCTAAAGAGGCTGCAGTCGGCTCATTGATGATTCTTTTTACATCTAAGCCGGCAATTCGACCGGCATCTTTGGTGGCCTGTCTCTGGGAGTCATTGAAATAAGCTGGAACCGTAATGACCGCCTCTGTGACCTTTTCTCCTAAGTAGTCTTCTGCGGTCTGTTTCATCTTCTGCAGAATCAAGGCTGAGATTTCCGGAGGAGTGTATTCTTTGCCCGCCACTTTGACCACGGCCAAGTCGCTATTCCCTCTGGCAACCTGATAGGGTACTATTTTGATTTCCTCGCCGACTTCGCCATAGCGCCGGCCCATGAATCTTTTAATGGAATAAACCGTGTTCTGCGGGTTGGTGATGGCCTGGCGCTTGGCCACCTGGCCGACCAAAATTTCTCCGCTTTTAGTAAAAGCCACCACCGAAGGGGTAGTGCGGGCACCCTCGGAATTGGGGATAACCGCCGGCTTTCCTGCTTCCACGACTGCCACACAGGAATTGGTAGTGCCTAAGTCTATGCCTATAATTTTACTCATTTAAGAATCAACTCCTCCGGGGATCCTATATTTTAAACGTTAATCTTGCTTTCGTCAAGTCTAATGTTGTTAAATTACACCCCAGACTGGCTGCCCCGACTGTCTGAAGGACAGCCGGAGCAGCGCCGGGCCTGAATTACTTACTTTCCGGATATAGTAATCGGAATCTCTTTGGGCTTCACTTCTTCAGCCTTGGGTAATTCCACCCGCAGGATTCCATTCTCGTAAGCCGCCTTAATCTTATCCGCCTTGACCATAGTAGGCAGACTGAAGGAGCGGGTGAAGAAGCCGTAGTTCCGCTCGAGGCGGTGATAATTAGTATCTTTATCCTCTTTCTCCTGGTGCTTCTCACCCCGGATAGTGAGGATGTTATCCTGGACCGAAACCTTGATGTCGTCTCTCTTCATTCCAGGGAGTTCTAACGAGACCACCACATCATCCTTAGTCTCGTAGATGTCAGTGGCCGGAAGCCACATCCCACCATCTTCTATCTGGCGAGTTCCCCGGTCGAAGAAGCCTTCGAACATCCGGTTAACTTCATCCTGTAGATTGTACAGGTCTCTAAATGGTCTCCATCTTACTAACGTCATTTCATGTTCCTCCTTTCTGTCATTTTTGCACTACTATGAAAGCAAGTAGTATGCCACAGAGTGTCTGGCCGGTGTGAAGACCTATAACTTAATATGTATAAGTAACTTACGGCCAATTTATACCTTGAATGATATTTTGGAATAGTTTTTCATAACTGCCATTTTGACTTAATCAGTAGAATTTGACAGAAAAATAATGCCGAATTGAATGACTTACTGTATTTCTGGCAGAGGCAAGCAAAAGATCTGATATGAAGTTTATCTGAAGCAATATAAATACTTATCTTCTCCGCCTATATAATATTTCCCATCTCCAAAAGAGGCGGAGGAACTCAGGATACCTTCGGTCTGGAAATCAAAAACAACTTTCCCGGTCTCTTTATTTAAGGCATAGAACTTCTTATCAAAAGACCCGAAACAGACCCATTTTCCCACCAAAATTGGAGAAGAGTGAATCAAGCTGCCAGCTTGAAATTTCCAGACCAATTGACCGCTTTCTTTATCCAGACAGAAGAGATAACTGTCATTGGAGCCGAAGTAAACTCTGTTTGAGTCAAGAGCGGCTGAACTGTAAATGGCCCCTTCGGTCTTGAATCTCCAAATCTCCTTTCCTCCCACAGACAGAGCATAAAAAGTCCCATCCTGGGAGCCAAAGTAGACTTTATCTCTGTTCAAAACTGGGCTGGTATGAATCCCGCCAGCGGTCTTAAACTTCCAGATTTCATCTCCCTTATCAAGACCGAGGCAATACAGGAAGCCATCCAGGCTGCCGAAGAATATCTTCTCTTCAGCGACTGCTGGAGCAGAATGGACAACGTCTCCGGTCTTAAAGCTCCACAGCTCTTTCCCACTGTTCTTATCCAGACAGAACAACTTGCCTTCTCCGGTTCCGGCTAAGAGCCGGTTGCCTGCCAACACCATGGGACCAGTGACTTCGCCTAATTTAGCCTCCCAGAGCATGACTTCCTGCACAAAATTGAAGGCATAGAGCTTCTTGTTCTTAGGAGTAGCAAAAAAAATAACATCTCCAGATAGGCAGGGCGTGGTCAATACCATTCCGGGCAGGGAAAGATGATTGATTTTAAGCCCGGTTAAAGCATTGACAAAATAGAGCTTCTTTTCGGCAGTGCCGAAAATGACGGTATTCCCTCTCAATAGAGGAGTCGTGGTAACTGCCCCGCCGGCCTTGAATTTCCACAAAAGACCGCTGGGAGAAGGAACTTCTTTCTCTAAGCAGGCGGAATTAGTCAGATCGTTTCTGAAACTTGCCCAAAAAACCTGGCCGGTGCCTAAGTTCCGGGGATGAAACTGGAAGCCTCCTGCGCAGGAGAGGATTAAACCGACTAAGAATATGACCCCTTTTTTAATCAACAGCCCTCACTTAAAAGTTCCAGCCAAAGAAAAAGTCGAAATTAGGTCCTGGTGTAATCTTGTGAAAATTGTGGGTCCAGGCCCAGTCAAACCGGAGCACCGTGAAGTAGCCTAAGCTTAATCGGGCGCCGAATCCCATACTGCCGTACATTCTCCCCACCTCATCCTCCCAGGCCTTGCCGGCATCAGTGAAAATAGCACCCCGGATGGCTTTGAATCCGAATTTGCCGATGGGAAAGCCGATGAACAAGTCATCAATCAAGGGGAAACGCAGCTCGGCATTGGCTAAGAAGAGATGCCGGCCCAAAAAGGCCTTGCGGTCGAAGCCCCTCAGACTCCAGCTTCCGCCTAAATACAGTCTCTGAGGCTCTGAGCCGTCTGAAGTATACCCGACCACCCGGGTGGCTAAGCTGGAATTATTCCCCAAACGGAAGTACTGGCGGACGTCAGCCGAGAGGATGCGATTGTAAGTCTTCACTTGATTTAATCCGTAAGTCAAGCCAAAGGTGAAGTTCCAGCGGGTGCCTTCCAATGGCCCGGTCTGTTCCCACAAAGAGGTATCCTTTATCCAGGAAAGGTAATTGGTGGCTAATATGGCTTTGCGGTCCCTGGGAGAGTAGAGCCAGTCTCTCTCTGAGTTCCGCAAAAAGAAACTGCTCTCTATTCTCTGAAATTTAGAAAAAGGGTAGGAGGCAAAAACTGCCCCGCCGATCTGTCTTTCCCGGTAGTCCCCTTTAATCTCGTCTAAGTAGCGCTCATAGAAGTGGTAGAAACCGTAGCCATAATTGAGTCTTTTGGTGCGGTTGATATAGGTGACGGCCAGATTGAAGCTGGTCAAAAAGTCCGATTTGGTCTCAGCCGAATTGCTGACTAAGAAGACATACTGGTGGTCGCCTAACATATCTGACACCGCGGCCTGGAAGCCTCCCCCCACCCCGAAGAAGGCGTCATAGGCAATGGCTGACTGGGCGATGTCAAAAGAAAAGCGGTTCTGGTACTTCAGGGTCCCCTGAGTGCTGGGCAAGAGCAGCCCCTGGGGCTGCCAGCTCTTTTTCTCTTCTGTGACCTGCGCCACGGGGACGCTTTCAATTTCGGTCGAGTCTAAATTCAGCGAATAGATGTGGAAACTGTAATTTTCGAATCCAGAAAAGAATATCTTCCTGTGGTCAGAAGCAAACTGCGGGTCAAAACAGCCGGTCACAAAGTGAGTCAGCTGTTGTAATTGGCCCAGGCTGTCTATAAGATAAAGATTCATTATTCCTTCCCTATCGGAACTGAAGACTATCTGTTGGCCGTCTTTTGACCAGGCCGGGGTCTGGTCCCGAAAAAGGCCAAAGGTGAGCTGGGTCACTTCTCTGGTATCTAAATTCAACTTGAAAAGATTCAGTGCGCCGGTTTTACCCTCTGTCCCCTGGTCGGAAGAGAAGACTATTTCGTCTGCGACCGGCGACCAGGCCGGGTCTCTTTCCTGATAGATATTGTCAGTCAGTTGAGTAAGTCTTTGTCGGTCTAAATCGAAAACATACAGGTTGGTAAATCCGGCTTTAGTCACCCCGGCAAAACAGACTAGATTTGCTCTGGGGGACCAGGCCGGCGAAGTAATGGCCACTAGTTCCTCAAAGGCATAGCTTTTGGTGATTTTACCGGCCCGGGTATCATAGATATAAAGGAAATCCCGCTCCTGATTCTTGGAGGCAAAGACAATCTCTCCTCTGGCATTGGCTGAAATCTTGCTTTTTAAAAGATGGAGCGATTCAAACGCGGCTGACCTCTCCCCCTTTACCAACGTTTTCAGTTTATCCTTCTCGCCCGATTCCGGCATCAGACAAATAGTCGAATAGCCCCGGCGATTGGTTTTAAAGGCGATTTGATTCTCTTTTTTGCCGGACTGTTTTGTGTTAATCAGAGCCGGAGAGACATTGAAACCTTCCTTAGTTAATCGGCTGGCCTGATGGCTTAGGAATTCTTTGCCCTGGATATCCGGAAAGTACTTCTGCTTGAGATAGAGTTGCCATTCCTTATCTAACTGTTCGATGGATTTGCGAAAGACTTTACTAAGCACGTCCTCGAAATTCTTCCCGCGCCAGTACTCGTCAAATATCCTGGTTAATTTTTCTTGGCCGTAATTCTCGGCCACGAAATGACAGAATGATTCACCCTCCTTATACATTAAAAAGGTGCCGTAGATGGAAAACATGTCGCTCAGAGGTACTAACTGCCCGGAAATCGCCAGGTCGCGCATAATCATCTCGGCCTGGCTGTCCATCTGGCCAGACCAGAACTCGGCAATCCCTTCTGAAAACCATAGGGGCAGGGGACTGTAATCTAATTTGCGGTGCTGGCTGTGATTGTAGCTGAGCTTCTCATAGGAAAACACATGCACCAGCTCATGTTTTATGACCCTGGCAAAAGCGAAATAAGAGCCGTCAAAGGGAATCACCATCCGGCCTTTGATGAACTCGGTGAAGCCGGCCACGTTTTCCGGAAGTAACTGGGGAATGACGTTGGTCTGCTCAAAATAATGGGGAGAGCTGTAAACGATGAAAGGGATGGGCTTGAATATCTCGTGGTTGAATTTCTGTCGCAGATCTGCGTAAGCCTCCTCTGCGATTTGGGCTCCGATGTGGCCCAGCTGCTCTTCCGCCTGGTAAAAATAAACCTCAAAATGCTCGGTCTTCAGGACCCGCCAGTCGAAGCGAGTGTACTGGACCTTATTTTTGCCGAAGTAAAACTGGCTCTGGGCCGGTCCGCTCCAGAAGAGGAAAATTGCCGGCCAGAAAAGGAAAACAAGCTTCTTCATGGATTATTTGAACTCTGGAAAATATACGCAAATCAAGCCTGAGATGACAAGGGCGCAGTCGCCTTATGCCTGGCTACCAGGGCAGATATCTTGGCCTCTAAGGGGTCCTTCTTGAGGAAGGAAAAGAGGTTTTTGTGCATCTCGTGTAAATATTGTTCCAATTGGGCAATAATGGCCGGGCTTGCTTTGTGGCAGAAGTAATTTAAAGCTAACGCCCTGACTTCATCCTCGGGCTTGATCTTAAAATTAAACCCTTTTCTACTTCTTCCGGTCAGAAGACTGAGGAAGAAATCCTCCGCATATTGACATTCTAACTGGGATAGCGCCTGGCAGACTGATTTCCTGTCCTCAGCGTAGTCGGAAAAGTGATTAATCAGCATCTGTACTGCTCTGGTATCTGCGCCCTCTGCGACAGACTCTATTGCCTCCTGGCGAATTTTAGGGTCGGTATCCTTCAGGTAAAGATAGAGAATCACCTTGGCTTCCTGTTTCAGGGGATGCAGGCCTAAGTATTTTATCGCCTCCGCACGAATATCTGAATCCGGGTCGTTTTTGAGCCTTCCCAAGAGCTGTAGGGCCTGTTTCTCTTCTACTAAAGTCAGTATCCGGGTAATGAGTAACATCTTCGGTTTGTCAGCTGAGGAAATGGCAGAACTGCTGCCTGTCGATTCTCCCAGCCTGACATTTATCAAATGGTCAAAATATGACAGCAGGGCCTCTGGCATAGACCTGAGCAGATTTACCGCTTGCTCTGTTTGCAGCTGACTATAATGGCTCCAGCCGGAGAGAATTTCCTCAATAACCGGTTCGGTTGCCAGTAGCTTGAGGAGAGCCTGAGCTTCCCCGGACTGGGCCCGGTCCGAAGACCTTAGCCAGTCCTGGAGCAACTGACTGGCAGTCTCCTGATTGCCCAGAGCCGTGACCAGTTCCAGAGAGGCCTTTTGAACCTTTTCTGAAAAGACCACTTCTTTGTGACAGCGGGATCTGACCCCCAGGACGATTTCTTTGACAGGTCTATAATCCTTTTTACGGATGAGCCAGCGGGTCAAAGGAAGCGCAGTCTTAAGATATTCTAAATAAAGGGGCTCGCTCAACTTGACCTCTCTGATGCGCTGGACAGTTACCTCTTTAATATGCTCTATCTCCCGGAGCCGATTAGCGCTGAGAGCTTGGTTCAGGATGGCCTGTAAGAGCAGGCTGGCGGTTTGCCTTGATTCGCTCCGGGGAGACTCTATTTCTGCAATTAGCCGCTCAATGGCCAGCTCTGAGAGCTTATCGTCTTCTAAAGTCAGCAATCTCCGGGCCATTTCGTTCAATTTCTGAGAATCACAAGTCTCACTCTTCAAGGCCGAAGAGAAATCCTCTACAATCTTCTCGCTCTTTTCCCGGCGCTCCTGCAAAGTCTTCTTCAGAATCTTCTGATTCAAGAGCCCGTAGCGCTCAGCAATTATCTCTAATTGGGGAAAGAGATTCTTCAATTCCTGGGACTGAAGCGCCGCCAGGACTGTTTCCAGGTCTTCTTTCTTCTGGACTTCCTCGGTCAAGACTTTCTCCAATTCCCGCTTAATCTTGCCGGAGATTAAGCTGAGCAGGTTTTCATCTGAGAGCTGCGAGATCTCCTGTTCTAATACGGCCACGATTTTATCCTCGGGCAGTTCTATCCGATACCTGTTTTTCAGGGCTTCCGCAGTACCCGGGCCGCCGAACAATATCTCCTTCAGGATTTGAGGATTTTCTTTCAATGTTGCTGCGAACTGGCTCTTCAGGTCTATCTTTAGTTTTTCGGTCTTGCTGATTACTTCCTGCCTCTCGGAGACCTCTACGTAATGGACTTTGTTGGCAACTATGGAACTGATACCCTCCCCATTTAAGAATTCCTCCAGAGCCTGATGATAGTGCCGGTCCATTATCCGCCTGGCATAGTAATTCAGAAAAGATTTAAACTCTTCTCCGGAAACGCTGGATTTAAACTCGACCGACTTTACCGCGGCCTGCTGGAAAAGCTGGAAGAAGACATTCTGAGTGAAATCCTCCGGTATGGTCTCTCCGTTGATGACAAATTTATTCTCCTTGACCGACACCACTAATCTCTGGTCGCGGGACAAGATGTTTTGTAAGAGCTCAAATGGCCCGGCCGCTGCTACACTCTGGGTAGGATGGCCGGGCGGATAAAAGGAGAATTTTTTAATGGCGGCGATGGTCCCCTTGAGCCAAGATGAATAGAGCTTTACTTTCTCTTCGGACATAAAATGTCTAACTTGGATTATTCATCCGTCCATAGGTATATCGGCAGTTACGGTAACTTAATAAACGCTAAAACGTTACAGAGCTTATCCGATTGAACTGTTCCGAGTAATTGGGCAAAAGAGAATAAGTAGTAAGAGCGGTTTGAGATATGACAGATAAATAACTTAACGGGCCGTGATTCTCACCACAATTATGCTGATTTCATAAAGGATGTATAGCGGGATTCCTAAGAGAAGCTGGGAAAAAACGTCCGGCGAGGGGGTAAGAACAGCGGCTAAAATTAATATAGAAACAAAGGCATATTTCCTGCCTTTGGCCAAGGAATACGAGCTGACGATGCCTAATTTCCCCAAGAAAAAAGTGATTATCGGCAATTGGAAAACCAGGCCGAAGGCCAAGACCATCCAGGAGACAAAGCTGATGTAATCTCCGATCTTAATCAAAGGGAGAAGTTTCTCAGTCTGATAGCCTAACAGGAACTTGATGCCTAAGGGGAGGACTAGAAAGTAGCAGAATACTACTCCTCCGAAGAAAAATAGAGTAGAAACAGAGACTACCGGTATGACATATCCGACCTCTCTTTTGCTCAGGCCCGGGACGATAAACTGCCAGAGCTGGTATAGAATTACGGGAATTGAAGCGATAAGTCCCAGAATCAAAGAGAGTTTAATCCGGACCGCAAAAGCCTCAGTTGGCGCTGTAAAATAGACCGTCCCCACCGGCCGGGAGAGATAATCTATTATCTGTTCGGAAAAAAAGTAAATCGCTATCGAGAATATCAGAATCGAGGCAATCGATTTTATCAGTCTCCGGCGCAGCTCCTCTAAGTGGTCGAGGAAGCTCATCACTTTGGGGTCAGAGGGCATGGACTTAAGGGAAATTTATATGGCAGGCTGAAACTTGAGAGCTCAATTAATCTAACAGCCCCTTAAGTTCTTCCAGGAATTCGCTTTTATCTTTAAACTTCCGGTAGACCGAAGCAAAGCGGACGTAAGCCACCTCGTCCAGAGATTTTAACCGCTCCATCACCAGTTCCCCTATTTTTTTGCTGGTCACCTCGGTTCCTTTGGAGGAGTTCTGCAGCTCCTCCTCCAGTTGAGAAACCAGGTTATTTATCTGTTCTTCTGAGACAGGCCTTTTGTTGCAGGCCAGGGCAATACCCTTGAAAAGCTTCTGCCGGTCAAAGTCCTCTCTGCGTCCGTCACTTTTTACTACGCTCAGAGTTACTTTCTCTACGTATTCGTAAGTCGTGTAGCGTTTGCCGCAGGAAAGACATTCCCTTCTTCGTCTGACTGAACGCCCGTCCTGGGCCGCTCTGGAGTCGACCACCTTATCTTCTTCTGAATCACAAAAAGGACATTTCATAGAGATATTTCTATTTTGTCGCCCACTTTGGCTTTGAGTTTTGAGCGGGCATTACCTTCACGCAGTCCTATTTCCAGAAAATCGCTGCTTCCGATATAGGCTAACAACTCTCCTCTTTTGACCTCGGCAAAAGTTCTGCTGAGGGCTGGTATCGTGTGTCCTTTTATTCTCATTTTAAATCCATCAACCTGGCCCAGGTCTTGGGCCGTTACATTACTAACCAAATTCCCGAATTTGTCAATATGTATAATCTGGCCGATTATTCTGGCTTTGCTCTTCTTGATTCTGGGCAGGTCAAGTTCCTGGATGTTTTTAAGTTTTGTCCCGAATTCCTCGGTTTTGATTCCTAAGGATAGGTAAGCCGCCACCGGCGCAAAAATATCCCGGCCCTGAAAAGTCGGGGAATTCCAACCTAGAAAATATCGTGAATTTTTGAGCTCAATGGCCTTTATAACTTTGTCTTTTCGCAGGATTAGACCAAAAATGCCATTGTCCGGGCCTATTAAATAAAATCTCTCAGTCTGTATCAGAACTGCCTTTCTCTTACTCCCCACGCCCGGGTCGACTACAGCTAAGTGGATTGTCTCCCTGGGAAAAAGAGGAGCCGAATTAAACAGACAGCAAGCCCCGGCCAGAACATTTTGAGAGGGAATCCGATGAGAAATATCAACTATATTTACTTTAGGATTAATGCTGAGAATGACACCCTTGATTGCGCCGGCATATCCATCCTGGGTGCCGAAATCAGTGGTCAGGGCGATGATTCTTTTCAATTAAGAGAGGTCCAAGAGCTTTAAGCCAATTTCTGCATCCAATTTTCTGGAGACCGCCAGGCTGAAATCAAGAATAGTAATCTCGCCGGTGGCGTGTATCTGGGCTGAAAAAAGGTGGCCGCCAAAAGCCCGGCAGTCCTCATCGGAAATGGTCATATGGGCGTGAATGAGGGGCTTCCCCTCAAACTGAGAGATGTTTCCGGTAAGATTGACGATTTCAAATTCACCCTCAAAGGTTTCGCTCTGATATTCTTTGGTCTTCAGGTCATAATAGCCCAATTTAGGATTGGCTACTGCTCCGAGCCCGAACAGAAATCCTGATTGAAGTTTTTCTTTCTCTGCCAGAGAAGTGAGTGAAGCGATAATCTCTTCGCCTCGTTGTAATCTGATAAAATATCCGAATTTAGTCTTTTTGTATTCCATTAACTCCTCTTAGTCCCTTTCCTGACCCAGCTTAGATAATGTTTTTCCCCGGCGGCAATTGGAAGGGCAATTATCTCCGGAACCTCATAGCTGTGGTGTCTTTTCACCGAGGCAGAAAGCTTGGAAAACAGAACTCTATTGGTTTTAACCAGCAACAATGCCTCATTTTCTTCATTCAGCTTCTTGTTCCAGAAGAACAATGACTTAATTTCCGGCATGACATTCACGCAGGCCGCCAATCTTTTCTCCACCAACTCCTTCCCAATTTTTTCGGCTTCTGCGGAATTACGACAGGTAACCAGCACCACACAAAACTGGCTCATCGCTTAATCTTGCGGCCTAAAGTCTTCTCCACTGAGTCAACTTTTGCTTTCAGTCTTCCTTTGGCCCCTTTGCGGTCGTCCAATTTGATTACCCCATAGACCCGGTCGTGGTTTTTTCTAAGAGTGTGGTGGCATTTTTTGATTAAATTAAAAACCTCATCATAGTCTCCTTCCACCAAAGTGCCCATCGAGGTAGTTTGATAAGCCAGACCGGATTTATCAATAATGTCAATAATTCGTGAGACCGGCTTGGTCAAAGATTTTTCGCCGACCGGAAACAACGAAAATTGCACTAACATAACTCCTCCTATACCTCAACCTCTTCCATCAATCTCTCTTGATACAGAGGAAATTCCAGGCAAAGCTCCCGCACTTCTTCGCCAACTTCTTTGTAAACTGTTTCGTTGCCTAAACTAGATATGACCCGGTGGATAAACTTGGCAATCCTCTTCATTTCCGGCTCCTTCATTCCGCGTGTGGTTACTGCAGGCGTACCAATTCGAATGCCGGAGGTAATGAAAGGCTTTTGCGGGTCAAAGGGTACTGTGTTCTTATTGACGGTGATGCCTGCCTGCTCCAAGGCCTTTTCAATCTCTTTGCCAGTCAAGCCTTTTTCAATAAAAGAGAGCAACAGCAAATGCGTGTCCGTCCCGCCGGAAACCACATGATAGTCATAATTCTTCAACTCCCCTGCTAAGGTTTTGGCATTTTTCACAATCTGCTTTTGATATTCCTTAAACTCAGGCTCGAGCGCCTCTTTGAAAGCCACGGCCTTAGCGGCGATGATGTGCATCAAAGGCCCCCCCTGAATACCTGGCATGACCATCCCGTCGATTTCCTTGGCATATTTTTCCTTGCACATTATCATGCCGGCCCGGGGACCGCGTAAAGTCTTGTGCGTGGTGGTGGTAACGAAATCGGCATAAGGAATGGGCGATTGGTGCAGACCAGCTACTATAAGACCAGCAATATGGGCGATATCTACCATCAAGTAGGCGCCGACCGCATCCGCAGCTTCTCTGAATTTTTTGAAATCAAGCTCCCTTGGATAAGCCGAAGCCCCGGCGACAATCATCCTGGGCTTGTGTTCTTTGGCAATGGCTATTAACTCATCATAGTCGATGACTTCGGTATCCTTTCTGACTCCGTATGGCACGACTTTGTAAAAGCGCCCGGAAAAATTGACCGGATGGCCATGAGTCAGATGCCCGCCATGCGAGAGATTCAAGCCTAAGATAGTGTCTCCCGGCTTCAGGAAGGCAAAATAGACCGCCATATTCGCCTGCGAGCCGGAATGAGGCTGGACATTGACATGCTCACAGCCGAAGAGCAGTTTAGCTCTCTCTCTGGCCAAGTTTTCAACCACATCGACAAATTCACAGCCGCCGTAGTATCTTTTCCCCGGATACCCCTCCGCATACTTATTGGTCATCACCGAGCCGGCCGCCTCCATCACCGCGTAGGAAACAAAGTTCTCCGAGGCGATGAGCTCTAATTTGTAAGCCTGGCGCTTAGTCTCGTTTAAGATGGCTTGATAGACTTCCGGGTCGGTTGTTTTCAAATAATTCATAGATGTATCGCTTAGAGTTTTCTGTCTAAATCTAAGATTTTTTTCACCCTTCTCTCATGCCTCCCCCCCTCAAATTTAGTCCCCATCCAGGCATCCACAATCTTCTTTGCCTCTGCCTCAGTCGTAAATGCGCCGGACAGCGCCAGCAGATTCGCATCATTATGTCCCCGCGCCAGTTTAGTATCTTCCACGGTTCGGACAACTGCCGCCCGAACGCCCTTAACTTTATTGGCCGCTATTGACATCCCGATCCCAGATTTACAAACCAAAACCCCCCAGTCCACTATCTTCTGCGAGACCTGCTCGGCCACTTTGACCGCAAAATCCGGATAATCCACCGACTCAGTCGAATTAGTCCCCAAATCTAAAGTCTCCACTCCTTTAGACTGCAGATACTTTTTAACTTTCTCTTTCAACTCATAGCCGGCGTGGTCAGCGCCCAAAGCGACTTTCAATTTCACCTCTGCTGGACAAAGGTCAGCCAGTGCAGTTTTTCCGGGTCCTGGGCAGTGACAATCTTCATGAATCTCTCCTGCAACTGGCGGGTGAACTGGCCCGGCTCCCCGCAGCCGATTTTAATCTTATCGATATAAGTAATCGGGGAAATCTCTGCCGCAGTGCCGGTGAAAAAGACCTCGTCTGCCACATAGAGCGCTTCCCTGGGAATGTTCTCTTCGATGACCTTCAGGCCCATCTCCTGGGCCATGGTTATAACAGTATTTCTGGTAATCCCCGGGAGAATCGAAGCCGCATAAGGCGGAGTAATCAGAGCTTTGTCCCGGACAATGAAGATATTCTCGCCGGAGCCTTCGGAGACGTAGCCGTAAGCATCCAGGGCAATCCCTTCCCCATAGCCATGGCTGAGGGCTTCTAACTTTATTAGCTGGGAATTCATATAGTTGGCCCCGGATTTGGCCATAGAGGGCAATGTATTGGGAGCGATTCTAATCCAGGAGGAGACACAGGCAGTCGTATTCTGAAGATACTTGCCCCATTTCCAGACCCCGATGGCCACGTCAATCGGCGTGCCAGTAGGGTCTACGCCTAAGTGACTGTAGCCCCGGTAAGCCACTGGCCGGATATAGCATTCTTCCATCTGGTTAGCTTTGACCGTATCGATTATGGCCTGATTAATCTGTTCTTCAGTATAGGGGATTTCCATCCGGTAGATTTTGGCAGAATTGAATAACCTCTCGGTATGCTCCTTGAGCCGGAACACAGCCGGGCCTTTTTGGGTCTTGTAGCAGCGAATCCCCTCGAAGACCGAGGAGCCGTAATGCACCACGTGGGACATGACGTGAATCTTAGCTTCGGCCCACTCGGTCATTTTGCCGTTCATCCAGATTTTTCCCTTTCCTTCAAAAGGCATAGGCTCTCCTTAGATGCTATAAGTTTTTCAAAAGCTGACGCGCGATCACGATTCTTAGAATCTCTGAGGTCCCTTCCCCGATTTCGCACAGCTTCTGGTCCCGGTACATTCTCTCCAGGGGGTAAGAGGACATATATCCGTATCCGCCCAAGATTTGCATGGCCTGATAGACTACCTGCCGGCCAATCTCAGAGGCAAAGAGCTTGGCCATGGCCGCTTCTCTGGTAAAGGGCTTGCCTGAGTCCTTTAAATAAGCGGCATTATAGACCAAATTTCTGGCAGCCTCAATCTTGGTAGCCATGTCAGCCAGTTTCCACTGGATGGCCTGGAACTCTGAAATAGAGTGACCGAACTGTTTTCTCTGCTTGGCGAACTTCAGGGCAATCTCAAGAGCAGCCTGTGCAATTCCTACTGACATAGCCCCTATGCCGATGCGGCCCGCATCCAAAATCTGCAGGAACTGCTTGAACCCCTCTCCTTCTTTGCCCAACAGGTTCTCTTTGGGAACCTTGATTTCTTCGAAGTGAATCAAGGCTGTGTCAGAGGCCCGCAAACCCATTTTATCCTCTTTTTTCCCCACTGAGAATCCGGGCCATTTGCTTTCCACTATGAAAGAGCTTATCTCCCTGGCCTTGGCCGAATCGGCTCTCTTGGCGGTGATTATCAGCACTCCCCCGATGCTCCCATTGGTGATGAAACATTTGCTGCCATTGAGAACATAGGCCCCCCCGTTTTCTGAGAAATTGGTCTTGGTGCCTCCGGCATCCGAGCCGGCCTCCGGCTCGGTCAGGCCGAAGGCGCCCAGAATCTCGCCTCGTGCCAGTGGAGGGACGTATTTTTCGCGTTGAGACTGATTACCGAAGTTGAAGATGGGATTCAGACACAGGGAATTGTGAGCCGCATAGGTTATGGCCGTAGAGCCGCAAACCGCCGAGAGCTCCTCCAGCACGATTAAGTAGTGGAAAGTGCTCAGACCCAACCCCCCATACTCCTTGGGTATCATTATCCCCAGGAAGCCCTTTTGAGCTAGCTTCCTGATGTTTTCAGCCGGGAATTCCATGGACTGGTCAATCTGGTCGGCAGTCGGAGCAATCTCTGACCGGGCGAACTCATTTATTTCGGCTCTAAACTTCTCTAATTCAGGCGAAAGTTTCATCTGGCCTTATAGCGATTTAATGTATTTATCAAATCTCTAAAATCTAATCCCTCAAAAGCTCTCTGGATATAACTATTCTCTGCGCTTCTGAAGTCCCTTCGTAAATCTCGGTGATGCGGGCATCCCGGAAATATCTTTCCACGGCATACTCCTTCATGTAGCCGTAGCCGCCGTGAATCTGGACTGCCTCGTTGGCTACGTAATTGCACGTTTCCGAGGCAAACAGCTTGGCCATGGAGGATTCTTTAGTAAAAGGCTGTCCGGTAGACTGTAAATGAGCCGCCTGATAGACTAACCATCTGGCCGCCTCAATTCGCATGGCCATGTCCGCTAACTTGAATTGAATGCCCTGGAAATTGGCAATTGGCTGGCCGAATTGCTTGCGCTGGAGGGAATATCTGATAGATTCGTCCAAAGCGGCTTCCGCAATCCCCAGAGCCTGGGCTCCCACTCCGATTCGGCCATGGTTGAGAATGGTTAAAGCCATTCTGAAGCCGTGATTCTCTTCGCCGATTAAATTCTCCTTGGGAACCGGAGTGTCGGAGAGAGAAACTTCTCTGGTGTCAGAGCATTTAATTCCCAACTTTTTTTCCGGAGCCCCTAGGGTCAGGCCCGAAGACTTGGCTTCTACCACAAATCCAGAAATGCCCCTCGATTTCAAATCCGGCTTGGTCAGGGCAAACACCAAGAAGATGTCCGCAATTCCGGCATTGGTGACAAAGGATTTGGTGCCGTTGAGAATGTATTGCTCTCCGCGCAGAACTGCAGTGGCAGACATTCCGCCGGCATCAGTTCCAGAACCGGGCTCGGTCAGGCAATAAGCGCCAATTAACTCTCCTTTGGCCATGCGCGGCAGATACTTCTGCTTTAATTGTTCGGAGCCGAATTGCACCAATCCCTCGCAGAATAAAGTATTGTGGACTGACACCACAATCATCAATCCGGCTGAAACCTTGGCCAGCTCTTCTAACATCAGGACGTAAGAAAGCATATCTAAATCTAAGCCGCCGTACTCCTCCGGTATGCGGATTCCAAAATACCCTAATTCGGCCAGCTCCTGCAGAATTTCTCTGGGTACTTCTTCTTTTTCATCCATCTCCCTGGCCAGGGAGGTAATCCTTTTCTGGGCGAATTCCCGGGCTGCCTCCTGGACAGTTTTCTGGTCTTCGGTCAGTTCGAAATTCATTTTTTCCTCTCAGAGCATGTCCACTGCTAAGGCCACGGCGTTTCCTCCGCCCAGACATAGAGTGGCTAATCCCCGCTTGCCGCCTTTATCTTTCAGCGCGTAAAGAAGTGTGGTTAGAATTCTGGCGCCTGAGGCTCCAATCGGATGTCCTAAGGCTACGGCACCGCCATGAACGTTGACCTTCTTCCAGTCCCAACCGAGCTCTTTGCCATCGGCTAAGCACTGGGCTGAGAAAGCCTCATTAGCCTCAACCAGGTCAAATTGATTGATTTCTTTATTACCGAGCTTGTCCATCAAACTGCGAACCGCATAGATAGGGGCATAGAACAACAACTCCGGCGGTGTTCCTGCGGTGGCGTAGTTAACGATTTTGGCTATTGGTTTAATCCCTTTCTCCTTAGCTTTGTCTGCGGACATGACCACTAAGGCAGAAGCGCCATCGTTTAATCCTGGAGCATTGCCGGCAGTCACAGTCCCATCCTTCTGGAAAGCCGGTCTCAGTTTAGCTAAGGTTTCCATCGAAGTATTCGGCCTGGGCCCTTCGTCGGTGTCGAAAATTATGGGGTCGCCCTTCTTCTGAGGTATGGATACGGGGACAATTTCTGCCTTGAATTTGCCTGCTTTTTGCGCGGCCACTGCTTTCATATGGGAGTTGTAAGCGTACTCATCCTGCTGTTCCCTGGTAATATTGGACTTCTTGGCAGTCAATTCTGCTGCATTTCCCATATGGAAGTTATTGAAAGAATCCCACAGGCCGTCTAATATCATTGAATCCAAAAGAGTCTGGTGCCCGAACTTGAAACCTCCTTTAGCGCCATGCAGAACATATGGCGTTGAAGACATCGACTCCATCCCTCCGGCTACAATTATGTCGGCATCTCCACAACGAATAGCCTGAGCGGCCAGCATAACTGCTTTCAAACCTGAGCCGCAGACTTTATTTATTGTGACTGCGCCTTTTTCAGCCGGAATCCCAGCATGAATGGCCGCCTGACGGCCAGGCGCCTGGCCAGCTCCGGCTTGGACCACGTGGCCCATTATTACTTCATCTACATCTTCCGGTTTAATTCCGGCCCGGTTGACTGCTTCTTTGATGACAATCGAGCCTAATTGCGGCGCGGTAAAGGACGCCAGGCCGCTCAAAATGTTACCTATGGCTGTCCGACAGGCGGACACTATTACTGCATCTCTTAATTCTGGCATGACAACCTCCTATTTATTTAGGACTATTCTTATTTGATTTTATCAATATCAAAATCATTTCCTTTAATCTTTCGATTTAGAAGATAAATTTCATCTATGTTTTTGTGAACATTAGGGCCCTCTTGAACCATAAGTTTCATTGCATTTGGTTCAGGAAAGGAGTGACCTTCACGACTATTAATAGCCAACAAGATGGTTTTCTTGCCCTCTTCTTTTGGGATTGCTAACTTTGCGTTATTGTCAAGAATTACTGCTCGCAGAGCATTATTACCTATTTCAGTGCCTATACCAATTCCATACCCTCCATCTGTGTTAGACAAGATCAATATTCCAGGCTTTGCTGCGTCGACCACACTTAAGGAACAGTTTACTCGTAAGGTGTCGTTCAACTTGAGTGTCCTGACTATTCTTTGAGGGTTATCTATATTTTCATATGCGGTAGTCATCCATTTCAGTAACTCGGTGACCCTAGCTTTACATTCTGTACTCTCATCTCTCAAGGGTACTCTATTAAAATCTATATTAAATATATATTCCTTGGTAGGTGTAAATTCTTTAGAAAGTTCGCGTCGCAATTCTTCTACAAAATTCGCATATATATTGGAATCCCTCATATCAGCTTCGCTTTTGTAGATTCCACCTAGCTCTACGGCTAATGAAGGGTCACGCCCATATTGTTCTTGATAAAGAAAATCATATGTTCCATTGATCTGCTTGGAGATTGGGTCAGTTTTATCCTCTGGTCTACACTTAAATTGATACTCCATGCCGTTTCGTTTGTTATAATACACTATGAATTTATCCACTTGGAATCTTTCTTCCACATGCTTAAGCGCCATTTTCCCCTCTTGAAATACACCGTTGCTTGTCAAATCTCCATCTCCTTCACATCCGGCGCCACCACAAAGTCTGCTTCTGTGGCTTTCTTTACATCATCAACCGTGACTCCAGGAGCGGTTTCTTTTAGCACTAATTTCCCCAGATTGTAATCCACGTCCATCACTGCCAGCTCACTAATAATACGATGAACCACTTTTTTACCCGTAAGAGGAAGGGTGCACTTTTTCAGAATCTTCGATTTCCCCTCTTTGGTAACATGCTGCATCATCACCACCACTCTCTTGGCACCGGCCACCAGATCCATGGCTCCCCCCATCCCTTTGACCATCTTGCCCGGAATCATCCAGTTGGCCAAATTTCCTTCCTGGTCTACCTCCATGGCCCCTAAAATGGTCAAGTCAACATGACCCCCTCGAATCATGGCAAAAGAGTCAGCTGAAGAGAAAAAAGAAGCGCCGGGAAGAGTAGTGACAGTCTGCTTGCCGGCATTGATTAAATCCGGGTCCTCTTCTCCTTCATAAGGGAAGGGTCCCATCCCCAAAATACCATTTTCGGATTGAAAGATAATCTCCATGCCGGGCGGGATGTGATTGGAGACTAAGGTGGGCATGCCGATGCCTAAATTGACGTAATAGCCGTCTTTTAGCTCTTTAGCCGTTCTTAGGACGAGTAGTTCTTTGCTCGATACGCTTTTCATAGTTTTTTCCCTGAAAGATGTACTTGACATAGATACCCGGCGTATGAATTCCCTCCGGGTCCAACTCACCCGGCTCCACCAGATGCTCCACCTCCGCAATCGTAATCTTCGCCGCCGTGGCCATCATCGGATTAAAATTCCGGGCACTCATCCGGTAGACTAAATTCCCTAATTTGTCTCCTTTATAAGCTTTCACGAAAGCGAATTCCGCCTTCAAAGGCTTCTCCAAGATATATTCCTTGCCTTCAATTACGCGCGCTTCTTTCCCTTCTGCAATCACAGTACCGGCTCCGGTAGGAGTGAAAAATCCGGCAATCCCCGCACCTCCGGCTCTGATTCTCTCCGAAAAAGTCCCCTGCGGCACGAATTCTAATTCTAAGATGCCGTCCAGAAATTGCCGCTCGAAAATGGCATTCTCCCCCACGTAGGTGGAGACCATCTTCCTAACCTGCCTGGTCTGTAGAAGTAATCCCAAGCCAAAGTCATCCACTCCGGCGTTGTTGGATATCACCGTCAGATTCTTATAACCCAAATCCCGCAGAGCTAAAATCAGATTCTCCGGAATCCCGCACAGGCCGAACCCCCCCATCATAAGGGTGGCGCCATCTTTTATCCCGGCTTTCAGTATGGCTTCTTTAGCGTCAGAGACTACCTTTTTTATGGGCACGTTTCCTCCATCGAAAGTCCAATATAATAGCTTCTCCAGCTGAGTTCAACCCTGAGTGCCGATTCTGTTAAGCCGGCACAAAATAGACATCCGTAGGTTTGAATTTAGAGAGCCTCTTGAACTTCGCCTTCACCTTCATGCCTATTTTAATGTCCTTTTCTTCTGCTCCTATCAGCCGGGACAGAAACAAAGTATTAACCCCGTCAAATTCCACTAGGATTAAGTTAAAAGGGCACTCCGGCAAAAACTCCTCTGAGCCGAAGTAACAGGTGGTCCAGGTATGAACCCTGCCGGTTTGAGGCAATTCGAACCACTTGGTTTTGCTCCCGCAATACATGCAGTGCCCCTTGGGAGTGGCATAGCGATATTTGCACTTGGGGCATTCGGTGCCTAATAGCTTTTTGTTGGTCAAACCGGCAAAGAAGGGGGAGTCCTGCCCGTAGCTGTGGATGTAGTCGATTTGATAGGGGGATTTGATAATAATGGGCGCCAGCTTGTCTAAGTCTCTCAAATCCATGGGCAAAGGGACATTGTAAACTACTGTGCCGTCTAAAACTTCTTCCATTTTCACGTTTTCGAATTCTTTGGCTTTTTTGCTGGTTTTCTTAGGCATTTTTCCTCCTATACTCTTTCCATTATGCTGACCGTGACATAAGTGCCGGTTCCGGCGTGGGAGTGAATCAAGCCTCTTTTGGCGTTCTTAATCTGCAGTTTGGTGTTTCCGAAGTGTTTGCCGATGGTGCTTTGCAGCTGCCAGAAGGCAAAAACTGCCTGCATCAGACCTGTGGCCCCGACTGGATGTCCACAGGCAATCAGGCCGCCTGAAGGGTTGACCGGACACTGACCCCCGACTTCCACTTTGCCGGACTCGGCTAAGGGACCGCCTTCCCCGTATTTGCACAGGCCTAAGTCTTCGTAAGTCTGAATTTCAGAAGAGGTATAGGCGTCATGGAGTTCAATGAAGTCTATTTCTTCGATTGGTTCAGTAACACCTGCCATCTCGTAAGCCATCTTGCCTGCGGTTCTTCCGGCCCGGAAGGAATGCACTCCCGGATATTTTAGTTTCTTGTAATCCGAGGGCTTCTCCCTGGGGATGAGTATTACCTCGCCGTGCGGCCGGTCAGCCATGCGCATGGCATCAGTTCCTCTCCCTATGCCGGTTATCTTCACTGGCTTAATTGACTGACGGGTGGCTTTCTGCAATTTCTTCAGTCCTTCTTCTGAAGCCAAAATACAGACCGCTGCCCCATCAGACATGACGCAAATATCTAAACGGGTCAAGGGATAAGCCACCATTGGAGAATTGCGCACATCCTCCACGGTCAAATCCGGGATTCTCTTTTGAGCATAGGGATTCCAGAAGGCATTCTTATGATTCTTGATGGAGACTTTGGCCATCTGTTCTACGGTGGTGCCGAACTCGTACATGTGCCTGACCACCATCATGGCATAGTAGCCGGAGTAGAAACCGCCTACCGGGTAGTCGAAGCTGACGTCTGAGGCTAAGGCGATGAATTCATTCCCCTTCCAGGTCTGGACATGGGACATGGTCTCAAAGCCGTAAGCCACACAGACATCCATGTGTCCTGAAGCCACGCTCTTCCAGGCTTCCTGAAAACAGAGTCCGCCAGTTGCTCCTCCCCCTTCTACCCGGTGAGAGGGCTTGGGGCAGAGGCCCAGATAGTCCTGCACCATGATGCCTGACATCAATTGTCGTTGAAAATGGTCTGAGAAATAGGAAGCCACCGACCCATCCACCAGCTCGGTAAACCTTTTCTGGGAAAGACCTAAGTCCTGCAGGGCATAATCGTAAGCCTCCTTGACCATTGGTTGAAATGTTATGTCCGGACGGGCTTTGGCAAATTTCGACACCCCGCCGGAGACCATGTAAACTGGACGCTGTGGTTTTTGCATCTATGCCTCCCGGCTCTTTACAGTATAATATAGTGACATATGCTACTCCCTTCCTGTTTTTAGCTTTCTTTCAATTCAATCAGTACTCCACCGGTGCTGCGCGGGTGCAGGAAGACAATTCTCTTGCCTGAGCCGCCGACAGTCGGGCTACCTATGATTTCAACTTCTTTTTTCTTTAAGTAATCCAATGTCCGGTCAAGGTTTTCCACCTCAAGGCAAATATGATGTAGTCCCTCCCCCCTCTTCTCCAAGAATTTTGCAATCGGGCTTTCTGGCGAAGCAGGAGAAGTCAGTTCGATCTTAGCTCCTTCAGTCTCCCCGAAGCGTAAATAAACCTTCTGGGAATCCACCAGTCTGCCAGGAGTGAATTTGATGCCGAACAACTTCTTGTACAGCTCTGCAAATTTATCTATATCTTTGACCGCAATGCTGACGTGATTCAATTTAGGCATTTTTTAATATCATTTCTCCTTATATTCTCCCCAGACCCCGCGCAGAACCTCGCAAATTTCCCCGATGGTACAGTAACTGCGCGCACATTCCAAGATGACCGGCATCAGATTCTCCGTCCCCTCTGCGGCTGATTTTAGAGATTTGAGACTCTTTTCGACCTTATTATGGTCTCTATTTGTTCTCAATATATTCAATCTTTCAATCTGCTCGGCAGTGATTTTCTGGTTAACCCTGTGAATGGGCGGTTCCTGAATTTCTTCAGTGATAAATTGATTTACTCCAACTACGATTTCCTCGCCGGACTCAACTTTCTTTTGATATTCATAGGCCGACCTGGCAATCTCGCTTTGATAGAATCCTGTTTCGATTGCACGCAAGGCTCCCCCCATAGTCTCTATTTTTTCGATGTATTCCCAGGCCTTTTTTTCTAATTCATTAGTAAGGTGTTCTATGTAATAGGAACCAGCCAAGGGGTCTACGGTATTCGTAACTTTGCTTTCGTATGCTATTATCTGCTGAGTCCGCAGAGCTAACTGAACCGCCTGTTCCGTAGGCAATGCCAGGGCTTCGTCTTTGGAATTGGTGTGCAGGGATTGAGTTCCGCCCAGAACTGCGGAGAGCGCCTGCAAAGTTACCCTGACCACATTGTTATCAATCTGTTGAGCAGTTAAACTGCTGCCTGAAGTTTGGGTATGGAAGCGCAGCTTGAGCGAATCTTCTATATTGGCATTGAATCTCTCTTTCATGATTTTCGCCCACATCCTCCGCGCAGCCCGGAATTTGGCTATTTCCTCCAAGAAATCAGAGCCGGAGATGAAGAAGAAAGATAAACGCCCGGCGAAATCATCCACATTCAGTCCGGCTTCAACAGCATTCTGGACATAGCAGATGGCATTGGAAAAAGTAAAAGCCAACTCCTGCACCGCCGTGGCTCCGGCTTCCCGCATATGATAGCCGGAAATCGATATCGGATTCCAGCGCGGAACTTTCTGACTGCAGAATTTGAAAACGTCCGCAATCAGGCGCAGAGAAGGCCCGGGCGGAAATATGTAAGTCTTGCGGGAGATATATTCTTTCAGGATGTCATTCTGAATCGTTCCCGAGAGCCGGTCAAAGGCAATGCCTCTCTTTTCTGCCAGGGCCAGGTAAAAGGCCAAAAGGATTGGAGCCGTGGCATTGATGGTCATGGAAACGCTCACCTTTTCCTGCGGTATACCGTCGAAGAGAATTTCCATGTCTTCCAAACTGCAAATCGCCACTCCGGTGCGTCCCACCTCACCTCCTGCCATCTTATGGTCAGAGTCATAGCCCATCTGGGTGGGCAAGTCGAAAGCCACTGAAAGACCGGTCTGGCCGTGGGAGAGCAGATATTTGAATCTCTGATTGGTCTCTTTGGCGGTGCCGAAACCGGAGTACTGCCGCATGGTCCAGAGCTTGCCCCGGTAAAGGTCTTTATGAATGCCGCGGGTAAAAGGGTAGCTGCCCGGGTCGGCTAAGTTCTGCTGATAATCTATCCGGACCTTGTCGTGACTGTAGAATTCTTCACTGGGTATCCCTGAGGCGGTCTGGAAGTTTTTTGTACTCTTCAATCCTTCACCTAATCAAAGATTATCAATGGCTGGTCCTTTTCCACGGTTTGTTTTTCTCTGACCAGAATCTTTTTTATCTTTCCCGGAAAAGACGATTTGATTTCGTTCTCCATCTTCATGGCCTCTAAAATCAGGATTCCCTGACCCGCCTTCACTTCCTCTTCTTCCTGAACTTCGACTTTGACCACCACTCCCGGCAACGGGGACTTTAATTCTCTGACCAGCGTTCTTGTAACCGGAGAGGATTTTTCAATCTCGGCCAGTCTCTTATCTTCCACCTGTGCTTCGAATTTTTCTCCATTCCAAACCAGCCGCTGCGTTGAATTAACTTGTTCTGATTCCAATTCAATCACCCGGTTGCCTAACAGAATCGAGTAGTGCGGAGAGGCAGACTCCAATATTCGGGCAGGATATTCCTTTCCGTTCAGCCTCACCGTGAGACGGTTTGCTTTTTCAAGAATCTCAATTTCCAATTCCCTTTCTGCAATCCTGACCAGATACTTCATTCCCGGTTTCTCAAGGCCGCCTGTCTGGCCTGCATCTTCCAGTTGCTCTTGTGATGGCCGTTGGCCGGAAAAATCCTGGTCCTCTTTCTGTTCTCCCAGTGCTCGATTAAAGCAGAAGAAATGGCCATTAAATTGATTTCTTCGGGACTCAACTTCTTTCTTTGCACGGCTTGACCGAACTCCTCGGCAATGAATTGAGTGGATAATTCCCCGGCTACAAAGCGTGGGTTGTCCATCACCCGGCTGTGGAACTCCACAGTCGTATTTACTCCCGCAACTTTGTACTCAGCCAGGGCCCGTTTCATTCTTATAATGGCTTCGGTTCGGTCCTTTCCCCAGGCAATGAGTTTGGATATAAGCGGGTCATAATACAGTGATACTTCGCTCCCTTTGCTCACCCCGGAATCGACTCTTACGCCCGGCCCTCCTGGCTCGCGGTAATCGGTAATCTTTCCGCTGGAAGGGAAGAAATTGTTCTCAAAATCTTCAGCATAAATTCGACACTCGATAGCCCAGCCGGTAGATTTGATCTGCTCCTGTGTCAAAGTCAGCGCCTCTCCCTGCGCAATTAGTATCTGCCATTTGACCAGATCTAAACCGGTGACCATTTCGGTGACCGGGTGTTCTACTTGTAAGCGGGCATTGACCTCTAAGAAGTAAAAATTCTTGTCCTGGTCTAAAAGAAACTCCACTGTGCCGGCATTGACGTAGCCAACAGTTTCAGCCACTCCCACTGCGGCACGGCCCATCTTCTGGCGCAGTTTCTGGTCTAGTAGAGTTGAGGGGGACTCCTCGATTAACTTCTGATGTCTCCTCTGAATCGAACACTCCCTTTCTCCCAAATAGATGCAGTTGCCCTGCGAGTCTGCTAAGATCTGTATCTCAATATGTCTGGGTTTTGCTAAATATTTCTCAAGATAGATCCGCTCATCCCCGAAAGCCGATTTGGCTTCATGTCTGGCTCCCCGCAGAGCCGCGGACATCTCATGGCCGGAATGCACGATTCGCATCCCTTTTCCGCCACCCCCTCCGGCTGCTTTCAAAAGCACTGGATAGCCGATCTGCTCGGCTATCTCCAGAGCATCTTTTTCCGAGGCGACTGATTCTGAGCCTAGGACCACCGGGATACCGTGCTGGCGGATTAATCTGCGGGCATCTAATTTGTCGCCGCTTAATTTCATCGCCTCTGCCGGCGGCCCTATGAAGCTTATTCCCGCTCGGCTGACTTTTTCTGCAAACTCTGAATTCTCAGCCAAGAATCCATACCCAGGATGAATCGCATCTACCTTGCATTCTCTGGCTATCTGGATAATTTTTTCTTGATTGAGATAACTTTGTGCAGCCGGAGCAGGCCCGACCAAATAGGCTTCATCTGCCAGGCGAACGTGCAGGGAACTCTGGTCTGCTTCTGAAAAAATCACTACTGGAGAAATATCTAACTCCCGGCAGGCTCTGATTATTCGAACTGCAATCTCCCCCCGGTTGGCGATTATAATCTTTTTGAATTTCATCACAGAGGAATATTGCCGTGCTTTTTAGGCGGGTTGGTATCTTTCTTGGTCGACAGCATCTCCAGGGCTTTAATTAAACGCGGCCTGGTCTCTTTCGGCTCAATGATGTCGTCCACGTAACCCCGCTCGGCTGCGGTGTAAGGATTGGCAAACCTTTCCCGGTATTCCTGCTCTTTTTCAGCCAACATTTTTTCTGGGTCCTTGGCCGTCCCAATCTCTTTCTTAAAAATAATCTCTGCCGCGCCCCGGGGGCCCATCACCGCTATCTCCGCAGTGGGCCAGGCATAATTGATGTCTCCCCGGATGTGCTTGGAGTTCATGACGTCATAGGCGCCGCCGTAGGCTTTTCTGGTGATGACCGTGACCTTGGGTACGGTCGCCTCAGCGTAGGCGTAGAGTAACTTGGCGCCATGACGAATGATTCCGCCGAATTCCTGATTCTTGCCAGGGAGAAAGCCCGGCACGTCCTCAAAAGTTATCAAGGGGATGTTGAAGGCATCGCAAAATCTGACAAAGCGCGCTCCTTTATCCGACGAATCAATGTCCAAAACTCCGGCCAGAACCGCCGGCTGGTTGCCGATTATTCCGACCGGCTTGCCGCTCATTCTGGCAAATCCGACCACAATATTCTGCGCGAAATTCTCATGCACTTCCAAAAATTCTCCGTTATCCATCACTCGTTTGATAATCTCTTTGATGTCGTAGGGCTTGTTGGGATTCTCCGGAACTAATCGGTTCAGTTCTTCATCCTGCCGGTCAACCGGGTCGTCATTTTCAATCACCGGCGGGTCATCCAAATTATTCAAGGGGATATAGCTCATCAATCTTCTTATCAGCTTAAGAGCCTCGGCCTCGTTTTCGCTGGCAAAATGCGCTACTCCGGATTTAGTCGCATGGGTAAGCGCCCCTCCCAATTCTTCGAAGGAGACCTCTTCATGGGTGACGGTCTTCACCACGTTTGGCCCGGTAACAAACATGTAGCTGGTATTTTTGACCATGATGATAAAATCTGTGATGGCCGGCGAATACACTGCCCCGCCAGCACAGGGACCTAAAACGACCGAAATTTGAGGAATTACTCCGGAAGCAAGTGTGTTACGCAGGAATATGTCAGCATAGCCGCCTAAGCTGACCACCCCCTCCTGAATCCTGGCCCCCCCTGAATCATTTAATCCAATCACTGGCGCTCCGATTTTCATGGCCATATCCATTATCTTGCAAATTTTTTCTGCGTGCGCTTCAGATAAAGAGCCTCCGAACACGGTGAAATCCTGGGAGAAAACGAATACTAATCGTCCATCGATAGTGCCGTAGCCAGTAACCACCCCATCTCCTAAATACTGTTGCTTTTCCAGGCCGAACTCCCGGCTGCGGTGTACCATGAACATGTCGAATTCTTCGAAAGAGCCCTCGTCTAAGAGGATTTCCAGTCTCTCCCGGGCGGTCAGTTTCCCCTTTTTATGCTGTTCCTCGATTCTCTTTTCCCCGCCCCCTAACTTAGCCTCCTTTTTTTTCTGCCGGAGGAGTTTCAGTTTCTCTTCTATGTTCATTGACTCTTGAACTTTTTGTTATGAGGTTACGATCGGTTCCGCGTAGATGGTCCCTTCTGAGTCCTTTTTTAATTTGGCGATTTTAACATTCAAATCGTGGTCAAAGGCAACATACCATCCCTGCTCAATCGCCTCCGGGATAATTTGCTTTTTAACTTTCATGGTCTGGCGGGGATATAAGTCTAAACCGGCAACATAATGCGGCTTGAGATGGTGGGAAGTCGGTACGATATCGCCGTAATAGATTAACTTTTCCCCGTTGGCTGAGATTTCAATTCCCTGGTGACCCTCAGTATGTCCTCCGGTCTTCACCACTTTTAATCCAGGCAGGATTTCCGCTTCCCCGTCTACCAACTCTAAAACCTTATAGTTATCTAAAACAGAGAGGTGATTCATCAGATATCCGGCTGTAGTCCTCTCGTCTAAGTTGAGTGCATCTTCCCATTCTGCCTTCTGCAGGACTATTTTAGCCTTTTTAAAGCGAGGCACTCCTCTGCCATTTTCGGCCTTAATTGTTCCGCAGGCATGGTCGGCGTGCAGATGAGAGAGTATTACTATATCTATCTCCTCCGGTTTGACGCCCAGAGCTAATAATCCGACTTCCAGATTGGAAGGATTGTAAGCCGCATAGACCTTTCTTTCGCGGTCGGTAAATACGTCTCCTAAACCTGAATCAATTAAAACATTTTTCCCCTGAGCCTTGACTAGGAGTAGATTTGTGTCTAAGGGAATTAAGTTCTTGTCATTAGGGGGAATCAGCTTCTCCCAGAAAATCTTAGGGACGATGCCGAACATGGCTCCCCCGTCTAAATGAAATCTCCCCTCGACTAAGGAGAAAATTTGGAAATCGCCTATTTTTAGCATCTATCCCCGCAGGTAATTGCCGGAGATGATTAGGCGCTGAATCTCCGAGGTGCCTTCATAGATTTCGGTCAGCCGCTGGTCCCGGTAGAGTTTCTCCACCATGCTGAACTCGCCGATGTAGCCGTAGCCGCCGTGAATCTGCATGCAGCGGTCCACGCAGAACTTGGCCGCCTCTGTAGCATATACCTTGGCCTGGGAAGCTTCCAAAGTGACCTTCTGCCCCTGGTCATAGAGCTGGGCTGCCTTATAGGTCAGGCATCTGGCCGCCTCCAATCGCAGAGACATATCCGCCACCATCCACTGAATGGCCTGGTATTTGGCAATCGGCTGGCCGAAGGTGACTCTGGTGCGGGCATATTTGACCGCTTCATCGAAGGCGCGCTGGGCTATTCCCACGGCCTGAGCCGCTATTCCGATTCTGGCGCCGTCCAAGGTCTGCAGAGCAATTCTGAAGCCTTTGCCCTTTTCACCTAATAGATTGGAGACCGGCACCCGCACGTCCTCGAACCAGACCCGGGCTGTGGTGGCGCATTTCATCCCCATTTTGTACTCCAAAGTCTTGGCTTTTAAACCCGGGGTCCCTTTTTCCACGATGATGGCAGATATGGTGGATTTGTCGGACTTATGCGCATCTTCGGTGATTTTGCAGAAGACCACATGCACGTGGGCCACATCCCCGTGCATGATAAAGATTTTCTCGCCGTTAATTACGAAATGCCCGTCCTCAATCCTGGCGCTGCTCTGCTGATTGCCGGCATCTGACCCGGCTGAAGGCTCGGTTAAATCGTAGGCGGCCAGATATTCGCCCGAAGCTATTTTAGGAATGTATTTTTTCTTTTGCTCTTGGTTGCCAAATACTTCAATGGGATAACAGGCTAATGAAGAGACTGCTGCCAAAAGGCAGACCGCCGCATCGAAATAGGCCAGTTCCTCCAGCAAAGTAGCCTCCAGAAGCTTTCTTGAACCGGCTCCTCCAAACTCCTTAGGCATGGAGAATCCCACTATTCCGTAATCTGATAGTTTCTTGTACAAATCATAGGGGAATTTCTGCGGCTCCGGCCTCCGGTCTAATTCTACGCTTAAGGGAACTATTTCTTTCTCGCAAAACTTCCTGGCCCATTCTCTGATTTCCTGCTGTCCAGGGTCAACATTGTAAGGCATCTATCCTCCTGGGATTAAAAGATGGCTTCCTTTTTTCTTCTGCCCGGAACCGCCTGCTTGACATACTCTATTATCTCCGAAGTAGGAGTGCCCGGGCCGAACAATTTTCCGATTCCTATTTTTTCTAAAGCCTGCATGTCTTCTTTGGGTATGATTCCTCCTCCGAAAAGTAGAATATGCTCTGCATTTTTCTCTCTTAAAAGCTGCCAGGTTTTGGGAAACAAAGTCATGTGCGCGCCGGAGAGGATGGACAGGCCGACCGCATCCGCATCCTCCTGAATGGCCGCCTCCACTACCATCTCCGGGGTCTGCCGCAGGCCTAAATAGATTACTTCTAACCCGGCATCCCGCATGGCCGCGGCAATGACTTTTAACCCCCGGTCATGCCCGTCTAAGCCCGGCTTGGCTAACACCACTCTGATTTTCTTTTCCATATTTCAGCTCACTCTCTCTTCTTCTTTCCAGTTTTAAAACCAGGCCGGCTCCCGGTAATCTCCGTATACCTCTTTGAGGGAATTGACTATTTCACCTTCCGTAGCATAAGCTTTGACGCACTCAATTAAATGCGGCATGGTATTCTCTGTTCCGGCCGCGGCTTTTTTCAAATCTTCAAGAGTGTGTTTAACCTTATCATTGTCTCTGGTCTCTTTTACGGTCTTAATGCTTTGAGCCTGCTCTCTGGCCACCGATTCGTCAATCTTCAAGATGGGAATATCAACTTTTTCATCTTCCTCCACAAATTCATTGACCCCGACGTGGAATTTTTCCTTCCGCTCCAAGGCCTGCTGATATTCAAAAGCCGCCTGCGCGATTTCCTTCTGAAAAAATCCCTCTTCAATGCACTTTAAAACCCCGCCCCGTCTTTCAATTTCAGCAAAATACTTTTCTGCCTCCTCTTCCATCCTATTGGTCAGGGCTTCGATAAAATAAGAGCCGCCTAAAGGGTCAATGGTATTGGTCACCCCGGTCTCGCAGGCTATTATCTGCTGGGTGCGTAAGGCAATCTTGACCGCCTTTTCAGTGGGCAAGGCCCAGGTCTCATCCATGGAATTGGTGTGCAGGGATTGTGTGCCACCCAAAACCGCAGCCAAAGCTTCATAGGCAGTTCGAACAATGTTATTCTCCGGCTGCTGAGCGGTTAAAGAAACACCCGCTGTTTGAGTGTGAAATCTCATCAGCCAGGATTCCTTTTTCTTGGCTTTGTATCTCTCCCGCATGTGCCGAGCCCAGATTCTCCTGGCGGCCCGGTATTTGGCGATTTCTTCGAAGAAATCCAAATGGGAGTTGAAGAAAAAAGATAAACGCGGGGCAAAATCATCCACATTCAGTCCGGCATTGATGCCTGCTTCTACATAGGCAAACCCATCCGCCAGAGTGAAAGCTAACTCCTGAACCGCAGTTGAACCGGCTTCGCGGATGTGATAACCGGAAATTGAAACGTAATTGTACTTGGGCATATGCTGGGTGCAGAATTTCATCATATCCACAATCAGACGCATGGAAGGCTCCGGCGGAAATATCCACTCTTTCTGAGCAATGTATTCTTTGAGAATATCTGTCTGGCAGGTGCCGGCTAACTTTCTGACTGGAACTTTCTTCTTTTCTCCGGTGGCGATGTACATGGCCAAGACAATAGGAGCAGGACCATTGATGGTCATGGAAGTAGTAATATTGCCTAAGTCTATTCCGTCGAACAGAATTTCCATATCCCGCAGAGAGTCGACTGCCACCCCGCAGATGCCCACTTCTCCTTCAGACCAGGGGTCGTCTGAATCATGTCCCATCAGAGTGGGTAAATCGTAAGCTACGGAAAGGCCTGTCTGGCCATGCTTGAGCAGGAACTTGTATCTCTCATTGGTCTGCCGGGGGGTGCCGAATCCGGAGAACTGCCTCATAGTCCAGAGTCTGCCCCGGTACATTGAGTGTCTGATTCCTCTGGTATAAGGGAATTCTCCAGGGAAATTCAGGTCTTTGAAATAGTCGATTTCTTGGAGGTCTAAGGGTGTGTAGAGTTCATTAATTGGTTGCCCGGAAATGGTGCTAAATTTGCTGTTCTGGCAATGAGGGTTCAGTTTGCGATACTCTTCTTCCCATTTTTTCCGCTCCTGCTGAACGTTTCTCAAAAATTCTTTTTCAAACATCTCCACTCCTAAGATTTCCAGGATTTTAAGATTTTATCTGCCAGACTGTAAGGGGTCTCTTTTTTCTGAAGGATTTGCAGCGCCAAATCGTCCCAGTCCAAATCAGATTTTAGTTGATTCCTGACCGCCGATTTTATCTGCTTTTCCAAGATTCTCTGTAACTGGTTTTTTAATTGCAACTTTCTCCTCTTAAGCAATAGGTCGTTCTTCTCCAGAAAACCGCGGTGCTGATTGACCGTCTGCCACAACTCCTTTATCCCCTGACCGCCGGTGGCCACGGTAGACAAAACCGGATAGCTCCATTTTTCATTTTTTCTTTTTAGCTCTAAACTCATGTTTAGTTGCACCGCCAGTCGGTCAGCTCCTTCTCGGTCGGTTTTGTTGACCACGAATATGTCTCCGATCTCCATCAGGCCGGCCTTGAAGGTTTGGATGGAGTCCCCGGACTCCGGGGAGAGCACCACCACGATGCTGTCGCTGTGCTGGGCCACCTCCAATTCAATCTGACCCACGCCGACCGTCTCTAAAATTATCAAATCCTTGCCAAAGGCGTCAAGTATTAAACAGGCCTCAAAAGTCGTGGCTGACAGTCCGCCCAAGGAGCCCCGGGAGGCCATGCTACGGATGTAGACATTCAATTTGCCGGCCAGAGTCTGCATTCTGATCCGATCTCCTAAGAAAGCCCCGCCGGAGAACGGGCTGCTCGGGTCCACGGCGATAATTCCCACCTTGGCGTCGTCCCTGACAATTTCGTTTACCAGAGCATCTACTAAGGTGCTTTTGCCTGCTCCTGGAGGACCGGTAATGCCTAACTTGTAAGCCCTGCCGGTGCGGGGAAATATGGCAGAGATAATCTCCTGGTATCCGTTGGACTGGTTTTCCACCTCACTTATCAGCCGGGACAGAGCCTGTATCTCGCCGGAGTAAAATTTCTCCAAAAGTGACATATTTAAGGGCTGAACCTCACGTCTTTGATTCTGAGCTGAATGTTAGTCTGGCCATTCCAGGAGTTGTTTTCTAATACATAGGCTAGATCAAAAGTACCGGCATTTGTGGCTATGGGCTTGGCCCATTGTCCTAAGGAAAATCCGATGGCGTCAAACTCTGTGCCAGACTGAGCCACCCGCAATTTAAGATGATTATTCCCCACTATTCCCGGAAAATCTGCCTTGGAGATTTTGCGACTGGCGAAGACCGGCCTCATATTTCCAGGCCCGAAAGGAGTCAAGAGTTCTATAGATTCCAACAAGCCCTGGTCTATCTCTTTTAACTCCAGTTCGGCATCAATCTGTTGCCTGGGAATTAAATCCTGTTCAGACAGTCTCTCGGATGCTATCTGCAAGAAATTATGCCGGAATTCTTCAAACTTGGCGGGTCTGACAGTCAGGCCAACAGCCTGTCTATGCCCGCCAAACTTTTCTAAACATCTTTCACACTCTTTCAGGGCGGCAAATAAGTCGAAGCCGGGTATAGAGCGACCAGAACCTTTCCCCTCACTCTGGTCGAAAGTGACTAAAATCGTGGGGCGGTAGTAACTCTCGGCTATCCTTGCTGCCACAATGCCCAAGATTCCGGGATGCCAATCAGGCCGGGAGAGAATGACGGCTTTGTCTTGAGACAGATTGACAGTTCTTTCAATTAGCTCCTCGGCCTCCTTCTGAGTCCTCTCGTCCAACTTTCTTCTCTTGCTGTTTTCGGATTCTAAAAATCCAGCTATTTGAAAGGCTTCATTTTCGTTTTTGGTGACCAGAAGCTTGATGGAGGAGACAGCGTCTCCCAGTCTTCCCACCGCATTCAAACGCGGGGCTAACATAAAAACCACCTGGGCTGTGCCAATTGGCCTTCCCTGCAGGCCGGCTGAATTGATTAAAGCCTTCAGGCCGGGTTTGGTGGTCTTGGCTATCTGCTCCAGACCGAATTTGCACAAAATTCGATTCTCTCCGGTCAGAGGAACCACATCCGCAGAGGTACCTAAAGCCACCAAATCCAGATGTTCTTCCAAGCCGCTCTCGTCCAGGTCCAGTTTACGGTACAGCGCCTGAACAATCTTGAAAGCCACCCCCACCCCGGCTAATTCTCCGCCCGGGTATTCGCTCTGCTGAAATTTGGGATTTATGATGGCATAGGCCCTAGGAATATTGTCCCCGGCTAGGTGGTGGTCAGTGATGATTAAGTCCAGTCCTAATCCCTTGGCATAATCAGCCTCTTCCACTGCGGTCATCCCGCAGTCAGTAGAGATTACTAAGCTAGCTCCTCTTCGCTTAGCTTCATCCATTCCCTCCGGCGAGAGCCCATATCCCTCAGTCAGGCGATGAGGCAAGTAATAGCTCACTTCAGCACCCAGCTGGCTTAGGACCAGATATATAAGCGCAGTGGCGGAAATTCCGTCCACGTCATAATCTCCGAAAATCATGATTTTTTCTCTGTTTTCCAGAGCCTGGCAGATACGAGTGATGGCTTTCTCCATTTCCGGAAGAACAAAAGGGTCAATTAGGTCGGAGAGTTTAGGATAGAGAAAACTCCGGGCCTGCTCAGGAGTGGCAATGCCTCTCTGAGAGAGAATCTGGCCTAAGACTCTGGGCAACCGAAGCGAGTCGGTCCACTCCGGCGCATAAGCGGAGGCAAACTGCGGCCTGAATTCCCAGATAGTCTGCATATAAACTTGAGCCAGAGCAGGCCGTAAGCCGAGTTCTGTTTGGGTCATCATCTATCTGGGCCGACTGTCGCCAGCCGGCTCAAGCGGCCTACCCGGAAGTAATAGCGGAACAGGCTCTTCCTTCTTCCTTATTTGGCCTTGCTCCAGGTGGGGTTTGCCAGCCCCCGATATCACTATCGGGGCGGTGGTCTCTTACACCACCCTTTCACCCTTGCCCCGAGCTAGTCGGGGTGGTCTGGTCTCTGTGGCACTTTCCATATTCTTGCGAATCCCTGGGATTACCAGGCGCCCTGCCTTAGGAGCTCGGACTTTCCTCCCCGATGACTATCGGGGCGATGACCTGGTCTGCTCCGGCTTAAACTTTTTCTTCACCTCCTGAAGGTTTCTTGATTTTGTCTCCTTAACAAGTTACGATTTTCACTTGGGATTAGGCACTTATTTTGTTCACGAGAAATGTAGTGCATCGAAAACTTACTGCCTCATCCTGTAATTAGGCGCTTCTTTGGTGATGAAGACTGAATGGGGGTGGCTTTCCCTTAACCCCGCCTCGGTCAAGCGAACAAAGCGCGCTTTCCGTTTCAGCTCCGCAATATATTTGGCACCACACATCCCCATGCCGGCCCGCAGGCCGCCTATTAGCTGAAAGATTGTATCTGCTAAGCTTCCTTTGTAGGGGACTAAACCCTCTATTCCTTCCGGGACAAGTTTAGCCGACTCTTGCTGTTCCTCCTGAAAATATCTGTCCTTACTGCCGGATTTCATGGCTTCAATCGAGCCCATCCCTCGGTAGGCTTTGAAGGTTCTTCCCTCCCACAGAATGGTTTCACCCGGGCTTTCTTCTGTGCCAGCAAACAAAGAGCCAATCATGACTGCATCAGAGCCGGCAGCTAAGGCTTTGACAATATCGCCGGAATAGCGGATGCCTCCGTCTGAAATCAGAGGAACACTATATTGCGTGCACACTTCTGCGCACTCGCTTATGGCAGTAACTTGTGGAACCCCGGCCCCGATTACCACCCGGGTGGTACAGATTGAGCCCGGGCCGACCCCGACTTTAATTGAATCAGCCCCGGCCTTGATTAAATCTAAAGCCCCTTCCCGAGTGGCCACGTTGCCGGCCATGACTGGCACTCTGGGAAACCATTTTTTAAGATTTTCCACTGCCTGTAAGACATTTTTGGAGTGCCCGTGAGAAGAATCGACTGCTAAGAAATCTACCCCTTCTTTGACTAAGGCGGCGGCCCTCTCTTTCAAATCTGCTGAGGCACCTACTGCAGCACCCACTCTTAATCGCCCTCTCTGGTCTTTGCAGGCATTGGGATATTGAATCTTCTTCATTATGTCTTTGACCGTGATCATTCCTTTAAGATTCTTCTGTCGGTCCACCAGTAACAATTTTTCTATGCGGTGTTTATGCAGAATATCCTGCGCCTCTTCTAAGGTGATATTCTCACGGGCGGTGACCAGGTTTCTCTTGGTCATGAGCTCGCCGATTTTACGAGTCAGGTTCTTCTCAAAGCGCAGGTCTCGGTTGGTGATGATTCCTAATAATTTCCCCTTCTTGGTTACTGGGATGCCGGAGATGGAGTACTTCTTCATCACCTCTAAGGCCTCTTTGATGGGCTTTTCCGGAGGCAGGGTTATCGGGTCTACAATCATCCCGCTCTCGGAGCGCTTGACCTGGTTGACTTCTAAAACCTGCCTTTCGATGCTCATATTCTTGTGGATGACTCCTATCCCGCCTTCCCGGGCTATGGCCATGGCTAAACGGGACTCTGTCACCGTATCCATGGCTGCGGACAGCAAAGGGATGTTCAGCGCTAGGTCAGGAAATATCTTGGTAGCAAGTTCTACCTGAGCCGGCAGAACCTCGGATTTATTGGGGACTAAGAGAACGTCATCGAAGGTCAACCCGATCTTTTCAAATTTCTTTTCCATAGACAAAAGATTCTCAGCCTCCATTTTCTCCGGTCCAGATTAAAATTCTGCCGCAGTTGTCACAGGTAATCAGACCGTCCCCTTTTTTAATCTCCTGAATCCTCTGCGGAGGAAAGGTCTTATAGCAGGCTCCGCAGGCTTTTTTACGGACCGAGATTACCACCGGCATGCACTTCTTCCGAATCCGGTCGTAAGTGGCTATGGCCACCCGGCTGATCTGCAGGCTGAGGCGCTTTTTTTCATCCTGCTTGATTTTGACTTTTTCATCTACTCCGTCTATCTGTTTTTGCAACTCAGCCATCTGTTTCTGGTTGGTTTTGGACACTTCTTCCAATTTCTTTTTAAATTCCTCAATCTTGGGTGTCAGCTCCTCTATCTCTTGCATGGCCTGCAGAATCAAATCTTCGTTCTGAGAGGTCTTTTGCTTGCGGACCTCGATCTCGGCCATCAGGGCGTCATACTCTTTGTTGGTCTTAATGTCCCGCATCTGCCGTTGGAACCTCTGCTGTTCTTCCTGCCAGGCAGCCGCTTCAATTTCCCAGTTTTTTTTGTCTATATTGAGTTGTTTAATTCTCTGTTCGGTCTGCTGCAAGGTTTGGCCGGTTTCATCAATCTGGACTTGGAGTTTATTGAGCATGTCCGGCAAATAACTCTTGGAGCGTTCCAGCTCGTCTATCTCATAATCCAGTTCCTGCAACTTCAACATTAGCTCTAAATCTTTCTGCATCCTTCCTTCCTTAGGCTAAAGACAAAAAATGCACTCCACCCGGAGTGCATTTTACCGCTTCAGTGGTGTAAGTTTTATGATTGTGCCTGCTTCTGATTACCTGTTTTTGCACTTTAAGCTTCTGGGCAATACAGGACTCGAACCTGTGACCTTTCGGATGTGAACCGAACGCTCTAACCAGCTGAGCTAATTGCCCGGTCAACTATCTGCCTTCTATAAAGTTGTCAATTCTATCCATGGGCCCACCAGGGCTCGAACCTGGGACCCGCTGATTATGAGTCAGCTGCTCTAACCAACTGAGCTATGGGCCCAGTTAAAGCATTATAAACAATCTGGAAATTTTAGTCAAGTGGGCCATAAGAATGCTTAAGGCGGGGTGGAATTTAAGAAAGATGGCTTATTTAACTGGATGTTAACCTGCTCTCTTTCAAGAGATTTTGAAGCTTTTGGCTTAAGTTCTTGATTCTTTCTGTATCTTTTGATTCCTCAGCTTTCTTTAGATTTTCTTTAATGTTAGCCAGCTCTTTTTCTCTCTCTAACAGATTAAATCGCTGAAGGTATTCCCGGAATATTGTTTCGGCCTCTGCTGTAGGAAATTCCTGTCCGGCCAATTCTATAAGGAGGTTTCGTAGGGACACACTGCTCACACCGCCCATGATTTCGCTTAATTCTAATTTCTGTTTACGCTTGTATTCAGCCTGAAATAACTCCCAGGCTTGTTGGTGTAAAGCACCTGAAAAGTTCTCAGTGGGTAGGTTCGGCTTAAACTTTTCAATCATTTCCGGCATATTCAAGACCAACCCCAAGAATTCTCTCTCCCACACTGGGCCTGTTTTCTGGGGTAAGGGAGCATTTGAAACTTCTTTCCCTTTAGAACTTCCGATAACTTTCTGAACTGCCTTTCTGATGATTTCTTCGCCAATGCCTAATTGGTCAGCCACCTGTTTTAAGAATAGTTCTCTTTTCACTCCATCGTTGATTTTCAGGCCGGTCCGGGTAAAGTCTAACAACACTTTTTCCTGTTCATTTAAGTTCAGCTTACTGAACTTATCTTCTAACAGGCCGGTTTTGAATTTTACATAGCTGATTGATTTGAAAATTAGTTCTTTCAGCTTTTCCGAACCATGAGTGTTAATGTACTTATCCGGGTCATATCCCGCGGGCAATACTGCTACTTTGACTTCTAAGCCTGCATCGTAAAGCAAATCCACGCTCCTCAGGACCGCCCTCTGTCCGGCGCCGTCGGAATCGAAAAGCAGGATAGCCTCTTCAGCAAAACGCGAAAGCAGTCTGGCCTGGTCCGGAGTAAAGGCTGTGCCGCAGGAGGCTACGATATTCTGAATCCCGTTCTGATAGAGGGACAGAAAGTCGAAATAGCCTTCCACGATTATCGCCTTCTGGCTTTCCCGAATCTTCTCCTTGGAAAAATTCAGCCCGTATAAGAGTTTTCCCTTCTGGTAGATGGGAGTTTCCGGCGAGTTCATATATTTGGGACTATCCTTTTCATCCAGGATTCTGCCGGCGAAGGCGACCATCTTGCTGGAGAGATTGAAGATGGGAAAGACCAGCCTGTTCTTGAACCGGTCATAGTATCCCTTGCGGTCACTTCTCTCGATAATCAAGCCGGCTGCCAGCAGAGTATCTGTTTCTACACCCTTGGAGGTACAGAATCTTATCAGACCGTCCCACTCATCTGTAGCTAAACCTAATTGAAACTCCTTGATGGCATCCTTTGAGACTTTACGCTTGTCTAAGTATTTTAAGGCAATTTTGCCCTCTGCACTCCTATTCAAATTCCAGATGAAGTATGAAGCCGCCATCTGGTTGGCATAATAGAGCCGGTCTAAAAGCTCTAAGTTTTTCCTGTCATACTCTTTCTGGGGCAGACGAATATTTGCCCTTCTGGCCAAAAGTTTTATGGCTTCCACAAATCCGAGCTTATCATGGGTCATCAAGAATGAGACCACATTCCCCCCTTCTCCGCACCCGAAGCAGTGAAAAATCTGCTTTTCAGCATTGACTGAAAAGGAGGGAGTTTTTTCTGCATGAAACGGGCAGAGGCCGAAGTAGTTGCGCCCTTTCTTCTTTAAGGAGACATACTCGCCAATGACCGAGACTATGTCATTGGCCGAGCGAACCTGCTCGATGAACTCCTGCGGAAAAAAATTCGACATTTTGCTGACTTCCTAAGGACCTGACCTATTGGCAGATTGCCTTCGGGACGGTTTCTAAATTAACCTATGCATTCTTACCAAAAAATCAACTGCTTCTTAGTTTGACTACTGTCACTCCGGCTCCACCCTGGTCCCATTCTGCTAAGTGTGATTCCTCTACCCGGGGATGGCTCTTCAGAAATTCAGCAATCTTCCTTCGCAGAGTGCCAGTCCCCTTGCCGTGGATGAGGTAGACCTCATTCAGCCCGGCTAATAAAGCCTGGTCCAGATATTTGTCGACTTTTTCGATGGCCTCATCCGAGGTCATCCCTCTGATGCTCAGTTCCGGAGAAACCGCCTCAGTTTCAGAAATCAATTTGGTCATCCCTGCTCTGGCTCTCTTTTCTGTTTTAACTTTATACAAGTCATCCTTTGAAACCGTCAAGCTGACTCCTCCGGCTAAGACCTTTACCTTTCCACTCCTGTCCGGCAGCGAAACCATCTCGCCTTCGGTTTTAAGGGTCTCGACCCACACCCTCTGCCCGATTTCGATATTTTCCAGCTTATCTAATTTTTCCGGTTTATATTTTTCCTCTTCCTCTTTAATCTCTCTGGACTTTTCCTCCACATAAGAGAGCGCTTTCTTAATGCTCTGCTTTTCCGCCTTGGTCTCCCGCAATTCTTTGATTAAGTGCTCAATCTGCAACCTGGACTTGGAGAGCAAGTCCCTGGCTTCTGCCAGCGCCTTGCCCTTGATTTCTTTTTGTTCTTTTTCTACTCGCTGAAGTTTGGTAGTATAGAGTGAGAGAATTTTATCGGTCTCTTCCGTCTTTTGGGAAAGCACTGCTCTTTCTTCTCTGATTTGTTTTAATTCCTGGTCTAAATTCTCTAATAAGGCAGTTAAATCTTTTTCCTGTGTGCCAATCAGGGTAGCGGCCTTTTTGACAATATCCGGCCTCAGTCCTAAGCGGGAAGCGATTTCTACTGCGTAGCTGGAGCCCGGCACCCCCAGACGGAATTGATAAGTCGGCTCCAGGCTCTGCCGGTCAAATTCAAAGGAGCCGTTATTAATTCTCTCATTATTCTGGGCCAGAACTTTCAGTGCGCCTAAGTGGGTGGTCACGATTGTCCGGGTTCCTTTTTCGGTCAAATATCCAAGGATTGCCTCCCCTAAGGCTGCTCCCTCCTGCGGGTCAGTGCCGGCCCCGATTTCGTCTAAGAGAACTAAACTGTTTTGGTCAGCCTGCTCCACGGCCCGGATAATCTGTCCGATGTGGGAGGAAAAAGTGGACAGAGACATTTCAATGGACTGCTCGTCCCCGATGTCGGCAAAAATCTGATTGAATATGCCTATGGAGGAGTCGGCCTCAACCGGAATCTGCAGGCCGGATTGGAGCATCAGACTCAGTAGTCCGACTGTCTTCAAGGCCACGGTCTTGCCTCCGGTATTCGGCCCGGTAATAACCAGAGTGCTAAAATCCCTGCCTAACTCAAAAGTCAAAGGAACAACTGTCTCCTGACTTAAGAAAGGATGCCTGGCTTTGATAAGTTTGACAAATTTCTCCTGATTCAGAACCGGGGCATTGCATTTGAACTCAATGGCGAATCTGGCCTTGGCTGCCAAGGAATCCAGCTCCGCTATCACTTCCAAATCCTTAAGTAACTCCGGCGAATGCTCTCTGACCATCTGGCTTAAAGCCAACAAAATCCGGTGGATTTCACTGGCTTCCTCCAGCTCTAAGGCTTTGAGTTTATTGTTGAATTCTACAATCGCTACCGGTTCAATAAAGTAAGTCAGGCCGGTGCCGGAGCGGTCCTGAATTATCCCTTTCACTTTGGCCAATTCCGGCTCCGGTAGAGAGATGACGTACCTTCCCTGGCGCAGGGTGACAATCTCATCTTCCGGATTGACTTTAGCCGAGCGCAAGATAGCGTGTAATTTGTTGACCACTTCCTGTCTTAAATTTACCTTTTCTCGCCGAATGCGGGCTAATTGTTGCGAGGCGGAGTCTTTTATCTCTCCATTCACCTCAATCGATCGGTTGATTGATTCCAGAAGCTTATCCGGCAAACGCAGGTCTCTGATTATTTCATGCAGGAGAACAAACTTCTCCTTTTGCTCTTTGTCGTATTTCAAGACTTCCCTGATGCAGTTTAGGAGATTGGCTAAGCTCAAAAACTCAGCCGGGTCTAAAGCGGTCCCTTCCGGCTTTATTTTCTCCAGTGCTTCACGCAGGTCGGTAACCGCCAGAGAGGGAAATCCGCCCTGATACAGGAAGACTTCCTTCATCTCCTGGATCTGGTTTAATCTTTTCTGGATGAGGACTAAGTCAACGGTGGGATAAAGCTTCGCAATCTCAGCCTGCCCTAAGGGGGACTGGCACAGGCCGGCCAGCCTCTGCCTGATTTTATCGAATTCTAAAACTTTGAGAGTATGAGAATCCATACGGGTATTTTAGCAATACCCGCCCAAAGCGCAATACTCTTCTGTAAGCGCTATCCCTCCTGCCGGCTGAATCTCTTTTTAATTTCAGCTAAAACCTTTTCGGTACGGTTAGCTACCTTTTTGCCGGAGACCTTCCCGAAATAGTAAGTGCCTTCCTCCGTGGACTTATCCGTCTTCAGCGCCTTGGAAATCTGATTCATGAAAGAGCCGCTCTGGGGGTGAATAATGACGGTCTCTTCGTATATCAGAGGGATGGTCCCTCTCATGATCGGGGCGAAAAAGGAATTGTCGGTAGTCTTCAAGAAAGCCTGCGGCAGGGGTAAAAACATCAAGAGGAAGAGTACGAATCCCACCAGTATCCAGGATTGTAAAAAACCTATCACTCCTCCGCCGGCTTTGTCCAGCTTGCCTAAAGGCGATAGCGAGCCGATTTTGTAAAATAGAAATCCTAATATCTTGAAGGCCAGAAACACCACCGCGAACAGAAGGATGAAGCTGAAGAAGGAAATTATGTGAGGCGAGGCCCGCATGTGCGAAAGAAATTTGGCGCTCAGCCAGTCCACGTAATTGATGGCGATAATAATGCCGACTATAAAGCCCAACAGCCCCATCGCCTCCCGGATAAAACCCCGGCGCACGCCTAAGACAACTCCGGCGATTAGGGCCATGCCTATGATTATGTCCAGCCAGTTCATCTTCCCCTCCTCTCTGGGGTCATCCCCCGATATATCGGGGGAAGTAAGCGCTTTAGTTGAAGTTAGCTTGTCGCTCCTGCGTTCTCTAATTTAGCTGTGACAATTTGATTAACTAATCTGCCGTCGGCCCGGCCCTTGACTTTGGGCATCAGGCTCTTCATCACCTTGCCCAAGTCAGACTTTTCTTTGGCCTGAACTTCGGCTATGGCCTCTACTATCAGCCGTTCCAATTCCTCCTGGTTCAACTGTTCAGGCAGATAGCTGCGGACAATCTTCAACTCGGCCTCTTCCTTGGCGGCTAAATCAGTCCGCATACCTTGCTTGAACTGGGCAATCGAGTCCTCTCGCTTCTTAGCCGAGGTGCTTAAAACCTGAATTTCATCCTCTTCGGAAAGGGGTTTGCCTTTTTCAATCTCCTTGTACTTTAACTCCGACTTCAGCATCCTCAAGGTGGAAACTCTTATCTGGTCACCCTGTTTCTGAGCCGACTTTAAGTCCTCGGCCAGACGCTCGGCTAAGCTCATGTCCCCTGAAAGAATTCTCTGCGACGGGTCTTGCGGCGGGCCGCAGCCTGTTTGCGCTTGCGTCTTTCTGATGGCTTCTCGAAGTGCTGGTGCTTTTTCAAATCAGCCAGAATGCCTGCCCGCTCACAGGATTTGTTGAATCTTCTCAGGGCCTTTTCAAACGACTCGTCGTCTCGAATTACGACGTAGGTCACCTATTTATTCCACCCCTTTCTTTTCTGTTTTATAGCATTCATATTTGTCCAAATTAATTAATATACCTTTTAGCTCATCATTGTCAAGCCTAAAACAGTTTCCGCTTACTGCTAATGGCGATCGTTCCTAATTTGCTGCGCCACAATAAATTATCTGTTTGAGCCCACTAAGAAAACACTTGACAAGAACATTCCGCGGGCTAAATTGAACTTGGTTTGGGAGTATCCAAGAGGTCTATTTGAATGATTTTAACGCTGACACTTTTGTCGGTCAAACAGGTTTTTCAAATTGGGAGGTGAGGCCAGGAACCTAAATCCACAAAATACCACATGCCGATTGAGGGGGATTGTTAACCAAATATAATTCTGACTAAACCAGGCAGGAGAAATTATGAGAAGGATGCTAATCTCAATTTTCGCGGCTTTAACGATTCTCTTCTTGTTGTCCTATTCGGCTGCAATTGCCGCTCCCAGGGCTATCCCCTATGAGGCAGGAGTAATTCAACTCGATAAGCTCCAGCTTTCTCCGCCGGCCATCAGCGGCAAGCCGGTTTTTCCCCAAGGCGCTCCCCTGGATTTTCCGGATGCGCTGATATTCGGTTCTAAGAGGCTGGCCAACTTGCAGTCCGGTACGGATGGCGGCTGGGATTGGGAGGTGGACAGCAGCCAGAATGCCCACTCTGGCAACCCCAGTCCCATCAACACATATGGAGTTACTGCCATGGGGATATTAGGCGCCTATTTACACAAGCCCCAAGCCTTTCAGCAAACTGCGATCCAGAATGCTTTCACTCTCGGCATTGAACCCAATCTGGCAATCAAAACCGGAGGCGTTCCTCAGTTCTTAATCAAAGCCAAACAGGCCTTAGGAACAACCGCCTATGCCGACACCGGCAAATCCCGCTACGATGTGCGTAAAGCAGATGCCGGCGGAACTGCCGGAGACAGAGCCCGCCAGATTCGAGACGGGCGCTGCGGCAGTGGGTACTGCAACGGCATCATCCCCTGGGATATCGGACTGGTGGCAGCCGATGCCTATGCAGTATTCGATGAATACGGCACTCCTTATGATGACGATGTGGACAGCATGGCCCAGGTAATTTATGACATTCTGTACACAACCAGTGGGACTTATTTTGACCTGGCTGACCGCAACGAGTGGTGGTGGACTCTGGGAGTGACTGGCAGTCTGGAGGCTTTCGCGCTTTCTGGCAATTTCCCCACCGAAAGAGACCAGATGCTGGACAGCCTGCTTAAATATCAGCTTCCGGATGGCTCCTGGGAATGGCACGGAGGCGTCTATGGCGGTGTTGGCGACTGGCAGACCACTGCCTATGCGGTCCGGGCTCTGGCGACCTATGACAATATCGTAGGCTCAAGTGCTGCCAAGGCAGCTGCCAAGAAGGGAGCAAATTGGTTAAAAGGCCAGCAGAGCTGGTATAATGCGGGCTGGTTTTATCACAATGTCAGTGTAGCCGTTGATGACTACTGCGAGAACACTGAAGTGGACGGAGAATGTCTCTGGGCTATATATCTGGCTGGGCCTCCTTTTGTAGTGCCGGCTTTTACCTCTTACGGCTATATTGCTCTTCCGGCCATCGTGATATTACTGGGCGCTGGAATTCTTTTCTTTCGTCGTCGGAAGGCTTTCCGCTCCTTCTAATTGACTCGAATAGGGCTGCTGCCTATTTTAGGACAGCAGTCCTATTTTTATGCCCACGAAAATAAAAAAACGACCTTTTCTTAATCCTATTACTAAATTCATCCTCAAGTTTGCTATATTTATGACCCTCCTTGCTCTTCTATTTGGCTACTTCCGCACCAAATTCCCTGAAGTGATAAACGTCTACGTCAGCTTCACAGCCTCCCTGGCTGAACGGCTTCTGCATCTGATCGGCTTTTCCCCCCAGCAAGAGGCAAATCTACTGAGCCTGGAGAGTTTTTCAGTGGAAGTGGCTTTAGAGTGTGCCGGAATTTATCAGGTTATGGTGTTTACCTCTGCTATCATGGCATTTCCAGCTGATGCCAAGAAAAGACTTTGGGGAATTCTTCTGTCTATTCCCCTTTTCTACCTGGTGGACCTGTTCAGAATTTGTTCTCTGCTGTTGGTTGGAAATTTTCACCCTCAGCTTTTTGAATTTATCCATCTCTACACCGGGCAGATATTCGTGATTTTTGTCGTGCTTTTAGCCTGGCTATTCTGGATAAAGAAATTCGCTTATTCACTCTGACAAGGTGGAACGAGTGCCGGAAAGACTGCTTAGTTTTCTTCTGAAATTCATTTTCGTTTCCGGACTCCTGGCCTTACTCTGGTTCTGGAAAGGGCTGGAGCTCTATCAGGTCCTCTCTGTCGGAACTGTTAATTTTATTTCGGGAATCGCCATAACCAATCTGACTCTGCCGGTGCCCACTGCCTTTTTTCACAACCTGATTCCCTTTACAGCCTTGATATTAATCAGCCCTCCCTATTTCAATCTCCAAAAACTCTGGCTGCTTCTTTTGGGTTGGTTTATACTTTTTGTCGAGCACTTGGTCGTAGCAGTAATTCTCTATTTCCTTTTGGACTTTTGGCAGGTTTCCCAGTCAACTTATGAATTGCTCTTTACCCCCTTGTCGGTTTTGAGCGGGGCCTTCCCTTTTATCTTATGGCTGGTCCTATTGAAAGACCGGGTCAAACAGCTTTTTGTAAAACCCGCTCATTCTAATTCTCCCAAATAGCTCAAGACCAGCGTGCACAGGGTGATACAGGCGGTCTCAGTCCGCAAGCGGCGAGGACCCAGCTTCACCGGAATGAAGCCTCTTTCCTTACACATTTCTAATTCTTCAAATGTGAAGCCAGACTCCGGCCCGACTAAGAGAAGAATCTCCCGCAGAGGAGCTTCAGCTTCCAGTGCCGATTTGATATTCTTTGCTCCCGGCTCCAGACTGGCGACTATGCTCCGGTCATATTCGGTCGAACGCTGAATTAAATCGGGCAGAGCCGAAGGCTGTTCTATCTTGGGTAAAAAGGAGCGTAGGGACTGCTTCATCGCGGCTATGGCCACCTTATTCCAGCGGGAGAGCCTCTTCTTGGTCTTAGCCGGGTCATCTAATTCTATAATTGCCTGTTCAGTGAAAACCGGGATGAATTTTCTGATTCCCAATTCAGTCCCTTTTTCGATAATCAAATCCATTTTACTCCCGGTAGAGACTCCGGCTGCCAGAGTGACATTGACTACCGGCTCATTCTCCCTTCTGACCTGGTGGATGACTCTCCCTTCCACTTCATCCCGCCTGACCTGCTCCAAAGCAACCTTATAGCGCACTCCGGCTCCGTCCACCACTGAAATAGTGTCTCCTTTTCTGTGGCGCAGGACTCTGGCGATATGCTGAGCCTCTTCTCCTTTTATTCTCACCAGGTCATCAACTATATTTCCCGGAGGTGTGTAAAAATTGGTAACTATTTTCTGCAAACTGCAGTCACCCAGCTTTTTTTCTGTTTGAGTTCTACGATCTTTACTCTTTTCTCCTTCAAGTAACCGATCAATTCCTTCTGGTTCTCTTTAGTCCAGCCTGAAATTATAATATAACCATTTGATTTTACACTTTGCCGTAGATTTTCAAATTCTTCAAAAATCTCCCGTCCGGTTAAATTGGCCACCACCAGGTCGAATTCTTCCTTGAGTTGAAGGTTTGCCAGTCTGCTAATCTTAAGTTTGATTTTATTCTCGACCCGATTCAATTTGAGATTTTTTAATACATTCTCTTTGACTGTAGCATCTGAGTCTACTGCGAGTACAGAACTGGCGCCCAATTTCACTGCCGCTATAGCCAGAATCCCTGAGCCTGTCCCCAAGTCCAGAACTTTATCTCCTGGTTTGACGAGTTTAGTTAGGGACAAAAGGCAGGATTGAGTAGTCGGATGAGTCCCGGTTCCGAAAGCCATCTGTGGATAAATTCTTATGACTAGTCGAGAGGGGAATTTTGCCTTGCTCCAGGATGGAATTATTACCAGCTTTTTCCCTACCAGAACCGGCTCAAAGTTCTTTCGCCACCTCTTAGACCAGTCCTCTGTTTTCTTAATCTGATAAGTTAGATGGAAGATAAACCGGGGGTAAAGCCTATGTAAACTCTTTAGATACCTTTTCGTTCTTTCGGGCAGACCTGAAAACCCCCGCGGTTTGAAATATCCGGTCAATCTGGTTACGACTTTATTTTCGTCAACCTTTATTCCCGAGCTGCCATTTTCAATGAGAAAATTGCTAATTGCCTCTTCAAATTCCCTGGGAATTTCAATCTGGACTTGATAATAAGACTGACCGGCTCTGACTAAACTCAAATTCCTAATAAATCTCTTAGCCTTTCTACAAAGGATTTGCCCGGCTGAGGTGGTTGGAAATTCTGTTTAGGGGAGAGCTCTTCAAGGATTCTTTTTTCATCCGAGGATAGATTAGTCGGCACCCAGACTGTTACCCTGACCAACAAGTCCCCTCGTCCGCTGCCGTGCAAATGCGGAATCCCCTTAGACCTGAGCCTGAAGACCTTGCCGGACTGAGTGCCAGCTGGAATCTTTAGGCGCGCCTTCCCTTCGGTCAATAGTGGTACTTCTATCTCTCCCCCCATAGCAGCTAAAGGAAAATTCAGCGGAAAATCCAAGACCAAATCGTCCTCATGCCGCCGGAACAAAGGATGCTCTGCTTCTTCTATGAAGACCAGCACGTCTCCGGCCGAGCCTCCTCTTGCACCGACATTGGCCTGTCCGCGCAGAGGGATGTAATTGCCGGTGGAGACTCCGGCTGGGATTTTGACCGAGATGACGGTCTCCCCTTTTACTCTTCCTTGCCCTAAACAGACTGAGCAGGGCTTGTCGATTACCTGTCCTTCTCCCTGACAATTGGGGCAGGTGGTCACGCTCATAAACTGTCCGAAGAGCGACCTTTTTACCTGCCGGACTTCTCCGGCGCCCTGACAGCGGGGACAGAGCTTCTTGCCGCTCCCCTTATCCGCGCCGCTGCCGTGGCAGGCCGAGCATTTCTGCATTCGCTTGATTTTGATTTTCTTTTCGACTCCGGTGGCTATTTCCTCCAAATTCAGTTTGAGCCTGACTTGTAAATCCTCTCCTCTGTAAACTTGAGTTCGAGTGCGGGTGGTCGTGCCTCCGCCGAAGAATTCCTCGAAGCCGAATCCCCCAAAATCCCGCATGAAGGTTCTTAAGGCGTCTGATAGGTCAAAGCTGGAGAAGTCAAAGCCGTATCCTGGTCCTGCTCCGGCACCGACCTCTACATGGCCGAAGCGGTCGTATTTAGCCCTTTTGTCCGGGTCGCGCAGCACCTCGTAGGCCTCGGAGATCTCCTTGAATTTTTCCTCTGCGGACTTATCCCCTGGATTTTTGTCCGGGTGATACTGCACCGCCAGTTTGCGGTAAGCCTTTTTAATCTCCTCTTCTGAGGCGGAGCGCTCCACCCCTAAGACTTCGTAGTAATTTCTCTTGGTTGCCATATAAATATTTTCGTCAGCTTGCTAATATATACGCAGTCAGTCCCCCGTCAACTTCCTCAAGTTCCCTCCCCTAGAGGGGTTCATCCTGAAGGGATTCACCCTGAAGGGAGGCCAAGGGAGGGGTCATTCTATTCCCTCTCTTTTACTTGTCCTGAGCCTTTCGAAGGAGGAGAAAGATTGGGAGAGGTAAGTTATTCCTCCCCTAAGAGGGGAGGGCAGGGTGGGGTTTAGAAGGCCTTAAATCCAATTACTTCTTCTCCTCCTTATCATCCATCACCTCATACTCCGCATCCACCTTCCCCTCTCTCTTCTCGTCACCTGAAGGAGGAGGTTGTTCAGCCGTAGTTTGAGCTTGCCCCGCGGTCTGCTGCTTATATAATTCCTCAGCTATTTTGTGCGAGGCAGAGAGCAGTTCTTCTGTGGCCCGATTGATAGCCTCAGTATCAGAGCCGGACATTAAGCTTCTGACTTTTTCGATTGCCTGTTCCACTTTCTGTTTTTCTTCTGAGGAAATTTTATCTCCCAAATCTTTTAAAGTCTTTTCTACTGTATAAATCGTTCCGTCTGCCTTATTGCGCGCCTCCACTAAGGCTCTTTTTTTCTTATCCTCTTCGCCGAATTTCTCTGAGTCCTTGACCATTTTTTGGATTTCCTGCTCGGTCAGGCCGCTGGAGGCCTGAATTTTTATGGACTGTTCCTTGCCGGTGCCTAAGTCTTTGGCAGAGACGTGAACGATGCCGTTGGCATCAATGTCAAAGGTCACTTCAATTCTGGGAATCCCGCGGGGAGCCGGCGGAATGCCGACCAAATCGAAACGGCTCAACGTGCGGTTGTCAATGGCCATCTCTCTTTCACCTTGCAGTACATGGATGCTGACTGCGGGCTGGTCATCTGTGGCAGTGGAAAATATCTGGCCCTTGCGCACCGGAATGGTGGTGTTTCTCTCGATTAATTTGGTGCAGACCCCGCCCAAAGTCTCGATGCCGAGTGAAAGTGGAGTTACGTCCAGCAACAGAACATCCTTAACTTCTCCGGTTAAGACCGCCGCCTGTATGGCCGCTCCAACTGCCACCACCTCATCCGGATTTACTCCTTTGTGCGGCTCCTTGCCGAATAACTCTTTAACAATTTCCTGGACCTTAGGCATCCTAATCTGCCCGCCGACTAAAACGACTTCATCGATGTCAGAAGCGTTTAGTTTGGCATCAGCCAGAGCCTGCTTGCAGGGTCCGACCGTCCTCTGCAGCAAATCCTCCACCAATTGCTCCAATTTGGCCCTGCTCAGCATTAAGTCTAAATGTCTGGGACCAGAACTATCGGCTGTTATGAAAGGCAGATTGATATTGGTCTGCATGGTGCTCGACAATTCGCACTTAGCCTTTTCAGCTGCTTCCTTGAGTCTTTGTAACGCCATCCGGTCTTTTCTTAAATCAATCCCGTTCAGTTTTTTGAATTCATCTGCCATCCAGTCGATTACTCGCTGGTCGAAGTCATCTCCGCCTAAATGAGTATCTCCGTTGGTGGAGCGCACTTCAAAGACTCCTTCCCCGATTTCCAGCATGGAGATGTCAAAAGTCCCTCCGCCTAAGTCGAATACCGCAATTTTTTCGTTCTTCTTCTTCTCCAAGCCGTAGGCTAAGGAGGCGGCGGTCGGCTCGTTAATGATGCGCAAAACCTCTAAGCCGGCTATTCTTCCGGCATCCTTGGTGGCCTGTCTCTGCGAGTCGTTGAAATAGGCAGGGACAGTGATAACCGCCTGGGTGACTGTCTCGCCTAAATAATCTTCTGCCACTTTTTTCAGATATTGCAGAATCATGGCTGAGATTTCTGGGGGAGAATATTCTTTCCCCATTATGGAGACTCGCACGTCCCCATTTTCTGCTTCCACGATTTTGTAAGGGACTATTTTTTCTTCCTGCAAGACTTCCGAATGTCTTCTCCCCATGAAGCGCTTGATGGAGAAAACCGTGTTTTCCGGATTGATGATGGCCTGGCGTTTGGCCAGTCCGCCTACTAATCTTTCACCAGTTTTGGTAAAGGCCACTACCGAGGGAGTCGTGCGCGACCCTTCGGAATTGGCGATGACAGTCGGCTTGCTTCCCTCCATTACTGCCACGCAGGAGTTAGTGGTCCCTAAATCGATACCGATGACCTTTGGCATTATTCACCTTTTCCTTCCTGGGAAATCTGATTCTCTTCCGGTTCATCTTCGGCTCTCTTTTTGGCGACTACCACCTGAGAATGCCGAATCACCTTGCCGTTTAACTTATATCCCTTGCTTACTTCCTGCAGAATAGTCTCTTCTTCTTTCTCGGACTCCATCTGCATGACCGCTTCATGCAGAGTCGGGTCAAATTTTTCACCGATGGCTGGAATTTCTTCTAAGCCTTCCTTGCTCAGCAAAGACTTCAACTGTCCGTAAATTAACTCTACACCAATTTTGAAACTTTTCGAATCTTGGCTGTTTTCAGGCGATTCCAAGGCCCGGGAAAAATTGTTGAGGATGTTAATCAAATCTAAAATCAGATTTTCATTGGCGTTTCTAACTATGTTTTCAAACTCTTTGAGCGTCCTCTTTTTATAATTGTCAAACTCTGCAGCTAAGCGCAGGAGCCGGTCTTCCAGTTCTTTGTTGCGTCTTTCGGCTTCAGATAATTTCTGATTTAACTGGTCTATCTCAGAGATAGCTCTTTCTGCCTCTGCCGCCGGTGAGCCTCCCGGAACTGTAGGCGCTTGTGCAGAAGCAGTCTCTTGTTCTTCCGACTTTATTTCCTGAGACAATTCTTCGTCCTTCTTATCCTTGTGCTTCTTGCCAAACAAAACCTCTCCTTTTCTTTACTCCGAGAGCATCTCGCTTAAAGCTTTGGCGGTGTAGTCAACTATGGAAATCAATTTTGAGTAAGGCATCCGGGTAGGCCCGATGACCCCGATGGTTCCTTTGACCTTTCCGGCCTGATAGGTCGAAGTGACCAGCGAAAAAGAGGCCATCTCCCCTTTAGCGCTTTCGGTCCCGATGGTAATTGTGATTCCCTCCTTAATCCCCTGAGTGGAGAGCAGCTCCGCCAACAGTTTTTTCTCCTCCACGATTTGAATCAAATCGTGCAGCTTCTGCGGATTCTGAAATTCAGGCTGTTTTAAGATATTCTGCGTGCCGCCGACATGCACCTGCTCTATCTGCATGGAGCCCAACATCTCGCCGGAAGACTCTAAGAAAAGACGGATTAGTTTAGCGTCGCCGGCGTTGGCATCCTTCAACCTTTGGGCAATGGTTTTCTTTATGTCACCCAAGGTTAAGCCGCACAGCTTTTCATTCAGCACCTGCCGGGTTTCCTCTAATAAATTTTCTTGCAAGGAGGACTGCACTTCCAGTAGCACAGTTCTGACTAATCCTGATTTGATTGCCAATACAACCATCAATCTTTTCTCTGCTACGGGAATCAACTCAATTCTGGTCAAAACACCCTGCTCGAACCTGGGGGCAATCGTGACCCCTAATTCCTGAGAGACCTGGCCCAAGACTCTGGAAGTCTGGGCTAAAATTTCTTCCACCGCCGCATAATCTAAACTGAGCTGTTGGCGGATGTTCTCTTTTTCCTTGGGTGAGAGCTCTTTCTGCTTCAAGAGACTGTCCACATACAGGCGGTATCCTTTGTCCGTAGGGATTCTACCGGCAGAAGTGTGCGGCTGCTCCACCAGGCCTAACTCTTCCAAATCCTGCATTGTGTTCCGGATAGTGGCCGAGCTTAACTCCTGGTGATACTTATGGGAAATAGTACGTGACCCTACCGGCTCAGCCGAGGAGATGTAGTGGTCTATCAGAGCCTTTAAGATGCTCTTCTCTCTGGGAGTTAAGTTTTCGAAAGACATATTGTTATCTGGATTGTTACCCTATAGTAAACCACCGCTAAATAATATACGCAAGCCGTTTGAAGTCAAGCCGTAACTCTTTTTGTCTTAACATATTCCCGTAGGCGGGGTTTTGATACCCCGCCTGTTTCTTAATTCTTTGGCAAGCATTAGAAAATATAACCCCACCTTAATCCTCCCCTCTTAGGGGAGGAAATGTATCACCCTCTCCTAAGAGGAGAGGGAAGGGTGAGGTTCTCTTTACCCTCTCCTTTTAGGGGAGGGCAAGGGAGGGGTTAGAACCTTTCGGAACCTCCGTAGCCGAGGATAATTCCTCGGCTAAATAAGAGGCGGGACTGGTCCACCCTACAAAACTATGGCGATAATTGAGTGCCAAACCTCTCCCATCTTAAACGCTTTTTTTCTGTGTCCCAGGAAAACAAGACAGTCCTTACTTTTGAGATAATCTCATTCCTATCTACAAAACCAAAGAAACGACTATCATAACTGTTGTCTCTATTATCCCCCATGACATAGTATTTGCCTTCTGGAACGACTATGGCTGCCAGACTATCACGTCCGTATATCACCCGCGAATCCATATGGACGACATATTCCTCATTCAGTAAGGTTCCATTGATGATTAGCTGTTTATTTACAATTTCTACAGTATCACCCGGCATACCCATTACGCGCTTAACGTATAGCTTATTCTTATTCAGAGGAAATCTGAATGTAACTATATCACCCCTAGTTGGGTCATTAAATTTATAAATAAATTTATCCACCACTATCCGATCACCTGCAACCAAGGTAGGACTCATAGCTTCAGAAGGCACGTAATGTACGTCATAGAAAATATTATCCATCACAGGCCAGAAAATCAGATGGAAGAATAAAATTAAGACTATATACACATACCATTTATTGTAAAACTTCGGCTTGAAATTACGATCAATTCTTCGTGAAACCAAAATTGCATCTCTAATAATCAAGATAAGTACCAAAAGATCTATGAAAAGTGCCAAAATTATGTTCGATGGCGCTGAGGAAATTCCCCACATCAGGCATAAACTTACAATATCAACCATCCAAAGTACGGAACACAAAATAATACCCTTGATGAGTTGTCCATTGTACAATTGCCCTAGGCCGGGCAAAAGCAAAGACAATAACACAGCCACCCACCACTTTCTCCTGACTCCGTAATCAGTCTCGGTCAACTCAAGGCCAGTAGTATTATTCACTTGGGTCCTACAACCTCCCCGACCTCAGAATCGCAATCACCAGCCCCACCCCCAATAACCCTGCAAACAGAAACCCTAACAGCCCCAGCACCGAAAATCCAAACACCTTATACCCAATCTCCAACTTTATAATCAGCGACGACCCCACAATAATCGCCGCTATGATTAAGGCAAACGACAGCCGGTTTGAGGACCTGTCTATCTCCAGCATTAGCCTGTCCAAATCCCGGTGCCTTAATTCGACTGACATCTCCCCTTTGCGCGATTTCTGCAAGATTCTTTTCACCTCGAAAGGCAGGTCAGAGGCTAACCTGCGCAAATCTGAAATCCCGCCTATTGTTTCCCTGATAAACTGCCCGGGCGCAAATTTCTTTTTGATTAATTTGGCCACATACGGTTTGACCACCTCCGCCATCTGAAATTCCGGGTCCAGACTGCGGGCCAGTTCTTCATAAGTCACCAAGGCTTTGGAAAGCAACATCAGCTCCGACTTGGCCTTCATCTCATAACGTTTGAAAATGTCAAAATTATCCCACATCAAATCTTTCATGTCCAGCCGGCCCAGAGGTTTCCGCTTGATTTTCTGCAACAGAGCGGAGATGTCGATTTCCAATCGGCGCAAATTAACCTTCTCGTCGACGATTTCGCTCTCCAACAGCACTCTCACAATCTTCTTCGCATCGCCGGCCACGAAGGCCTCTAATATGTCGCTGAATTCTTCTAATTGAGATTCAGTCAACGTCCCCACCATTCCGAAATCCAGAGGGGCAATCACATTTCCGTCTAAAATCAAAATATTCCCTGGATGCGGGTCAGCATGGAAGAAGCCGTAATCAAAAATCTGTTTGCACACTAGGTCTGCTCCCCTCTGGGCAATGACTTTCGGGTCTAATCCTCTGGCTTGCAGTTTTGGTAAATCAGAGACTTTGGTGCCGTGGACAAATTCAGTGGTCAGAACCAAAGGGGTGGACAGTTCCCAGAAGACCTTGGGGATATAAATTTCAGCCTGGTCCTTGAAATTGGCACGAAATATCTCGATATTCTGCCCTTCGTTGACAAAATCTAATTCTTGACGAGTGGTTTTGGCCAGCTCTTCAACCAAGCCTTGTGGGTCATACTGTCTGCTTTCGGGAATGTGCCTGACGGATAAGTCGGCCAGCACCCTCAAAATGCTCATATCTGATTCAATCACACTCTTTATCCCAGGCCGTTGCACTTTGACCGCCACTTCTTTGCCATTTTTCAACTTAGCCTTGTGCACCTGAGCCAAAGAGGCTGAGGCAATCGGCTCAGGCTGAAAATCAGAGAATGGCTCAGGTATGGATTTTCCCAGTTCTCTTTCTATTGTTTTTTGGACCTCTTTGAAGCCAAAAGGGGCCACCTGGTCTTGCAGTTTGGAGAGCTCATAGACCAAATCAGGGGGAATAAGAAAGGGCCTGGTGGATAGAACCTGCCCTAATTTGACAAAAGTGGGGCCTAATTCTTCTAAGGCTAATCTGATGCGGTGGGCGTAATTCAGGCGGACTATTTCTGGAACTCTGGGGAAAAAGAACTTTCTGGTGCGGTAAAATAAACTGGCCACCCCGGCCCGGTCTAAGAACTCGCCGAAGCCGTATTTAATCAGAACTGTGCTGATTTGTCTGAATCTGCCGAAGTGCCTGAGCCGGTTGAATTTTTTGCCGAAGGGCATCTTGGTCCTTGAGCCTGACAGAACTTACAATAGGTTTTGGTAGAATAAAAGGCAAGCAAAATAAAAACCCCCCCCGATGTAATCGGGAGGGGCCGTTCGTTTTCGGTTAAGCGTTTAGTCCGCCTTAACCACGTTGGAGGCCTGCGGACCTTTGGGCCCTGCGTTGATTTCAAATCTGACTCGCTGACCTTCTCTTAAGGTCTTGAAGCCCTTGTCTGAAATCGAGCTGTAGTGCACAAAAACGTCCTGCCCACCGCCGTCCGGCTCGATGAAACCGAAGCCTTTGGTCTCATTGAACCATTTGACTCTCCCTTCTGGCAAACTTCTTTCACCACCTTTCACTGCTTTTAAAGTTAATAATAAACCCACCGCCCTCACGAACGGTGGGAGTGAATTCCAAACTTCAGTCTCTTTTATCTATAAAACCGGACAACTTATTAATACTTTTAAGTACTTTATTCTATTTACAATTTAAGCGCTCGGCAGAATTTGTCAAGTAATATTTTGATACCGAGTCTAAGTCTCTTTAAGCCGGTCTGCAAAAATCTTCACACCATTATTATCGGCGGATTGCAGCGGGAGATTTAATTCGTAGGCGGGGTTCACCCTGAAGGGTTTTCATACCCCGCCGGAATAGACCGTCATTGCGAGGAGTCCCGAGTTTGTCGAGGGACGACGTGGCAATCCCGCAATCAATGGGAATGACCCCGCCTTTATCCTCCCCTCTAGGGGAGGAGACATAATACCCTCTCCTTTTAGGGGAGGGTAAGGGAGGGGTTAGTTATTTCTCAGCCTGAAAAACCACTTCCCCTTTTACAATCGTATAAACCACCTTCCCCTTCAACTTCCACCCCCCGAACGGCGAATTCCTGGATTTCGATTTAAACTTTGAGACATCTACGGTCCAGTTTGCCTCCGGGTCAATAACCGTTAATTCTGCCGGCATTCCTCCTTTGATTCTGCCTGCATTCAGCTTCAGGATTTTAGCCGGATTGACTGTCATCTTGGCAATTGCCTGACTCCAAGTCAACACTCCCTTATCGATCAACTCTGTTACAACCAAACCTAAGGCCGTCTCCAATCCTAAGATTCCGAAGGGCGCCTGGTCAAATTCCGCTTCTTTTTCCTCGGACGAATGCGGGGCATGGTCTGTGACAATGCAGTCAATGGTTTCGTCTCTTATGCCCTCTCTGAGAGCTTCAACATCTGCTTTAGTCCTGAGAGGAGGCTTCATCTTGTAATTCGTATCAAAAGTTTTAATGGACTCGTCCGTCAGGGTGAAATGGTGTGGCGTCACTTCTGCAGTAACTGCAATCCCTTTTTTCTTAGCCTCTCTGATTAAGTCGACTGACCCGGCAGTAGAGACATGGGCGATGTGAACTTTAGCTCCGGTGTATTCTGCCAAGCGGATGTCGCGGTAGACCATTGTCTCTTCCGCTATGGCAGGTATTCCCGGCAGGCCCAAAGTGGTGGAGACAAAGCTCTCATTCATTACCCCATTGGCAGTGAGACTTAAATCCTCGCAGTGGTCGATTATGGGGACATCGAACATTTTGGAGTACTCCAAAGCCCGGCGCATGATTTCCGGACTCATGACCGGATGCCCGTCGTCGGTGAATGCCACTGCTCCGGCGGTAAACATATCCCCTAACTCGGCTAATTCTTTTCCCTCCTGCTTCTTGGTCACTGCTCCGATGGGATAAACGTGGCATTTGGCTAATTTGGCCCTTTCCAGAACGAATTTTATCTTCTCCTGACTGTCCAGGGGTGGCTCAGTATTGGGCATACAGCAGATGGAGGTGAACCCACCGGCCACTGCCGCCTCAGAGCCGGAGAGAATCGTCTCTTCATCTTCTCTGCCCGGCTCGCGCAGATGCACGTGTATGTCAACTAAACCCGGCACTACCAACTTCCCTCTGGCGTCAATTATCTCCGCAGAGCTCGGTTTTAGTCTCTTGCCGGTTAACAGCTTTTTGGTTTCAATCTTGAGAATCTTGCCTGCTTGGACATAGACGTCAGCGATGCCCTCAAATCCACTGGCCGGGTCAATCACCTTCCCGCCGGCAATTATCAGGTTATCTGATATGGATTTTTTTCGTAACGATTTTTTCCTAACCGCTTTCTTCAAATTTTCCTTCTCCGCCGCTTAACAAATATAAAACTGCCATCCGCACCGCCACTCCATTGGTCACCTGGTCTAAAATGACAGAATAAGGTCCATCCGCCACTTCGTCTGAGATTTCCACGCCCCGGTTGATCGGACCCGGATGCATGATGGTGAAATTCTGGTTTAACAATTTCAATCTCTCTCTATTAATGCCGAAAAGCTGACTGTATTCACGCAAAGAGGGAAAGTAACTGCTCTGCAGTCTCTCCTGCTGAATTCTCAAAGCCATGACCACGTCTGTCCCGTTCAGGGCTTCGTCTAAGTCATGGAAGACTTCCACCCCCATCTTTTCAACCTCCCAGGGCAATAGAGTGGTAGGACCGCAAACCGCGACTTCAGCCCCCAAGGTCTTCAATCCCCAGATGTTGGAGCGCGCCACCCGCGAATGTCTGATATCGCCGACTATCACCACCCGCAAATCTTTGAGTTTGCCATATCTTTTTCGTAACGTGTACATGTCTAAGAGCGCCTGAGTAGGATGTTCGTGCGCCCCGTCTCCGGCATTGATTACTGAGGCATCCAAGAATCTGGTCAAGAAGTGCGGCGCTCCGGCAGAACGGTGGCGAATCACCACCATGTCAATCTTCATGGCCGCTAAATTGCGGACCGTATCCTTTAAGGTCTCCCCTTTTTTGACGCTGGAGGCATCCGTGGAGAAATTGACACTGTCTGCCGAGAGTCTCTTTTCTGCTAATTCAAAAGAAATCCGGGTGCGGGTTGAAGCTTCGTAGAAGAGGTTGACTACGGTCACTGCCCTCAGTGTAGGAACTTTCTTAATCGGCCTTTCTAAAATATCGCGGAAGGTCTCCGCCGTGTCCAGGATGAGTGTAATATCTTCCCTGTTCATCCCCTCCAGACCCAGCAGATGCTTACTTTTTAAGGGCATGTCCTATTTTGCCTTTAGTAATTACAGTCACCGAATCTTCTCCATCTACTTCGGTCAGCTTAACTACTACTTCCTCTTTTATCGTAGTGGACAGGTTCTTGCCGACATAATCCGCTCTGATGGGCAATTCCCGGTTCCCCCGGTCAACCAAGACGGCCAACTGAATCGCCTTGGGCCGTCCGAAATCGATTAGCTCATCTAAGGCGGCTCTGACCGTTCTGCCGGTAAATAAAACATCATCTATCAAAATTATCACCTTATCTACGACGTCAAACAGCAGTTCGGTCTTCTGAATCACCGGCTGCTCTAATTTGCTCTGGATATCGTCCCGGTACAGCGTGATGTCCAGATAACCCACCGGCACTCTGGTCTTCTCAGTTTTTTCAATAAGTTTGGTCAATCTGTCTGCCAGATAAGCCCCCCGGGAGCGAATCCCTACTATGGCTAAGTTTTTGGCGCTTCCGTTCCTTTCTAAGATTCCATGGGCAATTCGGGCTAAGGCCCGCCCGATTGCCTTCTTATCTAAAATGATTCTGCCCGCCTTAGTCATTCCCGCTCCTAAAAAAATAGCCTCCTTCATGTCGAAGGAGGCTGAACTTTTTCAAACTTACCCTCATGTTCCAATTTAGGTCATCGCCAATGTAATTCTGAACTATTCACTGTCAAGTGGAAACTATCCCTTAAAGCACACATTCAAGTCCTTAGCTGCCTTGGCCTCATCTAATCTCCCCACCGGCATATTGTGCGGCGCCGAATGGACTAAATCCGGGTCAGTTTCGACTTCGTTGGCAATTTTGACCATTGCTTCAATGAAATTATCCAGGCTCTCCTTGCTCTCCGATTCAGTCGGTTCAATCATCAGAGCTTCTGGCACGATTAACGGGAAATAGACCGTGGGGGCATGTACACCGTAATCCAGAAGACGCTTGGCAATATCTGCTGTTCTGACTCCTTTAGCTTTTTGCTTCAAACCGGTCAGCACGCATTCATGCATGCAGATTCGGTCATAGGCCACAGTGTAATGCTCTTTTAAGCCGGCTAAGAGGTAATTGGCATTTATGACCGCATTTTCAGAGAGCGCTTTCAGACCCTCCGGACCGTGCTGCCGGATGTAAGTATAAGCCCGCACAAACATCCCGAAATTGCCGAAGAAGGAATGCAGTTTCCCGATGCTGTTTCTCTTTCTCCAATCGAAGTAATAAGTCTCTTCTCCCGTTTTATTGACCTTCTTTTCCACCTGCGGGACCGGCAAGAAATCGGACAAGAATGCTTTCACGCCGATAGGCCCTGCTCCTGGTCCTCCTCCGCCATGCGGGGTGGAAAAAGTCTTGTGCAGGTTGAAGTGAACGATGTCAAAGCCCATATCCCCGGGACGAACAATTCCTAAGAGCGCGTTCAAGTTGGCTCCGTCCATGTAGAGAATTGCCCCGGCATCGTGAATAATCTTGGAAATCTCGGAGACGTTGGTCTCGAAAAGTCCCAGAGTATTCGGATTGGTCACCATGAAGGCTGCGGTTTCCTTGTCTGCCAGTTTGCTTAATTCCTCGACATCCACCAGGCCGTTGGCGCATGATTTCACCTGCACGGTCTGATAGCCGCAAGTGGCCACTGAAGCCGGATTAGTCCCGTGAGCAGAATCAGGGATAATAACCTTCTTGCGGTGTCCCTGTTTATTCTTCTCGTGGTAGGCTTTGGTAATTAATAATCCGGTCATCTCCCCTTGCGCACCGGCAGCCGGCTGTAGGGTTACTTCATCTATCCCTCCAATTTCTGCTAAATAATTTCTCAATTCATACATCAGCTTCAAGGCGCCCTGAATTGTCTCCTCCAGCTGGAAAGGGTGAATTTCGGCCCAGCCCGGAAATCTGGCCACCAGCTCATTTACTTTGGGGTTATACTTCATCGTGCAGGAGCCCAGAGGATAAATCCCTTTGTCTATATGGTAATTCAAGGTGGAAATTCTGACGAAATGACGGACAACTTCACTCTCGCTCACTTCCGGCAGTCGGTTTTCTTTCTGCCTCAGCAACCTGGAAGGAATTAGTTCGGCAATTTTCTTATCCTGGACATCACTCTCCGGCAGAGAAAACCCTTTTCTCCCCGGCGATGAATATTCAAATATCAGTTTTTCACTCATTTTATTTCCTGTTTTTCAAACCGTTACTTCATTCTTGCTTTCACTCTTAACTTTGGAAATTGACTGAGTCTGAGTCTTAAGAAATGCGACCAAGGCGTCAATCTCAGATTTGGCGCGCTTTTCAGTCACCGCCACCAGAAACCCATTATCCAGACCGATTTTAAACTGGCCCAAGTCAACTCCGCATAAAAGATTTTGTTTTAAACCTGCTTTGATAATTTTCTTTGGCGCTGCCGGACCTTCTACTACAAACTCTTTGAAAAACGGCGCGCTGAATTTTCTTTTGAAACCAGTTTCTGCCTCAATTCTCTCTAAGGCATAATGCGCCTTTTGAAGGCAGAGTTCAGCCACTTTTTTAATCCCCTGTTTGCCTAAGAGCGATAGATAAACCGTGGCCGCCAGAGCCATCAGCCCTTGATTGGTGCAGATGTTGGAAGTAGCCTTCTCCCTACGAATGTGCTGTTCCCTGGTTTGCAGGGTCATTACGAATCCGCGTTGCCCTCGATTATCGGTAGTAACTCCAATCAATCTCCCCGGCAGTCTTCGCAAATACTCCTTCTTGCAAGCAAAATAGCCCAGAAAAGGTCCTCCAAAACTCATCCGGTTGCCCAAAGACTGACCTTCGCCGACCACAATATCCGCATTATACTCACCCGGAGTTTTCAGGATTCCTAATGATATCGGATCGCAGACCATGATTAAAAGAGCGCCGGAAGAGTGAGTCAGGTTCTCAATCTCCTCTATATCTTCCTCCAGAATTCCGAAGAAATTCGGATTCTGGACTACGACCGCAGCAGTCTGGTCGTCAATCTTTTCTTTCACTGCCGAAGCCCTGATCTGACCATCGATGTGAGTTACCTCGACCAGCTTCAATCCCTGCCCGCTGACGTAAGTTTTCAAAACTCTCTTATAAAATGGATGCAGATTCTCCGGAATCAAAATCTTGTTCTTCTCTGTGTGGTAATGAGCAAGCAAACACGCCTCCCCCAAAGCCGAGCCTCCATCATAGAGCGAGGCATTGGCCAATTCCATTTCCGTCAGCTGGCAAATTAACGATTGAAATTCATAGATGGACTGTAAAGTCCCCTGTGAAGCCTCAGCCTGATAGGGAGTGTAGGCTGTATAAAATTCCGAGCGCAGGATAATCTGGTCCACTACCGCCGGAATAAAATGGTCATAACTTCCCGCGCCCAAAAAGTTAATATACTCATTGGAGGATTTATTTTGCTCAGATAATTCGCGCAAAAGCTTGGTAACTTCTAACTCTGAAAGAGCTTGAGGCAGACTTAAGGGCCTCTTCAGCCGAAGTTCTTCCGGAATATCCTTCAAAAGCTCCTCAAAAGAGTCCACCCCGATTTTCTGCAACATCTCTTTCCGATTTCGGTCAGTATTAGCAACGTACGTCATTCACAACTCCTATTTATTCAGCAATTCCTTGTACTTGTCAACGTTCAACAGATTGTCCAATTCGGACAAATTAGAGACTTTAACTTTGATAATCCAGCCCTCGCCATAGGGATCCTTATTAATAATCCCCGCCTCAGTCTCTAATTTCGAGTTAATCTCGATCACCTCGCCTGAGACCGGGGAAAACATCTCCGAGACAGCCTTGACCGCTTCAATCACCCCGAAAGGCTGCATCTGAGTGACCCTGGCGCCGACTTTGGGCATCTCCACGAAGACCACATCTCCCAATTCCCCCTGGGCATAGTCGGTGATGCCGATAGTGGCGATGTCGCTCTCTAATTTGACCCATTCGTGTTCCTTGGTGTATTTGAGAGTGTCTGGTATCAGCAAGTTATTTCTCCTTTTCTAATGGTGAGCGGAGTCGAACCATAATGGTGAGCTTGTTTATGGTGAGCTTGTCGAAGCGTCGAACCATTTTATGGTGAGTTAGTCGAAGCATCTTTGTGAAATGTGTAACTAAGTTACGAATTCATGCTAAGAAATACAAGCACATTTTTGGAAGATATAATGGCTCTGGACTTGACGGAAATCAAGCCGATTTTGCTTGACAGAGGGATATTTCGTTGTAGCTTTTTGGTAGGAAAAAGCAGTAAAAATTAGCAGTGGTTTAAGAGGAAAAGTTCCAGCCGAGTCTGCCCTGAGCTAAGTGGGCGGACTGCGGATGATGAAAGCGGGGCGGCCCGACTGAGACTGGTTCCGATAAGAAAGAAGGAGCAGGTTTTTTGGTTGGAGGTCAAATGAAGAAAATATTCTACCTCTCAATTCTACTAACACTGGTTTGGTATTCCATTTCTTGTGCAATTTTTATTGATGACTTTCTAGTGAATACAGAAAACAGGGCCGGCTGGCAGGACTTGTGTTTTATTGCTGCCGGAGGAGATGGCAGTTTCTACATTACATACACTACCGATTTTTACAATGGAACCTATGACACAGCGTACGGCTATATCAAAAAATACGGACCGGATGGTACAAAATTACTTGGTCCATTACAAATAACGCCACGGGGAATGTGGATTCCAGGATATAGCGGAATGATAAAAGTCAGCCCTGCGGGAAGGGTAGTAGTTACTTGGTACTTATCGGATGTTCCCTTCGATGACCCGGGCCATCCCTATGTTCAGCTATTTGACACCGATTTAAATATCATAAAACCTCTATTCCGGGTAGACACCCTCTTTGATTCACTAAATGGCCCAGAAATACACCCCCTTGACCTAGATATGGATAAAATAGGCTTCTTTACGATAATTATGAGAACGTGGGAAATAGATACCACCCTATATCAAAGGTTTGATTCTCTGGGCAATCTATTGGGTGGGCTTGCGAGGGCTGAAACCCTAGGCTGTGCTAATTGCTGGTGTACCCAAAACCCTCGTTTAGGTGTGTCGCCTAATGGTCGGATTGCCTTTGCCCTGATGGGCAGAATCTGGCCTGAGTCTTATTTTTATCCAGTAGCTAGAGTATTAGACAGTAGCGGTTTATCCATAGTACATAGGGTCATGGTCTCGTGCGATTGGGATACGACTTATCCTTCATGCGGACAGTTCGATGATAGTTGTTTTGTGGCAGGACTTTGGGGCGAGGTTGCCATACAGAACAATGGGAACTTTATGTATGTGTTCAGTGGCTGCGATGGAGATCCGTGCTCGGATTATGTTTTTGGAAGAATTTTTGATATCGATGGAAATCCCGTTACTCCGCTTATTAAAATCACTACTAGTTATCCCAACCTTTTCCCCCTTTTCCCGACCGTGATAACAGACGGGCGAGGCGGTTATATTGCAGCATGGACAGATTCCAGAAATATGGTTGCTGAAAAGTGGAACGGTCGCAGAGATTTGTTTCTTCAGCGACTTGATAGTCTTGGCAATCCTATTGGTATCAACTTCCGGGTAAACAATATTAAGAGTTCGAAAGGGTATGACGATATAAGCTTTGATTTAGCCTGCGACGGCCAGAAGGTATATGTAGTGTGGAAAGATAGAAGGGAGCTTCCTACCTGGGGCTGGGATGTATATGCCCAGGTGATGGATTTAGACCTACTTGGCACTTACATGGCTGGAGACCCTAATTTTGACCAAGAGATAACACTGGCCGATGTTATCTTTACGGTGAATTATATATTTAAGGGAAACCCACTGCCAGAAGGAGACCAATTGGTGGCAGACGTGAATGGAGATTGCGCCGTAAGTTTGGTAGACGTCATAAATCTAGTGAATTACATCTTTAAGCCGGGCTGGCCGTCTCCGGTTGCCTGTCCCAGCCTAGGGAGTCCTGGAACTGTGCCACCGCAACCACCTGGCTGTCCTCCTCCAGCATTTCGATCTTCTCCCCAAACCCCTAATCTTATTTCCGGCTCAAAAAATCCAGATGACACAGCACCTTCCGTTGAAAAGGAGTCGTGGTAGCTTGCAGTCCTCCTTGCCCTCAAGGTGGGGTTAGAATTCCCAGGTTGTGGGCAACCTGGGTCTACGAAATACTTATTTAACTGCCGCCATGTCCTTCTCTTCCCTCCCCATCCCCACCCTCTCCC
>CAYNPJ010000005.1:0-30980 GCA_964399055.1 uncultured Ignavibacteria bacterium
GCCCTGCGCTGGCTCTACTCCGAATCCCTGCAGATGGAGTTTCAGTTGAAAAACCTGCTGCAAAATCGCAAAGGAGTAACCACCATTTCCCGCGAATTCCGGCTGATTTACGTGGAATTCTTCAAATAGAAACTCAGTCCAAGTCTGCCTAGTACAGGGCAATTATGATTAACTACGGCACCGGCAGACAGCACACTCCAATTGACAGAGGAGTCCAGGGGCCGCCGGGCTTGTTAAACACATAGTTGACTCCTTGAATTACGTCAGTTAAGGTTTGCGAACCGCTGGCATTCCAGTCTCCCCGGCAGAGCAGATTATTTAGCCAACAATTGGGAACAGGAGAACATCCGGGTTTGTTGAACACAAAATTCACTAAGGCAATAATGTCAGTCAGGGTGTGACCGCCGTCCGCGGTGGCATCTCCCGGCTTGGCCAGGCAGGAGCAAATCATCCCCCACCAGGTTCCCCAGCGGTCGTCGCTGGGATTAGGCCCCACGTCCATAGCGGCGTATTCCTGTAGAGTCCACATGCAGATGTCATTGCGCGGGTCAACCACAGTGGCGCTGTAATCCCCCCAGCGAATGCTTCCAGTTCCAAAGTCTTTAATATAGCTGTCCTCTCCTAATTTTAAGACCGCCACCGGGTCCATGGTTCCCGCAGGGTCGCCAGATGAGCGGCTAGTATAGGCTGTCTCTACGTATTTAGTGGCATCCGAGCGGGAAAATCCCAGCATGGCCTCATCCAGAGCATTGGCAGTTATGCTGGGGAAGAAATGGTGAACTCCTACTCCTCCGTCAACTACTCCAGATTGGACTATGGGGGTTGGCATGGCCAGTGGGTCGAGCTGATACCAGAAAGCTGCGGTTCTATTCGCAGGTCCGCCAATCGGAAGACCGGCGCTGTGGGTGCACCAAATTCGGCTATTCCTGAAGACTGCATTAAGCATGCGAGGGTCATTGGTTCTGACTAAACCGGCTGTCCCCAACTGAGGGGCATTAATCTGGCCGTAAAAAAAGTTATTGACCACAAAAAACCAGCCGCTGCCGGCAAAGGTTGAACCGGCAGTCTGAGACCAGACCGGCGCCGGCCCGGTGCCGGTTATCTCAGAAATTCTGATTAAGAATGTCCCTCCGCTGCTCCAGCCGGTGTTATCAACGATATAGAGTCTAGGCTCCGGACCGAATGTCAGACAGGGTCTTAAGGCAAAGCCATAACTTCCAAAGGGTCCAAAGTCGAAACCGACCGGAAACACGGTCAAAGTCAGCGGTCCCCCTGCCAAAGCGGTGGACTTGTCAATCACCCACATGGCGGCTCCGGCAAAGGAATTTGGGCCGACTGAGAACATGTTGTTAGTTATGGCTATCCAGGTGTTGTTTACCCCGATGTCCGGGAAATCAGCCCAGTTGGTATTGGTCGGGTCGGCGTCAATCTTGTAAAAAGTCCAGGTGCCAGTTGGATCGCCGGTGGAACTAATCGCAAAAAGAACGTCCGAACTGCCGGTGAAAGCGTCATCATCAGCCGTGGCTAGCCATCTGCCGCTACCGGGGTCGTAAATTATCCTGGGGTCAAAGGGGCCGCTGGCACCAGATGGAAACCAGAAAGTATTCAGGGACGAAGTGGCGATATTTGCACCTGAATAATCTTGAATTCTCACCTGGGTATTCAGCATAGTCATCAGGTGATTAGGCCCGGCAGCTCCCTGGGTGTCCGGAGGAATGCTGGCATTGTTGTCCCCCAGGGCGGCAAAACTGGTTATCAGAGGAGGCCCGGCAGTTATATCTGCTTCGACATCTAATTTTTGCTGAATCATCTGCTCTGGTCGGTAGTTAACCGGAAGTTTTGCTGAAACTTCCCGGGGAGCCGGGGCAGGCATAAAGGGAATAACGTTAGCTTTTGTTGAAGCGGTTTTGCCCAGCTTCTGGTCCAGCTTAACAATTTCATCCCAGGTGGCTGTGGCCACTGGTTGAATCTGGATGGTCTGGCCGGTCACGGCGTACAATTGCGAGGCGGTCAGAAAAAGCAACCCCAGGGCAAGCGTTAGCTTTTTAGGCATGGAAATTCCTCCTTAATTGGGAGTGGAGTTATGAAGGATTGATTTCATGGTTTCAAGTTCGGAATGTCATAGGTTCTAATTCTCAATCTCGTCGGAAATAATATTTCCCCATAATCTTTGGTTCAAAAATCAAAATATGTCTCTTAAAATTCAGCGGGATAGCAGATATTAAAGCTGTATCTTTAACTTCTCAGGCTGAGAGCTACCGATTAAAAGATAGCCTGAGGCAGGGATTAGTCAAGCGAAATCTGAGGGTTTCTGTAAGCCTAGTTCATAGGCGCACCTTGCCCTCAAGGTGGGATAAACATCCCCAGGTTGGGGGCAACCTGGGTCTACCTCTAAGTCTGAGTAGCGGTATCAACTCAATTCTTTACCTCAATCCCTCCCATCAGGGTAAAACAGCTCAGTCTTAAAGTCCCGCCAGCGCCGGAAGAGACTCCTGTTTTCTTAGATTTGTCCTCTATTCCCCCCAGAATCGGGGACCCGCTGACTAGCACATTCCAGCTCTCCGGCACTATAATTTCCACCCCACCCATTATGGCCGTGACCTTAAGTTCGTTGTTTCCGGAGGAGAGCCCGGCCTCTTTTAAGTTCAGTTCGATTCCTCCCATCAAAGCAGTTACCTCTCCGCCGCTGAACTGGGCCGAGTTAATCTTCTTTTCCACTCCTCCCCAGAGGGTGAAGAGACTGATGTGGTCGAGGCTTTCACTCTTACTGCCGGACATCTGATAACCGGCTGACCGGGCCACCAGCCATAGCCCGAACAGGATTAGAGCCAGGGGCCATATGTATTTGAAGACATTGCCGGGGAAAACGTTCAATTCCTGCAACTGAAAGATAATCCCCAATAACAAAACTGCTGTGCCTAAAAAAATGGCGCTGCGGTTGACTATCCGGTTTATTCCAAAGATAATCAGAATCAGGGGCCACCAGGTTGAGACGAAATCCCCGAAGTCCATTATGTCCAGGCTGTTTAACAGGAATAACAACCCCAGTACGATTAGAATTCTGCCCAGCCAGATGCGGTGGCTGACATTGTATTTTTGGTCTGACATGTTCAAGCCTCCTTCATAGCTTAGTTGACAATATACGAAATCTCTCGGAGCAATAGGACGGTTTTATTTTACGCATTTGAACGAGCAGAGTTTCAAGACAAAACCACTCATTTATGACGGAAAGATTCAAGTAAAGTAACTAATGATTGAGTCGATATATACAAAGAGAAAAAGAGGAACAATGGGAGAATTCACCACCATAGCGCTGTCGATTTCTTTAATCTGTCTGACCTGGGCAGTGGTCAAGATAAATGAAAAGGTGGATGCCACTATCAACCGCCTAAAGCGCTACGACCGCATGTCTAATAAAGAGAAAGAGTCCCAGACTGCCAAAGCTGCCAAATAAAAGTCCTAAACCGCAGGCTATTCACTTTTAAGGCAAGGTCTTGACCTTGCCTTTTTCATTGGAACCGGACGTATAAAATGTAGTATAATATGTTAAAAGCATAGAGCAGTTGGAGTCCATGGATACCAACTATATGGGTCTGGAACAGCTTTCCGACCAGAAGCTGATGCAAGAGCTGCAAGATGGCAATCAGGCGGCTCTGGAAATTCTGGTGGAACGCTATAAGTCCAGACTGTATAACACCATTTACCGGATGGTGTTAAACAAAGAGAGCGCTGAGGATATATTGCAGGAGACCTTCTTGAGGGTCTACCGGGAGAGAAAGAGCTACAATCCGGTCTATTGCTTTTCGACCTGGGTCTATACCATTGCGCTCAATCTGACCAAAAACGAAATGAAAAGAAAATCGCGCTGGAGATTCTTCGGCTTGGAGCCTAACCAAAGCCAGGCTGTGGCGGTTGCCGGCTCTGACGGCCATCTCAACTTTCTCTTGGAAAAAGCCATCAACCGATTGCCGGACCGGTACAAGATGGTATTTGTACTGAGAGACATTTCTCAATTATCCTACGAAGAAATAGCCGAATCCCTGCACATACCTTTGGGCACTGTCAAATCACGGGTGAACCGGGCTCGCCTGATGCTGCAAGAAGCCTTAAAACCCAAACTGGAGAGCTATGCTCAGTTGTGGAAGAGTTGAAAAGTTACTCTCTGGTTACATAGAGAACAATCTTAAAGAAGGCCTGGAGCAAGGGGTCCAGGAGCATATCCGATTCTGCACTAATTGTTTCGAGAAGGAAACAGCCCTCAGGAAACTGTTGAGAGTTGTCAAATCTCTGCCGGAAGAGGAGCCCTCGGGCAGTTTCCTGTATAAGTTCAGACAGAGATTAGATGCTGAGAGATTCGCAGTTCCTTCCAGAACAAAAGTTGGCAGGAACAGGAAGTGGGTCTGGGCAGTGCCGGTAGCTTCTGCGGCGGTGATTCTAATTTTAGTATTGTATTTTCCATTTGGCAGACAGTACCCAGAAATGGTATCCGATATTGAGAACCTTCCTACAGAAACGGCGCAGCCGAATGGTCTCACAGATCAGCAATCAGAGCCAGTAGATCAGTTTGAAACTTCTGATATCCCGGTAGAATTTGTGCTGGACAACTGGGACCGAACCATGCTGGAAAATCTGCAGAGTCAATACAACTGGCAGAATCAGGGCCAGTTTATAATGACTACTGGTCAGGGGCAGACCGGTGTATTAACAGAACAGCCGGTGAGAGTTTATGTAATGCCGGTGGTGCAAAATCAGATGGCCAATTCCCAGACCAAAAGACCTTATTAGCATGAGCCTGCTCAATAAAGTCAGCCTGATTATTTCGATAGTCAGCCTTAGTTTGTTATTAGCCGGAGAGGTGTGGGGAGAAGGGGAATTCTTAAGTTCCCTGGAAAGGGATGTGACCGGCCTGGTCGCTACGGTGAAACCATCCCTGGTGACCATTAACACAATTCAGACAGTAAAAGCTCAGAATATTCCCCCGGCCTGGAAGAAAACTTATAAGGCGAAATCGCTCCCGTCGGCAACAATACTGCGGGTCGGCTCAGGAGTGGTTTTTGACCAGAAGGGACATGTGATCACCTCAGCCAGCGTGGTTTCTGGCGGAGATGAGTTCGAAGTCCTTTTGACGGATGGGAAAAAGTATAAAGGAAAATTAGTCGGTACAAATCCGGGCTTGAACTTAGCAGTCTTAAAAGTCGAAGCGGAGAACCTGACACCTGCCAGTCTGGGGAATTCCGACCAGTTGAGAGTAGGCTCCTGGATAATAGTCCTGGGGAACGCCTATGGTCTACCCACGGCCGTGGCGGTGGGGCTTTACAACGGCACCAGACCGGACGGCTTTATCCAGATGAGCGCCTCTGTGGCTCCGGGAAATAGTGGAGGCCCGGTTTTAAATTCCAGAGGCGAGGTAATAGGTCTGGTTTCAGCCAAAGTCTCCGAGGCCTCCAGTTTCAGCATCATAACCGAAGAGGATGGCTCCCAGGTTCGCATCACCGGCTCGCAGGGTTTGATTGACCTCCCTTCAGCCTCCATCAGCTTAGCCATCCCTATGAATCAGATTAAAACCTCGGCCCAGAAGATAATCCGATACGGCACAGCGGAAAAAGGATTTTTAGGGGTCTATTTGGAAGACCTTCCCGGGCAAGAAGGGGTGTTCATCTCTGAAGTGGTCAGAAACAGTCCGGCTGAAAAGGCCGGTATCAGAGCCGACGATATAATCACCTTCTTCAACGGCAAAAAAGTGGTCGGCAGCGAGCATTTCCGTCACCTTATAGAAGAGACACCTCCCCGTACCCCAGTTGATTTCAAAGTCCTGCGCGGGGAGAATTCCCTAGACTTACGAGCGGAGCTGGGAAAAACCCCGGCTGATTTGAATGCACCTCTTCCTCCTGCGTATGATTTTAGCGCTTTTTCCAATCTGGCCCGTTTGAAGGACTGGGAGGCCGGCATCCAAGAGCAAATCTCTCAAGAGGTTATGGAAAAAACCACTCGGCAATACATGAATCAAATAAAAAACCAGTACAAGGAAATTTTTGAAACCCAGAAGCAGGCTTCGGCGTATAATCAGGGTAAAATGGAACAGAGAATATCAGACTTAGAAAGACAATTAGAACTTTACCGAAGAGTTTTGGATTCCTTAAGAATTCAATTACAAGAAGTGAAAGCCTCCCAAGCACCCTAACATAACACTCCTTTCACGACCAACCCCTCCCTGACCCAGGAGGGGTTTTTATTTATTGGCGGGCAAAGATTTATTTAGTATAATAGAAAGTTTAGTCGAATGATTTAGCAGAGCTACAAATGAAGAAAAGATACAAGGTTCTGCTGTGGATTTTGTCAGTTTTTACACTTCTGTTGGTCACCTTGGCCATTCTTATCACCCAGACCAAATTTCTGGAAAAACAAATCAACCTGTTCCTGAGGTCGGCGGTGGAAAAAGACTATCCGGTCCGCATAACCATCGCCGATATCTCCGGCAATGTTATCACTGGATTAAAGTTAAGTGGGGTCAGGATTGAGTACACTGAGCCGGGGTTCGAGTACCAGTTGATGGAGATTGATTCCATACAGGTAAAGTACAGTTTGTCCGACTTATGGAACAAGCGCTGGATTCTCCACCAGGCGGTTTTGTCAAATCCCCGTTTCGAATTGCATCAGTCTAAGGATGGGCGCTGGCTGCTGCCTAAGTTTAAGAAGGCCGGAGGCTTGAGAAAGACCGGCTTGTTTGACTTTCAGATAAATCAAATCAGTTTGCAAGAGGGAGCCATCAATTTAGTCACTGCCCACGAGACGGTGTCAATTGATTCCCTGGAATTGCAAGGCAAGCTGATTAAAGATAGAAACGGATGGAAAGTGTCTCTGCCACAAGGATCCTTATTCTATCAGCAGGATTCATTGCGCATTTCCCGACTCAGCACGGCCTTGACGGTGAAAGAAAAAAAGTTGCAGATTGATACACTCTCTCTTATTAGCAACTGGGGTAATCTCGAATTGGGCGGAAAATTAGAGTTAGGTAAAAAGCCGGAATTCGATGTGGTAGTAGATGCTCAGCAGGTGAGATTGGATGACTTCAGCAAGATTCCACCAAACATTAAACTGGAAGGAAAAGTGGACTTGAAGGGGAATCTGAATGGGAACATTGAGAATTTCACCGGAGAAACCACGGTTGACGGGATTTTCTTTGAGCGGGATTTGCAGAATGTGGCGGTTAACTGGTCCTATAAGAATAAGGAGATCAATTTTAAGAAGATAAACGGTAGAATCTTTAAGGCGCCCCTGGTCGGCTCAGCTAAATTAGACCTGAAAACTGATCCACCCAGGTACGAGCTGAAATGTCAGGTCAGAAAGTTAGACCTCGCCAACATCATTAAGGATGAACTCCACTCTGACTTTACCGGTCTGGTTGACCTTTCCGGCCAGGGATTCAATGACAGAGAGATGCAGATGTCCTTGGATGTTCAATTAACCAAGGGGGCGATTGATATATATGACTTCGATATGGCTCAAGGGAAAATGGACATAGATTTCAAGCGGATTTATTTTCACCCGGGGTTTACTGCCAAATACAAACACACTACTGGTGACTTTTCGGGGAATTTAGAATATAGCGGAAATATCGATATTACGGGCGAGGTGCAGTTTGACGACCTGACTGACTTCTGGGGCAAGACTTTTGTGAAGGAGATTTCTGGCCGGGGCAGGGCTACAGTCAAGGTGGGAGGCCTGACTCAGGATTTCGATATTGCCGGAGAATTTCAGTCAGACTCGCTCTGGGTTTATCAGCTTTATTCTTCAATGGCAGAGGGCAAATTTGATTTGAAAACTTTTGTTAAGCATCAAAAAGGCTGGGTAGCGCTCGATTTTAGGAAAGGAGAGGCCTGGAAAATTCCTTATGATAGTCTGATGGGTCATTTAACTGTGGATAGCCTTTTTGTCAGGATTGATACAGCTTACGGCGGAAATCCTTATGCCAGCCTGCACACTAAAGGGAATTTGGATGCTTCAGGGGAGATTCAACCCCTGAGGTTATTCGACGGCAGCATAATTTACCAGGGCATCCCTTTTACCACTGGAGCTGATACTATTCAGGTGGACATCTCCAATGTGGGTTATGCACTCAGGCAGGCCAGACTTTATAACGGTCAGGGGGATTTCTTGGTGACGGGTAGCATCGGCTACGAAGAGGAAATGGATTTGAACCTAAAATTCGACCATTTAGACATTCACCCCTGGATGAAATTATACTTACCGGGGCGAGAAATTTACGGAGAGTTCTCCGGAACATCAGAGCTGAAAGGAAATTTCTCGGATCCTGTAATTAGGCTGGACGGGGAGGTTGACAGCTTGACCTATTTCGAAGTTTATCTGGGGAAATTCACCGGTTCGGTAGCCTGTGCAGACAGTCAATTGAATCTAGACAGTCTCACCCTTTCCAGTCCGGACTGGCATTATGTTGCTTCCGGTTTTATTCCCATTAATCTCTCCTTTACCGACACCAGCGCGCAGAGACTTTTAAATTCGCCCCAGCAAATAAAATTTTCCGGCCAGGGCAACAGATTCAGCGTGGTACACCTGTTCCTGCCGGACATCGAGTATTTGAAAGGAGATTTCCGCTCTCAGATTGACATCAGCGGCACTCCAGCTAAACCGCAGTTAAACGGCTCGATTCATTTAGAAAAAGGAGAACTGAAGTTTGACCAGCTCAAGGACCCGCTGATGAATTTGGCCATGAATATTCGCATGGAGAACGACAGAATCTATTTCGAAAAAGTAAGCGCCCAACTGGAGGGGAGGGCCTTGAAGGGAGAGGGGAATTTGTTCAGCGCCCTTTTTAAGAAAGGACCCAAACCCGGCAGTCTGAAATTAAACGGCATGATGGAGGTTGAGAGTTTCAACTCTTTTATTTATGACCTGACTTTAACCGGCCGGAATTTTCCCATTGTCTATGAATATATGGACTTGAGCGGCATTGCAGATTTTGATTTGAAAATTCAGGGGAAAACCCCTCCGAAAGTGTTCGGCGAAATAACGCTCAAACAGCTTAATTACGAAGAGCCATTTGGCTCGCCGGTCACTTTAGCCCTGGCGGGTCAGAAAGCAGCTGACCCGTCGGCTCTTTGGGATTGGGAATTGGCGGTGGAAGTTCCGAATAATGCCTGGATAAGAAACTCAGACATGAATGCAGAATTCTCCGGAACGGTGGATTTATACAGAATTGACGGCCAGATAATTCCTCTAGGAATACTGGAAGCCTTTCCGGGCGGGAAATTCTATGTGGCCAGCAAAAGTTTTGACATCGAGCGAGGGCGTATTATCTTCGAGAATGTGGAAGGCCTTGACCCCACTTTAGACTTTGTAATATCCAGCAGAATTTATGAAGCTCCCGAGGCTACCGGCTATACTACCAGTTCCGGTGACCAGGTACAGTTAACCGTGACCGGCACCATCTCCCAGCCGGTTCTGGGAACTCCGGAAGGCTCCAAATACACTCAACAGGAAGTTCTGGAGATGATGGTATTGCAATCGCCCGGCGGTTCTGAAAATGGAAAGTCCAGCCCTTTCCAGGAAAAAGTCTTGACCAGCCTGGGGGCTGACGTGGGGAGCCAGTTGGTGCAGAAATTCGCCTACGGATTGGGTGTAGAAACTTTTTATCTGCGGCCCAGAAGGGGCTCATCCGGCTTAGATTTCAGTGAAAGCGAATTGACTGTGGGGGGATATTTAACCCGGGGTTTGTACTGGCAATATACCTCTAAATTTTCTCCCAATCCAGACCTTTCTCTGCAGTATCGCTTGAACAGGAACCTCTTTTTGGAAGGAATAAGAGACCGCAATAATCTTTATCACCTAGGCTTAAATCTGCGCTGGGAGTTCTGATTGAGTTCAAATAGGCTGACCATAATCCTGTTGGCAGCAGTAGTTTGTCTGCCTTCTTCCCTAAGTCACAGCCAGGCTCCGGTCAAGCGGCTGAAATCCACCAACTATAAGATTCAAAGAATCGAAATCGTCGGTAATAAACACTTCAGTAAATCCAGAATCATGGACCAGACCTCTTTTGCCCGGCCCAGATGGTGGCAGTTCCCGGCCTCTTTTTTCGCTCTGTTCAGCAGTCCGAGATTAAATGCCAAGTTGGTGGCCACAGATGAGTTCGCTATTGACTCTCTATACCACATCAATGGCTTCTGGGAGGCAAAATCAAAAATCAGCTGGGAGATGCCGGGGAAGAATAAGGTTAGTGTTCAAATTGCCATAACCGAGGGACCCAGAACCTATCTATCGTCGGTCAGTGTAAGCGGAGGATTCCCGGATTATAATTCCAGAGTCTCGGGCACAGTCGGTAAGTTAAAATCAGGGAAACCATTGGATAAAACCAGACTGGATGCGGTACTGTTCGAACTCAATAGAATCTATGCTAACCGGGGTTATCCTTATGCGGAGGTTAAGATTGACATTGTCCAAAATACATCTAAAGACAGCGCCAGCGTGAGCTTCACCATCGACCCGAAGGAGAAAGTTTACTTCGGCAAAACCGAAATCAAAGGACTGGAGCTTGCCAAAGAGAAAGCGGTTAAAAGAGAGATTACTTACAAGGAGGGGGAATTATACAGCCGCGAAAAATTGATTGATACCAAGCAGAGGGTCTATTCCACCGGACTTTTCAGCTTCGTCACATTGGACGCCCAGAACCCCCAGGGGAAGCCGGTCAGGCCGGATTTTACTCTAAAGTTAGTGGAGCACAAGCCCCGTTATATGAAAATCGGTTTCCTGACCGGCCAGGAACAGGAGCAGGACCTGACCGCGGATTTGTCAGCTGAATTCGGACACCGCAACCTCTTTCGTACCGGTCGCAGAATGTCCTTTTCAGCCGCCAGCAAGTTTGTGTTGTTATCTAAATTTCGTTACTTAGCCAGCCGCTTCACTCTCAACTATGCCCAGAATTGGACCCTGGGCTTGAAGATTCCCTTTGAATTGGAGGCGTATTATGAGCCAGGAGCAAAAAGCGCCAAACAGCCATACCGGATTGAGCAGTTCGGCGGAAATCTGAATCTAAGACAACAGTTGAGAAAACAGACCCGCCTATGGCTGACCGGCAGTTATCAGCAGGTTAATATTTACGGGATTGAGGAGGAACAGGAAGAGACCTTCAGAAAAGAGCAGGGCATCAATGTCCGCCGAAAAGTCGGCTTCAGTTTGGAAAATGACAGCCGTAGCAGTATTTTTGTCCCTCAGGGAGGCTCTCTGACTCAACTGCAGACCGAATACTACGGCGGAATTTTAGGAGGGGACCACAATTTTGCCAAAATAGTGCTCTCCTGGAGCAGATATTTTCAGACTCCGGGCGTGAGCCAGTTAGAAGTCTGGGCTTTCCGCTTAAAAGCAGGAAGGGCGTTTGAATACAGCGTAAAAGATTTCGTTCCCTCCCTGGACAGGTTTTATTTGGGAGGCGCCTCCTCCATCCGGGGTTATGATGAAAACAGCCTGGGACCTAAGGCAATCAATGATTCGACCGGTAATACTGACATTGTCGGAGGTAAGATTTTCGCGGTGGCCAATCTGGAATACCGTAAAGCGCTTTTCAGCAAGTTGGGCTGGAGCATGTTCTTAGACTGGGGGAATGTCTGGCTGGAGTCGGAGAACGTCACTATCCGGAGCATGCGCCTGTCAGGAGGGATTGGCCTGCAATACTTCAGTCCTTTGGGTCCGGTTCGTCTGGAATACGGCAGAAGACTTCTGCGCGGGCAGGAGGGTTTAAAAGGGGGGAGATTACACCTGAGTATTCTGTACGCATTTTGAGATGGAATCAATATGGATAAAAAAAGATTACTAAAGAAAGCCAAACTGTACGTTCTCTTAGACAGGGGGCTGATCGGGAACAGAGACCTCGAAAAGATCACCTATGAATTGGTCAAGGGAGGCGCGGAGATTATTCAGTATCGGGATAAAATTTCAGAAGATAAAGAATATCTGGAAAATGCCAGAACAATTCAGAAAATTCTCAATAGATATAAGATGCCATTCATCATAAATGACCGGCTGGATGTGGCTTGGTACATCAATGCGGACGGAGTTCATTTAGGGCAAGGAGATTTGCCTATTGCCGTAGCTAAGAAGTTGCTGAAAAAAGATAAGATTATTGGAGGTTCAGCAGAAACGGTGGAGCAAGCGGTTATGGTGGAAAGAGAAGGAGCGGATTATGTGGGGATGGGGCCAATGTTCTATACGACAACTAAAAAGATTGAGGCGGTGAAAGGGGTCAAGTTGCTAAGAGGCGTGCTGAATAGGGTAAGAATTCCCTGTTTTGCGATTGGGGGGATAAACTTGAATAATCTGGGCTTGATTTTGGAGTCAGGGTGCGATAAGATTGTGGTGGGTTCGGCGATTTTGAAATCGAGAGATGTTACTGCAACCTGCCACAAGTTTCTGAACCGTTTTTAGATAAAAAATGTTAGTAACTTGGTGACAATCAAAATGCAGAGATGAGAAGATTCTTTTTAGACCACAACAGCACCACCCCGGTCCTTCAGGAAGTAGTAGAAGCGATGTTGCCTTACCTCACAGAAAAGTATGGCAACCCCTCTTCAGTCCACTCCTTTGGCCGGGAGACCAAAATCGCATTGGAAGAATCACGGGAGCAAGTGGCTAAATTTCTGAACGCCAAACCTGCTGAAATCTGTTTTACCGGCTGCGGCTCGGAGTCGGATAATCTGGCTCTCAAGGGTATTGCCTGGGCGAATCAGTATAAGGGAAAACATATAATTACCTCAAAAATAGAACATCCGGCAGTCATCGAGTCCTGCCAGTGGTTAGAAAAGAAGGGCTTTGAAGTTACATATCTGCCCGTGGATGAATTTGGATTGGTGAACACGGATGATTTACGAAAAGCAATTCGGAATAACACAATTTTGGTCTCTTTCATGCACGCCAATAATGAAATCGGGACGATTCAGCCTATTGAAGAATTAGCAAAAATTGCCCATGAGGCCGGGGTCTATTTCCACACCGATGCAGTGCAGTCTGCTGGGAAAATCAACCTGGACGTTAATGAGCTGGGAGTGGATTTACTCTCTTTATCCGGACACAAGTTATATGCACCCAAAGGAGTAGGAGCGCTGTATATCAGACAGGGGACTAAGATTGACATCTGGCTACATGGTGGAAATCAAGAGCGGGGGAGAAGGTCGGGAACCGAGAATATTCCTTACATAGTAGGGCTGGGCAAAGCCTGTGAAATCGCTCAAAGAGATCTGGAAACCCTGTCCAAAAAATTAAATGACTTAAGCCAGGCTTTCTGGGAAAAACTTAAATCTTCCATCCCAGAGATTCAGCTGAATGGCCATCCCGCACAGAGAATTCAGAATACGCTTAATATCTCTTTCTTAGGCTGTGAGGCGCAGCCTTTGATAATGGCGTTAGACTTACAGGGGGTGGCAGTGGCAGCAGGGGCGGCGTGTCATTCCGGGGCAGTGAGCCCTTCCAGCGTGCTGACTGCTTTAGGAGTTGCGCCGGAAGCGGCTCTGAGCGCGATTCGTTTCAGTTTTGGCAGGCAGAATACGATGGAAGAGGTGGAGTATGTGGGCGGAATTCTGCCGGGGATGGTGGAGAGGATTAGAAATTCCAAAAAGAGCTTGGCAAAAAATTAATTCTCATTAAATTTGTCGCCTTAAATCGTTCTTTCTACCACTTCAGACTAGTTGACAGTAGTTAGGCAGGGCGACAACAATAGCCTTGCCCGCCCCCGTATTATTATTTAATATAAAGAGTTATGCAGAACGGTAATTCCTGTCCCTTGGTAATCGTCGCCATGAGCGGCGGGGTAGATTCTTCCCTGGCTGCCTTGCTTCTTAAAGAGCAGCGTTACCACGTGGTCGGGGTCACGCTCAAACTTTGGGATTATGAGGAAGTGGGCGGAAATGTTCACCGAGAATCAGTCTGCTGCAGCTTAGAGATGATTAACAATGCTCGAGCAGTCTGTCAGCAGATCGGGGCGGCGCATTATGTCCTGGATTTCAAGGAGGAGTTCAAACAGCAGGTGATTCAAAATTTTGTGGAGGAGTATAAGAGAGGAAGAACCCCTTATCCCTGCATTATCTGTAACCGGGAGGTCAAATGGAAGGCCCTGTGGAAGAAATTTTCCGGTTTAGGCGCCAAATTTTTAGCTACCGGACATTATGCCAGAGTCAGATTCGATGAAATTACTGGTCGTTATCAAATCCTGAAGGGAATGGACTCAAGCCGGGACCAGTCTTACGCCTTGTGGGGATTGTCGCAGCAGGGCTTGGCGCATACGATTTTGCCTTTGGGGGAAACTTCTAAGGCTGACAATCGCAGATTAGCCGAACAGTATGGTCTAAAGACCGCTCATACTCCTGACAGCCAGGAATTGTGCTTCGTACCCGACAATGATTTTGGCAGATTCTTTAAGGAGTGGCAGAACGGGAATGGTTCTTTTGAGCCTGGTCCGATTTACAGCGTTTCGGGAAAAGAATTAGGTGAGCATAAGGGATTGCCTTTCTACACCATTGGCCAGAGAAAAGGTCTTGGGCTGGCTTTCGGCTCGCCCAGATATGTCACTAAGATTGATGCTCAGAGAAATGCCATAGTAATCGGAGAAAACCGGGACTTGCTGAAAAGTGCATTTACGGTTACAAACGTCAACTGGGTTTCAATTGAAGAACCGAAAAAGCCTATAGCCTGCGAGGTGAAAATCAGGTATCAGCATAAACCGGTCCGGGCGACACTCTATCCCTCAGCCGATTCCGAAGCCAGAATTGAATTCTCGCAAGCAGAACGAGCGATTACTCCGGGCCAGTCGGCAGTGTTTTACGACGGAGAAATCTTGCTGGGCGGGGGTATAATTGATGAAGTGGCAGAGTAAAGAAAAAATGACGATTAAGTTATAGAACCATGAAATTTCTAAAAATCCTCGGCATCATCTTGGCAGTTCTGATTGTACTTATAATCGCGGCCACTATCGTTGCCAAGATAATTTTTACCAAGGAGAAAATCTTAGCCATCGCCATCCCTAAAATCGAAGAGGCGATTCACAGAAAAGTGGCAGTCAGGGACGCCTCCCTTTCCATTTTCCCCGGTGTGAGTATTAATTTAGACAGTCTGGTAATCAAAAATCCCTCCGGCTATCAGCAGGAAAATCTGGTCAGTCTGGAGGAGTTCTCTATCAGGCTGAAACTGCTGCCTCTGTTCCGCAAGAGAATTGAACTGAAGAAATTGGTCCTGAATCGACCCGACATTTACTTGGAGAAGACCGGAGAGAAGAACAGCAATTATCAGGATTTTCTGCAGACCGACAAAGAGAGGAAAATCGTCCCCATCACCTTTGACCGCCTGGAAATCAAAGAGGGGAGAATTGTGTTTTACAATCGTCCGCAGCAGACCACCATTGTGCTCGAGCAGCTGAATCAGCAGGGGGAACTGAAGTTAATCGAGGACCGATTCTTAGAGTCCACAGGAAAACTCTCCCTAGGCAACATTCAGCTGAGGACCGCCAAACAGGCGTTAGCCTATCCCTTAGAGCTTGATTACATTGCCAGCTATGACTTAATCTTTGATTCGCTCCATTTAGAGAAGGTGGGCATCAAGTTTTCGGAACTCAAGTTAGCTGCGAGTGGGAAAATTGAGAATCTCACCTTAAAGCCGGAACTGAGCCTGAAAGTCGAATCCGAGGAATGGACAACTGAGAAAATCTTGAAAATGTTGCCGGAGTCTCAGAGAAAATTGGCTGACAAGTGGCAGATAAGCGGAGCGGCTGACCTAAAGTTAGAAGGGAAGTGGGATTTTTCCAGGGGAGCTCTGCCCAATCAATTAGACGGGGAGTTGATAGGAAAGAAAATAGAATTTGTGTCTGCAACCCAAACACAAAAGATTTCCGTTCCGCTTCTGACTGCTAAACTGACCGAAAAGAATGTCACCATCACTACCTCTCAGGCTCAAATCGGAGAAGCCCCCTTGCAGGTAAAAGCGGTAATTGAAAATCCGGAAGAGCCCAGTATCTCCGGAGAAATAAGTTCCAAGCTGGATTTGAGTCTGGTGCCTCAGTTTGTATCCCTTCCCCAGGGAACTCAACTGTCTGGTCAGCTCGACATAAAGACCAACTTCTATGGGAGATTGAAAAACATACAGGAGCTGGGTCTGGCCGGGCAATATAATTTAGTTAACGGAAACATCTCGGCTCCAACCTTAGCTCAACCTATCAGTGGGCTGAATGCCAGCTTAAAATTGAGTCAAGGTGAAGTAGTGGTGGAGAATCTTTCAGGCAGTCAGGGAAAGTCCAATTTCAGACTGTCCGGTTTCTGCAAGAAGATACTTCCGTACATACTGGCCAAACCGGAAGAAAAGAAAAATCTCAAGCCCACTTTCAATTTTAACTTAAGCTCCAATTACTTGAATTTAGACGAGATTCTACCCGCCGCAGATACGGTTCAGGCCAGGACTGATACGGCATCCTCGAATGCCATGTTCTTGGGTCTGGCCGGACTTATTAATTTTGACGGCAAATTGAGAGTCGATAATGCACTCTTCCGCCAGGTGGAGGTGACTAATTTTCAGGGAGATTTAAGCTTAATCGACGGGGTATTGAAGCTCACCAATGTCTCCACCACAATCTATTCGGGAATGACCACCGGAGAAGCGGTCTGCGACCTGCGTAACCCGGATAACGTCAAATTTGATCTCAGAGTTCAGTCCCAGGGCATGGAGGCCAATCAGTTTCTAACCCGTTTCAGCCGGGTAAAAGACCACCTCTATGGAAAACTGAATTTTCAGGGGAATTTTTCCGGACAGGGAAATTCTGTCCTCCAGATTCAGAATTCTCTGACCGGAGAAGGCAAGGTGTCCTTCAGCGAAGGGAAATTAGTCAACTGGGATTTCGCCAATAAAATGGCCGGATTCTTGAATCTGAAACAATTCGACGAGGAACCCATTAAGGAGTTGAAAAACAACTTCTTCATAAAGGACAGCCGGCTCTACTTTGAGGAATTCCTGGCCGCCAGCAAAAAGGCGGACTGGAAACTGGCCGGCTCCATCGGGATTATAGACCAGACTTTGGATTACTCACTGAACATCCTTTTAGCTCCGGAAATCTCCGACCAGGTGAATATCTTGGGGGACCAGGCCAAATTTTTAAAAGACGAAAAAGGAAGACTCTTGGTTCCGCTCAAAATCGGAGGAACCTCGGCTTCGCCGAAGTTCTCAATTGACCTCAATTTAGTGGGCCAGAAACTGCAGAATCAACTCAAGCAAGACCTGCAGGAGAAAAAGAGTGAGCTAAAAGAGGATTTGCAGAAAAAAGCCAAGGAAGCCTTAGAGGGGCTGTTTAAAAAGAAGAAAGACGGATGAGAAAATCTTATGCGGCCAGTGCCCTGATTTTTCTCCTCTTATTTTCTCACCCACTTTTATCCCAGGTTTTCAATTCGCCTCATTTTGAAATCCATTCCGAGAATCAAAACTTTTCAGAGCAGGTCAGTCAGATTTTAGAGCAGGGCTATGATAAAGCGTCGGCCTATTTCCAAACGGATATTGCGGCCAAAGTCGAAGTCTATGTCACTTCCAGCGCCGCTGAATTCGACCAACTGGTAGGTTCGCATTTACCAGACTGGTCAGTAGCCTGCGCCATTCCGGACCAGAATCTGATAGTCTTAAAATCTCCGGACCAGTTTCACTACCGCAAGAATCTGGATGAGGTACTCCGGCACGAACTGGCTCACATCTTCCTGGGATATTACACTGCCGAGTATAGATTGCCGCTGTGGATGAACGAAGGTTTTGCGGTCTGGTTCTCGGAAAAATGGGGCTGGGGGGAAAGAATTCTGGTAGCTCGGGCAGTCCTGACCGGCTCGATTTTTTCCCTGAATCAAATAGACTCCCTGCACTTTTTTCAAGAGAGCAAGGCCCAGTTAGCTTATGCGCTTGGTTTTCTGGCAGTCTCCCACTTGGAAGCTGAATACGGGGAAGGGGCATTCCGAAGAGTCCTGGACCATTATTCTCAGACCCGCGACTGGAACCAGGCCTTTTTAGCGGTCACTGGTCTAAATTATGCCGGTTTTGAAAATGAATTTGAGCAGATGGCCAGAAAGCGCTACAACTGGGTGACAATCTTAGTCGACAGCCCCCTGCTGTGGACCGGCCTTGCCCTGCTCTTTGTCCTGCTGTATTTTGTGAAGAGAAGGCGAGCCCGAAAAATTCTGAAGCGATGGGAATTGGAAGAGAAAGGCCTGGCACCAAGAGATTCAGACTTTTATTAGAGCTGTGGGGGGTCAGACTATTCGGAGCTCTCGTTCGGATTTTGCCCTATCGTTCGGTGGTGGCCTGGGCTGATTTTCTGGGGGTAATTGTATTTGATTTCGTCAGAATCCGCCGGAAAGTAACCTTGGCAAACTTGCAACTTGCTCTGGGCAAAGAAAAATCACCTGGCGAGTTAAAAAGAATAGGGCGCCGATGCTATCAGATAATTGCCCGGGCATTTTTAGAGCATCTATACCTGCCCAAGTTGGGTAGAGAAGAAATTCTCCGCTTGGTGGAATTTAATTCCATTTCACCATTCAGGAAGGTGTTAGAAAATGGTCAAGGAGCCGTATTGGCCTCGGCTCATTTCGGAAGCTGGCAGGTTATGGGCGTGGCCGTTGCTCAACAGGGACTGCCTATGAATTTTCTGGTTCAGCAGCAGGGGAATGAGGCAGTGGACCGCCTGGCTTACAGCTATGTTACAGACAAAGGGGTGGGGGTTCTTTACCGGAGGTTTTCAGCCCGCAAGGTCTTAGACCTGCTCGAACAGAATAAATTTGTGGCCATGCTGCCGGACCAGGATGCCGGGAAGAAAGGCGTGATAGTGCAGTTCTTCGGCCAGCCGGTTTCAGTTCACCGGGGGCCAGCCTATTTTGCCCTGAAAAGCAAAGCCCCCATCATCACCGGTTTTATCGTCCAAAATTCGGATAACAAACATAAAGCCTACATTCAAGAACCTTTTTATCCAAAACTTTCAGGAGACGAAGAAAAAGACACCCAAACCATACTACAAGAGATAACTTCTAGAATCGAAGAATTTGTGAGAAAGCATCCGGAGCACTGGTTCTGGCCGCACCGGCGCTGGAAGAGCACTTTGGGAAAATATGAGTTTTGAACAAATTTTGATTATTCAGACCGCTTTTCCAGGGGATTTGATTTTGACCACACCTTTAATCCGGGCGGCTAAGGAGAGATATCCTCAAGCTAAAATTACTGCTCTGGTAATTCCCGAGACCGCAGAGCTTTTGAATAATAATCCATTTCTGGATGAAGTCATCCTCTACGATAAGAGAAACAAAAAAAAGCCGGGTATTGCAGCAATCTTAAAAAAATTACGGTCAGAGAGGTTTGACCTGGCCCTGATTCCTCACCGCTCATTTCGGAGCGCTCTTCTGGCTAAGTTGGCCGGATGTAAGAGAAGAGTGGGTTTTGATACCAGCGCTGGCAAGATGTTTCTAACGGACAAAATCACCTACCAGATAGGCAAGCATGAAATTGAAAGGAACTTGTCTCTTCTGACTTTTGATGGAGAGCAACCTGATATAATCCTGCCTGAACTCTATCCGGGAGAGAAAGAATGTGCGGCAGTTGAAAATTTTATGCGGCAAAGTGGCATTACCCCATCAGAAGAAATCGTCTGCCTGGCGCCTGGCTCAGTCTGGGCGACCAAGAGGTGGCTGCCGGAGAGATTTGCCGAGCTGGCGGAGCTGTTGATTAGAAATGAGAAGGTAAAAATTATCCTGATAGGGGGGAATGATGATTTTCAACTTGCAGAAAAAATTATATCTCTAACTTCGGCTAAGCCGGTGAATGCCTGCGGCAAGCTATCTCTATTGGAGTCCGCCGCTTTAATCTCAAGGGCAAGTTTAGTCATCTCCAATGACAGCGCTCCTACTCATATGGCAGTGGCCAGGCGGGTACCGGTGATTGCTATCTTCGGCTCCACTGTGCCCGAATTCGGTTTTTATCCTTATGGAGAAGAAAATACGGTAATCCGTAAATTTGTCTACTGTCAGCCCTGTGGAATCCACGGTCGCAGGCGCTGCCCGGAAGGACACTTCCGCTGTATGACTGAGATTCTGACTGCAGAAGTTTATCAAGAGGCAAAGAAAAAACTGAATGAAGCCAGAGTTAAAACCTCTTAAGATTGCCGTAATCGGGACCCTGTGCTGGGATAAAATTATACTCCCAAATGGGGCAGTAACCGAGAGTTTCGGGGGAATAGCTTACTCCGTTTTAACTCTGGCGGCTCTTTTGGAATCAAAAGCAGAGATTATTCCAGTCTGTAATGTGGGCAAAGATAGATATGAAGAGGCAAAAGAGCTTTTTCTGCGAAGTTCAGACATAAATTTGAAAGGGCTTTATCCTGTAAAAGAGAAAAATAATGCGGTTACTCTGACTTATAAGAGTCCACAGGAGAGGGAAGAAGTTTTGGAAAGAGGGGTGCCGACTCTGAGTTGCGAGCAGATAGAACCATTTCTGGCTGCTGACTATTTTCTGGTCAATTTTGTCTCGGGCTGGGATATTGAATTAGAAACGTTGAAGAAAATCCGCAAAAAGAGCAAGGCTAGAGTCTATCTGGATTTGCATAGCCTGACTCTGGGAATTGACAAAGCAGGGAGACGCTTTCCCAGAAAGCCAGATAATTGGGAAGAATACCTGGCTTGTGCCGACTATCTACAGCTTAATCTGACTGAAGTAAAAACTATTATAGGAAAAAAGTTAAACAACTCTGAGTTAAGTACCATTGCCTCAAAACTTCTGAGAATGGGCCCCCAAATAGTAATAGTTACTTTGAGTGATAGGGGCTGCTTTTTGGTCTATAAAACTATTGAGGATAAGATCAAATCTGAATTCACAAAGCCAAATTCTGTCAGCCGAGTGGCAGATACCACCGGATGCGGAGATGTCTTTGGAGCCGGGTTTCTGGCTAAGCTCATAGCAGTTGAAGACCCGCTTAAGGCGGCTGAATTCGCCAACCATGTGGCCGGCCTGAAGGCAACCTTCTCCGGTTTAGATGGCTTGAAATATTTCACGCCGCTGGACCTGGAATTTGCTTGACACTAATAGCAAAGTATCTAAATTGTATTTTTTTATGCTCAAGGAGGAAATTTGAAGGAGATTGTAAAAGAGACCATTGCCTGGCTGAAGAAAAAAGGGGTTGATTACGCCGACCTCCGTCAGGTCAAACGGACTTCGGAGAGTATCAAGGTAAAGAATCGCGAAGTGGAAGCGGTCTCCAAGAGCGAGGACCTCGGTTTTGGAATCCGGGTACTTTTCAAAGGGGCCTGGGGATTTGCCTCCAGCAATATTCTGACCAAAGCGGAGTTTAAAAGAATAGCCAATTTGGCCGTAGAGATTGCCCGAGCCAGCTCCCTGACCCAGAAAGAGCCGGTCAAGTTAGCGGAGAATGAAGTCTACAAGGACAGATTTACGGGATTGTGTGAAATCGACCCCTTTAAAGTCTCCCTGGATGAAAAATTGAACCTGCTGATCTCTGCCTGCGATATAATGCTCAAGAATCCAGGCATTAAAGTGGCTGATACAAGTTTGAATTTCTTTCGCACCGAGCAGATTTTCGCCAACACAGAGGGAAGTTTCATCGAACAAATCATAACAGAGTCAGGCGGCGGAGCCAGTGCTACCGCAGCCCGCAATGGAGAGACTCAGTGGCGCTCTTATCCCAATTCTCACGGCGGGGACTATGCGACCAAGGGCTACGAATTTATCAAGGATATGAATTTGCTGGCCAACATGGAGAGAATCAGCGAGGAGGCCGTGGCACTGCTCTCGGCTCCGGAGTGCCCGGCTCAGGAGACCACAGTAATAATTTCTGGCAATCAGATGGCCCTGCAGGTGCATGAGTCCTGCGGACATCCGATTGAATTAGACCGAGTTCTGGGTACTGAAATCTCCTTAGCCGGCGGCAGTTTCATGACCTTAGATAAACTGGGGAAACTCAGATACGGCTCCAACAAGGTAAATATTTACGCAGATGCCACCACTCCCGGAGGATTGGGAAGTTTCGGCTATGATGACGAGGGCGTTAAAGCCCAGAGGTCAGATATCATAAGACAAGGGCTGTTTATCGGCTATCTTACTTCGAGGGAGACAGCCGAATTGCTGAGGCAGAAAAGCAATGGCACCATGCGGGCCGACGGCTGGAACAGAATTCCGTTGATAAGAATGACCAATATCAACTTAGAGCCTGGAGAAATAAGCTTAGACGATTTAATAGCCAATACTCAGCAGGGACTCTTCCTAGATACCAATAAGAGCTGGTCCATAGACGACAAGCGCCTGAATTTCCAGTTCGCAGTTGAAGTCGCCAGAGAAATCAAGAATGGCCAGTTGGGTCAGATGTATAAGAATGCGATTTACACCGGCATCACCCCGGAATTCTGGAATACCTGCGATGCGGTCTGCAACCAGAGTCTTTGGCACGTCTGGGGAGTCCCCAACTGCGGTAAAGGAGAGCCGATGCAGACCATGCACGTGGGCCACGGAGTCTCTCCGGCCCGCTTTACCAAAGTGAAAGTGGGAGGCTCGCGATGATGGGAAGAGATAAGATTTTCGCCTTGCTCCGGCCGGTAATCAAAAAATCGCCAGCTGACCAGACCGAGGCAGTAATAATCAACAGTCAGGCCGGTTTGACACGCTATGCCAATTCCACCATCCACCAGAATGTATTTGAAGTGAACAGCAAAATCTATTTCCGGGTCGCTCTGGGAAAGAAAATAGGCGTGGCAGCTACCAATGTGTTGAATAAAGAAAGTCTTTTGAAAACCTTACATGTCGCAATAGCCATCGCCAAAAATCAGAAGGAGACGCCGGATTTCAACGGCCTCCCTTCCAAAACGGCCTATAAGAAACTTAAGACCCACTCTAAGAAGACCGCCAATTTCACTCCTTTACAACGAGCAGAAAAAGTCAAAAAAGTCTTTGAGCTGGCCGGCAAACGCAATCTCACCGTAGCCGGGGCTTTCTCCACCGGGGAAAGCGAACTGGCCGTGCTAAACAATAATGGGGTGGCCTGCTATCAGCCGGTGAGTTCAGCCAATATCAATATAACCGCCATGTCGGAGAACAGTTCTGGCTATGCAGACGGCTTATCCCGCAACGTGGACGACTTGGATATAGATAATCTGGCTGAAACTGCCATCCGCAAGTGTCTGGATTCCAAGAATCCGCAAGGCTTAGAGCCGGGTGAATATACGGTTATCTTGGAGCCCAAGGCAATTGCCGAGCTTTTAGAATGGATGAACTACATCGGCCTGGGAGCCAAATCCCTGCAGGACGGTACCAGCTTTCTCTCCGGCAAAATAGGACAGAAAATAATGGGAGAAAATGTCTCGATCTACGATGACGGCAATGATGAGCATTCCATGGCCTTCCCGTTCGATTTCGAAGGCGTGCCTAAGAAGAAGGTCTTTTTTGTGCAGAACGGGGTGGCTAAGGGTGTGGTCTACGACTCGATAACTGCCAACAAAGACAAGACTAAATCAACCGGCCACGCCTTGACTCCGGACGCAGCTGAGCGGGCTTTAGCTCTAAATCTGTTCGTCAGGGCCGGTGATTCAAATGTGAAAAAAATGGTGGAATCTACGGAGCGGGGAATTTTAGTGACCCGGTTCCATTACATCAATGGTTTGATTGATACCAACCATGCGGTGATGACCGGAATGACCCGGGATGGAACGTTCTATGTGGAGAATGGGAAGGTCAAACACGGGATAAAGAATTTGCGGTTTACCGAGTCGATGCTGAAAGCCTTCTCCAACGTGGAACAGCTAAGTCGCCAGCGCAAACTGATTTCCTCCTGGTGGAGCGACATCGGCTGTATTTGTGTGCCGGCCATGAAGATTAATAATTTCAGGTTTACCGGTAAGACGGAATTCTAACAAAAAAGATATTTTGCGAGTTCAGTCAGGAGCTACTCCTGACTGCAGTATCAGTGTCAGGACTAGGTCTTGACACAACTGATAAGACGGAGTTTTAAGAAACTTAAGGTATATAAAATCAGAAGTAGAAGACTATAACAATGTAAGTAGAGAATCTCTGAGTAGTATTATCTGATTTAGAAGTTCCATAATAACTGTCGTTATATTCGTAGAAAGTCCTTCCCACCTGATAACTAATCTCCGGGGCAATACTTAAATGAGAGCTGAAGAAGTATTCTGCCTGCGCGGCGGGGCCGAAGCCCCAAAACTCAGACTTGTTCTCAGAATAACTGCTCTTTGATTTTTCATGCTCATAATCTAAGCGCCAGCCGAGTTTTAGATGCACCGGACTCTGATAGGTTAGATGATAATAACCCCCCAAGCCCAGAGTTAATTCCCGGGTGTTTCCTGCACTGTTTTTATAGCTTCTGTACCCAAGGCCGGGGCTTAAGTCCAATCGTTTGGCAATTAAGGCCCGCATAAAGAACTCCCACTGAGCCAGTCTACCCGGCTCTCTAATTCCAATGCCAAATCTGCCTGAGGGTCCGTCAGCTTCACCCGAAGCATAACTACCGCAGGTCAACAGGATTATAAAGACACTTAGGGTACGCTTCATTCTGTCTCCCAACGCACATCTTATAATGATTACTTCTTCTCCTCTTTCCTTATCTGAAATCCTATCTCCTTTTCCTCCCGGCCAAAGACTTTTATCTGTCCGAACTGATTCTCATACTTCTTGAGATTATCCTCCAGAGCCTGCAAAAGCATCTTGGCATGTTGAGGCGTCATTATGACTCGAGAGTAAACTTTGGCCTTGGGGACGCCGGGCATCATGCGGCAGAAGTCGAGAATTATTTCCTGCGGGGAGTGAGTGATAAAAGCCACATTGGAATAAACACCCTCAGCCTCTTTTTCTCCTAATTCCACGTTAATCTGTGCTTTTTGTTCCATTGATACTCCTTTTCCGCCATGGGTTGCAACTTAAGCTTGGCACTAATATATTATCCGGAGAGGCAAAAGTAAATTAACATAAAGTTATGAAGATAAACAAAGAAAGACTGCAGCACATTATCTCTCGCCTGGGGGGACATAAGATTATCGTCTTAGGGGATGTAATGCTGGACGAATACCTGTGGGGCAATGTCAGCCGGATATCACCGGAGGCGCCGGTTCCAGTAGTGCAAATTGAAAAGCAGGAGTCTAAATTAGGCGGGGCGGCCAATGTGGCCTTAAACCTGAGAGTCTTGGGGGACTACCCGATATTGGTCGGGGTATGCGGCAGAGATGCAGCCTCTGGCAAGCTCAAAAAGCTATTAGGGAAAAATCAGATTGCAGACGGCATCCTGGTAACTGACAACCGTCGCCCCACTACTACCAAAACCAGGATAATAGCCCACAGCCAGCAGGTAGTCAGGGCTGACTGGGAGAGGGCGGAAGAAATCTCGCAGAGAGTAGCAGATAAGATTATAGGCAAACTCAAAAAACTAACTAATTCGGCCAAGGCTCTGATCATCTCGGATTACGGCAAAGGAGTTATCACAAAAAATCTTCTGGATGAAGTGATTGATTTGGCCAGAAAGAGAAATTTGTTCATCGCAGTCGACCCAAAGGACACTCATTTTTTCAACTACAAAAAGGTCTCGGTAATTACCCCTAATCACATAGAAGCCGGCTTTGTGGCCGGTCGCAGGATTGCCAGCCAGAGGGTGCTGGAAGAAGTGGGCTGTGACCTTCTTCATAGATTACAGGCTGAATCTCTTCTGATTACTAGGGGAGAACAAGGAATGTCTCTCTTCACGGAGAATGAAAAGCCGTACCACATTCCTACTGCGGCTCAGCATGTATATGACGTCACCGGAGCCGGTGATACGGTTATTTCTTCTTTCGTCTCATCGGTCTGCGCCGGAGCCAATCTTAAAGAGGCGGCCTGGATATCTAACCACGCGGCTGGGGTGGTAATACGCGAAATAGGGACGGCCCAGGTAAGCAAGAGAGAGCTGTTAGAGGAAATCAAGTCTAATAGTAAGTTTTGAGATGGGGCGAGTGGTAACTCAAACTAAGTTGAAGAAGATTTTAGGAGTACTTCGTCAAGAGCGTAAGAAGATTGTCTTTACTAACGGCTGCTTTGACCTGCTGCATGCCGGGCATGTGGCTTATCTGCAGAAAGCCAGAAGACTGGGGGATGTCTTAGTTGTAGGTCTGAACAGTGATTCCTCGGTCAAGAGGCTAAAAGGCAAAGGCAGACCTATTCTGAGCCAGACTGACCGGGCTAAAATCATAACTGCCCTGGCTTGTGTAGACTATGTAGTCATATTCGGACAGGATACCCCGCTAAATTTGATAAAAAATGTCAAACCTGACATTTTAGTAAAGGGGGCCGATTACCAAACCGATAATATAGTAGGCGCTGAATTTGTCCTAAGCTATGGCGGTAAAGTCAGCACAATTCCCCTGATGAAAAATAAGTCTACCAGGAGCATAATCTCTTTAATCCTAAGGCGTTACGGCAAAAACAATAGAATCCGCTTGACAGCAGTTTAAACAGTCCCTATAGTTTAGCGTATTACAGAACTGAAATGCTCTGAACAGGAGCATTTCTTTTAGGTAGGAGTATGTCGAAAAGGTTAGACAGGCTTACAAAAACTCTTAAGAAAAACCGGCTCGATTTTTTGCTGGTCTCTGCCCAGTCACACCTGCGCTATTTAGCCGGATATTCAGGCAGCAATGGGTTGGCTTTGATTTCCGGCACCCAGAAACTCTTTTTAACCGATTTCCGCTATAAAGACCAGGTCAAAGAAGAAGTTAAAGGATTCCGCATTAAGATGGCCGACAGAGACCTTTATACAACCCTGGGCAGACTCAGACAATTGCCCAAAGGCCAGTTTCGATTCGGTTTTGAAGCCAAAAATCTGACTTATGCCAATTTTCTCAAACTTAAAGAGATTCTCCCCAAGGCGGAGCTGGTACCGACTCATAACCTGGTCGAAGAAATTGTGGCCCAGAAAGAGCCAAATGAGATTGAAAAGATAAAAAAAGCGACTGAAATCGCGGATGATGTTTTTGACGAAATAGTGCCAGAGATTAAGCCGGGGATAAGCGAACGAGATTTAGCCGCTGAGATTGAATATAAAATGAAAAAGAAAGGAGCTTCTGGGCCGGCCTTTGAGACTATAGTGGCTTCCGGGTACCGCTCTGCGTATCCGCATGGAAGGGCTACCACCAAGAAGTTAAAAAAAGGGGATTTTATCACCTTAGACTTTGGCGCAGTCTATGACGGCTACGTTTCAGATTTAACCCGCACCGTGTTGTTAGGCCAGGCAGATGCCAAGCAGAGAAAAGTCTATTCTACAGTATATCAAGCCCAGCGCCGGGCCATTGCAGCCTTACAAGATGGCCAGGCAGCCAAAGCTGTCGACCAAAAGGCCCGGGACTTCATTAAGCAGAATGGTTTTGGGCCGAATTTTGGACACGGTCTGGGGCACGGAATAGGCGTACAAGTGCACGAGTCTCCGGTGCTCAATCCCCGTAGCCAAGACGTTCTAAAAGAAAACATGGTAGTAACCATCGAGCCGGGGATTTACATTTCCAGATGGGGCGGAGTCAGAATAGAAGACGACGTATTGATAACCGACAACGGGCCGGTGGTTCTGACCTCCAGCCACAACGAGCTATTGGAGTTATAAGTTTTCCATTTCGCCTAAGAAGGGCGGAAAGGAGTCAAAATGTTGGAATCGAAAATCAGAAAATTAATCCGGCTCTTAGAGGAGTCGGAAGGCATCTCCGAGATAGAAATCTCCTCCTGGGGGAGGAAAATCCGAATTAGAAAGGCCTATGCGGAGAATAACCACACCAATTCGCATAAGAATTCTACCCAGGAACTGACTCTGGCACCTCTGCCGACCCAGCCTCAGGTTACAGCACCACCTGCTCCGGCGGCCAACCCTCTTCCTGCGGCTCCAGTTGCCACAGTGGCCATAGATAAAAAATTAACAGCCATTAAGTCTCCTATGGTGGGGACCTTCTACCGGGCGCCGGCGCCAGGGGCCAAGCCCTACGTCGAAGCCGACGAAGAAGTGAAGCCGGGCCAGGTGGTCTGCATCGTGGAGGCGATGAAGCTGATGAATGAGATAGAATCGGAAGTGACCGGCAGGATTGTCAAAATCTGCGTGGAGAATGCCCAGGCAGTAGAGTTTGGGCAGGATTTATTCCTGGTGGAGCTGGTATAGGTTAATGAGATAGTCATTTATTGGCTAAAGTAGGCGGGGTTTCCCTACCCGCCTTTCTTATATAAGAACCTCACCCTAGCCCTCTCCTCATAGGAGAGGGAGAACACATTCCTCCCCTATGGTTCGATTAACTCGCCATACAGAGGGGAGGGCAAGGGAGGGGTCAGTTTTCGTAGCGTCCGAGCTTGCATCGGACGGCCTTCCTACTGGTCCGCCTTTGGGTAGGTTCTCTCCCCTCAAGTAACCCCTCTTTTTACCGAAAATTAAGTAGGACTTTTTCTATTCAAAATCAGACCACAAAGGATGCCATGACTCTTAAAGAGATGTTAGCCGAGATGCTCAGGACCAAAGCCTCGGATATTCATCTACGGGTGGGCTTAAGGCCGACTCTGAGAATCGACGGAGCCTTAAAGCAGATTGACACTCAGGGCATGAGCGGGGAGGACATGGAGGGGGTTTTAAATCAAATCTTAACCGAAGAGCAGAAAGCCCGCTTCTATAAGAGAAATGAAATGGACTTGGCCTTATCGGTTTCCAAAATGGGTAGATTCAGAATCAATCTTTACCGGCAGAGAGGAACCATAGGCGTGGCCATCCGGGCGGTTAACACGGTAATCCCCACTTTTGAAGAATTAAACCTCCCTCTGGCCTTAAAAGACATAGCCGCCAACCGCCGGGGGATTGTAATTGTCACCGGTACTACTGGCAGCGGTAAATCGACCACTCTGGCGTCTATGATTGAACATATCAATTCCACCCGGGCTGAGAATATAGTTACTATCGAAGACCCCATCGAGTACGTCTACCGGGATAAGAAATCCATCATCAGCCAGAGAGAAGTGGGGGGAGACACGGAATCATTCGGCTCTGCTCTCAGGCACGCCTTCCGGCAGGACCCGGACGTAATTCTGATTGGCGAAATCAGAGACCTGGACACCATGTCGATAGCTCTGACCGCGGCTGATACCGGCCATCTGGTTTTAACTACCTTGCACACTTTAAACGCCATAGAGACCATCAACCGGGCCATCTCTTTCTTCCCGCCTCATCAGCATCAACACGTGCGGATTATCTTAGCCGCCACCTTGAAGTCTATCATCTGTCAGAGACTTCTGCCCCGCTCGGACGGTCCCGGCCGGGTGCCGGCAGTGGAAGTTTTGGTAAATAACTCTTCGGTACGGGAGTATATCATCGACCCGATGAAGACTCCCTTAATCATCGAGCTGATAGAGAGCGGAGCCATCCAGTACGGGATGCAGTCCTTTGACCAGTCCATCATGAAGCTCTACAAGGCCGGTTTGATTTCTTACGAAGAGGCTATCTCCCAGACCAGCAGCCCGGATGACTTCGAGCTGCGGGTCAAGGGCATCACCGGGGCCAGCGACCGGGGCTGGACCGAGTTTGAGCGGGCCAACCAAAAGAGCTCTTCCCACTAAGACCTCTATCTATTATATTCTCCCGTAGTATAATCTAAAGTCAAGGAGACGACTTGTTCAAAAAGATTTTAATTGCCAACCGGGGGGAGATTGCCCTGCGGGTAATCAGGGCCTGCCGGGAGTTAGGTATTAAGACCGTGGTGGTTCATTCTGAGGCCGACGTGGATTCCCTGCACGTCCGCTTTGCCGATGAAGACGTCTGCATCGGCCCGGGCCCGGCCAATCAGAGTTACTTAGACCCCAAGCGCATCATCGCTGTGGCTGAAATCTGCAATGCCGATGCAGTCCATCCCGGCTATGGCTTTCTTTCCGAAAATCCGGAATTTGCCGACATCTGCGAGTCGTGTAATCTGAAGTTCATAGGCCCCCCTTCGCGCGCGATTCGCCTGATGGGGGACAAGATGCAGGCCAAAATTGCCATGCAGAAGGCCGAAGTTCCAACTATTCCCGGAAGTAAAGGGGTCCTCCCTTCAGTCGAAGAAGCTCTGAAGATTGCCGAAGAGATTGGCTATCCGGTGATGCTGAAGGCCAGCATGGGGGGCGGAGGCAGAGGGATGCGCCGGGTGGAATCGCGGGATGAGATGTCCAAGGCCTATGAAATTGCCCAGCAGGAGGCTAAGGTTGCCTTCGGTGTGCCGGATTTGTATCTGGAAAAGCTGATGCTCAACCCCCGGCACATAGAAGTTCAGATTATCGCAGATAATTTCGGCAACGTCCTCCATCTTGGCGAACGTGACTGCACGGTCCAGCGCCGACACCAGAAGTTGATCGAGGAGTCACCTTCCCCAGTTCTTTCACCAGAACAAAGAGAGAGAATCTGCCAGGCCGCAGTCAAGGGGGCCAAGGCGATTAAGTATCAAAACTTGGGCACTATCGAATTTATGTTAGACCAGGAAGGGAATTTCTACTTCATGGAGATGAATACCCGCATTCAGGTAGAGCATACAGTTACGGAAGAGAGAGTGGATTTAGATTTAATCAAAGAGCAGATTCGCTTGGCCTGGGGGGAGTCAGTCGGCTATTCGCAGTCGGATATACAGTTCGACGGCCATGCCTTAGAATGCCGCATAAATGCCGAAGACCCGGAAAAGGGTTTCATGCCTTCGCCAGGGAAGATTACTGCCTTCCACATTCCGGGTGGCCGGGGTGTACGGGTGGATACGCATGCCTACGCCCAGTATATGATTCCGCCGCACTATGACTCTCTGATTGCCAAGCTGGTGACTCACGGAGCCAACCGGCAGGAGGCGATTCAGAGGATGCAGAGGGCTCTGGAGGAGTTTATTATCGAAGGGGTGGCGACTACGATTCCTTTTCATCAGAAGGTGCTGGCGCACCCGGACTTTTTGAGCGGGAAGTATGAT